>NZ_CP083387.1:0-612740 GCF_020042345.1 Arachidicoccus terrestris
TATATTCGGCACCAGGCAAGTATTCCAATATAATAGAATTAGGGAAATCTTTTAGCTGATTTTCAGCTTCTGACAGACTATTTATCTTTTTTGCTCCTCTCGATCCATACCCTACATCTGGCTTCATAAATACTGGATATTTATTTATATCTTGAATTGAATGATATAATCTAGGACAATTAATACTATCACATAATAGCTCATAGGTTAAAGTTTTTGAATTACAAATTGTAGTCGTTTCTGCAGGTGAAGCAATTACTTTACAGCCAAGTTCATTTTCGCAAAGCTTTAAAGAGTTAATTACAAAATCCATTGTAGGATAAATCGCGTCAATATCGCGAGAAATTATAATCTCCTTTATATGCGCCAAAAAGCCCTCATCGTCTACAAATGGTACATTTCCAATATAATCTTCGTATATATATCGCCCATGATCATCTACGCTATTTGCACCAACGAGCTTTATATGTCTTGAATATATTAAAGACCTATGTATCTCAAGTCCAATTTCAGAGCCACAAGGGAACACCAATATATTGAATTTTTTTTCCATTAGTTGTTTTGTATTCTTAAAATTAATCGGCAAATTAAATCGACTTCTTCACGAGATAAATCAAAATATAGTGGCAAGCAAGCGACGCGTTTTGCAACATCTTCTGTAATCGATAAATCCTTTTTATCAACATAAGGTAATGAGCTTGACAAAGACGGATAAAAATAACGCCTGGCATAAATTTCATTCTTCTTCAATTTATCAACACATGCCAATAATAAATCTTCTGTTTCAAAGACAATAGGAAAATAGGCATAATTTTTAGAAGCATCTAAATTCCAAATAGGAATCACCCCTTTTACATTTTGAAGGTTTTTCATATACCTTTCTGTTAAAAAACGTCTTTTGTCGATAATTTCATTAACATATGGAAGGTTTGAGAGTCCCATTGCCGCATGGAATTCTGAATTTTTACCATTGATTCCAAGTTCTGCAAAGTCTTCGGGACCATTAAATCCAAAATTTCTGATATATGATAACTTTTTAAGGATGTCTTTATTCTTTGTTATTATTAACCCTCCCTCACCAGAATGATAAAGCTTTGTTGCATGGAGACTACATGTTGAAATGTCGCCATATTCAAAGATCGACTTTCCTCTCAACATAACCCCAAAGGCATGTGCAGCATCGTAAATCACTTTAATATTATATTTTTTTGCTATTTTTTCTATCTGATCAACATCACATGGATTACCATAAACATGTGTGGCTAATATTGCTGAAGTATTCTCAGTGATTGAATCCTCAATTTTACCGGCATCAATATTTAAAGATTTAGGATCAATATCAACAAACACCGGAGTGCAATTTTCCCAAACTATACAACTGGTCGTAGCAACAAAGGAAAAAGGTGTGGTAATAATTTCACCTCTTAAATTTAGCGCTTTAATTGCCATCTGCAGCGCTATCGTACCATTTGATACAAACAACAAATGATCAAGTTTTAAGAACTCTTTCAACTTAATTTCCAATTCACTTGCTAGAGGCCCCATATTTGTTAACCATTGCCTATTCCAAATACCATTTAGATAACTATTATATTCAGATTGAGGCGGTAAAAAAGGTTTTGAAACTGGAATCATTGTTTTAAAATTAAAAGTTTAAGCTCTTGTAAAGCTGATATTCTAAAAATCTTAGACAAAAAGAAATACAATATTAAATAAATAGAAGTCAATAACAAAATAATAACAATGTTTGGAAAATACCTATCGGAAATAAAATATTTATTTAATAAGAACGTCATAAGCCCAACTGAGCCGGCAATCAAAATAATTGGGGTAACTTCAATAATCTGTTTGTATCCTGGATAATTGATAAATTTCCCACTATACCAAGTATTAACTATAAAAGCAAAAATGGATGAAATTACTTGAAAGATGAGTAAACCATATATACCGTAAAAAATTGAAACAGCAACACCAACTGTAATAAAGGCTTTTTTAATGATTTCAAGTTTTAAGTATAGATCGGATCTGCCTTTTACATTTAATATGTTTAAATTATATGCATGATAGGGGTACAAAACACCCGTAATGCATAAAATTTGAAAATACGGAACCGCCGGCAACCATTTAGCGGTCAAAGCAAAAATAAATAAAGGTTTTGCTAGAACAATCGCAATTGCCATTAATGGAGCCACAATAAAGGCAACTTGATGTAATAGTTTGCGATAGGCATTCCTAAGTTTGATATCATCATTCTTTAATGCTGCAAACATTGGGTAAGTAACCTTACTTAAAGCAATCGAAATATTGGTTACTGGCAGCATTTGGAGGCTTTGCGCTTGAGTAAAATAACCAAGTTCTGTTGCTGAAAAATACTTCCCAATTACAATTTTATAGATATTCGAATAAATAGTATCAATTAATCCTGAAAATGTTAATTTATATCCAAAATGAAAATGATACTTAAATTTTGATTTATCTATCAGCAAACTTGGCACCCAACCAGAAAAAAGCCAGTGTTGAATTGTGAATATTAGTGATTGCAAAAGATTCATTGTCACTAAGCTCCAAACCCCAAAACCTTGGTAAGCCAATACCACTCCAACTAATCCACCAATAATTGTCGAGGGTATTTGCATCAACATTTGTTCTTTAAAACGCATTTCTTTAGTTAATTTCGTTGTCTGAACAGCAACAAACGCTCTAATTATAAATGCCAATGAATATACGCGAACCACGGGAGATAAAATCGGCTGATGATAGAACTTAGCAATAAGAGGGCCACATAAAAAAATAATCAAATAAAATATTACGCTAAAAATTAAATTTACAAAAAAAACAGTTGAATAGTCCTTTTGGTCAGCACGAGTAGTCCTAATTAACGACGATGTCATGCCACTATCCATTAGAGACGTACCCACGGCAATAAAGACAGCAAGCATTCCAATTAAACCAAAGACAGAAGGGGCAAGAATTCTAGCTAATACAATTCCTACAATTACATTTATTGCTTGAACACTAAATTGCTGAGTAAATGTCCAAAATAAACCAGATATCGCCTGTTTCTTTAAAGTAGTCATACGGAATACTTAAGCAGTCTCATTTATTAATGCTTAATAGATACTGACCATAGCTACTATTTTTCATAGTTCTAGATAAATCATCCAACTTATCTTTATCAATGTATTTCATTTTAAAGGCGATTTCCTCAATACAAGAAATTTTAAGACCAGTTCTCTTTTCCACAGCCTTTACAAACTCTGTCGCTTCAGTTAAAGCTTCGTGTGTACCCGTATCCAGCCATGCGAAGCCTCGGCTCATTATTTCAACTTTTAACTCGTTGGCATCTAAATATTTTTGATTTACTGAGGTTATTTCAAGCTCTCCTCTTTTAGAAGGTTCAACATTTTTGGCAATTTCAACTACAGAATTAGGATAAAAATATAACCCGACAACAGCATAGTTTGATTTAGGACTAGCTGGTTTTTCCTCAATTCCAAGAACATTCCCCTCTCTATCAAAATCTACCACTCCATATCTTTCTGGATCATCGACGTAATAGCCAAATACAACAGCCTTTTTTTTAATTTGAACAGTTTTTACAGTATCAAGCAAAAGTTTTTGCAACCCAGCTCCATAAAATATATTATCACCTAATACCAAACAAACATCGTCTTTATTTATAAAGTCTTCACCGATTAAAAAAGCTTGCGCAAGACCATCAGGGCTTTCTTGAACAGCATATTGTAATTTTAAGCCAAATTGGCTACCGTCACCT
Source organism: Arachidicoccus terrestris (assembly GCF_020042345.1). NCBI lineage: Bacteria > Pseudomonadati > Bacteroidota > Chitinophagia > Chitinophagales > Chitinophagaceae > Arachidicoccus > Arachidicoccus terrestris. The sequence goes on from NZ_CP083387.1 coordinate 3,776, forward strand.
AATAATTCATTAAAACTAGGCAGATCTCTCGGAGTCGATATAACTAATATTTCTTGAATACCTGCCAACATTAACACCGAGAGAGGGTAATAAATCATCGGCTTGTCATAAACAGGTAACAATTGCTTAGATACAACTTTTGTAATTGGATATAACCGTGTTCCTGATCCTCCTGCTAATATTATCCCTTTCATAATTTTTTTTCTACAAGATTCCTTTAATTAAATTCGATCTACATATTGTTGGTTATAATACTCAAGATAGCTGCCATTAGTAATAGTATCTAGCCATTCCTGATTATTCAAATACCATTCAACAGTTAATTTAAGCCCTTGTTCAAAATCTATACTAGGTTTCCACCCAAGGTCTTTCTCTAACTTATCAGCATTGATAGCATATCGAAGATCATGGCCTGCTCTATCTTTTACGTATGTTATTAGTTTTTCAGAAGAGCCTTCATATCTATCAAGCTTATTATCCATAATTCTGCACAAAAGTTTAATAAGAGCAATATTTGTCCATTCATTGTTGCCTCCAATATTATAAGTTTCACCGGCTTCAGATTTGTGAAAAATCAAATCAATAGCTCTTGCATGATCCTCAACCCACAACCAATCTCTAACATTCTCACCTTTACCATATATAGGAATAGCGATATTATTTTTTATATTATTAATAGCTAAGGGTATCAATTTTTCTGGAAAATGATGAGATCCATAGTTATTACTACAGTGAGATATTACTGTATTTAAACCGTATGTGTCATGATAAGCTCTAACAAAATGATCCGAACTTGCTTTAGAAGCAGAATATGGGCTATGCGGATCATATGGAGTTTCTTCAGTAAACATACCAGTTCGGCCTAACGATCCATAAACTTCGTCGGTAGAAACGTGGTAAAATCTATTTTCAGAATAATGATCTTTCCAAAATTCTTTTGCAGCATTCAATAAATTGACAGTCCCAATTACGTTCGTTTTAACAAACTCCATTGGAGATTGAATACTTCTGTCGACATGGCTTTCGGCGGCTAAGTGAATAATTGCATTTGGAGTATATTTAGCAAAGATTTTATACAGAAAATCAACATCAACAATGTCACCTTTAACAAATTCATAATTCAACTCTCGTTCTATATCCCGCAGATTACTTAGGTTACCGGCATATGTCAGTTTATCTAAATTAATAATTCTATACTGGGGATAATTTTTAACAAATCTGCGTACAACATGAGAACCAATAAATCCCGCGCCTCCAGTAATAATAATTGTATGATTCATTATAATGATATATTTTTAAAGTCTTCCATCAACTAAATTTCTATCAATAAAAGACTTTGCATCAAAAATAATTGAATTGTTCTCTTTATATTTTTTAAAATCAAATCCCTTAAATTCATTGTGAGCAACAGAAACGATTATTGCATCATATAATATCTCTGGATTGACTTTTGTATTTATTTCAACATTATACTCTTCTTTTACTTCATTCTTATTTGCCAACGGATCACAAATATCAACAGAAATGCCATACTGTTCCAGTTCATGTAAAATATCAACGACCTTAGTATTTCTAACATCTGGACAATTCTCTTTAAAAGTAATCCCCAATATTAATACTTTAGCGCCTTTAATAGTCTTTCCTTTACGAATCATTAATTTGACAACTTTACTAGCTACAAACTGGGCCATCATATCATTGACTCTTCTCCCGGAAAGAATCACCTGCGGATGATATCCCAATTGAGTCGCTTTATGGGCCAAATAATAAGGGTCGACACTTATACAATGCCCACCAACAAGTCCAGGCTTATATTTTAAAAAGTTATATTTGGTCCCTGCAGCATCTAGAACATCGGAAGTATCAATCCCAATTCTATCAAAGATCAACGCGAGCTCATTGACAAATGAAATATTTACATCTCGCTGAGCATTTTCGATGGCCTTAGATGCTTCGGCCACCTTTATACTTGGAGCAAGGTGTGTTCCAGCGCTAATAATTTTTTTATAAAGGTTATCAACAACTACTGCTGCTTCAACCGTAGATCCTGAAGTAACTTTTTTAATTTTTGTAAGAGTATTGACTTTATCACCTGGATTAATTCTTTCTGGAGAATATCCAACAAAGAAATCTTCATTAAGTTTTAAACCAGAAACATGCTCTAAAATTGGGACACAATCTTCCTCAGTGCATCCAGGATAAACTGTTGATTCATAAATGATTAAATCCCCCTTTTTGATAAGGCCGCCTAACATTTTAGAAGCCTTTAGTAAAGGCGCTAGGTCCGGGGAATTGTATCTATCTATAGGAGTTGGAACAGTAACAATAAAAACATTTGCCTCCTTCAATACATCAAGTGATGATGAACATACTAAACCTTTCTCAAAGTTATTCTGTTCAGCTAAAATTAAACTATCATTTAATTTTTTTATATCAGCTTCTAGAGTCCTGTCCTTCCCTTGATTTAACTCTAAAACTCTCTTTTCATTAATGTCAAAACCTATAACTGGAAAATAGCCAGAAAATTCAATCGCCAACGGTAGGCCTACGTAACCTAAACCAATAATTGCTATTTTTTTTCGATCAGTTGAAGTCATTTGTTATTATATATTTATATTTACTTTGTATTTAAATCAAAAGCTATCAAATAAGACCCTGCTACTTGTTTCATTAATTCCGTTTAAACAAACCTTTTAATCGTTCCAATGCACTTTTCTCCTTATTTTCTCCATATCCGTATCCATAACCGTATCCATAACCGTAACCATATGCATTGTGTTTCTTTGCATCATTTAATACCACCATTAAATGATGCAGTTTCCTATTTAAATAAATATCATTTACAATATTTATTTGTTCTTTAAATGTATAGTTATACCGTACGACATATAGACAGGAGTCAGCTAAGCTATTAAGAGAAAAAACATCTGCCACCTGACCAACAGGAGATGTATCAACAATTATATAATCAAACTGCTTTCTCAACTCCATAAACAACTCTTGTATCCTTGGACTAAGGATTAATTCTGCAGGATTAGGAGGAATAGGTCCAGCCCCAATCACAAATAAGTTGCTTACAGCTTCGACGGGAGTAATTAAATCATTAACCGAAATTTTGTGGTCAATTACGTAATTAGTTATACCTGCTTTAACAGAAATATCTAAACCTTTTAATAATTTGGGTTTACGAATATCAAACTCTAATACCACAACTCTTTTGCCTGTAAGAGCCATACTTGCCCCTAAATTTGTGCAAAAAAAAGTTTTGCCCTCTCCAGACATACTGGATGTAGTTAAAATAACTTGATTTTTATTGTCTAGAGAAGCAAACTGCAAATTACTTCTCATTAACCTGAACATTTCGGCAACAGGCGTTCTAGCTTTGTCTCTAATTACCAAATTATGGTTCAAATTGCTGTCTGAAGAATGAACTATTTCACCCAATATTGGCGCCTCTGTTCTATCTGTAATATCCTTTTGAAGCCTAACTTTATCATCCAGAATATCCCTAGCATATATTGAGCAGAATGGAATAACTAATCCTAAAACAATTGCTGCAAAATAAATGATCATTTTCTTGGGTCTAACCGGTTTATCAGTGGATGCAGTATCAACAATTGTACGGGAATTAGCAATAGTTGCAGCTAACGATAATTGCGCTTCCTCTTTTTTCTGCAAAAGGTAACTATATAAGGCTTCTTTTATACTTTGCTGTCTTTTAATCTCTAACAGTTCTCTTTCTACCTGTGGAGTGCCTTTTATCTTATCTTGAAACTGCTGATAGTTCGAATTTAAAGAACTTTGCGTTGAAGAAATACTATTTTCAATATTGCGTAAATTTTCCTTTAGGCTTGTACGTAAGCTAGAAATTTCCGAGTCAATGTTCTTCACAAGAATATTTGATGGTTGCACAGTCATTAAAAGATTCTTTCTTTTAAGTTGTAAAGCATTAAAATTATTCACTAATTCATTTAAGGTAGGGTCTGTAATTCCTAATGAACTCGGAACCAAATTGTAAGCATTTCCTGGTTGATTTATATACTCCTGTAAAGAATGAATCACCCTTAGTTTAAGTTTTGCATCTTCTACTTGCTTATATAAATCAGAGGCTTGCGAAAAATAATTCTGAACATCCGAGCTTACATCTGTTAATTGATTGCTTTCCTTAAAGTTAGCAACTCTTTTCTCAACACCTCCCAGCTCTTCTACTAAACTCACTAATCGGTTATCAATAAACTTGACAGTATTTCCAGCTACCTGGTTCTTATCTTCAATTGCTTCTCTATTATAGAGTTCAACAAGCTTATTTACAATATCTACTGCTTTCTCAGGAACAGGATCTTGAAGGGTAATCTTCAAGGCACTTGCGTCTTGATTGACAGCCGCAATGAGAATCTTTTGATTATATTCATCTGCATATTTACGTAAATCATGAAATATGATTTCTAATTCTAGGTCTTCATGAAATTTGCTTGTTCGTTCAATGATAAAAGAACCATAAGGGCGCCTTACAGTTTCACCAAAATAATATGTCTTATCACCACCAAATCCATCAAATAATGTGAACTCTCTTTTATTATTTAAAGTTAATTCTATAGGATCCTTTAATTTATACGCCGAAGAATCCATCTTTAGGATTTTTATATTTATGGGTGATGTAGATCGATAAACTTCTGAAGATTTAATATTTCCTTCAATAATCTTAGATGTTTGTAACCAAGGCATCTCAGAAAAAACTCTTTGCAAAAGGCTTTTACTTTTTAAAACCTCGATTTCGTTATCAATATTTTGATGAGCTTTAAATATATCAAGATCGGCAAAGGCGCTCGCAGCATCTCCCATACTTCCCATATCAGGCCCTTTCTTGTCATCACGAATTAACAATTCTGTAGTAATTTCATATTGCGGAGTAGCATACCTAAGATATAAAAATGCACTTGAAAGGCAAACTAGGACTCCTATAAGAAACCAATGCCATTTTCTAGTATATTTTTGAAGTTCTGCTTTTAGATTTAATGAACCTTCTTGTTGTTTATATTTATTCCCCACCATGATTTATTTGACTATTAGGATAATATATTGTATTAAGCATTTATTTAAACCTCAAAAGAATAACTGAAAGCACCGAAAGTCCTGAAAGAATTATTGACCAAAGTCTAAAATCACCTTGATTCGCCTGTTGTGCTTTTAATTTGTTTTCAGGTTGAACATATACAATATCATTCTGTTGAAGATTATAAAATGGGGAATTTAAAGTATTTTTATCATTAAAATTTATTCTTTGAACGTAACGCTTTCCATTTTGTTCTCGAATAACCATTACATTATTTCTTATAGCATAAGGGGTCATATCACCAGCTAGTCCCAGCGCTTCCAAAACATTAATTTTATTATTTGGTACCGAAAAAGTTCCTGGGTGAGTAACTTCCCCAATTACAGTAACCTTAAAATTTAAAATCCTCACATTAGTGATTGGATCTTTGGCCGTTTTTCCAACTTCTGACGAGATCGTCCTTTGGGCTTCCTCCATGGTAAGTCCTTTTAGACTAATTTTTCCAAGAATAGGAAAATCGATTTGACCATTGTCATCGACGATATATCCGTCGGGTAATACAGCAGTAGTTGCCACGCCACTCGAGATACCCGTTGACTGATTATTCATCGGTAATGATCCACTGTTAAATAAAATATTAGCGTCTGGATTTAAAGTTGTTACTTTGATAGCCAAAGCATCTCCAGGTTGAATTCTAGGTTCAATTCTATTTTTTACTACTTCAGAATACATAGTAGTATCGGGCAGATTACTAAAATATACCAAATTTCGCCTGGTAGTTGAGCACGATTGAAGAAGTGATATAAAAATTAAAGAAAATGTTAAGCATCTTAACATATTTATCCTAACCATAATTGAAATTTGGGGCAAAAATAGCTTGTTTTTAGTTCAAAAACAACAAGAGAAATAAAAATAAAAATTTGAATATATGTCATTTTTTGTTTTAAAACATTTTACACCAAAAAGAACCAAAACTATGCCAATAAGCAAAAAAGATGTTTGATCAAATCGTAAAGTCAGAAGCGTCTTTCTAAACTTATCATATATGCAACCTTATGCTACTCACCAGATTTCTTACAAATACTGACAGTATCCCGAAAAGTGTGTAAGTCGAAAATCGAGGATTGAAAATGTAAGTAGCTAAACTTTCAATCTGTCCCCAAAAATAATCAAGAATTGATTAAGCACAATGCCCCCAATTTCTAATAGGCATTGTCCATTTTTTTGATACCTCACGTAATGCCAGATATACGGACTTCATCACTGCATCATCGGTAGGGAAAGAAAGTTTATTTTTCGTGTATTTACGGATCTTTCCATTGAGATTTTCAATTAAGTTGGTGGTATAAATAATTTGCCTGATCTCAATAAGGAAATCAAAGAAAACGGTTAACTCATCCCAATTTTCCCGCCAGCTGCGGATAGCATAGGCATATTTACTGCCCATTTCTGCTCAAATTGCTGCAGTTCCAGGTAAAGAAAGCTGCATCTTTGGTTGGGGCCGCGTAAATGGCCTTCATATCCTGTGAAAACTCCTTTTTGTCTTTCCAGACCACATAGCGCATACTATTACGGATCTGGTGTACCACGCAGATCTGGGTAGAGGATTCAGGGAATACGCTGCGGATGGTACTGGTAAACCCATTTAAATTATCAGTGGCGGTAATCAGGATATCCTGTACCCCACGGGCTTTTATGTCGGTTAATACACTGAGCCAATAGGAAGAGGACTCGTTTTTGCCCAGCCACATGCCTAAGACTTCCTTATGACCGTCCACACACAACCCTACAGCTATATAGATGGTTTTATTCACTACCATACTATTCTCCCTTACCCTTAAAGACAATACCATCCATCCATCCAGACAATCAGATAAGTGGATTCTAAAGGGCGGTTCTGCCAGGCTACGATATCCTCAGCTACCCGGGAGGTGATACGGCTTATGGCACTCGTGGAGACATCAAACTTATATATTTCACTAATCTGCTCCTGAATATCAGAGACACTCATTCCTTTGGCATACATGGAAATCATAACCTCTTCCAGCCTCTCTATCATATTTTCCCGCTTAGGTACCAGCATGGGGTTAAAACTGCCCTCACGGTCACGCGGAACCTGGATCTCCATTTCTCCAAAGGTGCTTTTAACCTTCTTTTGGGTATAGCCATTACGTGCATTGGAGGAGTCACTTGTTTTATGTTTCTTATAACCCAGGTGATCGTCTAATTCTCCCTCAATGCCACTCCTACTGGGCTTTTCCGCAACTTCTGGCTCAAACCTTTAAAAATAGGCTCAATTTGCTTAGTATCATTATAATAACCAGCTGCTTTCTTCAGGTTGAGTAAAGCAAAATAAGAGTTCGGGTTCCGTTTTGCAAATGCCAGCTTAGTACTATCCTTCACTGCCAGTTTACGTTCAATAGCAGCCGCAATCCTACCAATAGCCGCTTCATCCCTGTCACCCTTTTTAGGCTGATATAGCCTACCTCTTTCCTTAAAAAGAATTTCCAGCTGATCATCCTAGCTCTTTAGCTAACCACTATACTGTCGAAACTGCCTTTCCAGATCTTACTTTTGCATCTCTAATGGGCCTAGTAAAGCGAATACTGGCACCCCCTCTTCTTTGGATCCGCATAAAAATTAATCTTTTTCCGTGGGCAGCGTTCTTTCAGGGGCATTAAAACCAGCCCCGTCTCTGCCCAAAAACAGCATAATAAGGCTGGGTTCGGTTTTCATTGCCCGATATCCAGCCTTATTTTTTTGAAAATGAATCAGATCCAGTGTCAATTTCTTTTCCAGTAATATACCGTACATACAAGGTTGCCGTGTCCGGAACGTGCTGACCAAAAATCTGAATCTTATTCAATGTCATAGGCGTTTGTGTCGCTTTCGCATTCACCGTTCCCTGCCCAGAGCCAGTGAGACAGGAAAGTATGCCGACTACGACCAATATTGTAGATTAAACGAATTTCATATACATTGATTTCAATAATAATATTATTTATTAAATAATTGATTTATAATAAAATATATGATTTAATAAAAATTTTACTATAAATAAAAAAGCTTCTTTGTATAGCTGGCTGGGAGCAATTAACCGATTATACAAAAAAGCCTTTGACGCTCATCTGCTATGGCATCGCTTCCTTTCTTGCCAGCAGTTTATCCGCTAGTTTTGGGCTTTCGAAGTTTCAGGGTCGGCCAGTTTTCGAGCGGCTCTAGCCGCCTGAACCGCTGCTTTCTTTTTATTGAGGCTGGTACAGATTTCAGCGAAAGTACCCTGATTGGAATAACTATCAGAATTAAGTTCCACCGCTTGCCTCGCCAGGACATAACATTGCTCCAGCTTAGAGGGGTTAAATACCCCCAGTCCTTTATTGCCGAACCTTCCGGCAAAGTAACTGAGTTTCCCATCCTCGTCTTTCAACACGCCTTTTCTCAGCCCATCCGTCACTTGCTTAAACATCGCTGCTGTCTCATTGGTACCTGCCCCTTCAGCCCGGTACATGGCTGCCTCTACCGTATAGTCTCGGCTGTCAATATGATCAAAATAGGCCAGCCCGTTTTTAAAAGCCGCCTCGTCTTTATTACGGATATACTGATACATATCGCCCCCGTTCGCTTTTCCTTTTCAATGTGATTCAGTGCGGCGTTTCTGCAACAGGTATATAAAAACCCTCTGAGACGGAGCACATGATCAAAATCAGTCCGCTTCTCCCATAATTTTAAGAACACGTCCTGCACGATCTCTTCAATAATAAAGGGGTCCAGCTGCATTTTCTCCAAATAGAAGCACATAGGCTGATAAAAAACGCCATAGAAATGGCGCAGCCCCGTCGCATCGCCCTGCTTTAATAACTGCAGAAAAGGCGCATGTTTATCTATTTGCTTTTTGTCCACTGAAATACCCGCTATTTTGGATCAGTCGAAGGTAATTCAAATTTGAATCAGTTTTGAGGCTAAAGGCGGATCAATTTGCAACAGTCCATTACGGGCTGATTACGGCCATTTTGAAAACCTTCCCGAATCGCTGATTAGCGTAAAAAGCACGCGACCGGTTGCTCTGTGTTCAACAATCTTCAATATCAATTGGCGGATACATGGCGCATAAATTTTTCGGACGGCAAAATGAAATTATTCAACTATACTTACTAGATTGCTTTATCAAAAAATGCCACCCAAAACATGCGCTACTCAATATACAAAACCAGCACACTGACCAAACCCCTCACCGTCTATAAGCGGCTTTTACTAATTTTCTCTCTGTCGATTTATTTAATCGCAAAAGCACAGGGACAGCCCCCTGGACCTGCGATGAGCGCCGTTCGAGCCCAAATGGACAGGCAACTTATTGCGCAAAGAGCCATCGATCTTATTCCGATCACCTATCAAGGTCATATTCCACTGCGTCGCCATGCGTATACGGTGGTATTAAAAAATGGCACAACTTATACTGGCAAAACCAAGATGCAACTCAACAACGGCCGCTCCTATCTGAGATACCGGGAAAATGGCGGATTTAAGAGATTTTTTCCAAAAGATACCAAAGAAATCTATATCATAAGAAGGCAAGGCGATACCATGGTCGGCCGACCCACCACCGGAGACACTTCCTGGATCTTCCAGGTGAGCAAAGACAAGATTAAGACATTTTCCGTTGTACCGGAATGGGAAACCACCTATATTTCTTATGTCCAAAAAGACACGCTCACTCACCCCGTAAAGATCAATCAGGGCAATATTATACAAATGGTGCAGGACAACCCTAAAGCATTAAAAAATGCGAAGAAAAACCGGCTCCTGAAAGCGATTCTAATATATAATAACAAGTATTAATACGCCACAGCCATCCCCTATTAGGCTGATTTAACCAACCCATTATCGAACAGTCAACAGCCCTCATTTTTACCTGCTTTTGATAAAACGCATCTTCTCTTTTCCCAACTGCACATAATAGACACCTGCACTTAAGCCGGTAATAGAAATGCTGTTGGCGCCTTTCCTACAGGCATGTTGCTTCACTAACCTTCCACCTGCGTCGAAAATATACAGGGTACCTCCTGCAGGCGCCTGGACATCGATATGATCCGTAGCCGGATTGGGATACACAATGAGTTTGTCTTGAACAGCCTGAGTCAGTGTCAGGATGTCACCATATCCCCACTTTGCGTTATTGTCAATCATTTTCAACCGGTAATAAACTCTGGCATCTGTCTGTGGCAAAGCGTAGTTGTAACTACTGTTGCTTCCTTTGGGCATAACTGTAGCTACCTTGGTAAAAGTAGAGCCGTCGCTGGATTTTTCTAATTCAAAGCGGCTAAAGCCCGCTTCAACACCCGTTTGCCACTGTAGTTTTGCCAAGCCATGTTGAAGCACACCACTGAAATGGATCAGTGTAACCGGCAAGGGTGCCTGCTGGGATTCGTAGGCGCCCATATCAATGGCCGCACCAAATACCCTGGGATTACCGGCGATATCCGTCGCCGTCGCATTGAATGCCGTGTTTCCGGCATTCAATGCCGGGGAACCGGGCTGCAGATTATAATCCCCGCCGACAAAAGCAAAAGGATTAGGCGCCGGCCCGTCTACAAATAACGGGTCTGCACTGATATTACCATCCGTTCCACCCGGCAGGGACTGAATGTCACAATAGGCAATGGAAAGCGCCGTACCTTCCGTATAGATATCGGGATAGACGTCACCGCGGTTCCCCCAGATAATAGTATTCTGGATCACTGGGGCTGAGGTCGCACTGGCATTATAAATACCGCCTCCGGTAGCACAGAAATTACCCGAAATGGTACAGTTGGTCACCGTATAGGTGGAAGCATTGTTATACAGCGCGCCCCCATTCCTGCCTGCATAGTTCCCGGAAAAAACACTATTTATAATCACAGGGGACGAGCCCGCCAGATTATTGACCGCTGCGCCATTGCCGGCTGAATTAGCAGCTAAATTGCCGGAGAACAGACAGCTGGTTATTACCGGCGAAGCCGCGTAGTTCAGTATGCCTCCACCGCCCTGGCCGTTGCTTACGTTACCGGTAAACGTACACTGTGTAATCACGGGCGAACAGGATTGGTTATAGATACCGGCCCCGCCAGTATTTGTCGTGGAAAAGTTGGCCAAATGATTTTCTATAAAATTGCAATGGATGATAACAGGCGTTGAACTAATGTTGAAAATGGCTGCTCCTCCGGTACCGCTGCTGGAATTTCTTTCAAAAGTACAATTGCTGATCACCGAATTAGAACCGTCATAATTAAAGATGGCTCCGCCGCTGCCTTGAATACTATTGTCTGCAAACATACAATGATCAATTACCGGTGAAGCATAATCAACAAAAATTCCTCCGCCACTGCCACTGCCGGAATTATTAGCAAAAGTGCAATTTGTGATCAGCGGCGAAGTGCCGGTAATATACATACCTGCCCCTCCAATAGCCGAATGCATGACATTTTTCGAAAAGGTACAGTTTCTGAATACAATGTTTTCATTGGCATTGAAGGAGCAATTCACGCCGCCACCCGCGGGCCTAAAAACAGAAATCCCGTTATAGGTGACATAACTGTCTGTGGCACTGCCCGCAGCGTCATTAAAGCTGAGCCCGTCCAGAACGATACTGTCGGCACTCAGGCCCACACCTGCCACAACCAGCACATGCACACTATTGTCATCAATATTATCAGGATCTCCTATATTACCACTCAGCACGGTAGCGTTCGCAGCCGTATCTCTTACACCGCCGCCGGTGGGATAGCCGCCATAGATTTTGATACCGCTACGTAATATCAGAAAAGCACTGTCACGGTCGGTTCCTGTCTGCTGCCCTGTCGGGTAATAAGTGCCTGCAGCGACCAAAATACTGTCAGTTGTCAGCGACCCGGCGGCATTCTCCAGTGCGTCGCTAAGTGTCTTATAGGCCAGTGCCCAGCTGGACCCGTCTCCACTTACGGCTACCTGCTGATCCACATAGACCACTCTGGGTGTACCGGGAATATCTCCTTGCTTCTCTGTTTCAACAGCGGCCATAATTCGACGCTCTGCTACTAACTGCTTCGTTGGAGCGACCGTCAATCGGCGGCCGGTGGCGGCAGCCGTAAACCCTGTTGACGTATAATCAAGATGGTTTACAGCAGATACTCCCTCAAAAGAGAAAGCAGCGCCACGCATATTTGACATACCAGTTCCGGCGCAGGCATTTCCACGTTCAGTTAAAACACCTGTGTAGCCAAATTCACTATCCGTTCCGTCCCCAATTGGATGAGCGGATGCGGCTATCGCCTGAAGATGAAGGATACACCAGGCGGTACATAGGATAAACAGTACAGTTCTTTTCATATTTCAGTTTTTAAAAATTAAAATAAATAGCAATTAGCGCACTTCTTTATTTGTCAAAGGCGATTTCTGCAAACAACATGTAGTAGACGGCGCATCCGGCACCAGAAAACTATTGTTTGATAAATCAAATTTCCTCATCGTTCATATCATAAAATATACACCATCCTTTAAAGCTTTTATATCTAAATTGTTCAAGCAGGCCCGCACCGTCTGGGATCTATACGTGCTCCTGTCTACATTCGATCTTTGAACTTTAATCCATTTGTTGTAACCGTCATAAACTGTTGATGCGTTAGGAGGTCATTTTTGAGAAAAATACCGTCGCTTGTCAGCGACACAGAGCGTTTTACATCATCACTTCTATCAATTCCTACATGACAGCATATTTTCATAGGTTGAACGCAGACAACAATGCGCTCAAAAGACCTATCACAAGCTGTTTCATATGCTCATTGATTGGTTATGACTCCGGTAGTTTATCCGGTTCTTTTCCCCAGCCTCGGTGTCCGTTTGGTTCATAAAAAGCGTCTCATAACGACTAGCCTGCCTGAGCGATTTCTACAATCCTTTTGCATATCCCAGTCACGAGTAGACGTACAATCCCGTCATTTGAAGCGCGTGAAAGAAGATACCAGAGAAAGCGCGCCGTCGATTGCGTTATGGATTTCATTTCGGGATGCCTCTAATACCCGGTAATTTAAAGCAATGCAACTTTTACCATTCCGGCGGCAGCCCAGTTTGGTTTGACGGGACCGTGAGCGGACGTTTGATCGGGCCATTTTCTCTGGCAAAAAAAAATTCAATATAATTACTTTAGCTGCATTTTGTGGTCGCCCTGTAATTCCTGCCAATTAGCGGTTCAAACTTCAGAAACTGTTTACATCCCGGCCTGCATTTACTCCTCCTTACCTGTTTTTTACAAAGCTTGCTCTTTTTTCTCCCACCTGCACATAATAAATACCAGTACTTAGACCGGCAATAGAAACTCTGTTGGAGCCTTTACTACATGCCTGCTGCTTCACAAGCCTTCCTGCCGCATCGAAAATATACAGGGTCCCGGCCACAGGCACCTGAACTTTGATATGATCCGTAGCCGGATTGGGGTAAACGGCCAGGTTATTGCCACGCTTCTGGATAAGCATTACAATATCACTATATTTATGCTTGCCGTTAGCATCCGTCAATTTCAAACGGTAATACGCGCGCGCCTCTGACTGTATCAATTCATAACTGTATTCGCTGTTGCTCCCTGTCGGCAGAATAGTTGCTACTTTGGAAAACGTAGTTCCATCACTGGATTTTACTAATTCAAAGCGGCTGAAGGCTGTTTCAACGCCAGTCTGCCACTCTAAACGTGCCCTGCCATTTTGGAGCACACCGCCGAAGCGTACAAGCGTTACCGGTAAGAGTGACTCCTGGAATTCATAGGCCCCCATATCAATGATTGCGTCAAATACCCTGGGCTTAATGTCAATATCCGTCAGCTCACTGTTGAATGCGTTGTTTCCGGCATTGATTGCCGGGGAGCCGGATTGCAGGTGGTAATCACCGTCGACATTGGAAAAGTGCGTTGCCGGAGGCGCATCAACAAACAACGGATCTGCATTGATATTCCCATTGGAGCCAGAGGCCAGGGACTGAACATCACTGTAGGCAAAGGATAGTGTCGAACCGTCGGTATATATACCCGGATCAGCGATGGCATCATTTCCCCAAATGATGCAATTTTTTATCACGGGATCCGTCGCTGCATTCTCATCAAAAATAGCGCCCCCGACACCACAGTAGTTACGGGCAATCGTACAATTTATCATGGTATAAGTCGAGCTATTGTTATATAACGCACCCCCGCCGCGTCCTGCATAATTACCTGAAAATAAACAATTGACTATCGTAGGAGAAGACCCGCCCAGATTATTAATCCCCCCTCCGTTTCCATTGGGGTTGCTGGAAGCATTTCCGGCAAACAGACAGCTGGTGATTACAGGTGAAGAATTGTAGTTCAATATGCCTGCTCCCCCCAGACCATAACATTCATTGCTTGTGAATTTACACAAGGTAATAACGGGTGAACTGGATAGGTTATATATCGTGCCACCGGAATTTGTCAGGTTAAAGTTATTAATAAGATTATCGGAAAAAGTACAGTTAATAATGCTGGGGGATGAGTTGTTGTTATATATGGCACTGCCCCTTGTTTCACTGGTTACGTTTCCGGTAAAATTACAGTTAATGATCATGGGCGCCGCATTGTTGTAATTATAGATGCCGCCACCACGGCCCGCGATACTATTATCTTCAAAGGTGCAGTGGTTAATTATCGGTGAAGCATTGTCAACAAAGATCCCTCCGGCGTTTCCACTGCCCGAATTATTAACAAAGGTGCAATTTGTGATCAGCGGTGAAGCGGCGGTAATATACATGCCTGCGCCACCAATACCGGTATGGAGGACATTTTTAGAAAAGCTACAGTTTCTGAATACAATATTTTCATTGGCATTGACCGAGCAATTTACGCCGCCACCACCGGGCCTCAAGACTGCCACGCCGTTATATGTTTTAGTGGAACCGGCAACGGCGCTGCCGGCAGCGTCATTAAAGCTGAGCCCGTCCAGGACGATACTGTCGGCACTCAGGCCCACACCTGCCACAACCAGCACATGCACGCTATTGTCATCAACATTATCAGGATCTCCTATATTGCCACTCAGCACGGTAGCGTTCAAAGCCGTATCCCGTAGACCGCCGCCGGAGGGGTAGCCACCATAGATTTTAATACCGCTACGTAATAGCAGAAAAGAACTGTCACGGTCGGTTCCTGTCTGTTGCCCTGTCGGATAATAAGTGCCGACAGCAACCAAAATACTGTCAGTTGTCAGCGACCCGGCGGCGTCAGCCAGTGCGTCGCTAAGTGTCTTATAGGCCAGTGCCCAGCTGGACCCGTCTCCACTTACAGCTACCTGCTGATCCACATAGACAACTCTGGGTGTACCAGGTATATTTTCCTGCTCCCCTGTTTCAACGGCAGCGGCCCTGCCTCCGAATGGACTTGCTGATGCGACGGTCGTCTGAAGCAGACAGATACACCAGATGGTCAGTAACATACACTGTAAACTTCTTTTCATTTTCCCGTTTTTATATTTTAATAAATCGCAATTAGTATACTTCGTTATAACAAAATGCATCCCGGAAGGATGTCACACACAACTAAAAGAGAAAAATCGGTCCATTTTATTGTTCAAATTATTGATACTAAAAGCAAAAATTAAGTGTGATAAAATCCCAACAGAAGCAGCTAAGCCGCTTGTCCGGCAGGCTTATTTGCAAGAGGGCAGCGTCGTTACCCACTTCACTTAGGCAATCATTTGCCTAGCCGCCATAAAACAGCTACAAAGATCAGTCACTGACATAAAATAAACATCCCCCTGACGGGGGATGTTGCTTTAGTTTGGCTAATTTCTGGCATAAAAGAAGGAGGAAAATGAGGGATTTGCCATTTTTTCGCACTTCGATAATTTTTTTTCAATGTTCACGAAGTCGGAAAAATTAATATTTACACTTTGCGCCCAATTTTCAACTCTACATCTATTTATAATATCACCAGTAGTAACCCTTTGCTTTTTAATATTTACGTACCATTTAGGCCCAGGGAGTTGTTTTTTTGATTTGGACTGCTGCTGTTTGTGCGATGCCAGTATCATCATAGCATAACATGCGGATACAAATGCCGGAACTTTTGCTACCGCAGTTTTTTCCCGGATTTGTGCCTGACCACATCCCATTAATGTTTTCTGATCTCTAAAGCCGACTTCTATCTCCCATCTTCTAATATAAGCCTGGACCTGCAGGAAAATATCTATCTCTTGATTGGTTGATATTAAATAGGCGGGAGCACGATACAGTAATTTTGATTTTTTGGTGAGCCTATAGGAAACTGGCCTGATAATGATCAGCATTAAGTCTCTCTTACCTGATTTTCGCCAGCGTATATCTTTTACAACTTTCACATTGAATGTACGCATCTTTCCTGCAGCCCATGCTTCAACCTGCTGATAAGGATAGTCATCGCTTTGTCGGATTTGTTCTGGTGTGGGGAGCTCTTCTCCATAATATCGTTTACGTCCCTTTCCTGATTGTTGCTCTTCTGGTAGAGCATAAATTTTTGAATCCTTCCTTATGCGGCCAATGAGTTCTACATTTTCTGGAAGTTGCCTTAAAACAGTTCCATTCGTGTAACTGCCGTCCACGCTCAGGATAAGTTTTTTATTTTTATAGCCATCGTCATCTAAGCACTTTCTCAAGGCTATGACACGCTGGACGCCTACTTCGCTCATTTTTTCTTTCTTCTGTCTTTCCCGGTATAGTGCTACTTCCTGGTCGGTCGCATTTTTTGACGGCTTCTTGGTGGGAGGACAATGTTTGAAGTCTACCGGGATGGCCCTTGATGGACCGCAGAGGTCTTTTTCAATGAGCGATAAAGAGAGTTGAACAAATCGTTGGCCCCAAATGAAATTATTACAAAACGGGGGGCCAAGTGGATCCCTTAGCCATCCGGTCCCTGATATTTTCTTCCCTCTCTTCCTTAACAGGGTATCGTCCATGTGTGCATAAATAAAATCGCCTTTCTTTCTATTTTGATACACGACCTCCTTTCTAACTTCAGAAAAAATTGCATTCATATCCATTCTTTCACCCTTAAATATTCGATAGGCCGCACTCCAGTCCTTAAACTGATTCCCACTTGCTGTTAACATCCCTGTTATCGTACAACGTCCAATACATGAAATAACTCCGTGAGACAAATCGCGAGCTCTCTGAAAAGTTCTGGATTGCTTGAAAGCTGTTATACATCTATCGAATAATTCATTAAAGCAAGCAACTACTCCTTCTTTTTGGGGAGTTTTTTTTTAAGATCTTTTACGGATTCATCACTACGCTGAAGTACTAGGCGCTGGTGATCATCTATCACCCACTCAACAATCTCTCCTTGCTTAAATTCTATTGCCTGAGCCACGGCAGCTGGAAAATTTACATACCATTGCTCACTCTTTGCTCTTTTTATTATCTGAATTTTAGTTGGATATCCCATATCTAGTCGTTTAACTAGATATAAAGATCACAAAAAATAGCAATATAACCAACTAAATTGCTATTTTTTTTTGCCTTATCTAGAAAAAGGCCAAACTAGAGAAACATCCCCCTGACGGGGGATGTTGCTATTAAAAAAATCACTATGTAAACTTCCAGGCAAATCAGGTTGATCGGTATTTTCCCCTGACAATATCCAGCCGGTTATTGACTTCCAGTTTAAGGTATATCTTTTTCACGTGCGATTTCACGGTTTCAACGGAGATATTGAGACGTTCTGCGATTACTTTGTTTGTCAGCCCCTCCTCGATGGCGTGAAGGACCTGCTGCTCTCTTTGTGTGAGCGGATCCTGGATTTTAGTTGAATAGGAAGGACTAAAATAATCGGTGACCTTTTTGGCGATGTCCGGTGACATAAATGCCCCGCCGTTATAAATACTGTTTAAGGCTTCTTTAATTTTTACAAAAGCCGTTTGCTTGGAGACATAACCGGACGCACCGGCGCAAAGCGCCTGAAAGATACGTTCTGTATCATTATAGACGGATAACATCAAAATCTGACATTTAGGCGCTCTTTTTTTAATCAGGCTTAGCCCTTCAATGCCCGACGCGCCGGGCAGCCCGATATCGGATAAAATAATATCAAAGTAAAGGTGGTCCTCCCAGCTAAGCATAAAATCCTCCACCGACCCGGCCGACAGCAATACCTCAAATCCCGCCTCTGTGGCAAAGTAATTCACCAGAGAGGTCCGGATCATCCCATCATCTTCAATAATACCTAATTTTATCATTTGGCTAAATTACAACCCGTAAATGAATTAAATATCCCCCTGTCGAGGGATGGCACAAAAAAAATTTTTGAATCCGTAAACGGCCGCTGCCTTCCCAAACGACACCCCCGGCACCACGTAAAACACTGGCATAATCAGTCTGTATTCGACTTGCCTGCGCGTCATGGCAGCAACAAAAAATCCAATATAGCGCCCGTTACGCCGCTTCTTTGATTCACAATGACAAATAATCTAGGAAAATACTATATATTTGACAATCAAATACTTCAAATACCCAAACTGATGAATAAAGCAATTTATTGCTTACTGCTATGTTGGTTCTGGAGCTATCCTGTGGGCAGCCAGGCTCAGAAAAGCTACTTAGCGATTAATGCCATTCATTTACCGAAACACGTCGCCGACAACAACATTCAGATGGCGCTGCGCGATGAGAGCGGCTTGGTGTGGTTCGTGACCGAAAGCGGCCTCTACCGTTACGACGGAACCGAGTTGCTGCATTTCGGCATTGGCACAACGCCTGCCTTGCCAAGGCTGTCCATTACAGCCCTTAGCACTGATCATCAGGGGCACCTCTGGATAGGTTTTACCGACGGTGCTGCCAGATTTGATTTAAAAAAATGGTCTATTTCTCCTTTAAAACTAAGTACCGCCTATCTGAATTCCTTAAATCCGCACGATAGAAAGATAACAGCTATCAGCTGCCTTGGCAATAATGAAGTTTATTTTGGTACGCAAAGTGGGAAACTGCTTCGGGCCGATGCCGATAGCCTGCTTCAGATCGCGGACCTGGGCATCGGGAAAATCGCATTTGAACCTACCGGACCGCCGGTCCCTGAGCCAACCATTGAAAATATACAGGAGCCTGTCAAAGGGCAGTTGTGGGTAACGACCGGCGATGGAATATTGGCCAGCATCGGCAAGACGCATAAGGGCTATGAAAAGCCTGTTTGTTACAAATTCGAAGCGATCGGTTCCAACGGTATTACCAATATTTGCTATGACAGTTCCGGTAAATGCTTATTCGCCGTGAAAGATAAGGGCATCTTTCGTTCTGACATCAATGCGATATATAAAGAAAAAAAAGCCCATGCCAGTAACGCTTTTCCAATCGACTGTTCGAAGTTCATCCGTCCTGTCCCTTTACCGGACAGCGTGCAAGAGAATAATTATTCACTGTTATTTTGCGTACCCGGAGGGCAACCCGGCATTGTCACGATGGGTAAGGGCCTGAACCGGTATGTTTTCATGTATGACTTTGGAAGCGGCAAATGGTTGCGCAACGCACAGCCGTACCTGGCCAGGTATCCTGGAGAACACATCCACAGCGTCTCCTTCCAACCGTCAGCCAGGACCGTCTATATCAGTTCCGGGGGCGGACTTACTTCCATTCATGCCGGTTTTCTGCCCTTTGACATGCGACTTTATAGTGAGGACAACATCAACAGTATCCGGGCCATTTATGGCGCAGGCGACAGTGTCTATATTGGTTCTTACCAAAAATATCTTTTACGCTACAACAGACGAACAGGAGCCGTCAAGCCATTGCAGACGATCTATGTCTATTCAATCCTTCCCTGGAGTAAAGACAGCTTGCTGATCGGGTCGGAAGGTGCTGGCCTTTGCTGGTATCAGCCTTCCGTCAATAAACTGACGTATATAGGTCGCCAGCTAAGTCTTGCCCGAAAAGCCAGCGTTTATCAAAGTAAATTTGTTACGGTCCTAAGCCGGGTAAACCCGCATTTAGTCCTCGAGGGAACCACGCGCGGTTTACACCTGGTGGACCCTATAGGTAAAAAACTGTACCCGGTGTTCTCCAATTCTTCGGCCCAAAACATGCAGGCCGTAAAAATAAATGCCATAACCCCCTATCCCTACAGAAATAATCCTCTTTTCACTACATTTATCGTGGGCACGGACGCCGGTGCTTTTTTGACAAATTCACAAACCGGACAAACCCGTTATTTATTTGCGGACAGCATTTCGGCGGACATCAAACAGTCGAAAGTTCATGGTTTTGCCGTGGTGGATGATCAAATATGGGTAGCCACGAGCGGACTCGGCGTATTGGCCGTGGACTACTTGGGCAAAATCAATTATATGGAATGGCTAAATTCCAAACTTACCAGCCATACCGTTTTTTCCATCGCAAAAACTGGGAGCCATATCCTGATAGGTACGAATAGGGGATTGAATATTATTGATTTAAAAGACAGCAGTGTGGTAAACTATCAAAGTTCCGACGGCATGCATTCCGATGAGTTTAATCAGGCGGCTTCATTTACAAATGGTCAGGATATCTACCTGGGCACAATCAATGGCATTATCTGCTGGAACACAAACAGGGCCCGCCAGGCAAAGCAAACCGCTCCCCTGCCTATTCATATCAACAAACTGATAATTGCAGACAAGAACAATCAAATAACCACCTCTTACCGCCTCGCCTATCTGCCGTCTGACAGCTGCCAGATCAGGATTCCTGCCAATACGCGTTACTTCTCTATCACTTTTGATAATCCGGAAACACAAAATAAAAAAACGCCCTATTACTACAGGCTCGGTCCAAAAGATAACTGGATCGATATTGGTGCTCACCGGGAAATCACGTTCAATAAAATGCCTCCCGGCAATTATACGCTGCAGTTAACCCATAATATTAACGGCAAGATCCAACAGGCAGAGATTTTTGAGGTACCCATTATTATCCTGCCCGCTTATTATCAGACGCTCTGGTTCAAAATACTCGTTTTGTTGGGCATTGCGGGGATTTTATTGCTGATCATACGGCTACGCCAGAAACAACAAAACAAAGAGCGCAACTTACGCACAAAGATTGCCGGGGATCTCCACGATGAAATAGGCAGTTCCCTGACAAGAATATGGCACCAGGCTCAGCACTTACAGGCTGATAAGATGATCAGGCCCCTACTTGAAAAGGAGCCTGAGGAGCGCACCAAGCTGCAACATATTGGTGACACCAGCCAGGAAGCCATCGCCATGCTCAGCGATATGGTTTGGTCAATTGATGCACACTTTGACACAATAGAAGAACTGACCATCCGGATGAAGACCTATGTATATCAACTTCAAACCGAATCTGATATTCCTGTATATATGACGATCACCAATGTCTCTAAAGAGAAAAAAGTCAGTCAGATCATTCGCCAGAATATCTTTCTAGTGTTTAAAGAAGGGGTGAATAATGCCATAAAGTACGGGGATGGTGCGAACATTCAAATTAATGTCAGCATATCAACGGATGCCAGAATCAAAATAAAAATAACAAACAGCTTTAACCCGGCAGCGATAAACACACGTGTTATGGGTGGAAGAGGTATTATAAATATGCAAAGGCGGGTCAAAAATATGAACGGTGAATTGATCATTGAAACGGAGGAAAGTATTTTTACACTGATAATAACTGTTTAGAAATGTCTAAAACAAGGACTGTATCCACATTTTATGTATTATAATAGCGCAAATAAATACCTGCAAGAACCATAAATTCAAAGTAAACATCTATTAGCAGCCTTTTTTTAACCGGCATTGGGAGCCAGCGGAAGTCCAGAAGTGGTGATCCGTGTCGCTTTGATTGGCACATAACGCTGCGAATCTTTTTACCATGCCCTTTATTTGAAAGGCCAAAAATATCCCGCCAGATAGGTATTGCCCCGTTAAACCAATAATAGCAAAGGACACACAATGGGGCTACACCTAATCATTGGAAAGTTCTCCGTGTGGCCAAGGCGCCAGGTCGTGCAGGCATCCGACACCATATGCATTCAGCAACACCCATCAATTAGAACACACTGATCTACAGCATCATCAATTGTATGGTAAAAAAAATATCATTTTTCTATCTCCAAATGTCCAATTACTGCCTACTCAAACATTATTAGAGTGAAAACATTCCATGTACCTCTAAAAAATATAACTATGCAAAAGAGAATTAACCTGTTCGAACACCGTTCCAATGTATCTAAAGACCTCCAAAGCCTTGTAGTCTATCTGGGAAAATCTTCTCTCGAAAAAAATCTACTGCACCTGGTGGAAACCAGGGTCTCTCAACTCAACGGTTGCGCCTTTTGTCTGGATATGCACACAAAAGATTTGCGCGCTGAAGGAGAAACGGAGCAACGTATCTACCTGTTGAGCGCCTGGAGAGAAACCAGCCTGTACACGGGACGTGAACAGGCCGCCCTGGCCTGGGCAGAAGCAGTCACCAAACTGGAAAACGGTCAGGTTTCAGATGAAGTTTATGAGCAGGCGTTGCAAGAGTTCTCAGAAAAAGAATTGGTAGACCTGACCCTGACAATTAACAGCATCAATCTATACAATCGTTTCAATATAGCTTTCCAAACGCCGGCAGGCGATTACCAGCCAGGGCAGTTTGCCGTTCACGCGAATTAACGAATACCATCCCTTATGGCCAATTACCTATTGTTCAGACCGGGCAATAAAGGCAGGGCAAGCGCATACCGGTTATTAACGCTTGCCCTTTTATAATAAAATAATGTATACAGGCACCTAACTTCTTCTCTCAATTAGTCACTATCAATAAAAACAAGACAACTTATGCTATATAAAATTGCAATTTTCCTCCATGTCACCGGCGCCCTTCTTTTCTTTGCAACCATGGCCATGGAATGGCTTTTCATCAGTCTCCTGAGAAAAGAAACGAACATCAGCCGTCTTAAAGATCCATTGTCTGGTTATGCCAAGCAAAGTAAATTAGGAGGCGCGTCCATGGCACTGATGCTTATTACAGGTGTGTACATGACAGCCACGGTATGGAAAGAAACTGCCTGGATTCCTGTCGCACTGATCAGCATGGTACTGATCGGCGCTATTGGCGGCATTGTAACAGGCAGGAGAATGAAAAAAATCAAAAATATTGTAAAAAATAACGCCAGCCGGCCGGCCGAAAACCAGTTGATAGTACATGGCCGCGCGCTTCGGTATTCCCTTCAGACCAGAACCACTATCTTCTTTGGTATCATTTTACTAATGACCATTAAACCCGGATGGACAGGCTCTATTATAACAATTGCTCTGTCCATATTAATAGGCACCATACCTGCAGGAAGCAGGCGCGTGCCATCCAGGCAGTAAAATACCGCAAATGCAAATAGGCTATCTGAATAGTAAAATCCATATTCTACAGCCATCAGCAATGGCAGGAGATTCTACGCTTCTGGGTTCAACACTAATAACTGAGGGCTTTAGAAAAATCGGTCGAACACATCTTTAAACCTGATGCTCAATGCTTAAAGATAGTAATCATTTCCGAAATCCAGGAAAGTGACAATTAATAGCGGGCGCATGACCGTTAAAAAGGCATCAATCTAAATACTTGAGGATGGATCCTGAAGAATGAACAAACAGAGCTGAACAGCATACACATCTTCTTTCCGCAACATGACCTTCCTACACAAACAAGGAGATTCGGAAAATATTTGTGAAAGGTGGATCAAAGGGCTGCCCAGCATTATTTGCAGCCATGCGAATTTTTCTGTAACTTACCAAATGAGCAACGCGCTATAACGGCTGCAGCCAGCGCACCCGATAGCAGGAAACGAATGATCAATCTATCCATAATAAAAGATGAAGCAGTTGCGGTTCGTTATAATAATTCTTCTTTGTAGCTTTTCTGCCGGTTATGGGCAGCATAAGCATCAGCGGCTGCAAATCACACCTAACGGCCACTTTCTACAATTTAAAGACGGCACGCCCTTTTTCTGGCTGGGAGATACCGGATGGGATTTATTTTTCAAACTCAATTTGAAACAGATAAAGACCTATCTTGATAACCGCGCCGCAAAAGGCTTTAACCTGATACAGGCAGTAGCTATATCCGAACGAAATGGACTACGGACACCCAACCGTTATGGAGAACTGCCATTAAAAGACCTGGACCCAGCCCGGCCAAACGGGAAATACTTTGCCCTGATTGACAGTACGATAGCGTTGGCCGCCGCCCGTGATATTTTTATCGGTCTGCTGCCTACCTGGGGCGACAAAGTGACTAAAATGTGGGGAGCAGGCCCGGAAATCTTCGATACCCTGAACGCCTATACGTATGGCAAATGGCTAGGTAACCGGTATAAAAATGCCTGGAATATCATCTGGATCGCGGGTGGCGACAGACCGGCGTTCAACGATTCTTTAGATTGGCGCCCTGTCTGGCGCGCCATGATCCGTGGCATCCGGGATGGTACGGACGGTAAGGCCATCGTCACCTACCATCCATGGGGAGAGGCTTCTTCTACCAAATACTGGTTGAGTGACAGCAGTTATTTAGACATCAATATGATGCAGTCTGGCCACAGGATCCACGATTTCCCAGTGTGGAACATGGTGCAGAAAGACTATGCGCTGCAACCTTCAAAACCGGTCATAGACGGCGAACCTAATTATGAGGATCATCCGGTCAACTGGGACCCCAAAAAGGGTTATTTCTGGGCTTATGATGTGCGCAAGCAACTCTATCGCTCCGTGTTCAGCGGTGCCTGTGGTGTCACTTATGGTCATAATTCTGTTTTCCAGTTCTACGGGCCCGGGGATGAAAAAATTAATGCTGCTGACCGCTATTGGACCGACGCCCTTGACCGGCCGGGCGCTTTTCAGGCAGGGTTTCTGAAAAAACTGATCCTCTCGAGGCCACCCGTGACAAGAGTACCGGATCAATCTCTGATCATCAGCGGTCAGGGTGCGGATGATGCCCATCATATTACCGCTTTTCGGGATGCGGATAACACGTATGCCATGATCTATTTACCCGTTGGTCGCAAAATTGAAATCAACACGGCGTTTATTCCGTCAAAAACAATCAAGATCTACTGGTATAACCCCGCTATTGGGAAAGTTACCAAATCCTTTTCCATACACCAAGATAGTATGCACTGGTTTACTCCGCCGACAACCGGTGCGCAAAATGATTGGGTACTTGTACTGGATGACCCATCAAAAAATTATGCAATACCGGGGACCCTTCATTACTCACCGCGATGATGAGCGGCCTGCCATATTATGATGTTATACAAAACATTGACTAGAACGCTTAAACAAACGGATACAAAGGATTGATCTGCATTAACGTTTTTTTACCGAAATAAAAAAAACGCAGGCTTAAACAGCTTTTGGTGTACTCAAAAAGAAACCTAAGCCATACAATGCTCTGGCTGTAGACAAATTGGGTTAAAAAAATAACCCCGCATCCATGTAGAAAAATTTGCGCTTACTTAAGAAAGCAGCAACTATGTATTGTCAGCCTCCCAATACAGCTATAGAATATAGCCATCATTTCATCACAAAGCAAATGAGCCATATACTCGGGTGAACAAGCCGGGAAAGTATCAAGAAAACATCTATCCGTAATACCGGGAATTGCAGCGGAAGGGCGTTAGAAACCTGCATCCGGCCATCTTTTGCGATTTAACAGAAAGGCTACACCCTTGATTAGAAGTCGTATAGCAAGAAACTGTCTGCCAAAAGAGCCTGGTGAATTTTCAGCCGCAATTTGTTTAACATTTCGGGCCTTGCTTTTCCCCCGGTAATCCGTTACATTTGTTGATAATGATATTAAACACCTTCAGCGATCTATTCGCCGCACCGCAAATTCCCTACGAACAAATCCTTCACCTAAAGAAAAATGCACCGAACCTCATCGTCTATGCGATACCATTTATGGCTTTTTTCACACTTTTGGAAATGGGCGTATCCTGGTACCAAAACCACAAGCTCTATAAAGTAAGAGAGAGCATCGGCTCTACACTGGTGGGTTTAGGAAATGTTTTAATCAATCTGTTACTTAAGGTTTCGCTCCTGTATTTTTTTGTCTGGCTGTATAATGTTTTACCCTGGCGGATGGCACTGGCTTGGTGGACCCTGATTCCCTGTTATATTCTGTTCGATTTTTGCAGCTATTGGGCGCACCGGTTTTCCCATTCACAGCGATTTTTGTGGTCTACGCATGTTGTCCACCATTCCGCCGAGAGCTACAACCTGACGGTATCGTTCCGGCTCAGCTGGATTCAGAATATCAAGGTCGTTTTTTTTATACCCGTAGCATTATGCGGCTTCCATCCGCTGGTCTTCTTCGTCGTTAGCCAGATCAGCGTATTATTTCAGTTTTGGGTCCATACGGAATATATAAAAAAGTTACCTCCCGTCTTTGAATACATTTTTGCGACGCCGTCCAATCACAGGGTCCATCACGGCTCACAGGAAAAGTATCTGGATAAGAATTTCGCCGCGACCTTCATCTTCTGGGACCGGATCTTTAACACTTACCAAAAGGAAGAAGAAAAGCCGGTATATGGACTGACCACTAAAATCGGCAACCGGCTCAATCCTATCTATCTTAATTTTCATGAGCTGAAAGACATCTATAGAGATGTCAGACTGGCAAAAGGTTGGCGTAAAAAATGGTTTTACCTGTTTGGCAGCCCTGTTGCCATCGATCGGGATAAAAAGAAAGATTAGATCTCGCTTCGCTGACCACCCTATCCCTAAAATTTAATTCAGTGTCTGACAACTTTATAAAGGAATAATCCGTCTTTTCTAAAATCTCGATTTTACTCATGTTTTTAAGTATAGCCACCTTCTTTCAGGACCGCAAGCGCTCTTTCAACATCTGTTTCCCTGACCAGTATTTTAGGTTTGTCCGCTGCATTTCCGTATATCTGCCCGGCCATTTCGTTGAATAAAAATGCGGGTACTCCCTCTGATTCTAAATAATTCTTGGCCCCCTGAACCTCTACGGGAAAATGGGAACTGAAAACAACTTTCAGATTATCTGTAATATTATCACTTGTCATGATCATTGTTTTTATAAATATACGGAAAAATAGCCAGGTGGCACTTCATAATAAGATGCAGCCAGATTTAGCCCAGATTATCACATATTCCAAAAATTCTAATCCATTCTCAAACAGTTTACCGGATTAGCCCTTGCAGCTTTCAATATCTGAATACCCATCGCCATCAGCGCGATCAGTATAGCCGCCGTTCCGCTGGCAATAAAGATCAATCCGCTGATCCTGACACGATAGGCATACTCCTGTAACCACAGCTCCACAAAGTAAAAGGCGACAGGCGCCGCAATGACAAAGGCAATGACAATAAGGGCAATAAATTCTTTTAAAAATAAATAAACGATGCTTCCCGTACCGGCACCGAATACTTTACGGATCCCTATTTCCTTTACCCGTTGCACGGCAATAAAGGAAACGAGACCATACAGGCCAAGGCAGCTTATAAATATAGCGATCGCCGCAAAGATCTTATACAGCTGAGAAAGCTGCGCTTCTTGTTGGTAAAACCCGGCTATTTTATCATCCAAAAATTTGTATGTATAGACAAAATCAGGAAATGTCTTTTCCCAAATACGTTTTACTGACCCCAGTGTAGCTGGGATATCCGTCAGACGCAGTTTTATAGAAGCCTGGCGGTACATCGTATTGTTGGTAGTCAGCACCACAGGGGCCAGATTGTCGCGCAACGTCCTGTCGTTAAAATCTTTCAGCACACCCACTACCGGGCACTTGATCACGCCGTTCCAGATTGACAGCTCTTTGCCCAGGATATCTGCCGGATGTTGATACCCTAAAGCCTTTACCAAAGTCTCATTCACCAGAAACTCCTGTGTATAGCCAGAGGGCTTTAAATTCCTCCCGGCGATGAGTTGCAGCCCATAGGTCGGCGCGTAGGATTCATCGGCAAATTTGACGATAGCCTCCCTGTTCGCCTCATCTTGTGAACGCGTCAGGCTGAAACCCGTCC
Source organism: Arachidicoccus terrestris (assembly GCF_020042345.1). Taxonomy (NCBI): domain Bacteria; kingdom Pseudomonadati; phylum Bacteroidota; class Chitinophagia; order Chitinophagales; family Chitinophagaceae; genus Arachidicoccus; species Arachidicoccus terrestris. Next base: position 31,829 of record NZ_CP083387.1, read on the forward strand.
ACAAGTCATCATCTTTTTCCATGGGCGCCGTGGAACTAAAAGAGACAGCTTGAATGCCACTGTTAGACAATAGTTGATTTCTCAGATAGTCGGTCAAATCTGTGCCTGTGCTATCAGGACGGAAAGGCACATTGACGATCGCCTCTTTATCAAAACCCAATGGCTGGTTTAAAAAATAATGCGTTTGTTTTATGATGACGAGCATCCCGATGATCAGTACCTGTGCAATCATGAATTGAAAAACCACCAGGGCCCTTCTGAGAGAAAACCTTTTTGGTGCGTTTACGGTAAATTTACTTTTTAACACATGCACAGGATTGAACCTGGACAAGATAAGAGATGGGTAGAATCCCGCCAGAAGCGTGACGACAATTAGAATAATCAAAAGAAATAATAAGAGTGCCGGATCACGGATGGCATTAAAGTGAAGCGGCAGGGCCAGCAGCCGGCTGATGACGGGCATTAAAATCAGGGTAATTAAAGCAGCCAGGATAACAGCACCAGTAACGACCATAAGCGTTTCAATGATGAATTGCCACTGTAAGCTGCGTTTACTGCTGCCCAGCACTTTTCTTACGGCGATTTCTTTCGCGCGATTAACGGACGCTGCCGTAGCCAGATTGACAAAATTAACACAGGCAATGATCAGGATAAAGATCCCGATCAACCATAGTACACTGATTAATTTATGGCTGACCGTCTGGCCAACATAATTACCGGCCTGGGTATCATAATGAATGGCGCTTAAGGGCTGCAGCATATAGCTGTCCTTGTTTTCAGGCGCCTGTACCTGTCTGGCATAAACATCCAGCCGCTGCTGAAATTCCTTGACCTGCATGCCTTCGGGCAACAGAACATAGCAGCCAAAATCGGGCGCCGACTGACTCCAGTCAGGGTTCTGATAGCCATATACTTTATCACCTGTAAAATCTGTCCCGTAGGCAATCACCAGTTTAAGCTGAAAATCCGTATTGGAGGGTATCGTGGCCAGTATGCCGGAGACTTTCAGTGTTACCGGAGGCGACTGAAATAACCCAGCTCCTATTCGATAAGATCCCGTTAGTTTAATGACGCGCCCCATCGCCTTTTTCCAGTCCCCGAAATACCGGGTAGCCGTTTCTCTGGTGAGCAGCACATTATTGGGTTCTTGCAAGGAACTGTATGATCCGGCAAGGAGGGGAAAATCAAAAATTTTAAAAAAAGAGGGTGAGGTGTAAAATACACCGCTTTCTTCGCTAAAATTACCTGCCGGTAAGTTACCTGCACTCAGTACCTGCAGTTGATCATTATGGCTTGCATACACCGGGGCGACCTGTTCCAGATCTGGAAAAGCGGCCTTCAGGCCCCGTGGCAAAGGAAATGGAACAGCCCTGCTCGTTATCATATCCGCTACGCCGGTTGGAGACGTCTTCGTCAGTACACGATAAATCCGGTCTTTATTGGGGTGAAAATCGTCAAAACCCGTATGGAACCGGATCAGGATAAATATAGTCAGACAAACAGCAATACCCACTGCCAGCCCAAGGATATTGATAATCGTATAATTTCTATTACGGCGTAGATTTCTAAACGCGACCCTGAAGTAACTGACGAACATGGCTTGGAGTTTATTCTGACCGCAACAAGTACCTTACCACATAGTAAAAAACATATTTTCTGATAATTACATAGATAAATATATATCAATATGTCCGAATTCGAACAATCCATGTCCAGATTTGAACATATTAATATTAATCACGATATAATTGAATGAAAACACGCGATGATATACAATGATTTGGCAAGAATCTCGGAGAAATAAAAATACAAACCACACGGCCATGCATACAGACGTGGGGCGCAATACATAAATTGTGATTTTTTCACAATTTATGTATTACCTTTGCGAGATGATAATAGACTTTCAATTCGGGAATTACCGGTCTTTTAAAGAACTGCAGACTTTTTCCATGCGAGCCGCGCACAAAAGAAAAAATGACAAAGGTCTGGACGAGGGAAATGTTTTTGAGTCCTCACTTGGACTGCGTATGCTTAGAACAAAGGCTATATACGGCAGTAATGCAAGCGGTAAGAGCAATATAGCTATGGCTTTCGGCGCCTTCAATATCATGGTTAAAAGCTCCGTCGCGCACGAAAATTTAACAAAAAAAATATGGGCCGACCGATTTCTCTTAAACGCTAAGGACGATCAACGCCCCATAACGTTTCAGCTGTTATTTTCATTTGAAGACAGCCTTTACCGGTTTGGATTTCAGATTAAGAATGAAAAGATAGAATCTGAATGGCTCTATCGCGCAGAAACCAGCCATGTAGAATCCGAAGAGCAATACTTTTTTAGAAAGAAAACGGACCTAATTTATAATAAAAGCTACTTTTCCAAGGACAGCGCCTACATGCAATTCCTGGAAAGCGAAACTAATGAAATCTTTAGATCCGATGCCTTATTTTTAACCAGTGTCGCTATTAACGGACATAAAACGCTCTCAAAAATCAGAGAGGAGATTTTAAAAATAGCAATTGTAGATGGTACGAATTTTAATGCCGGACTGCAGTTCGCATTACAAATAATTGAAAAAGGAGAGTCAAAAGAAAAGCAGGCATTGAAAAACTTTTTAAAATATGCAGACACTGGCATACATGATTTTTCACTTGCAGATTTACCATATTTATCCAAAGAAAAAGACGTTGCCTCGGTTCTTTTTCAAACAAAAAAAAATGAGCAAAAGTCGTTAATATCATACCATCGGGCATATGGTGAAGATAATAAACCTGCAGAACAGTTACAGCAGGATGACTTCTTTAAATGGGAATCAAATGGCAGTGTCAAACTATTGGGTATAGCTGCAATTATTTTAAGAACCTTAAAAAGTGGGCAGACACTGTTGATAGATGAATTTGATTCGAGCTTCCACCCAAACCTGACATTGAAAATATTAAATATTTTCAACTCAGAAACAACAAATCCTCATAATGCGCAATTAATTGTGATAACACACGATGTTGGTCTGATGAGAGGAAGTAAGTTACGGCGTGATCAAATTGTACTTGTCAATAAAGATCAATACGGAAGAAGTAATTTAAAAACATTGATCGAATACAAAGGAATCCGTAAAGACCAGTCATTTGAAAAAGATTACCTGGAGGGAAGTTACGCAGGTGTACCCAACCTGGTTAAATTAGACGCCACCATATTAGATTTTTTATGAAATATATGAGGCTCTAAAATCAAATTGGAATTTAAGACCTTTTCACAATACCGCAAAAACGGTAGAATTCTGTTAAGACCTTTACGATCTCCATGGTGGAGATAAAAGTGAAATGCAAAAATTCGCCAGTCTGGGATGCGTTCCAGGTCAACAACCTTAAACCACGAAAGATCAGACATTACTTATCTGAGCATGTCCACAGGAAAGTGGTCCAAAATTCCATAGGAAACTGGTACAATGAGTTTAATTGGTACCAAATCCTGTCAGCGTCTCCCGTAATTTGCTCCAGCTGACCGGTTCCTCTACGTCACTACATCCACATAACTTACTGATTATCATTTTATTATTTTATACTCAGCCAAAAGTGGCGTTTTTCACATACTTTTGGCTGAGTATAAAACCAATATACTCAGCCAGAAGTGCCGTTTTATGTAAAACTTCGAGCCGAGAACCTAGAAAATTATAACTGATTTGAAATGAAAAATCTAATTGGCAGAATAAAGGAACAGGAATTACTCAAGGAGGCCTTTGACTCTGGGCACCCCGAACTCATTGCCGTTTTTGGCAGGAGGCGTGTTGGAAAAACCTATCTTATCAGAAAATATTTTAAAGATAAATTACTATTCCAGCTTGTGGGAACCAAAGATGCAAGTCTAAGCAGTCAATTAGCACAATTCAGCACAGCTTTAGGTAATGCCGCTGGTAATCCCAGATTATTCAGAGTGCCGGAAAGTTGGTCAGAAGCTTTTAGCCTTCTTTCCAACTTTCTGACACCCAAATTAGTTATTGGAAGATCTGTGGTTTTTCTGGACGAATTCCCCTGGCTGAATACACAGAAATCAGGCTTTCTTCAGGCATTTGATCATTGGTGGAACAGCTGGGCAAATGATCAGGACAACTTAGTCGTAATAATCTGCGGATCAGCCGCGTCTTGGATGATAAAGAATGTCGTAAACAATAAAGGTGGTCTACATAACCGTATTACACGCAAAATCAGATTACTACCGTTTAGCCTGAAAGAAACCGAAGAATTCTTGTTGGCAAATAATATAAACATGGTACGTTATCAAATATTGCAGATATATATGGTAATGGGAGGTATACCTCAATATCTTAAAGAAATTCGTAAAGGAGAAAGCCCGGAACAAGCCATAAATAGAATATGCTTCACCAAAGATGGATTTCTGAGCGGGGAATTCAATAATCTGTATCATTCACTTTTTGATGATGCCAGCCGACATTTATCTATCATCAGGGTTCTAGCAGACAATAATTCCGGCCTTACCCGTAAAGATATCATTGAAAAAGCCGGTCTATCTTCGGGAGGTACACTAACATTACTCTTTGATGAATTGATAGAATCTGGATTTGTAACCACATGGTTATCTTATGATAGGAAATCAAAGGATTTAATTTATAAACTTTCAGATGAATTTACACACTTCTATCTGAAATTTATGGAGGGCCATCGGGGTTCAGGTGACCAAATATGGGAAACGCTTTCAACTGAAGAGTCATGGAAAATATGGAGTGGTATCGCATTTGAAAGAGTTTGCTTAAAGCATATACCACAAATAAAAATATCTTTAGGCATTCGCAGTATTTATACAGAAGAAGCCACATGGCACTTTAAGTCAGCCAACGGCAAAGGTGCTCAAATTGATTTATTATTCGACCGAAAGGATTTTGTCATCAGTCTCTGTGAGATAAAATTCTCAAAATCCGAGTTTGCCATCACGAAAGCCTATGCAGAGCAACTTGAGAATAAGAAAGAAGTTTTTAAAGAACAAACTAAAACGAAAAAGGCGTTGTTTCTGACATTTGTTACCGCATTCGGCTTAACCAATAATAATTACGCAAAACGACTGGTTCAAAATTCAATAACGATGGATGCACTATTTGAAAAATAGATTTAAATTCATCATGTTATTGTCCCGTCTTAAATAAATTCTCATCAACCAAACCACCAAAAATAAAAACAAGTACTGCCTTTGTAAATACATAGTCTGATCCGGGGATGTCCAGACTCATTTCACTTATGCACCTCTTATCTTATAAAAAAGCACAGACATTCAGACGAAAACATCAGCTTTCAGCTTTTTTATTGTGCCTCTACATGGTACTCTGCGACCGCTCTTTTCTGAGATGAAAAACTGATCCCAACGGCCATTTTCTTTCGGGGATCAGCTACATAAGGTTGCAAATAGCCTGTAGACTTAATCTGGGTCAAGGCTTCTTCTGCAGCTCCATCCAGCTTAAGCTCGATTATATAGATATATGCGTCAGTTTTGACAAGAACGTCACATCTTCCTTTGGAACTATGTACTTCGGTGTAAACATCAATACCAACTAGTTTGAAGGTTAAATAAGTGATAACAGTAAATATAGATTCGGACCCTGCATTCCAATGGTCGTATGGAATCGTGGCGATCAGGCTATTAAGTTGCAAAATCAATTGCTCAACGTTTCCGTTTTTTAATGCCGTTTTTACTTTATCAATAACAGGCATCGAACCGGTGGGGTAGATTTCCCGGTAAGTGCTCAATAACCCGTTTAAAAAGCTTTCTTTTACTTCGAGATTCGGGTATCCGAGTTCAAGGATCTTGTTATCGGCAGATATGTCTTTAAGCGTTACATAGCCCGTTTGGAATAATAGAGGTCCCGGATCCGCATTTTTTATATCAAAAGTAGATAAATCCAGACGTCCTATATTCATTCCTTCCACATCATAAAACTGACCATTCTTAAGTAGCTTAAAAAGGAAAGTCGGCGTTCCGGTTTCATACCAATAATTGTCAAAGATGGGTTCAGCCATAAAATTAAGCAAGGAAAAAGGGTTATAAACCCAGGTCTTCATATCCCAGGTATATCCATTATACCAGTCCTTAATCTGCTTAAGAATATAGGAATTATTCTTTTGAAGTTCAGCGATTTCCTGCTTAAAGTTCATTTCCAACTCTTTTTGAGTAATACCTACGATGTCGCCATATTGCTGTGAAAGAGTAATGTTACGCAGGTTATTCAAATCGGAGAATATACTCACGCGGCTAAATTGGGTCACGCCCGTAATCATCAGAAAGCGAATATATTTATCACTATCCTTAAGAATTGAATAAAAATTCTTCATAACGCCTCTGTTGGCTTCCATCTGTCGAGGCGCGTCTAAGAAGTCAATAATTGGCTTGTCATATTCATCGATCAAAACGACAACTTTTCCCCTAACAGACACTTTTTCTATCAATTCTCTGAATTGTTGATCATAGCTGGTATCACTTAAACGTATGCCTAACCGTTCCGCGTTATTCTGAATACCACGGTGAATTGCAGCCTCAAGCCCTAAGGTACCGACCCCCAAGTTGGAAAAACTAAAATGGATGACAGGGTGAGTCGTTTCCCAATTCCAATTATCATAAATCCATAACCCTTCAAATAACGTTTTACTACCCCTAAAGAGCTCCTCAATTGTATCAATAAGTAGGCTTTTGCCGAAACGTCTAGGACGGCTAAGGAAATAATACTTCCCCGACTCCACCAAATGATGAATTATTTCAGTCTTATCAATATAAACATAACCGCCTTCCCGGATTTCCCGGAAGCTCTGCAGGCCGATAGGGTATTTGGGTAACATATGGCGAAGATACGAAGATTCTCATTGTTTTATAACTAAACAGTAATTCACGGGATACTCGACCCTAGCCTATCCCTTTTACACGTTTTGATCCATAAAAGATTCTCTTTGTGACTCATAATATATATCTTTTAAGCTCTTCAATGGCCCAGCATTTCTCTCTTAAAATATCTATACTTGTCAATAATTTATATAAAACGGGAGCTTGCAGACAAGCTTTCACAACGCCTTTATGTAGCGGCTCAATGGACTGCCCACGAGCATCTCCATCTAAGGTAGGCAGACATGGGGAAAGTCGCATGAAAAATATTGTTGATAAAAGGAGTGAGAATGCGCTGTCTCAATTCCGAACGCTATAACGCCTGATAACTGTGGAAATACATATTGCACTCCATATTCAATAAATTCCATAAATGCATTTCTTCTAATATTTTTTCTTTCAATATCTATCAACTCCGCTATTCTGCTTCTATGCATATAATCCTCACACCACCTGTTTCCCGTCAATAAAAATCTTCTTTACCTCGATCTTCCCGTAATCCACCTGCACCTTCACCTTTCCTTTTTCCAGCCGCACTGTCCCAAATCCACTGGCCGTAGATAAAAAGCAGGTAAAATCACCGATCTGAGAGTGAACATATAAGGACTGATCCACGCTGTCGAAGCGCAGTCCGGTGAGCCCCTGCAAAAGGCCATAACTGGACAGCGCCCGGCCATAAAAATGGCCGCATTCATATTCATCATAGGGATTACGAAGCCGTCCGTTATACCGGCCGCGGCAGGCACGGATAATATCCAGAGCTTTGTCCACCTTACCCATCAGCATCAAATGGCTGGCTACCTGATATTCAATACCCGTCCAGACCTCATTACTATAGACAAAAGGCAGCGAGAGCTTCCCTCCTTTTGGCCAGGTGCAAAGTAATAGCCCTCCATCGCCACCCAATGCAAAACCGGGCCTTTGCGGGTTGGCGTGCGTCCATAGGCTCTCCCTTAAATTATACTGATGTACCGCCTCCAGGTGACTGGTCACCTTAACCGGATCTACAATGTCGCCCAGACCGCACATCTGGGCGATCCAGGCACCCAGGATCCCGTCGCTCAGGCAACCCTTACCGTACTGATACTTCGGTCCCTCTTTTTTCAGGAGCTCAACCGCCTCCGGCGAATAAGCCCCTCCAAAGGAGTTCACCTTTGTCGGATCTGCTGCCTTTAGCTGTTTATACTCAATTTGCTGGATAAAATATTCCCTGTCGAACAAGGCCTCTTCCAGAAAGGCCCGTCCCTTATCATAGAGCTGCCGGTATTTAGCCACTTCTTCTTTCAGGTAAGTACCCATACGGGTCATCGCCAACAGCGCTCCCAGATAAAAACTGGTGCACATTCCATCCGGGCCCCAAAATTCAATATCATAGGTATTATGATGCGGTTCTTCTACCCTACCCTTCAGGCCCGGATCCCAGGTCCGGATACAATAATCCAGACTGGCTTTCACCTTTGGGTAATGATGGCGCAACCAGTTATCATCACCACTGATCCGCCAGTCACGGTATACCTTCATGATACCGCCTAATTGCCCGTCTGCCGCTGCATGAAAATCATGTGTCGTCGGACTGATGGGCATGTTGGCCCGAAAATTCTGGTGCCCCTCGGGGTTCTGGTTTTCGCAGAACTCCGTATCCCTCAGGGTTCTTTCCAGGGCAGGAAACAGATGCGCCGTCGCCTGTGCATAGTTCCAGACATGGGTGCAGGAACCGTGACAGCTGCCCACGAGGTCTTCACAACCCTCCCAGCACCAGAGCCGGCCGTCATACTGCCGGAGCACGGTCGGCGATTTTAAAATCGACAGATTCGCCGTCACCGCCTCCATCACTTCAGGCGGCAAACTGGAGCTGTACAGCGCTTTATTAAAAAGCTTCGTACGCTGATATAACGTCTCCAGGTGCGTTTTATAATAACCGACCACTTCACCGAGATCAGCAAACCTGGCACTATACCAGGGCCGGTAGAACTTTTCCTGCGAACGCTTCCCCGTCAGCACCTGATTTTCATCCGCCGCAAAACAGTTCTGCTGGTGCAGCGCCGGATCCGGCTCTCCCATCCGGAGCGTAGAATGCGGGCAGTACCAGGCCAAATGAATCCGGATGCGTTTACTGGCACCGGGCGCCAGCGACACAGGCACATAGATAGAAGCGCCCGGTGCCTCTTTTTCAACAGGGGCCGCTGCGCGGGTGGCCCCGCTGCTGATCGTATTCCAGGTGGAAGTCAGCGGATCCCACCAGTTACCCCGGAACCAGCAGTGGTCTATCAAGGCATTCTCAGCGTCGGTAAACACCGCAAAATCTCCCTGAAGATGCGGAGCGTCCGCTTTACCCTGCTGACGGAGCACAAAGCCCCTCTCCATCCCGTCAATTAGGTTCACCACGTCTCTGTTATCTGCCATAAAGTTTCTGCTATGAAAAGAAAACACCGCTTCCACCGGACTGTCGCCCGGATTCATCAGATGATAATCCAGGGTGCCGGCCGGCAGACCGGAGTTATCCTGATCCGTAGGGATAAACGGACTCCAGCCTTCGATCCGGACTTTCAGTGGCATTTCGGGATCAGTCAGCTGCACGTTTGCAAAAGGAAAACGGCTCTCAAAACTGGCTTCTCTATAGCGGGGCAGCCCATACAGCTTTCCCACATCTCCCAGTCCGGAAGCCCTGGGACCAAAGATCTTCCACTCCGGTACCGGTCCTTCCAGTAATCTGGCTACAGGCGGCGCCTTTTCCCCGTCTTTGGCTGGCTTAACGGCAACGGCGGCAAACATGCCTGGTTCATTAAATATATCGGGATGGTTACGCACACTCATATGAGAGATCGCCCCCATTCCTTCCAAACAAAACATCCCCGCACCGAGCCCCCCGATAGGAAAGGCTACGTGCTGCAAGGTCTCCTTTTTAAAAACCGGCAGGGAGGCGGGCGCTGCCCCCGGCCAGGCGGCAGAGCGGGCAGTTCCGGCTTCCCTGCCGCTGCCTGCCAGCACGCTGTTCCAGGGCAAAAGCGCGGTACCGATGCCACCCAAAGTGATCTGCCGGATAAAATCCCGCCGTTTAGACTGCGGCTGATCAGCAGCCGCTTTTTTTTGCGAACTATTTATTTTCCCATTCCCTATTTTTGTATGATTCGTTTTATTTTTCATCGTCTTGTATATTTGTGATTTATCCGGGGTGAAACCACCGATGGGGAATTGCCCGGTGTTCCATAATGCAACTCTTCCAGACCTCTGCTCAAAGCAAAGCCGCCATAGCAGCCGGCTCCAGCCCGGGATTCAGAATCCGCACCAGTTTTCCTTCCCTATTAAAACAGGCCACAAAAGGAAAATGCTCAATCTGGTAATATTTCTGGACCAAAAACGTATACCCTTCAGAACCGATCTTTACTTCAGGATAACCGGAAAGATGATACTGCCTGTCAAAATCCCTCACCGCATTAATATGGGCAAAACTGATCAGTATAATTTGCCTGTCTGCCAGTGCAGGCAACCGTTTTTCCAGCGCCGCAGCGAAAGTCTGACAGTGTTCACAGTCCGGCTGAAAATAGATCAGTATCGTCGGAAAGTTTCTTTTCAGGTCTTTGTACGTATACCCCTTACCATCCACCAGGCGGATCTTAAAAGGCGGAATCCTTCGTTTATCCTGGCTGTACCAGCTGATGTCCAGGGTATCCGGGAGCTGCTTTCCAGCGTCAACCTTACCCGGAGCCGTGGCATGCAGATTCGCCATCGGCAGATCTTTATCAGTAGACGCCTTACCGCCCGTATCTAGAACAAGGTCGTTATCCTGGCGGCTACCTTGTCTCTGGTGACAACCGCCTAAACTGGCCAGCAGTACCGCAACCGGTACCAGAACCAGCAAGACTGCAGCGCACCTGGGGCCGAAGCCCTGCAAGCGCCGCAAATATTTTCTATATCTCAAAAAATAAGCTCGCATACGCAAATAATTATTGAATACTTAAAACCCTATCTTCACCAACATTACCTACTGCTGCCCTTTAATAGCCTGTCATAAAGCGAAAGCACTCCCCTTCGTTTGGATAAATGGCAACCGGAAGCCTGCCTGCACCGTATAGAAATGATGCATAAAGACAGGCGGTCACCCTTTTGGCGGGGAAGGCCTTTAGGGCAACCGCTGCCTTCTTCATCTATATCCAATCATCATCCAAAATACTTTAATTATAGCCCACATTTTGTTTATAGAGTCCATAGGAATAGTTCATCTGTGGCTGTGGGATCGGCATGTATTCATCCCGGCCCTTGGTAAACTTTCCGTCTTTCATCCAGGATCTGGCTCTGGGTGTTTCCTTACTAAAATAGCTGTTCATCACCGAATCAGCGATACCCCAGCGCACGATATCATACCAGCGCTCACCCTCCATGGCAAATTCCAGCCGGTCTTCCCAGATAAGGGCTTTCCAGGCAAAATCCCGGGTCCAGTGACAGTTAACCCCATCCTTATAAGGCTCAATTTTATAGGGCAAGGTCGGATCACCACTGGCAAACTTCAGCCGGCTGGTGCTAGCTGCCGCCCGCGCCCGGATCTGGTTAATGATCGGTAAAGCTTCCTGAAAGCGGCCCAGCTGAATGAGCGCTTCCGCTTTCAGTAAAAGAACCCTGTCAAAGCGGATAGCGGTCTCATTTTTAGAATTCCACATCCAGAACAAGTTGACCAGCACCGGACTGCCCGCTTCCACATTTTCTTTCAGAGAACTAAAATAACCATAAATAATCGGATCCCTGGACCCGCTGCTGTCAAAAAGCAGGTCCTGCTGATATTTCCAGGGAAGCCCTGGAATGGCCACCGTGTGGCCGATCCGGGGATCCCACTGGTTGGAGGCAAAGTAGGTATCCTTATTTTTAATGTTGGCATCATTGTAGTCGTCAAACAAAGGAATGCCGTCCTGATCTACCCGGAATGCATTGACCATCGTATAGCTGGGTTTGTGAAAATCACAGCAGCTAAAATAAGGCGGCCACCAGGGGGCATTCAGCGGCGTACCGCCGTTGAGGTTGCCGTTTGGGGTACCGTCATCATGGGTATACTGCCATTCCCAGATCGACTCCGGCGACTGGTTGTCCATGGTGTATTCAAAATTATCCGCAAAATCAGCGTTCAGGTGATATTTACCGGAATTAATAATGCCGTCCAGTAAGCCCAGTGCCTGCTGCAACCGGTCTTTACCAATCTTGACCACCTGATTATTTTCATCTTCTTCATAAGCCATCCACATTAAGACCGTTGCCATTTCTGCCTGTGCCGCATACTTGGTCGGCCGGCCGGGCTCTGACTGTGTTTCAGGCAACCCCTCAGCCGCCTGGGCAAAATCATTATAGATATGCTGCCAGATATACAGATCACTGGTTGCCGTGTCCGGATGGTTGGGGATCTTGGGGATAGAATCCTTGGGAACCGTTTCATCATAATACGGTATCCACCGGTACCATTTTTTTAATTGCAAAAACATCACCCCTCTAAGAAAACGCATTTCAGCAATACGGGTATCTTTTTCAGGATAGGTGGCGGCGTCCAGTTTATTCAAGGCTGTCAGTGCCGCATTACAACGCGACACACCCTCATACTGCCCAAACCAGATACCGTCATTATTGCCCACACTTGGCGTTACCAGGGAAAACACTTCCATCTGGTACCAGGGCGTCTGATCAGAAAGGCCACCGCCTCCCTTGTAGGAATCATCGGATTTGATATCGGCCAGCCAGGGGCTCATTTTCTGATTGATAATGCCCTCATGCGCCACCCAGGCATAGGCAGCGATCACCAGTCCGTCCACATTTTCCGGCGTCTCGACATCTTCCGGTGTAACGGCGCCCTGCTGTTTCACATCTAAAAACTTATGGCAGCCGGTCGCCGCCAGTGCGAATACTGCCATATATAAACCAGGTATCAGTATCTTTTTTATTAGCTTTTTCATAATCATTATATTTTAAAATGCCTTTCAGCATTTGTTCTGTTCATTACTGCGGTTCATTAAAAGGAGACGTCAAGCCCGAACTTAAAACTGCGCGGGATCACATAGGGATTGCTGTAGTCGTTACCGGTGAATGTTTCCGGATCCGGACCGGTAAAGGCGTTATCACCCCAGCTCTTTTTAATACTGACCAGGTTCAGGGCAACCAAAAATACATGCACCCGCTCCACCCCGATGGCAGAGGTCAGGCTGGCCGGAAGAGAATAACCCAGTTGAATATTACGGAGTTTCAGGTAACTGCCGGACTCCATAAAATAGGTTGAGGTCCTGAGCTCATCATTGGCATTGGTCAGCGATAAGGCAGGAATTTTAGAATCCGGGTTGGCAGGTGACCAGGCGTCCAGAATCCGGGTGGGGTGATTAAATCCACTCTGGACCCAGACGTTCCAGAAATCGCTATAGGTCTTCCATCCGTTTGAGACCGTATTGCCGGCCACACCCTGCCAGAACATGGCAAAGTCGAAGTTTTTATAGCTGGCATTAAAGCCAAGGCCGAACTCTACTTTCGGATCCCAGCTGCCGATCCAGGTGCGGTCATAATCATAATCGATCTTGCCGTCCGGTACGCCGTCCGGACCGGAGAGGTCTTTATACCGGATGCGGCCCAGTCCTTTGCCCGGCTGGTCCGGCGCCTGGTCCACCTCATCCTGGGTCGTAAAAAGTCCTTCTGTAATAAACCCGTAATAAGAATGATAGGGATGACCGATAATATTATCCCCTTTGAGGGCACTTCCGCCATAGGTATACAGTACCGTATTGGGCACACTGACGATCTCGTTATGGTTATGGCTGACATTGGCCGTAATAGTATATTTAAACTTTTTCAGCGGGTCACTGTTATAGCTGAGCTGAATCTCAAAGCCACGGTCCACCATACTGGCACCGTTGTACCACTCATTGGCACCTTCTCCCAGCACGCCGGGATATGGCGGATTGTAGAGCATCCCGTCCGTAAAGCGGTGATAATAATCAAAAGAACCAAAGAGCCGCTGGTTAAACAGACCAAAGTCCAGACCGATATCGGTCTGCCGGTCGGATTCCCATTTCAGGTCCGGGTTACCGGTCTGCATCTTACGAAAACCGGACGGCAGCCCGCCGGTCTCTGCGCCGCCGATGCCATAAGATGTGCCGTTATAATCCGCCACAAAAAAGGTCTTGCTGGCATTGGAAGAGATGGTGGAAGTATTGCCGTTCATGCCCCAGCTGCCACGCAGCTTTAAATCAGATATCCAGGCCCATTTTTTCATAAAGGCTTCCTGACTGATACGCCATCCTGCTGAGAACGCCGGGAACAGGCCGTATTTATGATTCTCCCCAAATTTGGAAGACCCGTCATCACGTAAAGTGCCGGACAGCAAATACCGGTTATCGTAGGAGTAGTTGAACTTGCCAAAATAAGAGAGAAAATTATAGGCATCCCCGCCACCTGAGACCGCCATATTACCGGTGGCGGTGCCCAGATAGGCATAGTCATAGTTTTCGAAAGCCAGCCCCTGCCGGTTGCCGGACATATTCTCCGTCTTGAATTTCGTGGCTTCGGTCCCCACCAGTACATCCAGACTGTGTTTACCGGTCTCAAGCTGATAGTCCAGCGTATTGGTAAAAGTAAGATTGGACTGCTGCCAGAACCACTGATCCACATTATTGGTGGGCTGGAACTTACCGCCGCCCTCTTTAAAGGTGAACTGGATCGTGCGGTGATAGCCCTGGGTATAGATCAGGCCGAACTGCGAGCGGTAATGAAAATGTTTCAGAAAGTTCACATCGGCGTAGATATTGCCGTAAATCTTATTGTACTTAGACGCGTTGTCTTTATTGAGCGTCAGTTCCCTGACCGGATTCCAGTAATCATCCATCCCCAGGCTGACGGCAGAACCGCCCCAGCCACCATCGGTGGTATGCACCGGCACAATGGGCGGCTCCACCAGCGCATTGTGCATCTGGTTCTGGTCCACCATCCGCATATGAGAAGCCTCCATATTCTCACCGATGGTCAGGTGGTGATCCAGTAAATCAAAACTGGTATTCAGACGCGCCGTAAAGCGCTTGTAACCGGTAAACTTCTGGGTACCGTCATTTTGATTATAATTCACAGAAAACAACGTCCTGCTGTTCTGACTGCCGCTGGAAAGCGTTATCTGATGATCCTGTTGCAGGCCTGACTGGGAGATCGCATCCAGCCAGTTGGTATTGCCGGCAATCATGGTGGAGTCAGCATTGAGGTATTTTCTGGGCGTGACTTTATCCAGTACAGGGATGCCCGCGTCATTTTTATGCCATTCATAAGTATAGATCTGCGTGGCATTCGCCGGATCCTGGCCGTCGTTGACCGCCGCCTGCCAGAGCGCCCTGCCATATTGCTCGGTATTCATCATGGGCACTTTGTTGGCAAACTGGGAAAATCCAATAGCGCCGTTGTAGGTCAACTTAGCTTTACCCAGGTGCCCTTTTTTGGTTTCGATCAGGATCACCCCGGCACCTCCCTGTGCCCCATAGATACTGGCTGAAGCCGCGTCTTTTAATATTTGCATGGAGGCAATATTATTGGGATTGATATCCCGCAGGTTCATATTGCCTGAGGGTACCCCATCGATCACAATCAACGGAGAAGCTCCGTTGATGGAAGTCAGGCCCCTGATCTGGATACCGGTGTTCCCTACAGGGCTACCATCTGTCGTAATATGTAAGCCCGGGACCACGCCCTGTAAAGCCTGCATAATATTGGTCACCCCATGGTTTTTGGCCAGATCTTTTTCGGATACCACACTGATGGCACCGGTCAGGTCTGCTTTTTTCTGTTTCATGTACCCCGTAACGACGATCAAGTCCAGATCTCCGTTTTTGGGCTGTAAAGCCCGGTCTATCTGATGGCGGCCGTTAATGGGTACCGTGTCTGCGGCGAAGCCCACGGCAGAAATCACCAGGTGGCCCTGAGCGTCGGGTACTGCCAGCTCATACTGGCCCTTATCATCTGTTACCGTACCCAGAGGAGCGTCTAATAGCTGAACCGAAGCTCCTTCAATGACACCACCTTTGGCATCGGTGATCTGGCCACGGATCAGAAAATTCGCCGGCTGGTCCTGATACCTGGCAGCCTTTAGAGAAGAAAACCCAGTTATACAAACCAAGAAGCAAAGAAAAGCGGAAGAGAACCTGAACCGGCGGGCCATCCTGAAAGGCCGCTCCTGGTGCCGCCAGCGGTTCAACGTTCCATTAATTGAAAATCTGTAATTCATTTTAAATGGATTAAGGCGTGAGTAAATAATTAATTAATGCGTGGTTGTCGTAAGTGCCGTACTTAAATTCTTCGATATATATGTAAGCTGTGATTATTGCGTCATTTCGCTTAACAGATGCCGGATATGGTACATCTCTACATCCCCGCCCTCATAATGCCATTCAAAGCCTATCGCGATATCCCCGGAGCCAGGTAACCCGTCAATAGGTTACCTGGTCACCGCCGTCGGTAAAGCCTGGCCCACTCGCCATTCAAAACAATACGGCCAGTATGAATACAGTACCTGGTTCAATTTGGGAACAATCCATTCAAACAAAATCAATTCAAACCCGTCAATTCAAATCAAACACAGAAAGAAATCAATACAATTCAAACAAAGTCAATTCAAATAAAGTCGCCCCTTCACAAAGACCCTCCGGTTATTTTCAATTATCCGAAACGGCCATCTGATCCAGCCGGACCAAAAGCAGCGGCGGGAAAAAACAAGCGCCGGCCGGGCAAATCAGCGTCACAGAAAAGCAAACCGCTCAAATCCATTCAATTTAAACGTTTAAGCAACTACAGCCAATAACGGGTTAATAGTCTCTTCTGTTCAAGTGTTCGCCTCAGTGAAACGGCCCAGTGTCTGGTACCTCTGATAACGTTCTTCAAACAAATCTTTCCATTCAGGCCGGCTGTCGGGCAAATAAGGCGCCAGAAACCCCTGTCCCATGGCAGCCATGGCGGTCTTTAGTTCTGGATACCATCCGACCTGGGTAGCCGCATACATGGCTGCCCCCAGGGCACAGCACTCGGTGGCCCTATTGGTTTTAATCGGCCTTCCCAGCACACTGGCCATGGTTTGCATGACAAAGGGAGATTTATGGGCAATCCCGCCCAGTCCGATGATCCCTTTTACGGGAATGCCTCTGTCCGTAAAACGCTCTACAATAGCCCTGCTGCCAAAACAAGTGGCTTCCACCAGAGAAGCAAATACAGCCACCGGGTCCTGACTCAGATCCAGCTCCGTGATGGCCGCTTTTAAAAGCGGCTGGACATCCGGGCTACGCCGGCCGTTAAACCAATCAGTGCTGAGTGGCAGTTGCGCCCATTGAGTAGCTGTTAGCCGGCCAGCTTTTTCACAAAGCAAGCTTAACAGCTTTGTTGTATCAGCTGTAACGTCCAACAGCAAAAGTGATTTTTCGACAAAAGTTTTCAGCCAGCCGTATACATCTCCGAAAGCCGACTGACCTGCTTCCATCCCGATCATACCCGGTATAATCGAACCGGGTACCTGGCCGCAAATGCCGTCTATTAAAACATCCTTTACATCCGCTTCCGGGGCCACCAACATATCGCAGGTGGAAGTCCCCATCACCTTACTCAGATAATAGGGTTCAATCTGTCCGCCGACGGCGCCCATATGGGCGTCCAGTGCCCCGATACCTATCCATACGTCTTCCGGTAATCCCAGGCGCCTGGCCCACGCCGGACTGATCTGGCCGGCCGTCTCCGTACTTAAGTACCTGGCGGAACTGAGCCGCCCTTGCGCGCCCTTGAGCAAGGGGTCCACCCCTACCCAGAAACTGTCCGGCGGATAGCCTTGCCAGATGGCTGACCAGAGGCCTTTATGGCCTGCCGCACAGACATTTCTTTTCATGTCATGTACATCGCTGCCTCCTGTCAATAAAAAAGGCATCCAGTCCGAATGTTCTACAAAACAGTAACAAGCCTCCGCTGCCGGGCTACGCTTTCTCAGCAAATGCAGCCACTTGCTCCAGAACCACTCAGAAGAGTAATCCCCGCCCACAAAATCCAAGTACTTTTGTCCGGTAAGCGTCCGGTTATACCGGTTAATATCCGCAGCCTCATCAATAGCCGAATGATCTTTCCAAAGGTAAAACATGGCATCCGGCTCCTCCTTAAATCCTTCCTGGAGCGCCAGCGGCATACCGGTCCTGTCGACCGGAACCGGCGTTGAACCGGTGGTTGCCATAGACAACGCTCCTATATTTTTCCTTATTTCGGGATCTATGCCTTCCAGCGTCTGCTGCACCACCTCCGTGAGGCTCTCCATATAATCCAACGGATGCTGGCGGAAGACCCTGGCGGCCGGATCGCAGTATAACCCGCTCTTCCACCTGGGATAATCCCGGGCCGCCTCTCTTAGGACCCGGCCATCTGAGGCTGATACCAAAAGACAGCGGACAGAGTCCGTCCCAAAATCGATACCCAGACAATATTTTTCTCTTTGATTCATTGTAATAACTGTTTTTTAGTTCCGGTATTCTCCGCCGTGATTTTCTATCTGTTTTTTGCAGACAAGCGCCTCATCAATGATGCGCCTCAACAACCGGAGCGCCGATTACCTCTCCTTTAAAATGCTGCTTAAACCTTGTTTTGGTCATCCAGGCAAAAACCGCGATAAACAAAAAACAGGCAAGCGGAATGATAAAGGCGACATGCATGCCAAAATGATCACCGATAGCACCCATGACCGGAGGACAAAAAGCGCCCCCTGCCACGGCCATTACCAGAAAAGAAGCGGCTTTCTTGGTCAGCGGCCCCAGGCCGCGGAGCCCGATCGCGAAAATGGTGGGAAACATGATGGACATAAAAAAATAGGTTGAGAACAGCGCAATCACGCTGAGCCAGCCCAGATGCATCACGACCAGCGCTACGAGCAGGGTATTGACCAGGCCATAGATCATAAGAAGTGTTCTGGGCGAGTAGAATTTCATCAGATAGGCACCCACCAGGCGGCCGATCCAAAACGAACCCATGCCACCGAGTGCCAGAATCAGGGAAGCCGCCTGCTCTGCATTTTTAGGCATAAACACTTCGCCAAATAACCCCAGATGCGCCATCATGGCTGCCACGCTTTCTTTTAACCCGATAATGGCTTCCGTGGTATAATTAATAAAAAAGGAATTGACACCGGTCTGCGCGGCCACATAGAGAAACTGCGCCACGACGGCCAAAACAAACATGGGATATCCAAGCAGCGCCCGGGTCGGCGTGCTCTCCGCTATCTGCTCTTCCTCAGGATCATTTTTCTCCTGAATCACCGGCAGCCGGGTACATATAAAGACGATCATCAGCACCACGACAATGGAACCCACCATCATATAGGGCGGAATCAGCGAATCAAAGGTGCCTGCATTGCCTTTCTTTTCTGCCCCGAAGATCAAAAGCCCGCCCATCAGCGGTCCCAGGATCCAGCCCAACCCGTTAAAGGACTGGGCAATATTGATCCTGCGGGCGGCCCCTGAGGGCGGGCCCATGACCGTTGTAAAGGGATTGGCGGCTGTCTCCAGACAGGCCAGGCCACAGGCCAGCACAAATAAGGCCAGCAAGAATGGGATAAAGGCAGCGAGTTTTGCCGCCGGATAGAATAAAAAAGCACCGATAGCAAATAGCGACAAGCCCAGAATAATCCCTTTTTTATAACCGTGGCGTTTCATAAAAACGCCGGCGGGATAGGCCATGACCAGATAACCGATATACAGGGAAAACTGGACGAAACCGGACTCCGCCTTACTGACATGTAATGTATCCTGAAAATGCTTGTCCAGTACGTCGAGCAGCCCATGGGCAAACCCCCACAGTAAGAATAGTACAGTGATCAGAATAAACGGGCGAAGGTAATTTTTTCCCTCGGCGGTCGTAAACAGCGTTGATTTGCGCATCAGATTCATCTTATCCTATTTAAGTGGTTTTATAAAGTGGGCCGAACTGAAGGCAGGCCCTGTAGTCAGCACCTTCCAGGTCTGAGCCGAAGCTGCCCCAGGCAGAAGGACGCATGATCTTTTCTGGCGCGACATTATGCATATTGACAGGGATCCTTAACAGTGCCGCCAGTGCGATCAGTTCATGGCCGATATGCCCGGCGCAGATAGCGCCGTGGTTCGCTCCCCAGGCGTTCATAACATTATAGACGTCACGAAAGACGCCCTGACCGGTTGTCCTGGGGACAAACCAAGTCGTGGGCCAGGTTTTATCGGTTCTCTCATCCAGTATTCGGTGTACCTCACCTGGCAATTCCAGGGTATGCCCTTCTGCGATCTGTAATACCGGCCCCAGGCCAGCCACCAGGTTCAGGCGGCACATCGTCACGGCCATTCCCCCTTTGGTGACAAACTTGGATGAGTAACCGCCGCCCCTGAAATAATCCCGGTTGGCAGGATACCAGGTGGTTGCCTCCAGGCAGGCATCTTTTTCCGCTTCGGTAATCTCCCAGAAAGGCTTCATGGCCGGCGCACCATCCTTTTGCTGGCGGCCCGTGCCATCGAGGGTTGCCGCCCCTGAATTAATCAAATGAATGAAACCGCCCGCAGCTGCGCCCTCGGGTTGCCAGCCGGTGACTCTTTGTACACTCTCAGGACTCCAGTAGGTACGTACATCGGCAAAGATCTGGCCGGTATGGGTCAGTAAGTTGCCAAAAAGCATACTGATGCCATTCAGGCTATCATTTTCTGTAGCGACCATATAAGGCGCCCGTATGCCATTCCAGTCAAATGAAGAGTTCAGGATTGCTTCTGCAAAGTCGCCGTTGGGCAAAAAGTCCGTCCATTGCCGCTGTCCCTGAAATCCCGATACGATGGCGTTATGTCCGTTAGCCTCTTCACCGTACCCGATGGCAGCCAGATGATCATTACCCTGCATCAGATCACGGATGATCATCGTCATTTTGATCACAAAATCCCAGTCTTTATCCTTTTGCTCCCGGCTGGAGACTTTCTCCGGACGGTTGTAATCTTCCCCTTCCCTGCAACATTTCGCCACCCACTGTTTCGCTTTTTGAAATTCGTTTTCGTCATAGATGTTTTTCTCGATCCGTCGTAAGACTTCTGAAGAGTCCACATATTCCGTACGCATGCCAAGGTACTGCTGCAGAAACCCCGGATTGACCATTGAACCGGCAATGCCCATACAGACAGATCCGATCGCCAGATAGGACTGGCCGCGCATCAGCGCCACCGCCATCCCTGCCCGGGCAAAAGTCAGGAGTTTTTCCCGGACATCTTCCGGAATGGTCTGATCATTCAGATCCTGTACATCTCTTCCATAGATACCGAAAGCGGGCAGGCCAAATTGGTTGTGGGCTGCCAGCGTGGCAGCCAGATACACCGCGCCCGGGCGCTCGGTCCCGTTAAAACCCCAGATAGCCTTGGGCATGGTTGGATGCATATCCATGGTCTCACTGCCATAACACCAGCAAGGTGTGACAGACAGAGACACCCCGACATTTTCCCCTTCAAATTTCCGGCGGCAGGCATCTGCTTCCCGGACGCCACCGATGGTACCGTCGGCAATGACCACCCGGACAGGCGTTCCGTCCGGATAGCGAAGCTGCGCCCGATACAGGGCCGCGACACTGTCTGCCATCTGCATCGTCGTCTCTTCCAGGGATTCACGGATACCGCCCAGACGGCCGTCAATAATGGGTCGGATACCAATGGCGGGATAAAAAGTAGATTGATCTGTTGTTTGCATGTCTTATATTTTTGTTTTAATAGATGATGATAGCATAACTTGGTAAAGGGTTCAGTAAGCTACTTTGGTGCTGGCACTTTTACTTTGTCCAGCCGGCAGGGCTGCCTACTGTCGTTATATATCTTTGTTTAATTTTCGGGTTTCTCCTTTAGTTGACAGGGCTCCCCCGACAGCGGAAGCCGCCGCTCACGCATCAGGTTATTTAAAGGCATTTTCTATATCTTTTAGCGAGACGCCCAGTAGTTTTTCGGCGATAGCGTTTAGGGCTGACCGACTACCCGTAAAGTGATAAACCGACTGCCGGTGTAACATAGAGGCGCCCGGTGTTAAAAAGGCCGCCGGAGAAACACTCTCCATTTCATAAAAAGGCCCCATCTGGCTGCCATCTTCCAGCGGGCCGTCATTATACGCATTGACCGCATCCCCGATAAATGGCGGTTTATCGGTATTCCACTGCTGATTCAGGTATCTGGCCGTGCTGTCCAGATCAAAATGCAGTAAGGTAAGCACCTTGGTATCCGCCCCGTAGCTGCCGATCCACTGTTTGGCCTTCGTCGGGCGAACGCCCAGCTTACCCCGGCTCTTGCCATCTGCTTTCAGGTAAAGCACATGGTCATTATGCTTTAGCCTGTCGGGGCCTATCTGACCGAAATAATCAGCAGTGGCGACCTGATTAAAATCCGCAGCCGGCGTCTGCTTAAAAGGCACGACAATAACCGTTTCAGGCGAAGGCGTAAACATATCCAGGATCCATATACAGGGCATACCTGTTTTCTCATCCCAGGCTTTATCACCGGTATTGGTAAGTTTGTTTTCGGTTGTATAGGCAACAGCTTTTACCTCCGATAACTTGCCCGTGAAATCCATCCCTGTCTGTTCAGTCATCTCTACTGCAGACAGTATACGTACGGTGCGGTCTACCGACAATTTGAGATGGGTGCCCGCATAATTTTCCAGTTCCATTTGCCGGGACAAAGTAGCCGTTCCAGCCGCTGCTGTTACCACCTTCCAGGGAGCGGTGTCAAAATCCTCGGGCGTTTTCCAATGTTCAAAATCCATTCTGGCGCCGGGCTGGAAAAACAAGGAGAACTTCCCTCCTTCCGGGCCGAGCCAGATCCGGTTTTCACCACCATAGGCATTCATATGCGGATCCGCCGGGCCGGAAAAAGCCTTATAATTCACCCAGCCAAAACTACGCCCCGAAGGACCGTCCGCGGTAGATGTAAATACCTTTGCCTGGTATTTAGGGGAGAGAATCACCTGCGCCTCTTTATTTTCCGGCAAGGACAAGACGAGCAGGCCACTGTCTTTTTGTTGCAGAAAGCGAAGATCCCCGGCAAAACTGCCCGGACGGCTGGTATCTCCGGTCTCAGCGGCCGGGCTGTCACCGGTTTTCTTTTCCTTATTATTTTTACAAGACATAGAAATAGCGGTTAATGAAATGAGTAATACATAAGCGTACAGCTGAGAACTCTTTTTTATAACATACATAGCATCCAGTTTAAAGTCAATAAAAATAAATATCTATTCAACCGAAATGAAGCAACACTGTTTGTGGTTACATCACTACTCTATCTTAAACCTGCGGCTTAATCCTTTAAGCTAGTCGAAAAAAAATTTAACTGTCTCTGACGACCAGTTTAGCTTCTACTGTCACAGATTGAAATCCGTCAGCCTTAGGCCGGGTCTTTTGATGCAGCCTTTTTACAAGAAGCTCCAACGCCTCTTTTCCCAGCTGATTCAGGCATTGGGAAACATAAGACAAAGGCGCGTAGAAAAAATCAAAGGCATCACTTTGGTCAAAAGATACGATGGCTAATTCCGACGGCACCTGGATCCCCAGTTTATTGATAATCTTGAGTCCCAGTACAGCCAGGCTGTTTGTGGCAAAGAAAATACCGTCCACTTTTTGCTTCTTATTAAAAAGATCGAGCATTTGTTTTTCCACATCCTTCTCAATGTCCTGGTATGACGCCTCCCGGATCATCTTTTTTCCTGCCTTTAGCCCACCGGCTTTAAGTGCCTGCTTATACCCTTCTGTGCGATCATTGATATGCGCGAGTGTTGTCTTATACGTGAGTAAGGCAATATGCCTGCAGCCGCCGTCAATCAAATGCGTCACTGCCTTTTTAGAAATTTCTGTATTATTGATACAGACAGTATCGGAAGGAACCCTGGGAAAATAACGGTCGATGAGTACCACCGGTATCCCTGAGCGCTGGAGTCCCAGTATCTGATCTTCGGTATTCTCCGCCGCGGCAATGATAAAAGCATCCACCTGACGATTTAAAAACACATTAATTAATTCCTGAGATTTTTCAGCGCTCTCATCGCTACTGCCAAAGATGACGACATAACCAGATTTTCTGGCTTCATCTTCTATAATTCTTGCGATCGCGGAAAAGAACGGATTCGAGATATCCGCTACGATGAGTCCAATGGTCTTCGTTTTACCGCTTTTTAAACTCTTGGCAATTAGATTCGGCTGGTAGTTCAGCTCAATGACCGCCCGGCGAATCTTTTTAACCATTTCTGGTCCTACGCGTGCCTGTTTTTCCTTACCATTAATAACGTAGGATACCAGGGCAGTGGATACGCCCAGATGCCGGGCGATGTCTTTAAGTGATGTCTTTTTACTCATGGATCATTCTTACTCCTCAAATTAATATAAAATAGCCAAATCTCAGTATCAAAAGCTGGACGCTTAATCATTGACCACACAGAGGTAATGGTTAATTGACTTCAAGGGCATCTTTATCCGGAAAAGCCGGATATGACTGATGCGGTTCCGTCTGGTACCAGAATACGGTAGTGGCAATGTCATCCTGCAGTGGCAGATACCGGCCTTCGCTGCGCCAGCCTAAATCCTGAATGGTTACTTTAAGGTCCTTTTCAAAACGGATCGGATCGGTAATATGCCAGCGGTACATACCGAACCTTTGTGAAACCTCATAATGCCCGTCACCACGCAGTACCTGGCAGAGACCTGCATAGGGCGTGCAGTATTCTGTGTAATCTACTTTGTCGACGCCGGCTTTATTCTTCTTATGCGTGTCAAAATCATAGGATCCGCAGAAATAGTCTTCTGTTCCCGTGCCACAGATGGTGGGATACTCGCTGTCCCCATCCATGTAGAATTTAATTTCTCCTTCACCCCACCAGCCATTATTATGCACACCAATAGCCATATACGTACCCACATACTGACCTCTGCCTTTTACACCATCCAAAAGCACGTACTCTTTTTTATAAGGCTGTGGGTTCACCCTGCGGAACTGTGCATGAAAATAAGCGGCATCATCCGGCACCTTGGTTTCAATATAATCGACCTGATAATACAGTGTCATAGGATGTTCATCGATATTTTCCATGGTTATCTTACAATGCTTTCTAAAAGGCATTGGCCAGTAACAGTTAAAGGCGCTGCCCGGATTTACACAGACGGCCAGTGAAACCAATGGAGAATACTTTCCCCAACCCATGCAGAAGAAATCACCGACTGGCGCTTCCACTGAAGGTTTATCCTCTCCGTCCCAGTAAAAACGGATAATGGAATTACGCCAGTTACCGGTAGGCGTCATCCATATATGTTGAATAGAGCCCGAACCGTCAATGTCCGCAATCGTAAAAGTGGTATGCGGTTTAATGACGACACTGGGGCTGATCTTCCAGCCTTTACCCAGATCCCGGGCCGCATTTTTACCCGTTCCTTCCGTAGCCATCGCTCCCCGCCCTTTTTCCCCGGTAAAGTTCTCCGGGCTGATGGACCTGGATTTAGCGTTAGAGAGTTGATACAGGTTACTGAGGGTGCCGTTGATGCCATTATAGCCGTTCTGGGCAAATAGGCCGATACTGCAAAAGAGCATGGCACAAAGCAAAGAGGTTTGTAGTTTCATCATCATTTAAGCTTTAGGTTAATCAATCCAATCAAAATACAGTCTTATAGCACGAAAAGGAAAATTAAAATCGAAAACTGTTTAAACGTTTAAGCTGCAATATAGGCTTAAACGTTTAAACAAACAAACAATTATTTATGTTTTTTTTGGGCTTTTTAAAAACTGACTGAAAATTAATATTGAATGTCATGCGTGACAGAGAGCGAATGCAGCCCGGAACATACTCAGGGAAGCTAAAAATATTGTCTGGCTGCCCACCGCAGCCGGACGTTAAACAAAAACAGGCGGAGGCGTCCCCACCCAGGGAGTCTGTGAAACCTGAAGCGAAGGCTACGCAAAAGGAGAAATCTAATGCATAGCTGTACCATTGAGATCACATTCAATAAAACAATGGGAATCTTCGTATCTTCGTAACATGTTAACGAAATACCCCATAGGCATCCAGAGTTTTCGGGAAATCCGCGATGGCGGCTATGTTTATATTGATAAGACTGAAATTATCCACAAGATGGTGGATACAGGTAAGTATTATTTTTTGAGCCGTCCAAGACGGTTCGGCAAGACGCTGTTGGTGAATACTATTAGAGAGCTGTTTAATGGCAGTAAGGCTCTTTTTGAAGGTTTATGGATACATGATAATTGGGATTGGACAAATACGAATCCCGTCATTCATATTAAATTTGCGGAATTGCCTTATAAAGAAGAAGGGCTCAGCAATGCCATCACCTATGGCCTTACCATAAATGCCGAAAGATTGGGAATCGATTTAACAGGAAATAACATTAAGGTTCAGTTCAGAGAACTGATTCGCAGGGCTGCTCAAAAAGGTAAAGTCGTTATATTAATAGATGAATACGATAAACCGATTATCGACTTTATGGATGAACCGGAGATCATGGAGATCAATCGTTCTATTATGAAAAGCTTTTATTCCATTCTCAAAGACAGCGATGATTATATCCGTTTCTTAATGATTACCGGTGTGAGCCAGTTTAGCCAGGTAAGTATCTTCTCTGACCTGAATAACCTTCGTAACATTACTTTAGTTGATGACTATGGCGCCATAGCTGGTGTTACCCAGGCGGAACTTGAGACTAATTTCGGACAAGAAATCAGCCAGTTACAAAAGCAAAATCCGGACATATTGAATCAGATTAAACAATGGTACAATGGTTATACCTGGAACATGCTGACCTGGGTGTATAACCCGTTTTCTATTCTAAATTTTATGGCTGGCCCCAAGTTTAGAAATTACTGGTTTGTCACAGGAACACCAAGCTTTCTTATACACCTGCTTAAAACAAGGCAAATGTATGATGTTGAAGGCATCCAATTGGGAGAAGTCTCTTTATCAACACTCAACGTGGAAAATCCCAACCCAGGTTCTTTACTTTTTCAAACAGGGTATCTGACAATTAAAAATATATCGCCCGACGGTCAGGTCTACGAATTGGGATATCCGAACAAGGAAGTAAAGGCAAGTCTGGTAGATGGTCTACTTAGCGCCTACCGGGAAGCCCCTAGCGAAGATTCTGTTGCTCTGATGGCAAAAGTAAAATCGGATCTTGAAAGTGGCGATATAACCGGTCTTACTCATCAGCTAAATGCCCTGATTGCCACCATTCCCTATGACCACTGGAATGCAGATACAGAATCTATATTTACCATCATTACTTTTCTGACTTTTCAGTTTGCCGCAATAGACATGCATACCGAAGTGCATAGTTCTAAGGGCAGATGTGATTTATTGGTAAAAACGGGGCGTTATATTTACGTGATGGAACTCAAATTGGACGGCACGGCTGAAGAGGCCTTGCAGCAGGTTATCGAAAAAGGGTACCTGCAACCCTATGCTGCTGATATCAGGAAGAAATTCGCGGTTGGCATTTCCTTTTCCTCAAAAAAAAGAGAAATACAGTCCTATTTAGTGAAGGAACTGTAGTGCCGCAAAGGGATATCATCATTATTCATTCTACCGGCTTTCAAATATCTGAGCTATGTCGCTAGTTCATAACTATGATACTGGTCTGAGTCGGACCCTGCTTTGCAAAGACATGCTGGCTGTTATTCATAACCGGGCAGAACAGGTCTGGACATTTTGTATTCAACGGGATTTAGCGCTTCCAAAAAAGCGATCAGTTCTTCTTTTTCCTGGTTTGTAAGGTGCAGCGGTTTTAAAAGGGGATCGGTATAGGGGTACAGGGAGTCTACTGCCGGGCTAACCCGCCCGTCCAATTGATGCATACCGCTGTTATACAAATTAATGACACCCTTCAGGTTATCAAACAAACCGTTATGCAGCCAGGGACGGGTATGTAAGAGGTCTCTGAGCGTGGCTGTTTTAAATTTACCCACATCTTCTTTTTTCCCGGTGACCGTGTAACGGCCCGGATCCTGATATTTACGACCGTAGTACGTCAGACCAATATTATGATACTGCAAATCCGTAAAATAGACCCCATTATGACAGTTCATGCAACGGGCCTTGGTCCTGAATATATGCAGCCCTCTGATCTCCTCAGGTTTCAGGGCATTTTTTCTACCCAGCATAAAGAGTGCCCCGCCGACCACGCCCATAATCAATAACGAAGAGGCCGTTTTAGTACAGCTATCCAGCCCTTTAATACTTAGCGTGAATATGACCGGATACATCACTGATGTGAAGAGCCCGACGATCGCTAAAGAGAAAAATAGAGCCGCCTGTCAGTATCGCTACAACAACCAACATCATCGCTCCTCCGGCTGATGAAATCAGAAGTACCACTGAAGGTTTTATTCGTTTCAGCAAAAAGGCACCACCCAGACGACCGGCCAGTACCAGTCCCATGTACAAAGAGATAAATAATGCTGACTTCTGCTGTGTAAGCCCGGGGATATGCAGGGACTGTGCATCGGTAGGGCAAAGGCCTCCTTTTATTTTCAGAATCTTATAAATGGCTAAGAAAATCCTTATTTTCTATTGTACCAAATCTATTGAAATAGCAAGAGTAATAATAAAATCGATCGTTGATAATAGTTTCAAAGCGAAATTAGAATAAAAGCCACCCAAGAAGTTTTTTGTTTGCGCTACATCTCTCTATATTATAAATTTTCCAGCCTGCCCAAAAAAGTACCTACATCTTCCTTAGCATCAAAATTTTCCACCTAAAAATGCATCCCAGATTGGCCTAAATCGACTTCGCTTTCCAATAGCCACAAGCAAAACATTCGAATCTAATACAACTCTCATTAAGACTTTTTATAAGGTGTTCTAAAGTGTTCCTTACTCAACTTTTCATAATCCGATTCAGTAATATCATTATTTTCTTCCCAATTATCCAACACCTCATCTAATTGCTTTCCTAAAAGCTGAACGGCTAATCTCCGTAATTGCTGAAAATACTCTTTAGGAAGTGGATTACGTAATAGACGTAGCATATCCAATTGTTGCTCATTTAAATTCGGGCTACCCAACGCTGTTTCCATAAAATATTCTTTTTAATAATCAATTTTAAAAGGCTTAAATTTATCGATCGAAGCCTAAAGCGAAGATACGAAATTTAAAACGTTTCTCCTTAAATCCGGCTAAATGTGACTATAAAAATATAGAGAGTTTTTATATTGGATTTGAAGAAATATAGGCCGATTTGACAAAAAATCAACACACTATGAATCAATATATTAAATCAAATCTGACGCAACCAGAGCTGATAAATTTGCCCATTGCCTCCTTATTGACACTAAGAACAGAATCTGTTAATCAACAAATGGCAAAACGGATCAGGCAGGCATAAAATTATATCACACTAAAGAAATAAATGAATAGCAACAATCCCATCCGGGAAAGCAGTCTGATTGCTCTTCGCATATGTTGCTCCACCGTATTGACGGAAAGGCCTAACCGGTTAGCCACTTCTTTATTAGATAAATCGGACAGGCGTCTGAGCTTAAAAACTTCACCGCATTTCTTAGGCAGTTGATCAATCGCTTCATACAGCAAAGCATACTGTTCTTTAGCAATTAATGCTGATGCAGGATCATTCTTACTAACCGCTTCCGGTGCAGCATCGATAGAAATGGCAGACATACTGCTGGCTTCTTTACGGTAATAATCAATCACTTTATTCTTTAAAACAACCTTTAAGTAACCAAGCGGGTTTAAAAAGGGCGTCCCCCTATGCTGATAAAATTTAAGGAAGCTATCCTGAACGATTTCTTCAGCTACAGCAGCGTCAGCTGTTTTAATGAAGGCCAGGTGTACAAGCGCTTTCACACGCCTTTTGTAAAAGACAGCAAAGGCTGCCTCCTCCCCTAGATTCCAGCGGTTAATCAGTTCAATATCACTTAATACGTTTAATTGTATGTAATCCTCCTTGCTAATGACCAGTCGTTTAATGTTAACCAAAAGTAAACAGTATTTCGATTTAAAAAAAAATAAAAAATCATGTCACTTGGCTAACGGCTGCTTCAGATTTATTCGTCTTTAGTTATAACGCTAATTATCAGCGGCCAGACAAATAAAAATCATGGACCAGGTAAGACTCAAAGCATTATTGGAAAAATACAGGCAAGGAAGCTGTAACGCGGAAGAGCTTGCACTGATCGAAGACTGGTATGAAAATCTTGGGTTGAATCGTAAACTCAATAAAGAAAAAGCTGCCAGCTTCTTACGACAGCTGGAAAATGCAGGACCTGATTTTGAAGAGCATATGTATGAAGGTTTTCTAAGCAAATTGCAGCAACAGCAGGACAGGCCGGCCGAGAACATAGAGGATCATCAGTTTACAAAATACAGTAAGCGCAATAAACGGTTAATGGCCGCAGCTTCTATCATCCTGTTACTGGGGCTTGGCTGGTGGGGGATCCGTTTTATTGCAAACTCAGGCTCCCATCAAATCCAGACTGCAAGACTCGCAGACACCATTCAACCGGTAAGCATCACTGGCAGTCCAGGGCAAAACAGGGCCATACTGACGCTGGCCGGCGGGCAAACGATCCTGCTCGACACCCTTAAAAACGGCTTAATTGCCACAACTGGTGGCTTCAAGCTGATGAACAAGGCAGGCACCTTGAATTTCTCCATGCCGGAAGCTGGCGCTCAAAATACATCCGGGCCAACGGCAAGTGCGCCGGCAGGTCAGAATACCCTTCGCACTGCAGCCGGTGAACAATATAAACTTATTTTACCAGATGGCACCAAAGTATGGCTAAATGCAGCATCCACACTGGAGTTTCCGGCCAGCTTTGCACAGGCAAAAACCCGATCCGTGAAACTTGAAGGAGAAGCTTATTTTGAAGTGGTACACAATAGCCGGCAACCATTTATGGTGCAGACGGCCCACCAGACCATTGAAGATCTGGGCACTGCGTTTAATGTCACGGCATACAAGGATGATCCTTTTACAAAAACAACACTGCTCGAAGGCGCTGTTCAGGTCAGTAATGCAGCCGGCCGCCATAGGGCTCCGACAACGCTCGTTCCAGGGCAGCAGGCTTCTCTGGCCAACGCAGACCATGGTGAAGGAAATATCAGAGTGGCACGCGTCGAAACAGAAAGTGTAGTCGCCTGGAAAAACGGTTATTTCCGTTTTGACGGCGAGGACATTTATGCCATAATGCGTCGGGTTTCCCGGTGGTACAAAGTCCAGGTCGTATATGACGAACCTGTATCAAAAAACAGTATGGAAGGCTCTATGAGCAGGTTTGAGAATGTATCCAAAATATTAAACATCATAGAAAAGACCGGACTGTTTAAATTT
Source organism: Arachidicoccus terrestris (assembly GCF_020042345.1). Lineage (NCBI taxonomy): Bacteria > Pseudomonadati > Bacteroidota > Chitinophagia > Chitinophagales > Chitinophagaceae > Arachidicoccus > Arachidicoccus terrestris. Next base: position 63,040 of record NZ_CP083387.1, read on the forward strand.
AAAATGGAAGGCAGCACCATTCATGTCAGTGCCCAATAAAACGAATTGAATAAAGTATTTAACCTGATAAAATATATACCCAAATGAACAGCCAGCTTTATCCCACATAGCATAGACCGAACGCCAGCAACGACGATAAAAGAAAGACGCCTGGAGTGGTACGAACACTTCAGACGCCCAATGATCGTAAAGCTGCCAATGTCTATTCATTATTTACGCTTGGATTCCGGAAACAGAACAGAAATTGATTATTCACCTTACAATCTAAAATTATGCATTTTTCGCCTCCCGACAAAAATGGCTATGGAAGATTTCTTCCACTGGCTAAAAAAGTTCTTTTTATGCGTATTCTTCCTATTACCTGTCTGGCATTATTTGTAAATCTGGCTATCGCAGCCAGTGGCCAGAAGGTGAGTCTAAAGACTAAAAACAGTTCCATACATCAGATTCTGGAAAAAATAAAAGCCCAGACCGGCTTCAATTACTTTCTGGTAAGAGAAGATGTCAAATCCGCCCGTCCTATTACTGTTACCTTGACCAATGTCGATTTAAAGACGGCCCTGGACCAAATACTAAAAGGCCAGCCGCTCTCCTATGCTATTGAGGATAAAGTGATTATCATTAGAAAAGACAGAAATAAAATCTCTGCCGCTGCAACCACTGTCAGTGCTCCTGTAGAAGTAACGGGAAAGGTGAGCGATGAAAACGGCCTGCCCGTAAGCGGAGCCAGCATTATCATCGCAGAAACGGGCAAAGGAACCATTACTAGTGAACTGGGCACATTCAAGCTCCATTTAAACAAAGGAGACAAACTTATAGTGTCCCACCTGGGCTTCGCTACAAAAACGCTGACCTTTGACGGTGCATCAGAGCTGACCATTCAACTAGTCAAAACTGAAAACAATCTCTCAGAAATCGTCGTGATCGGTTATGGAACCGTCAATAAAAAAGATCTCACAGGAGCCGTGGCAACGGTCAAGGCAGAAGATGTAGATGTCTCTACCAGCTCCAGCATTGCCCAGACCCTACAGGGAAAGGCGGCAGGTGTCCAGATCACACAGGCAACCGGTCAGCCTGGAGCCAATGCCAAAATCCAGATCAGAAGCAACCCGTCGCCGAGCGCACCGGACATTCTCTATGTTGTTGATGGAGTACCCATCGATAACGGCGCCTCCCAGCCCGCGCTGACGGGCACCATCGGTGGTGGCAAATACGGTACGGGTGGCGCAGACAAGAGCCCGCTGAACTTTATCAATCCCAATGATATTGCCTCTATTGAATTTTTAAAAGACCCCAGCTCCACGTCCATCTATGGTAGCAGAGCAGGATCCGGTGTCGTACTGATTACCACCAAACACGGTAAGGAAGGCAAAACCATGATTAACTATAGTGGCAATTATGGCATACAGCGTGTCGATAAAATGTATCCGGTTTATGGCGCTAAAGATTATATGCTACAAAGAAATGCATTGGCCCAGGAAATCTGGTTAAGAGACAATAAGATAGCCCCTTATTATGGCACGGTCAATAGTAATGATCCAAGCCTGACACCCTTCCATCCAATATATAGCAATACGGAGATTGATCAGGCAGTAGACTATGGCCAGAGTGCCATGGATGCGATTACCAGAAATGCCTATACAGAACAGCACAATCTGTCGATGTCGGGTGGCAATATGAAAACCACTTATTTCGCATCGGCCAACTACTATAATCAAAAAGGCGTCATTATCGGCTCTGACTATAAACGCTATAACGGCAGACTGAACATCGATCATAAGGTATCCGACCAGATCAAAGTCGGTGCAAATGTTTTAGTGTCCGGATCCACAGCCAACAACACCCTGACAGGAGGTGCCAATGAAAATGGCGGAATCATCACTGCAGCTATTTACTGGGCGCCTATTTTACCGCTGCAGGCCGCAGACGGCTCTTATCCCATCAGTCCTTATTACCCCAATATTCCCAACCCGCTCTCCTATGGCACGCTGACCAATACTACCGGTAATAACAGGGTGCTCAGCAGCGCTTACGGCCAGTGGGAGATCATGTCCGGCTTAACCGCAAAAGCGCAGTTCAGCTATGACTGGTCTACCTCCAGAACCTCTGCATATCTACCCACAACCTTCCTGTTTGGCAGCCAGGTCAATGGAGAAGCCAGTGTCGATGAAACCAGAGCCTATCAGAAAACCATGATTTATAGCCTGAATTATAATAAGGATATCGCAGCGCGTCATCATTTAAATGCGGTATTGGCTTATGATTATGAAGCGGGAGGTGGTGACTATCTATCAGCCGCCAACCAAAATTTTATCTCAGATATCGTTAAGTATTATAACCTCGGAATGGGCCAGGCAGCTAAGCCCAGTGTAGGGTCTTCCAAACAGGCAGAGTTGGTTTCTTCCTCTGTAGTGGCAAGAGCCATATACACGTATAAAGGCAATATCACCTTGCAGGCCTCTATAAGACGGGACGGTTTTTCGACTTTTGCCGAAGGTAAAAAATGGGGCTACTTTCCGGGTGTCTCTGCGGGATGGGTTATCTCGGATGAAGGCTTCTTTAAGTCCGTAACACCTGTCAATTATCTTAAATTAAGAGCTGGGTACGGAGAAACGGGTAATCCGCTCACCCTGGGATCCGCCTTCGCCCTGTACGGCTCTTCTCAGAGCCCCTATTTTGGAGAAGGCCAGGTAAATACAGGTATTTCCCTCACACAGGCAGCCAATCCCAATCTCTCCTGGGAGACCAGAGCAGGTATTAATGCCGGTATCGATTTTGGTGTACTGAACAACAGACTAACCGGGTCATTTGACTATTACAGCACCACCAACCGCAATCTGCTCAAATATGTGGCATATCCAGTCGGTTTTATCATCAACGGCGTATATATTAATGATGGCAAAACCCGCTCTACGGGTTATGAGCTCAGTTTACAAAGCAAAAACATTGTCTCCCATAATGATGGTTTTACCTGGTCTACTTCTCTTAATTTCTCCCACTACCTAAATTACTGGGTGGAAAGAGCTGACATGGATCTAAAGACATTACCGAAGTATGAAGTAGCTACGGGCAAAAATGCACTGTATAACCCCATTTATGGGTATCAGTCATCCGGTATATTCAAGGGAGCGTTTGGTACAGCGCCTACCTGGATGCCTGGCATGTTGCCCGGCGGGCTTATTATAAATGATATTGCAGGGTATGATGACAATGGCAACCTGACCGGACCTGATGGCATCATTTCCTCTGCCGATCATCTACTGCTAGGGAACGGTGATCCCAAATTCAGTTTTGGGGTAGGTAATAAATTTACATTCAAGGGCTTTGATCTGAACATCTTCCTTTCGGGCATGGTTCAGCATAACTGGTCTCCTTTGAACGGCGCCAGAGTACTGGAAACCCAAATGAATGCACATGGTTGGAATGCCATGGTCAGCCGTTCAGATCCCTGGAGCAGTCTGCATCCCAACGGCACTTTACCGACTTCCCTGGTAGACGGCTCCTATTCCCAATATCAGAATAGCGCCAGCTATTGGTGGGTTAATAGTTCCTATCTGCGTTGTAAAAGCCTGATGCTGGGCTATAGCCTTCCGGCTAAGTTACTAGCGGGACAAAAGGTACTGTCCAGCGTCCGCATATCCTTTGATGCGCAGAATCTCTTTACCATTACTGATTATCCGGGGCTGGATCCGGAGCTCAATGCGGGTAACTACTACCCACTGGTCAAAAGTTATGTTTTCGGCATTAACTGTACTTTCTAACCTCAACTTAATTTACCATGAACCTATTATCATATAAGCATATAGCAGGCGCCGCAGCAATGGCTGTAGGTTGCCTGACAGTTCTGACCCTGGGATCAGGTTGCACCAAGGACCTGGCATTTAATCCTTATGGAGACCTGTCCAGCGTTGTCAATTCCAAACAAGGCGCGGTGGCGCTTGTAAACGCCGCCTACACCGGCCTGGCAGGTGGCGGGGACTATAATGGCGGCTGGGATGCGGGCACTTATTCCTACCGCACACAAGCAATGATGACCACAGACGAAGGCGTCTGCGCCTGGGGCGGTGACTGGGCCAATATGCGGAGCCTGAACTTCACACCTGATTTCGATTGGGTCACGCACAATTTCACCAAGTATACACCCTATATTTCTACCATTACGGTGGACCTGGCGAAGATCCAGGCACTCAATCCGGACGGCAAGGATAGCCTGCTCAACCGGTATGTCGGAGAACTAAAAGGCCTGCGAGCCGAATACGCGGAACAACTTTACTTCTACTATGGTCCCTTCACCATTAAAACCGATGCAGAGGATGCTGCCAACCCTGATGCTCCTTATGTCCCCCGTCCGGACAGGCAGGAGGTTGTGGCACAAATTGAAAAGGACTATAAGGAAGCGGCGGCCATCCTGCCCAACCGGTTTACCGGCCAGGAATATGGTCGCTTCAGTAAGGCCGCCGCATTAACCGGTTTAATGAAATTATATATGCACGAAAAGGATTGGGAGAAAGCTGTCGCAGTGGGCCAGCAGTTAAAGACACTCGGGTATACGCTTTCGGAAAATTATGAGGACAATTTTAATATTAACAATAAAGGCGGTGCAAATCCTGAAATTATTCTGGCGGTTGTCTGCTCTCCCACAGGCGGTGATTCCTACTCCAACTATTGGCTGGCCATGTCACTTCCTCCGGATTACCAGGATCCCAGCGGCATTCCCTTAACGGCGTGGGGTGGCTATAAAATGCCCTGGAAGACTTATGACAAATTTGATCCGGCCGACAAACGGCTGAAAGTCCTTTTAGAAAAGTATCCCGTTGGCAAAGATGCCAATGGTAATATACTGTATAAGGATGCCAGGGCGGCAGGAGATCCTGGCGCCGTTCCTATGAAATTTGGCCCCGATCCTTCCAGGGCCAACTCTCAGAACAGTGGTATCGACTTTCCGGTCTTCAGATATGCAGATGTTTTGCTCATGCTTGCTGAAAGCATCAATGAAGCTGAAGGAGCACCTGATGCAGAGGCCTATAATGCTATCAATCAGGTCCGGGAGCGGGCGGGGCTGGCACCGCTTGCCAACTTAAATCACGATAGTTTCCTAAAGGCGATCCAGGATGAAAGGCTTTTTGAGCTTTGGGGAGAAGGCTGGCGCAGAGACGATCTGATTCGCTGGGGGCTTTACCTGAAAAGAGCGACTGATGACGGCTCCACACACAGCGACGCCAGTAAGCTCTTGATGCCACTTCCAAGATCCGTGATTGCACAAAGTGGCGGCGTAATTAAGCAAAACCCGGATTATAAATAATGGCGGAAGAATGACTATTTAACACTGGTCTTCTTCCTGAGCAAAACGCCATTAGAAGTAGTGCCGTAACAAATGGGGACAGCACGAGAGGCTGTTCCCATTTTTGGTTATTAAAGGCATGATCCATATTTAACAGATATCTAATTTACCATGCAAAACAACAGTATGTTTTATAATGCAACACGCCTTAAAAGCGCCCGGGCTTCTATCCTCTTTTATTCAATATTATTTATAGCAGTAGCCGGTTGCTCCGGTAGCCGGCAAACAGCTGGCAATACACATTCATCCCCTGGAAATTCGGTCACCCACGTCAAAAATCTAAAAAATGCGGAGAGATTTCAGACGCTGGGCACCAGGTCCTGGATCAAACTTAGCTGGTCAAAAGATCAGTTACCGGCTGGACTAAAGTATTTCACGCTTCAATGGACCGACAAAAGCAATCACCAAACCAAGACTCAATTGGTCAACGTAAGTAGCAATCGCTTTTATATGCATCCAGTCGAACCTGGCAGGCATTACCAGCTTATCGTAAAAGGAACAGTAAGCCGGTCTAACAGGGATAAGACATTATTTTCCCGCGAGGTATTCACCGATACAACTTGGCACCTTTCAGACCGGGAAGCCGCTCAGCTGGACATTCCCAGCTCTGCTTCCCTACCCCCGGGCATGGCCTTATTTTTCCACGATGAGTTCAATGACAGCCTACTGGATCGAAACAAATGGTTTGACTCATACTATTCCACACTCGACTATAATAACAAAGTTCAGTGGCCCGCCTTTCAAAAAAATCAGCTACCTAAGGCAGCCTTTCATCTCAATGGCAGGTATATTGATTTAATCGTCAATGATTCACTACCTAAAATTCCGTTTTTTAAGGATGGCAAAAAGATATCCTCTATACAAACCTATGACTGGGTGACCAATACCAATTTACTGCCTAATGAAAAAGGCGGTTATTATGAAGTAAGGGTCAGGAGGAACTTTACAGGCCATCCGTCCGGTCTGAATACGGCCTTCTGGTTTGATAGCCCTGGTCCGGATTTAAGATATTACTATCAAGAGGGAACAAAGATAAATGGGGTTTCAGGAATCCGGCCAAAAGGCCAGCTTTTTGAAATTGATATGTTTGAAAACATGAATGCTCAGTTTGTCATGCACGGGCATGTGGATAGCAATGGACATTTTGTCCATAATTTAACCACTGATATTGCCAGAGGATATAAACACAAAGATAACTGGGTCGTGCATGGATTGCTATGGACGCCTAATGCCATAAAGCATTACATTAACGGAAAACTAATCCACAGTTATGATGATCCCCATCAGATCTATAGCCCGGATCATTTTATGAATGTGCTGTTGGGGGCATATGGCAAGGGAGGCAGCGTATCTCTTCAGGTCGACTATATAAGGGCCTATCACTGGCCTGTCAGCGCAGACAATGAGCTTCCTAATGCTGATTTTGAGCTAAATGACAATCTGCTCCCCTGGCAGGGGACAGCAACGATCAGCCAGGTTAAAAAAATTGCCGGGCGTGCGTCCGCAAAACTCAGTCCGGGAGACAGCCTTTATCAATATGTGTATGTCAGTCCAAACAGCCATTACCGTCTCACATTCTCCTGTCTGGGATCGGGCAAACTTACAGCAGCAGTCGGCCATGTTAAAGAAGTGACCGGTATCATTACAAGCGCCACCCAGAAAAGCTACGTACTTGACGGTCAACTGCAGCAAAACCTGCTGGTTTTCGAAACTAAAAATGCGCCGAAGGGACACACAAAGACAATAAGAATTCTATTTAAAAATAACGGATCAGCTCCCCTATATCTGGATAATGTTGTTTTAACGCACCAATAACGAACCCAGGCAGATAATTACCGGCCCTTTTGCCGACAATTGGCCGGTAATTTAACTAAATGATTGTAGAACTTCTTGCATATTTTGAGCAATCGTTGACATAATTTCAGTCCTTTATACATCCATTTTGTAAAGCAAAAAACCATCAGCATTGCCTTTTTTCTCCAAAATGTCCTTGGCCACATTATATATAGGCACACCTGATAGTTGACCTTTGAGTAGGCCGGCGTGTGCATGCCCATGAAAGGCCACTTCCACGTTTTGCCTTATTATCGGTTCGGCCAGTCTGGAAGAGCCCAGGAAAGGATAAATAGCCTCCGGTTCACCCTGTATGGTTTGACTACAAGGGGCGTAATGCATTAGGGCCACCTTTTTTATATCCGGTTGCTCCTTATCTAATCTGGCCAGCGCTCTTTCCAATTTAAGTGATTCCATAACCGCCGCTTCGACAAAATCCTTCATTTCTTTCTCTCCGAACATCGCAAGCATATGGTTATCGAATCCACCTCCAAAGCCTTTAATGCCGGCAAAACCAACACCTTTTATAATAACACTTTCTCCGTCCAGGACATACAAGCCCGGATGTTGAAGCAGGCATTCGCGAATCATTTTCTCGCGCCCTTTTTCATAATCATGATTACCTAAAACGCAAAGTATGGGAATCGAGCAGCGTGACATTGATTCTAATAAAAGAGTTGCTTCACTTTCATCCCCCGTATGGGTTAAATCCCCTGCCAGCAATAACAGGTCAGCCTTCCCGCCAACACGTGAAAACAGATCGGCATACCGGCCGGCATCTTCCTTACAGGCGTGCAAATCTCCTACGGCCGCTATATTTATTACTTCTTTACTTTCTCTATTCATCTCGTTTGGGCGGTTCATAGGGCATCGGTTTAAAATTCCACTGTTGAATATCTACATCATATTGGGCATGATCAATTAATGGGCCTTTGCATATGTGTTCATTTTTATATTTCTCGTTATACTGACCATGAAAGCGCTTCATTAACCTTTCAAAAACATTCTGCGGAATGATCGTTCTCCAGTCATTGGGATAGACGAAGAGAAATGACAGCATCTGCATGGCAAGAAGTTCCGGATGTTCGTCCATGATCTTCAATAGCTTTACCCAGTCTATATTAGTGCCATAACGCAGCCAGATATGATTGATATCCGCGCCGTCATAACGTTCTCTGCTTTGCACATATATCTTCCCCATAATGAGTACTTCTGCAGAAAGGACCTTTACATTTCGACCGAACAAAGTGCCGGAAACTGCTGTTTGAAACCATGTCTGATCCACCAACCAAAGCCGGTTCATTGCTCCAAATATCACATCAATGAAATATCCGTCGCCACTGAATATCTTTCCGAGCCAGTGGTCTTCGGTTAGCTCGGTCTCATAGCCCAGGTCGTTGAAATAATCCAGAATTGCCAGGCAGTCTTGCGGAAGGCAATAAATGTCTAAATCCTTTGTGTCACGGTAAACTCCCGCATAATGAAACACAGCAAAAGCGCCTCCGATTAAAAACGGAATACCACTTTTAGACAGCTGTTTAAGGCTATCTTTATAAAAATCTGTCTTGTGGGTATCGTCAAAATGTATCCCGATATTTCTCATGACTTCATAATTTAAAATAGACCCTAAAAAAACTGTGCATTCGATATAAACGACTCAAATAACGTTCTACCTCTAACAACAGCCCCAATTTTAATACTGTTAAATATGGATACCAAAACTGAAGCAAGTGCACATACTGTTGAGTGGGTCGCCCCCTTTCGCCGCGGCATACAAATTGCGAGAAATCCAGTAAGGAGGATACGACTATGATAACCAAAAAAACGCCTGTAAAAAGAAAAAAAACCGCCGATAAGGCATTAGCTGGCAAAAAAGCCGTTAAACAGCAAAAGAAAGTCAAAAAAGTTCCTGGCACCGATAGTTATAATCAAGTGAAGCGGTTTCAGGGCCAACAGTACACCGGCATGCAGATAGGCAGAAGTCATCATTGGGATTATGACAAAGGAGACTGGAAAGAAACTAAAATCACACCTGATCTGTGGGAAATATCTTTCAACGTCACAAAAAGAAGAAAAGGCCGGGGGGCTCCAGAAGGTTCCGGTGTTCCGGTAGATACGGAGTACCATTGGTATATACTGGCCAATCAAACGGCAAAAAAATTAAACGCGAACGACTACAGCACTTCGATGCATGGATTGAAATTCAAATTGGCACACAAAAGAGCCGATAAGCATAAATGGAGTGTGACCGGTCCTACACAGCGACAACATTTGATAAAATTTTTAAAAGATTTCATTGCTCAGCTGGAAAAAGATCCTGTACCGCTGGAATTCGACTATAAGGATGTCGTCTATAAAGGCGAGGGAATACCTATTGAACAAACTTGCCGTGATGGTGTTTGTTATGAATTGGATATTACATTAAACGATGAAAGTATGGGTATTATCCGCTGTACAAAAAGCGGTTGGAAGATGGACGGCATTGAACAGGGCCTGGTGGACGCCATTGGAAATGAAATTTTCCTATACTTTGAATAAGTAAATACTTGCAGAAACCTCAATTGTATCAAATAGAACGTTGAGCTCAGCGCCATAATGACCACCCGTTCTCACAGTTATCAAAACAAGAATTTGCCGTTCTGTTATTACTCCTGGAAGGGCGGGGATTAAAGGAGATTCAAATATGATCAATCCGGGCATTTCAGCGGTAAGCACCTTTCCGGTCATGGTATTTTAAAAAATTAAAGGTCAATAATCGGATGGAGCTGGCGAATCTGGCGAGCCACGTTAAAATCACCGCTGCCAATATCGAGGTTGAAGATAAATAGAATACGAATACATACTGGTTCATTTTACTGGCCTATACCACCCATCACAGGATCCGTTATGCCTACTTCTCCTGTCTCTACCTTTCCTGCAAATCGCTTCACAAACGAACCGTTGTCCTTAGTTTTTATTGTAAAATCATACCAATGCTGCCGGCTTGTAATCACCAGCTCATAACGCTTTCCGACTCCCTTTTGGGTCCGAATCCTTTGAACGCGCGTTCCTGAACAGGCCTTATTGTCCAGCAATAAATCATAGGCTGTTTCATCCAGGCTTATTATAGTCAATAGCACATGGCCTGTCAGCTTAAAAGGCTTACGTTCTTCAGATTCATAACTACACTTGATCAGCAGCTTTGGATCAGAAGCGCCTCCCTTAAAGGACCTGAAAAATCCATTGGGGCCATGCACTTCGATATGATACTTTTGTTTTGTAAAACTATTCAGTTTCCAGCTGTCAGACAATTGATCTCCGGCACGAACACCGTAGAACCGATTATTAAATTGCTGATCTGTCGTGGCATCTTGCGTGCCGAAGACATACGCTGTAAAGGGCGCACCGGTAGCCTTATCTTTGAACAATTGATCACCAGCCATAAACCGGATGTCAAAAGCGGCACCGTTTTCAGACAAATTACCATCGACATAAAGTTCATAAGGCAAAGCACAGGACAGTTTTGTTCCTGGCTCCTGAACAGGTATCAGGGACCGGTAATCCTTATACCCCTTCAGCTCAGCGGCCTCCTTTGCGGACAACAGCCGGTAAGCATTCGGCAATTGCTTAAACCGGGCACCGTAAATTTCTTCAATGACTTGATTTCTAGTTTGCAGAGGCAACCCGGTATGCGCTTCCTCAAAGGGCGTAAAAGCGGAGGACAGGTTTCCGCAAATACTCCTTCGCCACTGACTAATATTCTCAATGTGGATATCTTTATTAAATTTTTTGTTGATAAAATGTTCCAGGAACTGCAAGGTGGAACTGTGATCAAACACCTCCGAGCATACTTTCCCTCCCCTGCTCCAGGGCGAGGCAATGATCATTGGCACTCTGAATCCGAGTCCGATGGGAGCCTCTCTGGCACTGTTCTCACTCACCCCTGCTTTGACCTGGTCCTTGATTCTGATCCATTCTTCTTCCGTATTGATGCCTTCAGAGACCAGACCTGTATCCGGCTTGGCCGGATCAGGGACTGTAAAGGGTGGTATATGATCAAAATAGCCGTCATTCTCATCAAAAGTCAGAATAAAGATGGTCTTCCTCCACACTTCCGGATTTTGAGTGAGTATATTCAATATTTCGGCGGTATACCAGGTACCATACCATGGCACTGTAGGATGATCTGAAAAATACTTAGGGGCCGCCAGCCAATTAACAGTCGCGAGCTTCCCCTCTTCTACGTCTTTTCTGAACTGATACAAAATATCCCCCTTGGGAATGGTGACTTCCCGCTGCGTTACCTGATCGTTAAACCTAAAGGTCGACAGTGACCGGTAATCAGCATCCGCCTTATTGGTAATAAATGCGTTATGAAAGAGTTCTTTTTCACGTTCGGTTAATTTGTCAAAATTTTCCTGACTCCATTTGGCCAGTTGCATTTTCAGCGTTTTTACTTTCTGTTTCCGCCGAATTATTTTCTGTTTGATTTTATCCGTCTGCTCTGCTGCTCTCCCTAAAGTAAAAGTGATCTCATACTCTAATATCTCAATTTGCTTTCGGATTGTTTCTGTATAGCGAGAAGAGAATTTCACATTGTAGGCCTTCCAGAATTCCAGGATATTGCAGCCGAAATTCAAAAGCCAGTCCCTTTCTTGCCGGCTCATTAAAGCGCCGCAATACAGATCATTCTGATAGAATTTCCAGCTGATATTATGGTCTTGCAAAAGCTCGGGAAAAGTCTTCCATTCCAGCCGCCCAAATGCATAATCCTTATTATCCAAATAAGCTTTTACCCCCCAGTCTTCCTGATGGGTTATTTTGCCTGTCCAGAAATACGCTCTGTTAGGCGTGGTAGAACCCATTAAAGAACAGAAATTATGATCACAAACGGTAAATGCATCTGCAAGCGCATAATCGAAAGGAAGATCTTCCCGGTTGTAATAGCCCATTGTCAACGGTAGGTCCTTATATTGCTTATTACCGGATCTTTTGGTTTCCAGCCACCGGTCATACTGTCCATTATTCCACGCATCTATTTGACTGGCCCTGCTATGCGGCAGCGAACCTGTCCAGGCAGACTTCGTTTCTTTAATATTAAGCCGAAAAGGAGGTACCACCGTTCCGTCCCCGTAGGACTGGCACCATACAGGGCGTCCATTGGGCAGCCTGACTGCTCTTGGATCATTAAAGCCTCTGACACCTTTAAGCATTCCGAAACAATGATCAAAAGAACGGTTTTCCTGCATTAAAATAACAATATGCGCAGCGTCCAAATACGTACTCCCTTTTTGGGGATCAATACTCAATGCTTTACGAATGGCGGCCGGCAGGACTGAAGATATACCCACCGAACCTGAGAGTAAAATCGCTTTTTTCAGAAAATCCCTTCTGGTATCCATAACATTATTTTGTTTTCAGCCTAGCTGGTTATCATTTGCATGACTATACCGTTTCTCAACATGATCACCCAAAAAAGCGCCCTTATCCAGCAGTTCTTTTTGTAGTTGTCTGACATCGATATCCCTGGGATAGCTATTTTGTCGTACTGCCAGACCGGCCGCCCTGCCTGCCGCTTCTCCCAGTGCCATGCAAGTAGCCATTACCCTTGTCGAAGACATGGCCTCATGTGTTGTGGAGATACAGCGGCCAGCCACCAAAAGGTTTTCAACACCAAGTGGCACCAGCGACCTGAAAGGGATATCGTAACAGTCACCGCACCACTCCAGGGTACATCCACCTCCCTGGGGATGATGCAGATCTAAGGGATAACTGGCAACTGCGATAACATCCTCAAACCTCCTGCAACTCAATATATCTTTACCGGTCATTACGTATGCCCCGACAATCCTTCGCGTTTCCCGGATACCGAGAAAGGGCGCCATTTTGGTAAAGTAGGCTTTTTCAAATCCTGGCACATATTTGATCAAATATTTTTGAATATCTTCTATCTGTTCACGGCCTTTGATCTCGCCATAAGTCAGGCTGTCGGGATCCACTCCGTTTACACCGGCAACAGCAGACATATTGATCCAGGCTTCCCCTTGCCGAAGCCCGGTTATTATAATCGTACGCTGTGTAGGTAAATTGAAGCCGTCTGCCCTGCCCTTTTCCATGAGTGTCCGTAACCCCACCACAATAAATTGATTATTCTGACCGAAGTATGCATTGGGAATAAAATCTGTCAAATAAGTTCTGGGCTCATGGGCAATGCTCATGCGAAGTTTTTCGGTATCTACACCTGCCATGCAAAACATCAGGGTCGGCGGCTGTACGCCACCTTTTTCATCGCCCTGTTCACATGGTACACCTGCCCGAAAGGCCACATCTGCATCTCCCGTACAATCAATAACAGTCTTTGCCAAAATAACCTGTCGTCCTGCCTTCGTTTCTATAATAACCCCTTTTAAATCCATGCCCTCCATTACCACATCTACAAAATACGTATAGAGCATAATTTCCACACCTGATTCAACCATTAAAGCAAGCGCCTCTGTTTTAACGGCTTCCGGCTCCACCAGTGTAATTCCCATATGCAGCGGGCAAGGCCGATGCTCACTGGCTGCATTTCTGGCCCGTAATCGCTGAATGAACCGGTCCGGCAATCCTTTAATGATCTGCTTTTGCTTCTGGCTGAGAAAACCCAGCACCGGTAGTCCAATGGTCATATTACCACCTAAGAAACTCCGGTTGTCTATCAGTAATACTTTGTGCCCCCCTTCAGCGGCCGCCTCAGCAGCCATGAGTCCCGACGGACCACCTCCAACTATCAGAATATCCACTTCTTTGCGCACAGATAAATATCTTTCCTGTTCTGTTATTTTCGTTGCCATATCATTTTGTTAATACGTTGAAATTACTTCTCTTGGCAGCTCCCGTCGCCTGCTCAGCGGGAGGTCTTTCCGGCCTGACCATACACCACAAAATACACAGCGAAACAGGGTGCAGAAAAGCCATAACCATAAATAAACGATGGGTGCTCACTGTTCCCAGATAACGCCCTAAAACATAATTAAACAACACGGCGCCTATGGCGCCAAAGCCTGCGGTGATCCCTAACACGCTGGCAACATTGCCTACCGGAAAAACCTCGGAGACGACAACGGCAATGGAGTAAAGCCAGCTAATACACATGGCTGCTACCAGGCTAAACACCAGGATCGTCCAGGCCGCACCGGGCAAATAAGGTGTCAGCACACAAAGCGGGGCTACGATTACGGTCCAGGAAAGCATTGTTTTACGAGCCATAAGTGGCTTCCTGCCTTTCCGTACCATCCGGTCGGACCAGGCGGAAGTACCAATACCTCCTATATCTGCAATGAGAAACGGAATCCAACCGAACATCCCAATTTCCGCCAAAGAGAGCCCGGAATGATCCTGCAGATAGCCCGGCAGCCAGAACAGGCAGAAATACCAAACCGGATCACTGATAAAACGAATTAAGATAATCCCCCAAAGACTTTTTGTCTTCCACAGTGCTTTCCATTTAAACGAAATGGTTCGGGACATCCCCGAAGATTCAGCGGCTTCTTTAGCTATCCTCTCAGGGGGATCCTGATAGACCAGCAGCCATAACACGGCTATTAATAATCCGACAATACCGGTACTGATAAAAGCATAATGCCAGCCGTATTGGATCGCTATCCACGCGACAAGCGGCGGTGCGATAATGGCTCCAATGGAGCTTCCTGCCACACTGAGACTATTGGCAGTAGCGCGGAGTTTTCCGGAGAACCAGACAGTGACCGCCTTTAACTGCGCCGGAAAATTGGTCGGTTCCGCAAGGCCCAGAACAGCTCTGAAAAAGCCAAACATGCCAATCGACCGTGAAAGTCCCCCGCCGATGCTGGCAACTCCCCAGCTCAATACACCAATAAACATCACCAGCCGGGCGCCGAACCGATCCACCAGCCAGCCTGCCACCGGATACATCAAGGCATAACAAACCGTAAAAACATTGACCAGCATCGCATAGCCGGCATTGGTCATATGGAACTGCTTTTCCAGCACGGGCTTAAGGATCGACAGCAATTGCCTGTCTACATAATTGAAAACAATTGCCAAGAAAATAGTAAAGACAATGACCCATCGGCGTCTTTCAGGAATCAGGAAGCTGGCCATATATTTTTAGTTTCTACATCAATATGCTGAATGAAAAAGATAGATGTTATTTACCCGGCGCATACTGCTTTTGCTTGTGTCAGATGATAGAAAAGCCACCAGACGGGTTGCATAAACGAATAGGAACGGCGGCCTTTTTGCTCGCCACAATTTACAGCCGCCGTATTACATACCCCTGCTTTCATATGAATAGATTCAGTCAGGTTTATGGCCGTACCGGCACCATAATATCATTTTTTGGCCCTATGGATGATCCCAGCCGGGGTTCTGTTCCAGGTTTGGGTTCAACACCAGCTCATCGTAGTCAATCGGATAATAGTATTTATAATCCTCCCACTGCCTGGTAATATTGTTCAACCAGATAATATTACCACTGCTGCCTTCAGAAAGCTTTGCCTGGTCATTGTCAATCAGATAATAGTAAACACCGCTCTGTTTCTTAGCCGGTATTTTAGTAACAAAACAGACATCATTCTTGCCGTCTTCATTGAGATCGTACAGGGTATTCATTTCAGGCACATAAATACCTTTATAAGGCATGGTGAGCAGATCACCGCATTTCCATCTGAACAGGTCATCATAACGGAAGCCTTCCAAGGCCAGTTCGATGCCTCTTTCCCTGCGGATCTCCAGCAATGCCGGATCGGAAATACCTTTAAAATAATGTTGTTGAAGATAAGGATCTGCCACTTTCGGCATATCCGTATTCGTAATACCTGCTCTCGCCCTCAATACAGCGATCGTATTATCCCAGTCGGCATCCTCAAAGGTGCCTAATTCTGCCTTTGCCTCCGCATAGTTCAATAAAACCTCCGCATAGCGAATTATGGGAATTGAGTTGGTATTTTTAGCAATCCCGTCGGTCGCCTTGTCATCCAGGGTGAACTTTAGCGGTTCATAACCCGTATAAGTGTAGGTAAAATCAGGCGGCGCCGCACTGCCGTCGCCTCTTTTGTAATCTCCCATGCGAATGGTCTGCTGCAACCTGAGATCCCTGTCTTTGACTTCCTGGGGAAAAGGTGCACTGTCAAATCCCGCTTTATCTGTATAGCGGGATCCATCTCTGTTCAAATACGTATCTATAAAAGTCTTACTAAAACTAAGCCGGTTACCATAGGTGGCGCTGGTAAAATACCAGTTAGCATCATTAAACACCTGTAAATCTCCGTTACAGACATAAGCCAGGATTGTCTCATCAGCGGGCGGTTCCTGGCTGATAAAAAGTTCCCGGTAGCTTAACGCCGGATGCCCCCCATCCACGTGAATAGAATATTGGTGGCTGTTCATCACTTCCTCAGCTGCCTGTGCAGCACTGGTCAGCCATTTTTGGGCTGTACCCTGTAAGTTCAGTTCTGTGTGATATTTCCGGTAGGTTCCTTCATACAGACAGACCCTGGATTTGAATGCCAATGCCACCCATTTGGTGATTTGAGAAGCGGTATTATCCTTGGCATCATCTATGTGCGCGCAGGCATAATCCAGATCAGCCAGAACGCTGTCCATCACGAGGCTCCGTGCGTCTCTTGCTTTATAGAGCGCGGTATCATCAATGCCCAGCGGTTTATTATACCAAGGCACATCTCCATAACGCTGCACTTTGTCATAATAGAACCAGGCCCGGAAAAAACGGGCAATACCCTCAAAATGTTCTTTTCGGGTATGGTCAATAGCTGCTGTCTGATAATGCTCCAGAAAATAATTGACGTTGCGCAGATCTCCCCAACTCCAGCTACTTGCCTGGGTAGCGGAGAACGCTCCGGGGATCAGATAGGCGGAAACTGATTTACCAGCACCATAATCACTTAAGACATCACCCCGGATAATATCATTTCCCGAAGGCAATATTTTATAAAAGGAATTCACATAAAGCTGGAGATCCTTTTCGGTATTAAAAGCTGTATTGGGTGTGAGTTTATCGAAGGGCTCCAGATCCAGCGCATGCTTACCGCAACTGCTTAAAAAGGCGATCACCAGTACCAGTAAGGTCCAGCGAACCTTACCGGCCGCTGCCAGACCATAGCTTAACCTATGATTTGCATCTGTATAACTAGTTGTCAGAATCGTATTATTTTTCATCGTATTTTAGTTAAGTTAAGTTTAATTAAAATGTGACATTGATCCCCACCGTGATGGATTTCAACATTGGGTAATCCATTCCATCACCGGCCTTTTTATTGTATTCAGGATCTGCTCCTTCTATCACTTCCGGATCCAGCGTTTTTACATGTTTATACATGGGTGACCACACCCATAAATTTTGCCCGGTTACGTAAACCTTCAACATGCTCATACCCCATTTGGAGATGAGCGCGTGCGGCAACTTGTAACCAAGGGAGAGATTTTTCAGCCTGATATAGGCCACATTCTGAACGTACTTGGATTGCATCTCTTTTAGCTCTTTGCCTGAGTTGAGGGCAACATAGCCTCTGAGCCTGGGAAAATAAGCATCGGGATTTTCCGGTGTCCATTGATTATTATATACGTCAACGGGCTCCCAGCTATAGGGACGGTTGTACTGCCCCCAGAAAAGAGAAGCATCAGAGCTGGGCCACCAGTTTCTTTTGCCCACTCCCTGAAAAAATACAGAGAAAAAGAAATTGTTCCAGTCTGTGCTCAGGTTTAATCCAAACGGGTAGCGCGCCTGTGTGTTACCGATGATTTTCTTATCTCCGGGATCCGTCAGTGTACCGCTGCCGGGAGAGATCACACCATCACCATTGAGATCCTTAAATTTAATGTCACCTGGCAGTGGCTGGTTAGCGCTGGATACATAGATCAATGTCTGGTCCGCATGGCTGGCAATATCTTCAGCACTGGTAAAATAGCCTTCATTGACATAGCCCCAGATATCCCCTACCCGCATGCCTTTGTAATAAGTATTGATCAGCCCAAGCGGATTGTTATATTTGGTGATGTAAGAAACATGATCAGACAAGATAAAATGAACAGCATAATGAAGTGGTTTAGGGCCGTTACCGATATTATCCTGCCAGTTAATGTTCAGTTCCCAACCCCGGGTTTTTAGATCGGCGTAGTTGCCTTTTGGTACACTGGCGCCAAAAACGCCCGGAAGAGGCAGCCCGACAGTGAACATATCGGTGGTATAACGCGTATACCAGTCAAAAGAGGCCGTCAGGTGATTTTTAATAAAGCTGACATCTGCCCCAAAATTAGCGGTAGTTGATTTTTCCCAGGTAAGGCTGTTAGGGATGATATTGGGCTTTTGCGTAGCATTGGGATTAATTCCATTTAAGATCATCCCCAGTTTTCCGACTGACATGGTTTCCTGATAAGAATAAGGATCGACATTTCCATTTCCCAGTGTACCGTATGAAGCCCGTAATTTAAGATCAGATATAAAATTTTTGGACACCTGCCAGAAGGGCTCCTGGGAAATTCTCCAGCCGGCAGAAGCAGAAGGGAAAAATCCGTACTGTTGATCGTGCGGAAACTTGGAGGAACCATCATAGCGTCCGTTAAATTCCAATAAATAACGCTGGTTATAATTATAGTTAAATCTGAAGAAACCGCCGAGCGTTGTCCACTCCTCACCGCCACCTGTTAATGTAAAGTCCTGACCATCGATCAGCGAAAAATCCGGAAGGTCGGGATTGATCAGGTCATAGCGTTGATAATAGCGCCTTTTTAATTTTGAATGCTCATAATTGTATCCTAATAACAGTTTAAAATAATGTCCGCCAAACTGACGATCATATTCTCCATACAGGTTTGTACCCAGATAATCGGTGCGGTTATTGCGCTCGTTCATCCGGCTATCCCCCTGCTCTCCAAATTCTGTCGGGCTCGTGCCATAAGGTACCGGCACATAGAGGCGGGTCTCCAGATAAGTCGTATAACCAACCGTCAGGTCTCCATGAAAATGCAAGTGATTACCCAGAAAATTCGCATCAAAGCTGGAACTGTTATAAATCTTGTTTGTGATCTGATCTGAATAATTATTGCCTTCTACAAAGCCACCGAGTGTGATTGACGCATTTCTGGTAAGGCTGCCATCGGGATTAAAGAGCATGGCCACAGGAAAAAACTCATCCGATATACGACGCCATATAGGTGTTGTCGGGTCCGAATGGTTAATAAGCGGATAATGGTAGGTCATTCGGGAGTACTCCAGATTATTGGCCAGTTTCAGCCATTTGAAGGGTTTGACAAAACCCTTCGTCCGAAAGTTATACATCTTATACTTATCGGGATTATACCTGAATATCCCATGTTGATAATTATATCTTCCCGATAGATAATATCCTGCTTTATCCGTACCGCCCGAAGCACTTAAAGACTGCTCTGTAGAGGGGTTTGCGTCTGCGTATAAAAGATCTTGCCAATCCGAGCTACCATAGTAAACATATTTTCCTGTGGTAGGGTCTATTTCTATTTTAGGCAAACTCGGATCATCATGTCTTTTTTTAAGTTCATCCAAATAGTCCAGCGATACAGGAAATACGCTGTTAGCTTTAGCGGGATGCGATTTATAATCATAATACGCATAATATGCAGAATCGAAGTTCTTCGCCCATGTATAGCCATCGGTAATAAATTCTGGACGAATAGTGGGCTTGCTATAAGTCAGGCTACTGGAAAAATTGAGTTGCGTTT
This sequence comes from Arachidicoccus terrestris, assembly GCF_020042345.1. NCBI lineage: Bacteria > Pseudomonadati > Bacteroidota > Chitinophagia > Chitinophagales > Chitinophagaceae > Arachidicoccus > Arachidicoccus terrestris. The sequence goes on from NZ_CP083387.1 coordinate 82,928, forward strand.
TGCCATTACGCGCACTTTTTGTTGTGATCAGGATCACGCCAAAGGCGCCCCTTGAGCCATAGATGGCAGCGGAGGAAGCATCTTTTAAAATCGAAACGCTTTCGATGTCATTCGGGTTCAACATATCAGGGTCTCCCGGAACACCATCAATGAGTATCAGTGCACTCCCACCGGCGCCGATGGAAGTTGTTCCTCGTATATTATAATCAGCTCCTCTGGTCGGTTTACCGTCCGTCATTCTGATATTCAGATTGGGCATCGCCCCTTGAAGCCCCCTGGTAATATTGGTCATCGGGCGATCTTCGAATACTTCGCTACCTACCTGATCGACGGCACCAGTCAGATTCACTTTTTTCTGCGTTCCATAGCCGACAACGATCACCTCATCCAAAGAGCCGGTTTCGGCGATGAGTGTAATATTGTTTTCAGCGGCAGCCGATAAAAGAACCTCTTTAGGCTTAAAACCCACATACGAAACCGTAAATAACCGGAGCGTATCCCGGGCTTGTTGAAGCTCCAGCGTAAATTGTCCCCTGGTATCTGTGGTCGTACCCAATACGCCCCCTTTCAGCTTTACGCTGACACCAGGCAAGGCAGCGCCTGAGGGATCGCTCACCTGTCCTTTTAATACAATTTGAGCCCATCCAGATAAAGGCAGTATGGCGGCCAATAGCAAATAGCAAATCTTCGTTTTGATAAGATCCGGTAAGCGTTCGAAAAAGCAAGTTCCTTTGTTATTTTTTTGCTCCATAAGTTGAAAATTTCACTGTTTAAGATCCATTAAAAAGTCTTTGTTAAATGGCATAATTCGAAAGAATATTTAACTTAATGAAAGCAATTTAAAGCATAAATTTCTTTTAAACAAATTTTAATTAACAGTTATAGGTATTTAGAATCCTGTTCTTTTTTTACCAGATGGGTGCCTTAATCGTGTCGTGAGGAGCTAAAGCAGCTGCGTATTACTCCATAAATTTTAATTTAATTGAATATAAATTACTAATCATTAATATAATATAAATATCGTTATATAGTTATATTATACTGATGAACAAATAGTAATTATTGGATAGAGCTATCAGGCGAGATGTATTTTTGGAAGAAAGCTCAGTTGAAATTAACCTAAAGAAAATAAAAACATAATTTAAACTTAATACAACTATTTGAAACAATAGTTAAAGACCCCTTTGTTCATTGAACGAATCCGCCCCAGCAGGAAAATCAATGGCTTCGTATGGGTGTTACCGGAAAAGTGATTGTAAAGCAAATGACGCTTAGACAAACATTCATGCTTCCTGATCAATTTGTCCATCCTCACAGGCATTGTTCCTTTTTATATATTATATGATTTCTTTATGGCGATTTGCGTTCTGCACCTTAAAAATAAAGTACAGAGCAGGCGCAAGTGTTAATAGCCATGTGAACATGCCGGGAAAATAATAATGAGCCGTTACAGGATAGTAATAATTCGGCATATCTGCCACAAATATCCCTGAGATGTGCTGTGAGATCAGTCCGGCCGTTTCAGGCTGTATCTGCGGTTTGATAAATGGGAAAATAAACAATAAAACCTCTGCAAAACGAGTTACAACAAATAAAATAGCAATAAATCCCGCTATAGCTTTTTGATAGTACAACCCGATAGACACCAAAAATAGCGCACCTGTCAGGATCATCATTACAATAAAAAAACTGTCTTCTGTCCATGCAAAATCAAAAATCCGGCTAACGGCCTGTGAGTAATTTCCCATGTATTCTTCTATCACATGAAAATTAAACCCTGCAACCGTGAGCAAAAAAGGGACAAGGACTACTGAAGAAGGCAAAGGATTTTTCAGATATTTTGCAAACCAGAACCAGTAAGCAAATACGCCGGGAACGCCGATAATCAACAACGGCGCAAGGCCAATTTTTATGTAGGCAAACGTAATTGCTGAAACAAAGATCAAAAAAACGAGCACAGCCATCTTCTTTTGTTCTCCTGAAATGGGTCTGTTCTGTATTTCTGCTCCCATAAAGATAAAGTTGAGATAACCGGGATATTACCCGAAAAACTTATTCAGCAATAATAACATGGACGCTCCGCTCCTCAAGGGCCTCCAGCGTTTTTTTGGAAACGCCGCTATCTGTAACAATATATTGTACCTGATCAAAATTGCAGACCTTTCCCAAACCGCGTTTATCAAACTTTGAACTGTCGGCCAGTACCACCACTTTTTGCGCGGTCTCGATCATTTTTTGATTCAGGGTTGCTTCCGCGATATTGGTGATAGAAAAGCCAAAGTCCAGGTCAATTCCATCTACACCTAAAAAAAGCACGCCACAGGAGATATCATTTAAGATTCGTTCAGCCAGGGCACCGGCCACAGAGGAAGAGTTCGGGCGGATAAGCCCGCCAAGTTGTAATACATCGATATTAGGCTTGTTGGATAATTCCAGTGTTACTTTTACAGCCGGGGTGATAACCGTCAAATGCGTCTGCGGTTCCAGACAGCGGGCAAACTCGAATACGGTCGTTCCCGATCCGATGATAATAGAATCATTGCCATCTAGCAGGCTTTGAGCGGCTTTTGCAATCTTATGTTTGATTTCTGCGTTAATCCCCGATTTTTCATTGATCGTACGTTCCATTGCATAGGGGTTATTTAACGAAGCGCCACCATGGGTCCTGTATAACAAATGCTTTTCTTCTAATAACTTCAGATCTTTGCGGATGGTGACGCCCGAAACTTCCATCTCATCGGAGAGTTCCAGGATGCTCACTTTTCCCGTATCTTTCAATTTCTGTAAAATCAGTTGATGCCTTTCTGTTATAGTCATAATATTCTATGCTTTATGTTGTGTTGCTTGGGCTGGTCTCAGTTGCAAATTTAATTATATATGGTCGAAAACAACTTAACGCTGGCCATTTAACTTCTTAAGCGTTAATACCGCAGTCTGCTCATCCAGTTCAAAAACGGTGATCGTTGAATTATCCTGTACCAGTTGGCGGTAGTTCTTAAGCGGCATACCGAGTTTCCAGGCCAGGTAGAGCCGGTTGACGCCGTTATGGGCCACTACCATGATTCTGCCATCCGGATATTGCTGAAGGGCGTCCATAAAAAACGCATCCACCCTTTTAATGACCTCCATAGCCGTTTCTCCTGTCCTGCCTGCAGGAAAACTGCCGGGATCACTATCCCAGTTTTCCCAGGCGGCAGGGTCTTTTATAATAAACTCATCGCGACGCAGCCCCTCCCACTCGCCAAAATCCACTTCTATCAGGCGCGGCTCTTTTAAAACAGTGCCATTACCACTAGCCAGCTGAGCGGTGTTATAAGCTCTTTGTAAGGGAGAAGCAAATATCGCATCAAAACGGATATCCTTTACTTGCGCCGCGACACTTCTGGCCTGACTGATCCCCAGTTCAGTCAGTTCAACATCTGTACGGCCGCAATAACGATTCCCCATCGCATTGAACTGGGTTTGCCCATGTCTTAAAAAATATACTTCCAACATCTCCGCTCCCTGATTTTACTTCGATCATTTAAATTAGGTAATCTTCTTCATGAATATACCCCTTTTCAGCCAAAGTCCGAATAAATTTTAGATACCCCTGCTCATAGGCAGGCACCAGGGCCGGATCAGGAATGTACTCAGAGGCGACCCTGGCCATTTTTGACACAGCTTCAGAAAGAGACCTGTAATATGTTTTTGAGGCCGCAAGCATGGCAGCACCGACAGCACCGGAGGCATTTTCCATTTTGATGACAGGCAACTGCAATACAGCACTTCTGATCCTAAGCCAGGTCGGGCTATTACTGCCGCCACCTGCCGTATAAACCCGGTCGATGGTCTCATTTGAAAGCTTGTGGATCAATTGAAAGGCCATTTTCTCTACATAGGCAACGCCTTCCATACCGGCAGCATACAGCAGCGCTGGTTCTTCCTTCTGTCCATTTAAGAAACTTTCCAGGCCAAAACCGGTTGCTTCAAGCGCTTTAAAAGGGAAACGCTCTCCTTTTTTTAGCAAGGGGTAAGTCAAACGGCCACTCGGAATCAATCGGGCCGCGGCCCTTTCGAGTATCTCCAACTGATCGCCGGCAAAAAGTGTCGTTATCCAGTCGGCACCTGTATTACTGGCGCCACCCGGCATCCAGTAGCCTTCCGGGTGACGGTGATTGTACAAACGGTCCAATGGATCATCTATAGGCGCTTTTGTCACCCCCTTGATAACCAGTGTTGTGCCGATGGTGGTATTCCAGGTACCCGGTTGCACTGCCCCTGAAGCGACTTGAGATGCACAGCCGTCGGTCATACCTGCGGTAACAGTAATACTTGCTGCCAGCTCAGGAGCAAGTCCTATCTGTAGGGCAACCCCTTCGTCCAGGACCCCAATAGGGGTCCCTGCCGGGACCACCTCCGGCAGCCAGGATGCCTTCAGCGGTAAATGATGCGTCAGGTAGTGGGGCCAGCAGCCCGACTGCAGGTCATATCCGGATTTTAAAACGTTGGTTTCATCGGTGAGGTTCCACTTACCGCTGAGCTGTCCGATAATAAAATCCGTTGCGTGTGCAAAATAGGCCAGCCTGGGCGTTTTCTCGGGAAAAGTCTGGACAAACCAGACCATCTTGGATAAACCACTGGAGCTATTGAAGCCGTGATAACCGTGCGGCAGATATCTCGTGGAAATTTCCTTACAGAGACGACCGGCCTTCTCGGAGCGGTCATCACTATACATCAGTGCAGGATGTATGGGCCGGTGTTCTGAATCCAGCGCAATAACAGTACCTGAAGTTGATGTTACACTAACCCCTTTAATAGATTTTAAATCAATTTTTTTTAGTTTTGATTCTTTGATGATTTCGGTCAAACCCGACAGCACTGCCCGCCACCAGACGGCGGGATCCTGCTCCTGCCGGCTATCTGCGGTCAGTTCGAAGCCCGTTTGCTGACTACCTGCAATATGGCCTTTCTCGTCCAACAGAACGACTCTGGCGCCTTGTGTGCCCACATCTATTCCGATAAAATACGCTATATCCATTCCCTCGTTTTAAGTTAATTGTCTTCCATATAGGCGACCTGCATTTTCTGGCGAACCGCTTTCCACTGACGGTAATATTCCTGATACCGGATGTCCTCCAGGGGCAGCGTCTTTTCAATGTGCGTATCCTCAAAATCACGGTTGCCCAGGACTTCCCCACAGATAATCGCTCCGCCGATAACAGAGGCCTGCGTATGCCTGCTACGTAACCAGATTTCCTTGCCCGTCAGCGTCGCCACAAATTGCCTCAGCAGTCTACTTTGCATCCCGCCACTACATCCCCAGATATAATCTTTTTCATAAGGTACGACTTCACAAAGCACCTCAAGGTTTTCTTTGATACAGCAGGCAATATCCCACAGGGCAGCCCAGATAAACTGCGAACGGCTAAGCGTCCCGCTGACAGGCACCTGAAAGGTAAATCCGCCCGTTGTCAGCGGATAGCGCTCCCGGGCAATTAAAGAGCCCAGTGAAGCCGTTACGGGAGCGGGCCACTGTCGATCGGTTTTATCCAATACTTTCTCTAACGCACGCAGCTCTTCGGCTATCACCTCATATGACTCATTGGGATAGAATATTTCTTTTAAACGTTGATAATTTAAACCCGTGACGCCCGCGTTGGCTTCCAGGATAAACTGATCGGTGACGACATGGCGATTGCTCCAGGTCCGCTGCAAAGGATCAGTCAGAAACTGTTCACTCACCATAACAATAGGTGTCGTTGTGCCCGACACGACTGCAATATCGCCTAAAGAAGGCTGCGTACTTTTTAATGCCAGTTGCGTATCAGCTCCTCCGACAATAACGATTGACTCCGCAGATAGACCCCAATCTGTTAACAGGGCGGGTTTCAGCGGCCCCAGTCTGGTGCCAGATACATGCAGCGGAGGTAATAATTCCACCGGAAAATCCAACAACCGGCACAGCTCATCTGACCAGTTCTGGTCCGGCACACTATACACTAAAGTTTCCGACGCCTGAGCGTGCTCATAGCCAAGGACGCCAGTAAGTTCATAGGTCGCCCAATCACTGATGCTGATCATCTTTGTCACCTGCTCAAAGGCCTGGGGAAACGCCCGCTGCCAGGCCGTCACTTTAAACGCCGAGAACAGCGATCCGGGAAACCTTCCGGCCTTTCGGTAGATCAGCTCTACTTCAGATTCGGATAAGGCGCCTTCTATTTTCCGACCCCGGTGATCGTGGTTGGGAAAACCAATTACTGCCCGTCCGTCTTTACCAATAAGAACGACGCCTTCTCTTTGGCTGGCGGAGGTAATTGCCAGGATCTTTACAGCCGGCACTGCCGCCAGTACCGTTTGCGTCAATTGACTGATCTGCTGCCACAGCCGATCCGGATCAAAGTGCATGGCGCCGAGCTGAGGATCATCCATTATATAGTGTACGTCGTCTCTGGCAATCTCTATGACGGTGCCTGCGGTGTCCGTAATGGCCACTCTAACGTTTCCGGTACCGATATCTATTATTAGGTAACCTTCTTTCTGCATAGCTAAGATTATTTCAAATAAATGATTGAATAAGTATGGCGGACACTCTTGGCCTAAGCTTTTGCGTTATACCACTTTTTGAGTTGGTCATTCATGATCCGTACATGATGGTCTTCTACTTCAAAACTGGCGCCGGCTATATGAGGCGTCGCCAGTACATGTGGATGACGGATGAGCTGATAGTCGATAGCATCCGGCGGTTCCTGATCAAATACATCCAGGACAGCGCCCCGGATCTGCCCGTTTTTTATCGCCTCCAACAGGGCTTGCCTGTCTACGACTGCCGCTCTGGCCGTATTGACAAAGATCGCATCTTTTGACATCAGTCCGATAAGATGGCGATCAATCATCTTTTCCGTTTCTTTATTATTGGGCAGATGAATGGAAATGATGTCGCTCTTTGTAAACAAAGCTTCCAGATCTACCTTCTGATAGGCTTTATTGGCATCTGTGTAATACGGATCATAATAGCAGATTGTACAGGGGAACTCTTTTAAGATGTTGGCGAGTTTACGTCCAATCGCTCCGAACCCGACTAATCCCACTGTTTTACCGGCCAGTTCACTGCCCTTGAACTGAAGATAAGAAGTATGCGCTCCTGCTTCCCATTTCCCTGACTCTAGCCAGTCAATCGCAGGAAGTGTTTTTCTAAGCAGGGTAATAACATTGGCAATAAGCAATTCAACGACGGCCTGTGCATTTCTGGCAGGTGTATAAAACACAGCGATCCCTTTTTCTTTGGCCGCTTCCAGATCCAGATTAGAGGGTGTCCCTCTGCAAACACCGATAAACTGCAGCTTTGGAAAAGCTTCAATGACTTCTCTGGTCACATGATCGTGTTCTGTTATTAATGCAGTCGCCTTCGCTTCTTGCAACAGTTCAATTAACTTTGTTGCAGTAAAGGCACTTCCATTTGTTTTCCATGGCCGGTAGCACACCTCACCAAACATAGACGCTATTTCACTTAACCCCTCCTCATTATAAGGTGCCGTAATTAATACACTCATTTATATGTTGTTTTTATAATTGAATAAAATCTTTGTTCTCTGTCAAATAGCAGTCATGCTTATCTGCATCCTTATCACACGCAGCATGTCTATTCACCTTTGATCAGTCAATGGCCTACAGCCTCTAACGGACTTTCAACAGAAGGGTGCATGGCGTGGGCTGTTTTTGCCTTATCCGGCAAATGGATAAAGCTCGTCAGAATCGCACTCACAAAATACAAACCAGCCAATATCCAGACAACGCCTTCATCTCCGATCAGTCCTATGAACAGACCCACTATAGCAGGCCCGACAAAAACCGCCAGCCCTGCGCCGAGATTCAATATAGACATTGCCGCACCTTTGTCTTCCTTAACCAGTGAAGGAATCAAGGCAGATAGCGGAACATAACCGGCCAGCAGCGCACCCCATAGCACGCCACTTATCTGTACCAGCCAATAGCTACTGCCAAAAAGAATTGGCGCATAAAAAAACAGTAAGGTCGTAATGCCACAACCAACACCCCCAAACCACATGATCGTATTTCTCCACCCGACCCGGTCTCCGACAAAACCAAAAATTAAATTAAAAGCAATATTGGCAATAAAAATGGTCCCCCAGATTTTGAGCCAGGCACTGGTATCAAACCCATGATGCGCCATATACATGGGCAAAAATACCGGAAAGGCAAACTGCGCTGTCGTATTAATCACCCGTACGATACCGCCCAGCAATACTTTAGGCTCTTGTTTAACGATAGTAATCCCCTTTTTTAATTCCGCAGCTTTGGTTCCACTTTTATTACTAAGCAGAAACTTGTCTTTATTGACTATCAAGGCAAAAAAGGCACCCAGCAACACCCAGAAAATTGAACTCCAGAGTGTATTTAGATAACCTAAATGAATGATGGCCCAACTGGAATAATAGGCACCGAATACATTCAGGCCTCCTGTAAAGACAAACCAAAACCAGCCTACGGCTGCACCAAGCTTTCCTGGTGTACTGCGGTAAGTAATCCAAACGAGAAAGGAATAGGCAAACAATGGATAGCCAAAACCTCTTAAAGCATAGGTAAACAGCATAGGCCCGAACGCCAGATTTGGCAATCCAATCCCGATAAAACCAGCAGTACCCAGTATATATAGTATCAGCCCCAATAACATGGCCTTCTTGGGGCCATAGCTTTCCGCAAGTACACCACTAAACCAGGATGCGATGGCAATCGTAACACCGTAAACGGTAAATAAAGCAGCCGACTGCTCAATGGACATGCCCCGGCCTATCAGGTAAGGGCTGAGCCACCCCTGCTCTATTCCATCTCCCATCATAAAGATAAGTATACCCAGGTAGCCCCAGGCAAGCCGCCTGGGCATGCCTGCACGTTCCAAAATGGAATCCGACCCGCTGTTTAACGCACTATTCATTGATCATCATTTTGATTAAAAATATAATTGAACTGATTATGAAATGGTTACATCACCATGATTACCTGATTCAGCACCATATTGCTTTCTTACACGGATACCTATTTCTTTCATTATAAAAGAATGTAGCAAAACACTATTTGAAATATATTTAAATATTATGAAAGCAAATTAAATAAATTAATTAAGGTAAACAAAATTTCTTTTAACCTTTTATAAAGACCTCATAACATCAACGCCCACCATAGCCTCTCGTAATTTCATGACTACCAAGGCCTTGATTTAAAAATAATCACTTCCGTTACACTACGGCCTCTTTTTTGAACTAGCCCAGGGACAAATCGTCATCCCATCGTGGAATCTGGTCATCGATTTATCCGGTGGCGGCCATTACTTTTACAACCTAAAAGCATCTCAGGGAAATATAAAAAAGAATCGCAGGATGGCATCAGACCACGATGCGATAATAATGTGTAAAATATATGAAATTCATAAAGACAAATCAGGACTTGGCATCCCTTTTCACCAGAATTCCCATCGGACTGGGTTTCATGGCGCATGGCTGGGCAAAAATAAGCAGAGGCAGCGCTGGTTTTGAAAAATTACTAACGCTCACAGGCGTTCCATTACCACATTTGAGTGCGGAAATCGTGCCTTACATTGAACTACTGGGTGGAATGGCCATATTAATGGGTCTTTACGTCAAATTCGTTTCTTTACCACTGATCATTACAATGCTGGTAGCCATGTTTACCATCCAGATAAAGTTTGGGTTTAGTTCTGTCAACACGATTGGATTATCACCAGAGGGCCCCTTGTTTGGCCCTCCCGGATTTGAAATTAATTTGTTATATATCGGAGGACTATTGAGTCTTTTGTCAATAGGTGCCGGAAATTATTCCGTTGATAAAATCCGCTTAGCAAAGAAAAAGACTTAATGGAAAATCGCGAGGCCGGGAATCTCACGGGAACTGCGCAACGAAATAATAACCTTCACCCTTCTTACGCCTTTGAGTCCGCCGATTCGATCTAAGGGAATATTTATAAAGTAAGAGATCACCGTAACTAAATATTCTAAGACACCTGATGGGTTATATAACGGATCAATGCTCCCGCAGCAGTGTTTTTATATCTCTTGAAAAGCGCTCCGACCCGTAATCAGCAAAACCTTCTTTTCTGTATCGCACCCGCCCCTGCTTATCCAATACAATGGTTGTTGGTAAACTGCCTGCATAGAAATTAATATCTACGTTTGAATGTAAACGATAAACAGGTACACTATAGTGATGCTTTTTCATAAAGGCGCTAACTGTACCGGCGGTAAAATTCTGTACGTCGTCTTCATTCAGCAGCACAAAAGCCACCTCTGGATGATCAATAAATTCATCATGGAGCTGCTGTATGGAAGGCAATTCGGCAATACAGGGTGGACACCAGGTAGCCCAAAAATTAATGAACACCACCTTGCCTTTGAAGTCACTAATTCGCAATATCTTACCACGCTCATTTATAAAGGTAAAGTCTGTGAGTGGAGACAGTGTTTGCCCGGTGGACATTGGATGGCCGGTGTTTTGGGTTGAGCCGGTCATTTTTTCAATATGCGCATCAAAAAGCCCGGTCGACATCAGCCTCTGTAAAACCCAGGCCTTGGCATTCGGGCTGAAAAAAAGCAATAATGCCGCCGCAATCAATACAAGATTGAACAGGTTTTTACGAAACCACCTCCGCAGATTGCCGCCCTGGCACTCCTTTTTTGGCTTACCCGATCTCATCGCCGGATGCCGATTATCCCTCATCATACAATATCAATTCTTTAAGTTTTTAAACATTGCCAGGCCGGCAGAAATAGTTCAAGGCCTTGTCCTGCCACTGGCAATCATCTCCTGAAAGGCCATGGAAGTGTTACCTCCTCATATAAGATACAGATATACAGCATTTTGTTGAATGCTGTATATCTGTATGAAAATTCAATATTATTTATTTAAAAGCTGCTCAATCTCATTAAACACTTCCGCAGTTCCATAGTCTCTGGCGCCTTCTACCCTCGCAACAACTTCTCCTGCCTTATCCAAAATAACAGTTGTAGGAATCGCATCTCCCAAAAACTGTGAAGGAATGGCTCCCTGTGCTTTATAAACGGGCAAATCATACCCGTTCTTTTCCAGATATTTGGAGGAGGCCTCCAGGCGGCCGTCTATATCTATCATTAAAAACACAATATTCTGATGGTTCTTAAAATGTGTTCTCAATTTCTGTATGGTTGGCATCTCCTCCCTGCAGGGTGGGCACCAGGTAGCCCAGAAATTAATAAATACAACTTTGCCCTTTAACTCACTTAAGGTAAGTATATTCCCCTGCATATCCTGCACCGTTAAGTCAGGTGTCTGATGCCGGGGAAGACTGGCTTGAATCGTAGCGGACCGCTCTGCCTTACCTGGCGCGGTAATCTCTTTACCACTGCCGTCATCACTGCGCCGGTGCTGGCAGGCACTCAGGCTAAGACTAAAACAAAGCGCTGAAAAGAGGATCACGAGAAACTTCATTTTGTTTTTCCACGCTGATTGGATATTGGCTATTATTTTAAAGCTTGTTATATCTGTAATTGATTTTTGGTTATTCATGAATGTCATTCTATCAAAATTTTCTGGTTAATATCTATAATTCTTTGCAGATCGTGCATATCAGGATCATAAAGGTCCCATATGCCAGAGATCGGTAAACATTTCAGAGCCGTACAGCTGTCATTTCAGCCGTGAATGGTTTATTTTAATATCAGCGTATCACTACGCTCACCGATCTAACAGTAGGAAAAAATACAGTAAACTAGCGGGGTATTATATAAGGAGTCTTCTATGACTCAAAAAAAGAGGTATAGTGGCAAGCCGGACGCTTCTGCCTGAATAGAATCGGTTGCTGGCATCTAACTCACTGAATGCCCCCGCAAGCCATATAAAGAATGCGCTGAGGACAAATAAAGTAGCGGTATCAGAGGAGATGTTTATATGGAACCGGAGCGTATCCCTGGCTGCGCTCCAAAGCTCAGATGGCGTACGGACAACGCAAATGTTTGGATGAAGTTTTCCAATTGCATTATTTGTATTGTTGACGGCTCTGGACATTATAGCCGCATGACCGTCTTGATCCAATAAGTTTTTTAACTGCGACTTAATGAGGCAGGAAGACAGCAGCAAGCACAAAACAGCAATAAAGCCCATCAGCGCTTTTCTTATGCCGGTCTTTTGATATTTATGCTGCATCCAGTCTGTTTAGACTGCAATATTAGTAGAATTGCATAAAGACCACAAATTATCGGTTTATTTTTAACTTTTAAGCCAGACAACCTCAAGACCCTGTCAATTTAAAGGAAACTTTATGCAGTCTCCTTTAAGTCCTTCTGCGGTTGCTTCGATCTCAATTTCACCCCGTTTTCCCGTTGATTGCAATAGTATCGTGGCAATGCCTGCCTGGGTCGCGCTCAATTCCGGACTCACGATACGGGCACTTCCGTGAACTGAAAACTGAATCAACCTACTGCTGGCAGAATCAGCGCTGAATACCGGGTGGCCGGCAGCATCCATCAGCGTCGCATGAATAAATACGGCGTCTGCTCCATCGGCTTGTAGCGGAACGCCCTGATCCGCTACTGATAATTGGATACGGACCGGCTTTCCAGGTGTATATACATTGCTGATGGCAACAACCTTTCCTCGCTGTATGCCTTCCGCCTTTAATTCTCCCGCCTGAAAGGGAACGGCCCTAAAAGTAAACGGCGGTGAGGCCAGATGACTGGCGTCTCCGCCAGTAAATGGATGCCCGCCCTTTTCCAGATCGGTGCCATAAGGTCTGTCGGGCCCCCGGTCCGGCCCTTGGGTAGCTATCTGCCTGCCATTCACCGATAACCGGACAGAATCCCCATTGCTATACACGATGACTTTACGCTTATTATTTGGCCCTTTTTCCCAGTAATTGGCTATATACACCATGGGATTAGGCTTTCTCTTCTGGCTTTGGAAAAAATAATAGGAAAACTTGGGAATCCTGTATAAATCTGCCATACCCCAGTACTCAACAATATTGGTCAGTCCTGCCATACCGTCAAAAAACGCCCAGGTCATATCGCCGATACATCTGGGATAGTAGACTTGATTGCGGTTATGCTCCCATTGCAGATTCCAGGCTTGTTGCAATAACGCCTTTTCTCCCGCTGCCCTGGATTTTCTGGAGGAGCTCTCTCCACCACCGAATTCATAGTCTCCATATTCCCTGACCAAAAACGGATGATCAGGATAGGTTGTGTTGTTTCTGGCACCAGGATCTCCATTCCAGTCATCATAGGGCACGTCCCAGGCCGCCTTAGTAAAATAAGAATCGCCACTGGTATAAAAGTCTGTGCTGTCCTGCCACTCTCTGTGAGCCACCGCTGATTGCGCCACGCGAAATTCCTTGGGCGGGTAGGCTTCATTCAGGCTGACTTCCCAAAGGAAGACAGCAGGGTGATTGCGGTCCCGGCGGATCATTTCTCTGATATCGCGCATAACGAGTGCTTTAAATGAAGCGGCCTTGTTGAAAAACTGCCACCCGGGAATACAGTCGATCAACAAAATACCTAAACTGTCACAGGCGTCATAAAAGGACGGATCTTGCGGATAGTGTCCCAGTCTCAGTGCATTAATACCCGCTCTCTTTACCAGTACCGCATCTCTTATGTTGGCGTTATCCGAAAGCGCATTGCCGATCCAGGGATAGTTCATGTGCCGGTTAGAGCCCATTAGGCGGACCGGCTGGTCATTGATCAGCAACCCTTTTTCTTTGGTGATCCGGATGGTACGCAGTCCGATTCTGGTCCGGACTTGATGAATGGTTACTCCGTTTTGCATAATGGACGTAACCAACGTGTAGCGGTAAGGATCTTCCAGGCTCCAAAGATGCGGATGCTCTACAAGCACGTTCTGCACAAAAGTGCTGTCGGTACCTGCCGGTAGCTGTTGCATAGGTGTTTGCCACCGGCCGGCTTGTCGTCCCTTTTGGTCTACCAGTCGCTGAACGATCCGGAAAGTCCTGGCGCGGCGATCCTGATTTTGGATATTCGTCCTGATCTTTATCCGCCCACGGTGCTCACCTGCTCTTTCCAAGCCTTCGTAATGTATAAATACACCACCACCGCCGGTCGTATGGATGGCAGTAGCAATTGTAATATGCAATGGATCAGTGATATGCAACCAGGTGTCCCTGTAAATCCCGGAATAATAGATAAAGTCCAGCTTTGTCACCGGCTTGCCCGGAGGAATCAACGGACTAGCCCGGTTGTCCACTTTGATAAAAATCGTATTCTTTTTCCCATAGTTTAATCTATCCGTCAGATCTAAAGTGAAAGGCAAATAGCCGCCCTGGTGACGCTTTACAAACCTGCCATTTATCCAGACATCTGCTATCTGCATGACACCATCGAAGGCTAACTGGATAATTTTGCCCTTTAATTTGGAGGGAACAGTAAACGTTTTTCTATAATAAGCATATCCTTCTGTGGGCGTTTCAATAGGAACAGGTTCAATAAAAGCAGTATGCGGCAATATCACTTTTTGCCATTTGGCCGCTTTCAGACGAGCGCGCTCCTGATCAAAATTTGTACTGGAATCCTTATAGTCCGTATCTTCCTTGTTAACAACCTGGACATTGAACTGGTCGGACCAATCCTTGCCTAGTCCCCTTTTAACGCCAGTTTTTTGCCCATCGGCATGTGTAAATGCCAAAGCTGTAAATTCCCAACCTGTATTAAATTTCTGCAGTGGCTCCATTACCAATTGCGCCTGTGCAGGCGCATCTGCAATAATCATTAATAATGCCATTAGCAGTAGTGACAAACAAGTCAGGCAATTACCTTTCTTCTGCTTTCGCCCAAAGGGTTGTCGTTGTAAATAAATGCTACATGTCAAGTGGTTCATACCGAAATGATTTATGACTATTATTTAACTGAATTGGCCTTCTCATAAAAATTCGACCAGCATCCATAGAAATTTTACGCACTATTTTTGTAAAATCGCTGTATTCAGCATGCGCTTTATATTTTAAAAATTCCGATGTCTGACAAATCAATCCGCTGTTTTCCAATATATCTACTTTTCCTTACAAGTACCGTCCCTTCAAATGGAAAAGCGGCTACTGTTGCAAAAGACAACAATTTGATGCAGGCCTCTGACAAGGTTCTGCTATATTTATTTTTATCCTCGTCCCCTTTAGAAATGCAGCTGCAATACAGCCATCACCGGAAAGTGATCGGAAGCTTTCACTGTATTTAATACCTTCTGAGACAACACTTTAAATTTACTTGCAGGTCTATAGGCTACATAGTCAATCGCACCCGATGCATCGCCTTCGTCGAAAGTGGGAGGACAGTTTTCGCAAGTTCTTGTCATTTGCTGGTCTAGCGTTTTTATTACCTCACTTTGTTCATGGGCATTAAAATCGCCTCCAATGATAAATGGCATGTTCAAACCAGCCGCAATTTGATTGATCTCTTTTATTTGCAATAGCCTGTTTTCCTTATGATAGGCATCCAGGTGAGTGCTGGCAAATGTCAGTTTCTTTCCACCAGGCAGGTGCACCACTGCAGTGGCCAATACACGTGGTTCTCCTTTTAAACTTTCAATGGATGGAAGTTGATGGGTCGCCGTACCCGATAAAGGGAACTTAGAAAGAATGGCAATGCCATATTGACCTCCTTCAAGATCCAGTGTTTTGGCAAAATAATAATATTTAAACCCAGCTCTAGCCGCAATTTGAGCCGCCTCATCAATATTACCGCTACGTTTAACGTTCACGTCAATCTCCTGCAGAGCAACCAGATCCGGCGCAGCGCGCTTAATCGCATTTGCAACGCCGTTCACGTCGATCAGCTGCGCATCACCGGGTGGATTACAGTGATGTGTATTGAAAGTCATCACTTTTAGTTGTATGTTCTTTACCGGAGTCGTTTTCTGCGCATGGCTGATAAATGCTATAGAAAAAACCAGCACTGCCAGAAGCATTGTCCTTTGATATATTCTTTGCATGATTCAAATTTTGTTTACAATGTTAATCATTTCTTTATCGAAAATCAGGAAACCAGATCTAAGCATCCCTATTGATACACTTTTACCCAATCAACCAGCATTTTAACAGGCAGGTCTTCAGGCGCTACCTCTCCTACCCAGGAACCACCCAGTTGCTGATCAATCAGTATATAGAAAGGCTGGTCAAAGGGCCATTGAGAAGGATCCACACCGGCCACCCGTGGGTAGGTAAAGGTTTCTTTACCATTTAACAAATAGACAATCTTATCCGGATACCACATTAAGCCGAAAATATTATATTCATCTTCTTTATAGATTGCAGTCCCGTAATGTGGTGGTTTTTTATCCTGTTTCAGATCCAGGGTATAATAGGAATGTATTGTCTGGTAAATAATACTATCCGAGTTCAAATGCTCCATTATGTCGATCTCGCCATTTCTGGGGTAAGGACCATATTTATTGGTCTCAGCCAGCATCCACATAGCCGGCCAGGCGCCCCGGGCCGTCTCCAGTTTGGCCCTTATTTCTATTTTCCC
Source organism: Arachidicoccus terrestris (assembly GCF_020042345.1). Taxonomy (NCBI): domain Bacteria; kingdom Pseudomonadati; phylum Bacteroidota; class Chitinophagia; order Chitinophagales; family Chitinophagaceae; genus Arachidicoccus; species Arachidicoccus terrestris. The sequence goes on from NZ_CP083387.1 coordinate 99,448, forward strand.
ATACTGAAACGCGAACTTTCCCTTACTATAGATGCCACCGGTTAAAAAACGGCGCTTGTCAACAGAAGTGTCTGGGTTGTTAATGCCGATTAAGGCCAGCTTGCTATCTTCAATACGATAACATCTTTCATCGCTGGTCATATGTTTATTCCAGGCGCTGCTGCCTGCCGGCACCTTTGTCCATTTCGTTGAATCTATCCTGGAACTATTAAAATCATCTTTCCAGACTAACTTCCATTTTTTATGGATCCTTCCTTCTTTTTGAATATAAAGCCGGCTTTTCGCTGTTGTCTGGGAGCTTGTCTTGCAGCCCGGACAATAAAAAGCGATACATACCAGCCCTAATAAAAATTTGCGCATAGCTTAGCTACATTGATATAGACGGCTAAAAGTAAACAAAAATTTAATTTCCGGGTAAAACAATCCACGCATTCGTTCTAATCAAAGCTCCATAGGCCATACAAAGATTATCATGCAAATACTTCCAATCGCTTATTTTTGTAGTCATGACTAAAATCTCAAAAAAATCCAGCAACAAGAAGCATAAAGCCAATCCGCCTGTTTTGAACGTACCCACTGAAACATTTGATGATCTCATAAACCATATGCGATTCGAATCTTATAATGACTTAAACGCTTTAGAACAACTCATTCACGACGCCGAATTATCCTCTAAGACCCGTGGCTATAAAATGCCCTCTGATCATCATATTGCCAGGTATCTTCTGTCAAATAAGATGGATGCGGGGTGGAGAGAAATCAGCCATGAAAAACTGGCCCCATTTCAAACAATGTCAACCTGGCATATTCCCGGTGAAAAAGAACAGAAAGAGCAAGATGAGGAAGCGGCAAAGAGTTTTGCATTATTCGAACCAACCATCTATGATCCCGGGAAAGTCCGCCATTGGAATCACGCAGACTGGGATCAATTTCTACTGGAAATGAATCACGGTCCAAATTATTTCAAAAAGGCTGGCAAGACATACTTTTCAAAGCTATCTCTAAAATCATTATATTGCTACTGGAAGGTACTAATCAAGAAAGAGAAGCACTCATTCAAAATGCACTAAGTACAAAGAATCAATAACCCGTAAGAAATTTTTCGGGCAGAATCATTTCCTGATAAATTTCTAACTCAATTAAAGTACTATGAATAATACTGAAAGAATTTACAAGATGAGTTTTGCCGGCGTCTACCCCATGTATATTCAAAAGGCAGAAAAAAAAGGCCGTACGAAAGCCGAAGTAGACGAAATTATATGCTGGTTAACAGGCTATAGCGAAAAAGGATTAAAGGCGCAATTGGCACTTAAAAGTAATTTTGAGGATTTCTTTGCAAATGCGCCCAGATTGAACCCCAATGTGGGCAAGATCACAGGGGTCATCTGTGGCTACAGAGTGGAAGACATCGAGGATCCGCTGGTGCAAAAAGTCCGTTATCTGGATAAACTGATTGATGAGCTCGCTAAAGGCAAATCCATGGAAAAGATCCTGAGAAAACCCTAGCGGATCAATATCACCCCGGATATAAAAACGCACTGACACTCATAACAAACCTATTCATCTTATAAAGCGGTAGATAAACCGTTGCAAATGGGTCATTTTGTTGGGCATAATTCCAGTAAGCGATTTTAAAGCCATCTCTCCATTTACATTACGGCGCTTATCCATTTGCAGGGAGATGGCCTTTAAAACCAAACTTTAATCAAAACCGATAATTGGCCTGAGCCACTAATATTTCTCCCATTGACTTACCTTCTTTCTTCAGCTCTCCATCAACATAGATCTGAACAGTCAACGTAGCATCCGCGTCTTGTCCCAGCGCCTGTATACTGACGTTTGCATTGATGGACCCTGCAGGCGCTATAATTTCATCACTAGCCCAGCTTTCGCCACTTAAACTACTCTGCGTTGTAATGTCCGTATCGACGCCATAAACTGTATTGGAAATAGTAGATCCATCAGAGACGGTGGCCTTGAAGATAATTTTATGGGATTTTGACGGGGGTGTATCTTTTTCTTTGCTGCAGGACGAAATAAGACTTGTTCCTATTACAAAGAGGATAACCCACAAGCGCAATCGATTCTTTCGGTTAAAGATATCTTTCATAGTTAAGCGTATTGATGAATTGTTTGATAAAACAAAACTATTCATATAACCAGTCTACCCCAATAACCCAAATCAAGTATTTTACCGTTACCTGATTTTCGGTAGATACTACTGCTGCCAATGTCAGTATTCTATCAAATCGGGAAAGATTTGAAGCATTATAAAAGAATGATGAAATCGCCTGTCCTGCGGCAGACACTAATGATACATCCCTGAAGGAAAAGAAAGTAGCGCTTTCACGCCTAACTTCTCCATATCCAGCGCGCGTTATTGGCAGACCGGTTGAAGATCATCCATATAGTATAGGTCACTGGCCTGCAGGAAAAAAGTTTATCCGGCTACGGATAATTTGCCATTCTATATAACAAATCTGGCATTCTTTGTGTGGATCAAATAAAGTATCGCTGGTAATTGTCGTTAAACATTTTAACAGTAACATCATGAAAAATAAATTCCTTGTTGGAAGTGCACTCGCAATAGGTGGGCTAATTCTGTTAAGACCATTTAAAAATAAGCCGAGAAAGGCAGAACCTATCAAAGATTTTGACCTCAATAAATACTTGGGCAACTGGTACGAAATCGCCCGATTTGATCACGGGTTTGAGAAACAGCTGGATAATGTGATGGCCCAATATCGTTTAAACGACGACGACACTATCAAGGTCATCAATAGCGGTTATCACATACAAAAGGAAAAATGGGAAAAGGCGGAAGGAGTCGCCAAATTCAGGGGCGATAAAAATATCGGCGCGCTCAAGGTCAGCTTTTTCGGCGGTATATATGAAGGGTATAATGTACTCGCGGTAGATGATGATTATAATCACGCATTGGTAGCAGGCAGAAACCTGAACTATTTATGGATATTATCCAGGCAAAAGATACTACCGCAGCGCATAAAAGACAAGTACACCAAGCTGGCAGAACTTATCGGCTACAATCTCAAGAATCTGATATGGGTCAATCATGATGCAGTCAGTCCATTTGATCAGGAAATCACTTAAACCGGTTCAAAAGAATACTTAATCACCGGAGTTTTGTTCAGCTGCCTTTTTAGGCATAAATTGCTGAAAAGTATCTCCCCTTAATCCGATACGCAGTGTCTCTAAAGGAATAACATCATCCGGTGCAATATTCCCTAAATTTACATTTGCGCCAAGCAAACTGATAAACCAGGCCTGCTGCGATTTGTTAGGCGCCTCCCAGAGAATTTTGTCCTGTGGTACATTTTTCAGTATTTTATTAACCAAAGCAACGTGTGCATTACCATTAGGCCGGTAAATACCTACAGTGCCGCTTTCTCTGGCCTCGGCAATCACCTTCCAGGCACCACATTCCAATTCCTTATTCATCATAGAAATCCACAAGTTCGGCCGGATCATAATACCTTCTTCCTTTGAGCCAACTTCAGATAATACGATAAAATCTCTGGATAATTCATTGATATAGCGGCATTTTTGGTCATGGGGCATTTGTATAGAGCCATCAGACACCTCCACGCATTCCATTTTATATTTACTAACCAAACTTCGGTATGCATCGAACATATCCCGAACTATAAAAGCCTCGAATAAAGTACCACCAAAATAAGTCTTAATGCCTGCTTCGTGATAGAAGGCTAATTTTTTATCCAGTTCTTTCGTAATGAGAGATGTACCAAATCCCAGCTTCACTATATCTATATACTCATCACTGGCACCTACCAGATCAGCCGCCTGACGCAGGCTAAGTCCCTTATCCATCACCATTGTCAGACCATTTTCTCTTGTCTTTACAGTCCTTTCAGGCAACTGGGGTAACTCAAAATTTTTCATTGAATCGTTTTAAATAATTGATAAAACAAAGTAATCCATGGTTTGTAACTCAACATTCGCAATTTTTTGTAGTCACCGATGTATGCACCACAGGTCTTCGATATTTAACAGACGCTCCGATATTCGGTCATTATCACATTGTTTTCCGGTACAATATTACGGGATAATTGATTTTTGACAAACTCTCATTCGAAATTAATACCGGAAGATACAGTTTTGCTATAGTCATTACCGTAAGCCGCAGCTGATCAACGGTACACTAATAAATGCCTAAACTAAACACTAACGCCGAAGCAAGTAGACTGCGTGGAAAAGAAAAGCAAACGTAATCAAGGCAATGAGCAATATATATTCAGCAATTATCCAATCAAATACCGGTAAAAAGAAACCTATGATATGCAGTCCATCTCCAGCATTCCGCTCATACTTCGAATGCTGGCAAAGCGGCTGGTCTAATTACTGTTTAAGAGACCCTAAAAAAGTGACCTGATTATCCGGCATCCCTATCAGGTTATTCGATAATCAGGTCTCTAAGTACGCTTAAAGAAGAAATAAGTACTGTAAATATCCGTCTTGTCACTTTCCTTTAGTCCCACTATTATCGCAACTTACTGTCGTCGGTTGAGGCCCCATGTAGGAAGGCTTCAGCCCGCCCAGGTCAATGACAATTTTCTGCACGATAATTCCAGGATCCCCGGTAATGATTTTCAACGTGTGCTTACCGGGCCTATCAATATAAAGAGTTGAGACATTGATGGCCGCGTTACGCTCTACATTTGTCGCCCAGTTCTGAGAATATTCCGGGGAAGAGGAAGAAGGATAATCAACTATGCCATCATCAATTGTTACACCATAAGTGGTTTGCGAGGTATTGGCTTCATGAAAACCAAAATCCCTGTTTGAACTTAATGGAAAAGTGGGTAATACATAGGTGTAAACCTTTACCATCCCTCTGTGAAAGGTATAGAAATCATACTGCAGATTCGGCGCCTTGGTATATCTGGAATTTATAACCGGCAAAACAGGACTGCCCATCATAACAGAAGTATCTGTATAACCTAAATCATTCACTAATTGCATTTCAACACCATAAGACTCAACTTTACGACTAAAACCTGCAGCAGGTATAGATACGACACCGTTTTCTTCAACATATAATCCCTGTAAACTATCGCAGGAAATAGCTGGATTATTGGCCGCCACCAATACCTGTTGATGCCCCCCGTCCATAACAATATCAATAATCGCGGTCTTCCGGCCCGATTCCTTTAACTGGTTCCAATCCACAGCTACTTCTACCCGCTGCTGATCCTGCACTTTTCCGGAGCGACGGCTCAGTTTAACCCAGGGCGCATTCGCCCTGGCGGTCCAGGACAGCACTTTGGAACCGGTATTATACAAATCGAAATAATGAGTCTTTGCGGCCAGCTTGTCAAAAGTGGGAAGCATATTAGTATAACCGTTTACACCGGTCGTCCCCGAACCTTCTGCCTTTACCTTAAGCTGCCCGTTGCCGGGAAGCTTAAGTGTTTTTAATTTAGGTTTCTCAAAATAAGAAGCTGTTACCCCATTGACCAAAGAAATAACATGATTCCATTTACCATTCAACAGACGATTATATCCGTCTGTTATGGCCTTCAGGCTGTCATGGATCACATCTACCTCTTTTTTAAGACGGTTCGCCGCGCTGTTATGTTCATAATAGCAATCTCTTTGTTGCTGCGCTTTGAGCCACATCCGGTTCATCAGGCTGGCCCCTGTTACCGGGTAAAGTACCAGCTCGTAAAAAGACGGCTTATAAGCTTCGGGCAATCCGTCATAAATCTTCTTCGCATCGTTCTGTATTTTTAAATAATCGCTGATCCTGTCTTGTGCCTCATTGTAGTTATCAAAAGAATACTCCGTTTCGGCAGGTATCTCTCTGGCGTGTCTGTTGGAATTCCATTCAAATCCCCAAGCCATAGATTCCGGCTTTCTGGAGAACGCCAGCCGGTTATACGTTTTAGTTATACGGGCCAGCTGTTGAAAATATTCTTTACCATATATATCGGATAACCATTCAGCCTGAAACTCCGGCGCACTGCTAAAACTAAAACTATCCAATTGATAGGCCATACTCAAAAATTGCGTGACCGGTGCCTCACAGGACTTGATATCCCCCGCATTCAAAAGCCAATATCTGTCTGCACCAGTGGCGTAAGCCTTATGCAATTCTTCATACATAAGATTGGGGGGTGTCGACGCCAACCAAAGGTAGTCATGCGGTCTACCTAAATAAGATGCGTGATAATAAACGCCCGAATGTCCTGAACGCAAGCGCTCTTTTTCATTACTGAGCTGCTTCAAATACCCATAGTTATCATCCGGCCATACCAGCGTAACTTCATCAGGTAACTTAAGACCGGCATTATAGATATCCAGCACCTCTTTATAAGGTACAAAAATCTGTGGTATATCTGCCAAAGGGGTATCGATATATTTTTTAAGGATGCTGCGCTGGTCATTTAAAGCTTCCTCCACCAGCTTCAGTCTTTCTGACATCGGGTAATCTCCCTGCATTTCCTTATCATGCAGTCCTCTTAAGGCAAGGGTATAGACATTTTCATATGGAGAATTTTCTTTCACCCGTTTATCCAGCACGCGCATAATTCCGGTACGATTGGTCTTATAATCCCATTCGCCCATCGTTTTCTTGTCCCATTCGCTGGCATTATTGAACAATAAAGGTTCCGGATGCGTAGACCCCATGACGATCCCGAAGCTATCGGCAATCACTTTATTCTCCGGATACTTATTAAATGCACTGGAACCTGGATGCATTGCCGGACACAGGTAGTTGGCGTTGAGTCTCAGCAGAAGCTCAAAGACCTGCCTATAGGTCTTCGGACCAATATTATGAAGCTCTTTTTCATAGGTATCCCGTGCCCAGGGTCTAAGGCCCCAATCTTCATCATTAATAAACACCCCTCTGTATTTAACCGAAGGGGCGGGAGAAGTAAAATTGCTGACAGACAGGACAACATCCGATCTTTTTTTAACCGGCACATCTGCCCAAAAATACCAGGGCGAGACGCCGATCACTTTTGAGATACTGAAAAGGCCGAAAGCAACGGCCCGCCGGTCACTCCCAGCAATGACCAGCGCCTGCCCCACATGGCGAAAAGGATTTTTCACCAGAAAAATCCCGTAACGTTCCCATGCGCCCTTAATCGAATCCACATTTATCTTTCCAGCAGCAATCAATGCTTTAATCCACCGGTTTGCTTCAATGGTCCCGGCAATCACCAGATTGTCCGCTTTTGCCAGGCTGCGGTTGATACCCGGTGCCTTTCCAGTAACATTCTGAATGTCTTTTGCAAATAATCTGACGTAGGTATTGACAGCCACCGGATCACGAGGATCCTCCAATATCTTGGCACCGGATAAATTGAACATGCCCGCCCCCTTATTATCTGAGGCCTTCGATGTCAGGGTAACCTGGCTATAACCGGCAGTTCCGAGCAGCATCACTGCCGCAATAAAACCTATAACAAATCTTGCATCACCGGCGCCATTATGCCCCCTTCCCAGTATCCTGACAGCGCGCCGCATTACTTTGTTCAGGCCATTAATACACTTACACTTCATCATGCTATGATTATACGAATTCTAAAAATATTTTCTTATTGTTTTTTGCGGTCTGATCGAATAGACGCTTCCATCGCCACAATTTTTTAAGGAGCCGTAGATAGCGCATTCATCGTAAAATACAAATCGTAGATCCGGCCCTGATAATTCCTGAGCTTGCCTTTCAAGCTCCTTCCCTGAATTTTGCCGCAGGTAACATATCCTCCCCTGATCTTTGTCAGGTCTTTATCCAAATGGGCAGAAACAACTGTCCGCTGTTGAAAAGAGATCTCCAGATCTCCGTTTTCTGTCAATTTTAGCAAGAGCTGCCCCTCTCTGTCCGGCAACGGCTCGCTTTGATACACTTTGCCTGCCTCCGTCTGAATGCCGATCCTGCCCCGGTAGGCAAAGAGCTTAAAATGCCCAAAATAATCTGCGACCACACCACCTTTATCCAGTTCTTTTATATAAGCGGTTATATACAGTGTGTGCGGGTTCCATTGTTTTCTGTTAAAAGAGAGGTCCGATGCGCTCCTGCCCTGTGCTATCATATACCGATGATCGAAAAATGTGGGCAAGGTCCCCTTCAATATCATTTCATCGGTTTCTCCCTGACGACTCAGTTCCTTTTTCAGCATAGCTCTCCCTTTGACTAATTGGGGCTTATAAACCGGATCCTGCGCCAGGTTTTTAAATTCTTCTGTATCCTCATTCAAGTTGAATAACTCTTCCGGTGGATGATAACGATAGCGGTTCAATAAGAATCTGGCTTTCTTATCCGTTTGAGCCGCTTTCACCCAGGAGTCAAAATAAAATTCGTTACGTTCCACTTTGTCAATATGTGTAATAAAGCGTTCTCCCGGATGATAGTTTCTGATATATTGCCAACCATCCGCGGTAATGACAGTTCTTCCAGGCGTATAATTATACCAATAATGCGGCTCCATGGAAGACTCTGCGAAAATGTGCTGGTGAATTTCTTTTTTAGTATCCACTAAGACCCCTTTAAAAGACCGGCCGTCCAGCGTATCCACTTCTCTGCCTCCAGCCAGATCAATTAACGTGGGTGTAATATCTACCAGTGATACCAAGGCGTCGGTTTGGCTGCCTTTTTCTATATGTCCCGGCCATCTGACAATCAAGGGCACATGCAAACCTTTATCATAGACGCTCCATTTAGCAGAGGGAAACTGGGCTCCCTGATCAGCGGTAAATAACGTAACTGTATTATTGGTTTGCCCTGCTTTATCCAAGGCTTTCAGCACCCGCCCCAGCATCTCGTCGGCAGCTGATATGCTCTGATAATAGGATGCCAGAGCGCCTCTTGTTTCCTTTGTATCAGCCAGATAATCCGGCACTTTGATGCTGGCAGGATCAAAATCCTTATGTGGAAACCAGGGTACATGAGGCAACCAGGGCGCGACAATCAGGCAAAGTGGCTGATCAGGATGTTGTTTAAAATGGTCCTCAATCATATGTACAGACTCATTTTTCCGATCTACCCTGTTTTCAACGGGTTCATATTTACCAAACTCCTTGCCGATAACCTCAAAAGGAAAATTATCCAGCGGAAACACATCTGTCTTGCCGGAGATCACCACTCGATATCCCAGTGCCTTTAAAAACCCGGGCAAGTTATCTACGCCTGGTTTAACGGTAAAATGATTCATCTGTGCGCCGTTATGATACGGATACATCCCGGTAAAAAGGGCACTTCTGGACGGCGTACACATGGAAGAAGCTGCATAGGCCCTGGAAAACTGCATGCCTTCTCTAGAGAGCTGGTCCATATTAGGTGTACTGACGTCGGTGTTGCCATAAGCCCCTATATCCTGTTGATTCAGATCATCGGCTATAAAGATCAATATATTTGGCTTTTTCTGACAGACCGCTTTTCGGCTTACGCCGGACAATATCAGGGCCATTAAAATAAGCAGAAACGCCCTGACCCGGTGAGGCAATCCTTTTCTTATCAGCCGGTTTCTCCGGGCAGATATTAGACATCTGCCCCGCTCATACCGACTCAACCACCAGTTCTTAAAAACAATTGAATAGGTTTTCATCAGCTGTTATTTATAACAGACGCGCCTCTCAGACAGTAAAGAACCAATTTCCGACACGGTTCCTGTCCATCTCTGCCACCGGCGCATGAACCACGATAAACTAAAAATATGTTTCCCCGCCCGGCATTAGTCTTTCAGCGGGGCGGTATCACCACTTACTGTTTACCGTTTAATTTTTTGATCAGATCAACTTCGTCCTGTTTATAGGGAGTAAAGTCTTTTCTAAAGATATCATGGAACCATAACTTAGGTTCTCCACCGTCCGGCATGGGCGAATCCCAGGCATAAATGGTATTGGTTTTTCCTTCCACGAAACCCCAGTTAATGGCCCCGACGTTTTCCTTTTTAAGCATGGGCAGCGTATTACTGAACAAACTCTTGCGGGTCCTGGCCATATACTCCGTACAGATTACGGGCCTGCCGAATGCCTTAAGCAACTGCACAACCCTTTGATGCCAGTCGGGTGTTTCATAATCATGATAGGAAATAATATCGGAACCGGCAATCTGCACTTTATTGAGATCCTCCAGATCCCACTTCCAAAGTCCCACAGTAATAGGCTGGTCGGGACGGACAGCATGTGCCCACTTCAGTACCGCTTTCAGCAAAGGCATTGATTTATTTGCCTTCCCATTGTTACCCGGTTCGTTATAGAGATCCCAGGCGAGGATCCGCTTATCGCTTTTAAAGGTTGTCATTATATCTGTTACGTATTTTTCCAGCTCTGGAAAAATTGTTGTATCTTCTGACCTCGGCTGTCCTGGGTCCTGCACCCAGCCGGAGTTATGCACGCCTGTTTTGGGGGCCGGCTGGGGGCCGGGACTGGCTTGTTTATTCCAGCAGTCATCAAAAAAGACAAACATCGGTTTGATATGATGTTTCTCGGCAATTGTCAAAAACTGATCGATTCTCTTTTTAAAACCGTCCGCGTCTTCTTTCCAGACCAGACTGTGTAAGAAAACCCGCATCGTATTAAATCCGATATTTTCAGCCAACTGAAATTCTTTATCGATCAAATCGGGGCTGAAAGTCTCCTTCTGCCACATTTCCAGCTGATTGACAGCATTACTAGGAATATAGTCCGCACCGGTCAGCCAGCCCTGGGCCTGATACCAGTCGTTGGCCTGCTGGGCAGACCAGACGGCCGCAGTTCCCGCCTGCATCTTATGATTTGACGTACTATCCTTACTGTCTGTCATACGGCCACCCTGTTGACAGGAAAGTGCCGAAAATAGTAGGATCACGCTGCATAGTTTCATCCACACCGACCGTGAATGCTCCCTGCCCGAATACACGGGCCGGTGCCGGTGCTGCCATTGACTTCTGTTTTTTTGTGTTGTCTGAGTGATGTTCATCTTTTTGTTTTTATTAAGTGCTAATAATCGGTTATACATTCTGTCCGGCTTTTGGCGCCCCCTTGCGCTTCCATTATTGGCATTATAATGATTGCTAAGTGGCCGGCACCTCCAGCGGTGCATTGATGGGCACAGGCCTGCCAAAATCCGGACTGCCGTCCTGATCCCAGCTAAAGGGCTGCATCCTTGGACTGCGGCTGTCGCCGCATCCCTGTCCCTGACTGCTGTTAGCATGGTAGATGATCCAGTTCTGCTTGCCGTCAGGAGAGGCAAAGAAGCCGTTATGGCCGGGACCGAAGACGCCGCCCTGTACATTTTTGGTAAACACCGGCACCGGCGATTTTTGCCAGTCTTCCGCATTGAGCGGATCTCCTCCTTCTGCCAGTGTCAACAGCCCCAGACAGTAGTCGTCCGACCAGCAACCATTACCGGAATAGGTCAGAAAAAGTTGCCCTTTGGGGCTGATAATGGCTTCCGGACCTTCATTGATCCGGTCTTCCCAGTCATAGGTAGGGCTGGCAATCTTTACTCTTTTTCCCTCGATGGTAACCGGGTCTTTTAATTTCGCGACATAAATACATTGCCGGTCATCAACTGACGCCTCCCATCCGCTCCAGGCCATATAATTGACGCCCTGATAGGTAAACACCGTCCCGTCGATGGCCCAGCGGTCATCCGGATCAGCGATCTTGCCGATGAATTTCCAGCCGGTACCGGTGGGATCCTCCGCTGCATTTTCCAGCACATACATACGGTGTGTAGTGTTGTCTCTGTTTTTATCCGCTGCAAAATACATATACCATTTGTCATTGAGAAAATGCAGTTCCGGTGCCCATATATCACTGCTGTACGGCAGGCTGGCATCCGCCGGAGCGTTCCATATCACGACTTCTTTCGCGGCTCCCAGATCTTCCATATACTGCGTTTTCCAGATTGAGATCCGGTTGCCCGAGGTCTGTGTATAATAATAAAAACTTCCTTTTTTAATGACCCAGGGATCCGGCCCTGATTTTTTCAGCGGATTCACAAATATTTTTCCCGTCGATGGACTGTCCGGGCCGGGCGGCGGCGTACCGCCCCCACCCGATCCGGATTTTCCACAGGACGCCCACAGCAGGCACAGGCCTGCAAGCAGCAGGATCGCCCCGGACCTTCGCATTCTAACAGATACTTCGTGCATTGTATTTTATCTTTATCAGATTCGCTTTATTTCGGCTTCGGTTCTTTCCGGAAACAACTGCCGGTTTACTGGCCCGTCACCTACATAAAGAAGTAAGCGCCGGACCGATCGGGCTACCAGCCTTCATTTTGTTGCATATGCGTGTTGACATCCAGTTCATACTGGGGAATGGGCAGTAAAGCATATTTATCCGTATAGTGACTGAAGCCTTCGTCTCTTGTGGCCAGTTTGGTGCTGAGATCGCCCCAGCGGACCAGGTCTTCCCAGCGGTGCCCTTCACCACAGAGTTCAGTCAGCCGCTCATGTTTGATCTGGGTTAAAAATGCGGCCTTGTCCATCCCGCCAGCCAGCGGCGCCAGGCCGGCCCTTGCCCGCACTTTATTGACAAAGGGATAAGCTTTGGCAGTTTCACCGAGTCCGTTTAAGGCTTCTGCATAGAGCAATAATACATCGCTGTAACGAAGGTAGCGATAATTGTTCCCTGAATGGAACACTTCCCCGTTGGAAGTTGCATCGTTCAAAAATTTCCGGAAGTACACCGTGTTCTGGGTCGCCTGGGCAATCGGATCACCTTCTACGTCGGCATACCCCCTGGATGTCCAGCTCTGTCCGTAGACCATGGTATAGTCCGGGCCCCGCACATCGGTAGAGTCGTAGATAAAACTGGCCGCCAGCCTTGGATCCCGCTTACCGTCCGTGGTCTTCTCCTTCAGGAACTCCCATACGCACCAGCGTCGGGCCTGACCGTCAGTAAACCCGATGGGCCTGGGTGCGAAAAACGGCGGAATGGAAGTGCCATAGTTCAGGTTATCGGGATTACCGCTGGCGTCATTGTCATGATTTTCCGCCGGGTTGACGGCGTTCTGAAATTCAAATACAGATTCCTTGTTATTTTCCGTCGCTTCCAAAAAGTTATCGCGGTAATTGTCCATGAGTGCATAGACATCTTTTCCCTCTCCCTCAGTGAGCCACTTTAAGGCCGCGGCCGCATTGGCATAGTCATGCATCTGCAGATAACATTTCCCCAGCATGCCGTAGGCAGCACCCCTGGTTGCCCTTCCGACGCCCGCATTATCATATTTAACCGGAAGAACGGCGGCGGCGGCTTTAAAGTCTGCTTCACACTGCTGATAGACTTCAGCCTGCGGCGTTGTGGGTGGATAGTCCGTGGGAAGAGAAGTCTTTAACAGGACGGGCACATTGCCCCAGAGTGTGGCCAGGTAATAGTAAAAGAATCCGCGCATGAATTTGGCTTCTCCCAGTAACTGATTTTTGACCGTTTCATCCATATCGATGGCCGGCACATTGTCCAGCACCTGATTACATCTGCCGATACCTACATATAAATCCTGCCAGACGGTGGTTGTCTCCCAGAGATTATAGTTGGTCACGTTGAACACGTCAAAATTATTGATCAACGTAGAGTTGGGACTGGTGCTGAATCCCTCGTCGGAACGGACGATCGTCAAAAAGAATTCGTTTCTAGCCAGACCTACCCGGTGATAGGTACTGTAAATGGCATTCACGCCGCTCTGTGCATCGTTCGCTGTTTTCCAGAAATTATCGATGGTCGGTGCATTGGGATTTGCTATTTCAAGGTCCTTACTGCAGGAGGCCAGCCCCAATAGACATGCGACAGATAACGACAGCAGGAACGTATTTTTAGATTGTTTCATTGTCTGATTTTTTGGAGGATAAAACGCATTAAAATTCCATATGGATGCCCAGGGAATAGATCCTGCTGGAAGGCCAGAAGCCGGAATCCATTCCGCGCATGCTTAAATTGCCGTTGGCAACATCCGGATCCAGCCCTCTGTATTTGGTGATGGTAAACAGGTTCTGTCCGCTGACAAAAACACGGGCGTTGCGGATTTTCATTTTGCCCAGCCAGTCCGTGGCAAAGCTGTACCCGATTTCCAGGTTGCGTAAACGGGCATACGAGCCGCTTTCCAGCCATCGATCGGTCTGTGCCATATTATTGGCGGAGACCGAAGGGTCGCTGCCGTTATCAATGGCCAGTCTGGGGTCATCCGTATTGGTGTTGTCAGGTGTCCAGGGGTTAATATCGGAGCGGAAATTCACCAGCTGGTAGCTGTCCAGCGGGCGGCGCACATCATCATAGATCTGATTGCCGAAGATTCCGATCCACTGCATATTCAGTGTAAAGCCCCGGTAACTTGCATTGAACTGCAGGCCTGCCTGTAAGGTCGGCCATGGAGAACCATGGAAGCTGCGGTCGTTATCATTGATCTGCCCGTCATCGTTCAGGTCTATGTAACGGATATCTCCAGGCTTCGCATTGGGCTGAATAATTTTTCCATCGCTGCTTTTATAATTATTGACTTCTTCGGCAGACTGGAAAATGCCGTCGGTCTGGATCACATACCACGACGCCATGGGATGGCCTACCTGTGAGCGGACAAAGTTGGCGGGCTGCAGATAATCCACTTTATTACCGTTCTCATCCAGCCCCTGGTTTCCGACGGACAGAACTTTGTTTTTAATCGTCGTGAAATTACCAGCCAAGTCCCATTTCAGCGCGTGGCTATGGTCACGGTAGGTGGCAGAAAACTCTATTCCCGTATTGCGGATGGAGCCGGTATTCACAAAAGGACTGCCACTGCTTCCCAGGTATTGTGGTAAGGGCACCACTAGCAATACGTCATCGGAGGTAGACCGGTACCAGTCCAGGGAAACATCCAGACGGTTATCCAGTAAGGTAATATCGGCGCCAATGTCAAGTTGATTGCGCTTTTCCCAGTGTAGGTCCGGATTGGTCACGATGGCCTGATACTGGCCCAGGTGCGGCGTTTCATCCGTGCCGTAAACGGCGCGGGTGGTGCTGCTCACATAACCTACATACTGCCAGGCGGCCAGCGCATCACTGAAGCCCAACTGGCCGTAGGAGGCGCGGATTTTCAGGTCGTTGATCAGCTCACTTGTAAAGAAGTCTTCTTTACTGACTCTCCAGGCAGCCGCGGCTGAAGGGAAATAACCGGTCCGGTAATCCGGGCCGAAACGGGAATCCTGGTCAATTCTGCCGGTCAGTGTCAGCAGATACCTGTCAGCATAATTGTAATTAACCCGTCCCAGCCAGCCGTGGGAACGCCATTTATTACTCACGCCTCCTGATGCGGACGGTGTACCGATGGCCGAGCTGATCGTGGAATACAGGTTGCCGTTCAGGTTTTGCAATAACGTTCTGGAAGCACCGGTATAGCTTCTGTCCTGCTGGGTTCTGGAGAAACCGACCACGCCGTTGATATAATGTTTCCCGAAATGATGATCAAAGTTGATGGTATGTTCCAGCAACAGATTGGTGAACCTGCTTCTGGTCTCCGCGGCAAAAGTCTGCGCAGGCTGATTGGTATAGCGCCAGACTCCGGTATCGCGGATTTCACCCGTATAATCGTAACTGACTTCCAGCCCGGCATTGAATTTATAGGTCAGCCAGTCTGCCAGTTTAATCTGCAGATAGCCGTTGCCGACGAGTTTACCGTACTCGTTGCTGATTCTGTCCAGCGCGGCGGCAGCCAGATAGTTATTGGCATAGGTGGGATTATTAGCCGATCCCAGCCCCCAGCCGGCGGGATTGGACGGATACTGGATCGGGTCCTTATAAGACTCACTCTGGGTCATAATAATCGGCAGCATCTGTGCCGAATTATAAAATACATTGACACCGCCGCCCGGATGATGGTTATTATTATCGGTCAGCATCAGGTGTTCCCCGAATGTTACACGGCCCTTGCGGACTTCTGTATTGATACGCAGGCTGGCCCGAGTGAATTTATTACCCACGACCGTTCCTTCATTACCGTAATAAGATCCCGCGATATAATAGTTTGCCGTATTAGACCCGCCCGATACTCCCAGGGTATAATCCTGATAGGCACTGGTCCTGTAAACAGCGTCCTGCCAGTCTACATTAATTGTATTGTTTTTAAGCTGCTCCTGAATATCTTTGGGCATGGCGACCCCTGAATTGGTATACTGCTGTTTGGCTGTTGCCAGAAAACCGGTGGCATCCATAACGTCCCAGGTTTTGGGCAGCTGCTGCAACCCATATTTACCAGACAGGGATACGACTGGTGCCCCCGCCCGGCCTCTTTTGGTCGTGATAATCACCACGCCGTTACCGGCTCTGGAGCCATAGATCGCCGCCGCCGAAGCGTCTTTCAGTACCTGTATACTGGCGATATCATCCGGATTGATGGTAACATTTGCATCGGAGAGCATCCCGTCGATGACATATAACGGACTGGCATTCTGGAAACTGCCCACACCACGGATTTCAATGACACTGTTCTGTCCGGGTGCACCGCCGTTGCGGACCGTTACGCCTGGAACCAGTCCCTGAATGCCTTCCGCTACCGTTCCCGCAGACACTTTCGTGGAGTTGTCCATGTCGACCACACCGGTCGCACCGGTCAGATCTTTTTTGAGGACCGTCTGATACCCAATTACAACAACGGAATCCTGCCTGGAAGCTGTGGGTACCAGCGATATATGTAAGTCCTTTTCATTTTGATACCGAATCGCATAACGCTGAAATCCCACATAGGAAAAAATAATGGAATCCCCGGCGGCGACATTGACCGTAAATTTCCCGTTGTTGTCAGTCAGACTGCCCCGGGTGCCTGACAGATCACTGCCGTCCGTCTTGACCTCAACGGAAACGCCCCCCAGTGGCGTGCCGGCCTGGTCCTGAACAATACCCGACACTTCGGCAGCCGACTGGGCCAGTACCCCATTTGAAAACAACACGCCCGCAAACAGTGATAAAAGCATGGCAAGCAGGCTTTTAAACGCTAGCAGTCCTGGCTGGCATTTGAGCCCTGCCGGCCGAAGTGTCCGGCCTTCTGAATGACCGTCATTGGAATGGTAATAGTAATTCATTGGTAAGGATTTATTTTTCTGAATGCTCCATGATTAGCGCCTCAACTGTCCGGCAATCTGAACCTTAAAAAATAAATTTTTCAGTATTTTAGTACTGACCTGTTTGCGGGAACGGTACTGGGGAGCCTTCTTGGCAAATTTCATTGACAAATTTGTAACATAAAACAGAAGACGATACGACGTTTTCTCTCATAAATTCAACATATTTTATCATTTTATTAATTTTTCACACCACAATTTGTTAAAGACTTATTTTCGTTAAGGATATCTGACGTCTACAAAATGAAAGAAAACCAATACAAGCAGAGCTGGAAAATACCGACAGCAGCCACTGCGCCCCGACACTGGATGCAGACGGTACTGCTGCCAGTGGTATTATTCTATTTTTCTCAGAAAGTTTCTGGACAGTCAACCTATTTCCGGCACTATCAGGTAGAAGACGGCCTCTCCAATAACACCGTCTTTTGTTCAGTACTGGACCGGCACGGCTTTTTATGGCTGGGCACCAAAGACGGACTGGACTGTTTCAGCGGATACAATTTTAAAGAATACAGCCACGGAGACCAGCCACATCAGCTAAAGGACAGTTATATCAGAAGCCTTTTTCTGGACACTTCCGGCCTGCGTGATATCCTGCTGGTCGGTACCCGTATCGGGGTATTCCGTTTTGATCCATTAAAAGAGCAGTTTGATTTTATATTAAAGACCGGCGGTGAGGTGGATGGCATGGTAAAAGATAATACTGGGCATTTATGGGTAATTGCCCACAAAAAACTTATCTGCCAGGATCTTGGCAGCGGCAGCGTTGTGTCCATACCTTCCCTGACCCATCTGGAAGCCACCGCCCTCTGTAAAACACCGGACGGAAGTGTCTGGGTAGCCACGGCATCCGGCAGTATAAATCGCCTGGTTCAAAATGCCGAGGGAGATTATCAGCGACTTGAAAGCTACGATATATTTGCCGGTGCCGGCCAGCTGAATCCAAAATGGATTGAGCGCATTTGCGCCATGAAAGACGGCCGTATTCTGATCGGCACGTCCAATTACGGCGCAAAGCTTTTCGATCCGAAAAATGGATCTGTCCGCTCATTGATTACCTATAACAGCGAGAAAAACGGCATCTTTGCCCGTGATTTCAAAGAAGTGGGAGATTCCGTCATTTGGATCGGCACTGAATCCGGCATCTACATCTATCATCTCCCAACAGGCACTTATAAGAACCTCACCCAAAAAACAGGGGACGCTTATTCTCTAAGTGACAACGCCGTATATACGCTCACCGTAGACCGGGAAGGCGGCATCTGGGCCGGCACCTATTCGGGAGGGCTTAATTACTACCCGCATCCATACAGTAATTTTGAAAAATACTACAGCGGACAGGGAGATGAGAATGCCCTCTCAGGCAATGTGGTCCGGGAAATCTGCCAGGACAGTAGCGGTGATCTGTGGATCGGCACCGAAGACGGAGGGCTGAACCGACTGAACCCGACCACGGGCAAAATCCGGCATTTTAAGGCAACCGGAAACCCTTCCGACATTAGCTATCCGAATATTCATGGCCTGTTGAGTTATGGGGACACACTACTGATCGGCACTTTCGAACACGGTCTGGATGTACTGAACCTTACAACGGGAAAAGTAACCGGTCACTTTCCGGATCAGGCAAGACAGGCCGGCCGCGAAACGGTGCTTAAAAGTAATTTTATCGTAACCATTTGCCGCAGTCTGGACGGAGCGGTTTATCTGGGTACCCGCCTTGGCTTATACCGGTTCTACCCGGATAAAAACTCCGCCGGAAATTATTTTGAGTCGATTGTTCCCGAGCTGGCTGCCGCCTTTATACACACGCTTATGGTGGACAGTAAAGGCAGGATCTGGATCGGCACCATGGGCAGCGGCCTTTATAGTTATGACCCTGGTACCGGGGCGGTTCAAAAATTTACGCATGCCAGGGATCGTGGCAGTTCTGTCAGCAATAACTGGATTACGACTACTTTTGAAGACAGCAGGGGCAGACTCTGGGTAGGTACGGAAGGTGGCGGACTTTGTCTACAGCATAAAAACAATCCACAGGTTTTCACCTGCTATACCACCCAGGACGGGCTGCCCAGCAACACGGTTTATAAAATCCTTGAAGACAATCAGGGCTATCTCTGGCTGACCACCTCCAGAGGACTGGTCCACTTCAATACCGCAACCGGTAAAAAGGAAATCTTTACCACTGCCAACGGCTTGCTCAGTGACCAGTTTAATTATAATTCGGGGTTTAAGGACCTAAAGGGCAGATTATATTTTGGCTGTGTAAAAGGTCTGATCAGTTTTGATCCGGCCAGTTTTTCGCGGTCCACATTTACGGCACCGCTTTATATCACATCCATACAGGCAGAGGGAAAGGAGATAGCGACCTGGAATGACCTGCTCAATAGTAAACTCTCAGAAGACAGCAACAGGGATATGAGCCCTCATTACATCGAAATCCCTCACCGCAAATCTTCCATCACCATTGAATTCGCGGCACTTTCTTATACGGCACCGGAAATGATCCAGTACCAGTACAAACTCGAAGGTTTGGATAAAAACTGGACCTATCTAAGCAGTAACAGGAAGGTGTACTTTACCAACCTTTCTCCTGGCACCTATACTTTTAAGGTTAAATCGACCAATGTCAGCGGAAAATGGAATCCTAAAGAAACTATTCTATACCTCCGCATACTGCCGACCTTCTGGGAAAGTAATCTGGCAATCGCACTGTATGTGCTGACCGGTCTGGGCATTGCCCTGTTTTTATTCAGGAGTTATCACGACCGCGTCCGGGAAAAAAACAAAAGGCTGGTAGAACACATGGCCTATGTCAAGGAGAAAGAACTCTACGAAGCGAAAATTGACTTCTTTACCCATGTAACCCATGAGATTAAAACACCGCTGACCCTCATAAAAGCGCCGCTGGAAAAGATTACCAAACACATCGATCAGTATCCGGGAATACAAAAATATATCCGGATGATTCAACGCAACGCCACCCGGCTGATTGCTTTGAGCGAGCAATTGCTGGATTTCAGAAAAGCGGAGGTTGCCGGCTACCCGTTGCATAAAGAAGCGGTGGACATGCGCGGCCTGCTTCAGGAAATCAGTCAGGATTTTACCGCACTGGCCAGGGAAAGAGGAATCAGATTCAAAATGCATCTGCCGGATAAACCGGCTGTTACGTGGGCCGATAAAGACGCCATCACTAAAATCTTGACCAATTTGCTGGACAACGGTACGAAATATGCAGCATCCGTATTAGAAGCCGGACTGCAAACAGATGACGTCGATGGCCGCCGGCTGGTCTTTTATACACTTAATGACGGGCCGCTTATCGACCAGGCAGATCAGCAAAGAATTTTTGAACCTTTTGTCCGACTGGATACAGCTAAAAGCAGTTCCGGAGCGGGACTCGGGCTCTCACTTTGCAGAACACTGGCGAATCTGCACGGAGGCACGCTAACACTGCACCGGTCAACTGCCGGTTTCAATAAATTCATCTTAACTTTACCTGTACAACACGTGTAACAAAGGAGAAAGAAAACATGCAGGCAACGGCGACACATAAACACACAATCCTGATTGTAGACGACAATACGGAAATACTGGAATTTTTACAAGATGACCTGGAAGAGCAGTATACGATTCTCACGGCTACTTCTGTTAAAAAGGCGCTCCCTTATTTTGAGCAGGAAATGATTACACTTGTGATCAGCGACATATTGATGCCGGAAACAGATGGGCTGGAATTTTGTTGTATGATCAAATCAAATATTGAACTCAGCCATATCCCGGTCATTCTATTAACTGCAAAAAATGGTGTTCCGGCAAAAATAGAGGGCCTGGAGCAAGGCGCAGACGCCTACATTGAAAAGCCATTCTCTCCCGAGCATCTGCAGGTCCAGATTGCTAACCTGCTGAGTAATAGACACCGGCTTCGCTCCTACTTTTCCAGTTTCCCCCTTTCCACCATTCACAGCATGGCACATAGCTCCGCAGATGAACAGTTTTTAAATAAACTGCACCAGGTAATCGTACAACACCTGGATGATCCGGATCTGGATGTTGACCTGCTATCCACCAAGCTTTTCATCAGCAAACCAACTTTATACAGAAAGATCAAATCTATTGCCGATATGACACCCGGCGAACTGATTACTGTCACCCGTCTAAAAAAATCTGCAGAATACCTGGCGGAGCAGAAATACAGTATTACAGAGATATCTGTTATGGTGGGCTTTAACTCTGCCACCCATTTTGGGCGTTGTTTTCAGAAGCAGTTTGGAATGAGCCCCAGTAAGTTTTTGATACAAGGACAATCAGAATAACAAGAAAATAGCGGCAGTACAGACTATAGATAATAACTTCAGCCGTTATTAAGCAATAATTATCAATATTTATTGCTCGTTTGCAATAAAAGATTATTTTGCATCAAATCTATATGCCGCATTGAGTTATCACCCAATAAATAATGAAACAGATCTGGTCGTCTCTTTAAAAAAGAGAGAGGAATCTGCCTACAGTTATTTGTATGATCACTACAGTGCAGCGCTTTATGGTTTCATACTTCAGATCACCTCTGAGCAGGAATTGGCGAAGGATATATTGCAGGACGTTTTTATAAAAGCATTTCAGAAAATAGATCTGTATGACGGACAAAAGGGCGGCCTGTACACATGGCTTACACAGATCGCTCGTAATACGGCCATTGATAAATTAAGATCCAAACAATATCAGAAAGGGCAGCGGACCTTCCCTCTGGATGAGGAAAAGATCGCCAACAGCGAAGAAGGCGGAACAGTCGTGCCCAATATGGATCATCTCGGCATAGACAAAGTATTGGTGGAATTAGATGAAACACATAAGAAAATAATAGATCTTGCATACTTCCACGGGTTTACGCAGCATGAAATCGCGAAAGAAATGGGCATGCCCATCGGAACAGTAAAAACCAAGGTGCGGAGTGCATTGATTCAGTTAAGAAAATTATTAAATATAGTATAGCGAATTTTGGATTTAAAAGATTACATATCATCTGGTGTCCTGGAGAACTTTGTTCTCGGTCTGCTCTCTGAAAATGAGCGCAGTGGGGTCATGCACATGATGAAACTTCATCCTGAGGTGGCTGACTATGTCCGTTCTCTTGAGCATACACTGGAGCGCTACGGTCAACTCCATGCAGCCGTGCCTCCCGGTGAACTAAAGTCTGCTATAATGGATCGCATCAGGGCGCAGAAAGAAGAAGTGGAAGCCCATCAACTTATTGCCCCGAGACCGGAGCATAATGTAAGTCTTTGGCGGAAGCTGGCGATAGCGGGTATGGTTCTATTACTGTGCAGTATTGGTCTGAACATATATTTGGGATCCAAAAACAACAGAAAAGACGTGAGGATTCAACATCTGTCTGAGCAACGGCAGCGACTGGTAACCGATAGTCTGCAGACACGTCAACGCCTTATCCAGTCGGAAAGACAAATAGCCTTGCTGTCTGACCCGGATCTTCAGCCTATTACCATGAACGGCGTTAAGCAACATCCTGGCATCAAAGCAACCGTTTACTGGAGTCCAGATAACAGAACAGTTTTCCTAAGCAATTCTGAGCTTCCCGATATCCCGGCGGGTAAGGCTTATCAGCTATGGGCCATTATTGATGGAAAGCCCGTTGATCTGGGCCTTTACACACCAAAAGACGAGGAGCACCTTCCCATTCAAATGAAAAATACAAAGGCAGGAAAAGTCCAGGCTTTTGCCATAACTTTAGAAAAAGAAGGGGGTAGCCCGACACCTACCATGGAGCAGATGTATGTCATGGGTCCCGTTTTATAGTAAACCTCTATAGCCTGATGAGGCATTATCTGAAAAAGCTCAGACCGGTACACCAAGTCTGTGTTGAACAGGATTTGAATCATAAGGCCTTTCCCACCTAAGTGCTATGGTTGTTCAAGTCTCTTAAATTTTTTTTATCAGTTCAAATCAGTGGAGCCTGATGAGGCGAATAGCCGATTCTGTTTTTAAAATAAAGCAAAAGGCAAGGCTTAATTTGCTTGTACGCGGCTACAAATTCATCATCCAGCAATTCCCCTCGGCTGATGCAGCTTTTTTTTGTTATGATAAGGATACTTATAAAGGCAGATAGCATTGCTTACAGGCTGCATTTTCACAAATGCAGGGCGTCGCTTCAATACATGAAATAACGCCCTGACTTCAACACCTATGTTACATGATTGCAAAAGAGTTCTAATTTTTTGCCGGTTATTTTAGCGGCTAATCGGCATCAGAGGCGATATCGCCTTCCGTAGTATATAACAACGCGCCTAGCTGGCCGATAACGCTTGCAGGAACATCCAAGGATTGAGCAGCCTGAGCAACATCTCCCACAAAGATATCAAAATCGGCTTTCGTGCTTGTTGGATGGTCATCTGACCCGAATCTGGCAAAGGTTGCATGGTTATGAACCGTCTTCATATCCGGCCCTTTATAGACATTTTGCTTACTGACCGCTGTCTGGACAAAATCGGTGAATGAGTTTAATAGATGGGCCAGCCCAGTGGTATTACCATCCCCAACCTCGGCAAGTAATGTAGGAAAATAAACTGCCAGACGGTTGTCGGATGCAATGACACCGAGCGCTTTATTGACTACCGTTCTGATGGCCAGGCGGCCGGCCTGTATCTTTTGCCCTTCATTATCCGGATCGTTGATCATTTTTGTGCCCTGACCGGCAACCTGTCCTTTCGCTCCCTGAATAAACCAGCCTAAGGTATCATACAGTGGTGTGGAAGGGATAACGGTCATATCGTTTTTATCATTGCTGTGACATGCGCCGAAAAGCAGAAGAATGCAAGTGAAAGGAACCACGAAAAGACCGATTTTTGATCTGGTTTTCATACTACTGATTTTTATTGATTTGTAATTGAGGTATATATTTTAATTGATGGTTTTAGAAATAACAGACGTTAATTTCCCATAGAATGAATTATTATCCATAACCGGGCAGCCTTTTTTCAGATCATCAGCGGAGACAGTATACCGTTTCGCTCCATCAGACCGCTGCCCGAAAACCTCATTATATATTTTTTGAGTATTGTTTAACCGGTTATCGAACGTGTAGACAACATTATGATGCTGCTTACTGAAATAGGCAGTCTTTACACCGCTTTGCGACAGAAGTTCTTTCTTTACCCTGCTTATCTGCATGCTGTCCAGGGTAGCGGGAAAATCGATTCTGGCCATTTGAGTATGCTCAAAGGGTAATGGCCCCCGGTGATAAACCATTACAGCTATATGAACCACTAGCGTCAAAAACAATAAAAACCCCAGTGATAAAAGGCCCAAAATTGTCCACTTAATTTTCTTCCGCATGTGCATATTTCCATAGATTTAACCGGTGATCATTATATTGACGTTACCAAATATCCGCCCCGAAGTGCTTCTTTTTGGGGAAGCCACCTATAATAGATACGAATAATGATGAAGGTTGGATTTCACTATGGCCCTTTTTCTTGAATATTTTTTTACGTAGGAAAAAATATAGCGGGATCAAAACCCAACAATAAAGTGACAATCAATAGGTAATAATGACATTTAACTTCCTAAAACCCTTCCTTATCTGTGAACATCTGCAATAAATGACGATCTGTGATAACAACATCAATAGCTATAACAAAGAGGCCTATCTATAAAAGCGGGCGCGGTGCTCGCTTTTATAGATAGGCCTCTTTGTATTCTTCACTCATTTGCTATAAAATACAACCCGGGAAACACCTCTCTCAAGGCTACTGTTCGGGTGGCACATTATTTTCAGCGCCTGGGTAACCGACATTCTGATTAATATGCCCTTCAGAATTCGCCAAGATCCAGTTCTCCGGTATGGGCCACAAAACATGGTAAGGCTTCATATTAAAAGCATTAGTAGAATAAAAATAATGCGTCGCATAAAAATTATTTTTAGCCATTACCCTATCATAGTACCAGTTCTTAGTACTGAAATTAGCTGTGGTATAGCCATTTTTATTTTCCTGCGCCATTAAAAAAGCAATCCTGGTCAGTTCAGATTTACGGTGCTCCTCCAGATATAATTCTCTGGCTCTTTCATCCAGGATATCCTCTAAATTCACGCTTGATAAAAGCGGTGCTTTAGCTCTGGCACGGATCGTGTTGACGTCCTCTGTTGCCTTCGAAATATTATTCAGCCACCAATACGCTTCGGCACGAACCAGATAGGTTTCTGCCAGCCTGAATACATATGAATCCGTAAAGCCGCCTGTGGGCGCTTTCCCTTTATTAATATCGTCCTTGTGAATCAGTACTTTCACGATAGGGAAAGAAAAATAGCAACGAATCGTATCCCCTATATATTTAGGCTGAAGCGGTTTGCCGAACCAGGTGGCGCTCCCACCCTTTGAGGGCGGCCGGTTGTAATAAAGCCTGGATTTATCGAACCAGTTATTTGAATTGTGGCGCATATCGGTACCGGCATTTTCCCAGATCTCATACTGGCCATAATTAGAGGGGCGTATTTTTGCGATACCACGGCCCAGGCTATCGACTTCCGCATACCCGTCATAAGGAGCAGCATCATAAGTTGTTCCTTGTTTTCCGTCGGGTGTTTTAACTTCACCCCCATTGCTCCAGTAAGGCACAAAATTACGCATCCTGTAAGAGCCTTTGTCTGAGCCGTCACCCAAAACGCCATACCGTTCCTGTACCACATATAGTCCTTCCTTATTTTCCGGAGAACTGATATTGTCCGGGTCAAACAAGTCATTGAACACATCCAGTTTTGCATTCCCTGCATTGACGCCAAAACGCTCCGTCATCAGTTTGCGGCCATAATTATTGATACAGCGCGTTGCAGCGTCAATGGCGCCCTGAAAGTCACCCAGGGCCAGGTCAATTTTAGCCAGCATATGTTCTCCGGCGGCACGGCTTACCGCGCCGGGCTCTACAGTAAGTGGCAGCCATTGAACCGCAAATTCCATATCCGATTTCATTTGTTTCAGAATCTTTGTTCTGGAGGCGGTTTTGAAATCCAGCTTCGGCGTAGTTACTTCTTCAAGCGACAAAGGCACATCGCCAAACTCGTTGACCAGTAAATAGTACCAATAGGCTCTGTGAAAGTACCCTTCTGCCAGAATCTGATTTTTGTCTTCTTCAGAATCAAAAGTAGCCTTGGGTACATTACTGATAACAGTGTTGGCATAGGTGATTCCATCCCATCCCAAAAGCCAGTACCGCATATAAAGACTGTAATTGGAAGTTGGCGTCAGCTGGGTTTCCAGGTTATGGATCTCCTTTGTCTCAGGGCTGCCGATCACAGAGAGATCAGAAAAAGCATACTCGTATACAATGGGGGTCCGACAGGTGCCTGCATCGAAGGCGTCTCCCACCCATTCAAATTTTTGTTGCTTGCGACAGGTAACCAGTGCAGATTCGAGCCCTGCCTTGTCAATAAAAACATTCTCGGGCGCATAAAAAGACAAAGGTTCCGGTTTAAGTTTAACGCATCCATTAGCACTCGCCATAAGACAAATTACTACCGCCACTTTTAATATATTATACTGAGTTTTCATAATCAATTTATTTCAATAAGTAAAATTATAGGGTTACATAGACGCCAAAAGTGAACAAACGGGGCACCCTACCCACTTTGCGGACATTATCATCATCTATCATTTCGGGGTCATAATACTTCCATTTGGTAATAATAAACGCATTGTCGACGCTTACCATCGCCCGCAGGCCCTTGATAGAATATTTGCTGATCATGTGCTGGGGAAACGTATAGGCTAGTGTCGCGTTCTGCATTCTGATAAAGTCTCTTTTTTCGTAGAAGTTAACGGTCGGATTATTGGAATTAGAAGCCAGTCTTCCGTAAGAGGAAGAAGGGCTCCACGGTGTCCAGTACTCATTCATAATAGAATTGGAGCTCTGAAAGTATCGATTGTCTTCATTTCGGCGCAGCGAATTAACGCCCCAGTAATCAAATGCACCTCTTATCACAAAAGAGAAATCGAGATTCTTAAATAACTGGAGATCACTTCTAAGAGAGACCCGGTATTTTGGAACAGCGGAACCGATCCAGACCTTATCATTATCATTGACAACGCCGTCGCCATCTACATCCAGCGCCTTGGGGTCACCGGGTAACTTACCATATTTAGCGGCCTGTTCTTCTTCCCCGATTTGCCAGATGCCTGTCACTTTATAGTCTCTGATGTCATGAATGCCGTGCCCGATAAACCAACCGTTAGAAATATCATCGGCTTCTTTGCCGGTAGCAGAGTCTGTTGTTCCGTATAGGTGAACGATTTCATTACGATTCAGGCTAAATATGAGAGAAGTCGACCAAACCACTTTACCCGGGTGATTGATATTGACGCTGGTAAGTGACAGTTCCAATCCTTTATTGTCCACCTGCCCCAGATTGGCCAAAATGCTGCTATATCCTGTAAAGCCAGGGAGTAGCCGGCTTAAGACCAAGTCTGTGGTCTTATTTGTATAAGCATCAATAGTTCCTGAGAAGCGGTTGTCAAAAAGACCAAAATCGACACCGATATTGGTTGCATGGGTTGTTTCCCATTTAATGTTAGGGTTGGCCAGGGTGGTCTGATAGACCCCTTTTATATTCTCTCCTCCCAGGATATTATCTAAGGTATGGAGCCTGGCTAATGCGGCATATCTGCCAATATCCCTGTTGCCGCTGGTACCCCAGGATGCTCTTAATTTGAGATCATTAAAGGCAGAGCCTTTCATAAAATCTTCTTCAGAAATTCGCCATGCAGCCGCAAAGGCCGGATACGTGCCATACGGGTTGTTCTGGCCAAAGGCGGAGAAGCCATCCCGGCGTATAGAAGCGGTGAGTAAATAACGATCTTTGAAACTATAGTTAACCCTTCCCAGTAAAGAGGTGCCGGTCTGCACCTCATCGTTAGAGTTGATTACCGGGTTGATCCCGAGGTTCAGCTGATGGTAAGTCAGATTGCCGTTAGGGGCAAATCCTTCATTTTCAGATTTGGTTTCAAAGGTCTGAAACTTCTCTTCGCCCGCCACCATGGTAACGTCCAGGCGGTGTACATTATTAAAGCGATAATTCCAGTTGAGTATATTTTCGACACTCCATTCATAATCGGAATACTCTCTGCGGGAGGCTGCTCCTCCCTTTGACACGCCAGGCTTCAGATCAGAATCATAATAATAATCCTTGATCCAACCGTAGCGGTTATTCCAATTGGTCCTAAAGGTGATACCAAATGGAAGCGTCAACTTACCATAAAGTGTGGCATTTAATGTTTGTGCCCTGTAAAAATAATTATCGACGGTACTGACATATAAAGGGTTCGCCACTCTGGCGTCTCCGATCGGATAAATTGCCAGCGTACCATCTTCATTATACATATTACCATATGGGCTCATAACATCTGCGTTCCCTTCGTTTACTGTAATACTATTGTCACTTCTCTCGGCAAATTGTGTATTGGTCCCAAATTGCAACCATTTGGTAATATTGGATTCCAGATTAATCCGACCATGCACAGATCGGTAATTATCCCCAACAATAAAACCTTTATTATTTGTATAACCGATAGAAGTATAGTAAGACGTCCTGTTGCTTCTGCCGGAAATGGCAATATCAT
The DNA here is from genome assembly GCF_020042345.1 of Arachidicoccus terrestris. Lineage (NCBI taxonomy): Bacteria > Pseudomonadati > Bacteroidota > Chitinophagia > Chitinophagales > Chitinophagaceae > Arachidicoccus > Arachidicoccus terrestris. The sequence continues at coordinate 128,132 of NZ_CP083387.1, forward strand.
GATCTTGCCTGAATCCGGTCTGGTATACCGCGTCTCTCCAGTCCACTGTCTTACCGGCTTTATAATTATTGATCTCAATATCCGCCATTTGCAAACGGGATAACCATGTTTCTATGTAGTCTCCGTCAAAAGCGCCGTCATAATTAGCCCACTCATCTTTAGTCACCCCCTCTGGCAAATGATCTGGGTTATCATAATAGCCTTCACCCTTTTTCTGACCATCCGGCTTAAAATAATCGATGGTTTTAAAATAATCTGCCCTTCGCTGGACATACTGCTCAGGGGTCGGCAGCGGCGGGATACCCAGCATTTTTGCCACACCGACTTTACTGCTAAAATCAACTTGCGGCGCTGCTGAGGTGCCCTTTTTAGTCGTAATGGCGATGACTCCTGCCGACCCCTTGGCGCCATAAATAGCCGTAGAGCTCGCATCTTTCATCACATCAATACTGGCGATGTCATTAGGATTGATATCATTTAGATTACCGTTAAAGGTCACCCCGTCCAATATAATTAATGGGGACGTAGAAGCTTTCAGAGATGCAGGCCCCCTGACTTCCAGCCTTCCGCCACCGGCGGCACCATTATTGACACCCACATTCACGCCAGGCACGCTTCCCTTGAGAAAATCAATAAAGCTGGTAGCCACTTTAGTGTCCAGCACCTTTTTGTCCAAATGGGAAATAGCACCGGTCAGATCTCTTTTGGTAGACGTTCCGTAGCCAATAACGACAACATCATTTAAAGAACTATCACTATTGGCAATCAATGTAACATTGATCACTGTGTCTGCACCCAGTATTTTTTCTGACGGTTGATAACCCACCATCGTAAATCTTAGGGTGTTTCCTTTATCAGCGGCAACGATAAATTGTCCGTTGTCATTAGAGATGGCCCCCGAATTGGTATTTTTAAGTGTAACCGAAACGCCCCTGAGCGGCAGACCATCGCTATTTCTGACGGTACCGGCGTACTTTGTTTGCTGCGAATACCCGGCGATCGTTATCAGTATTCCAGGCAACAGATAAATTAGAAATTTAAATTGCTTCACGATTGAATTTTTATAGATGAACTAAAAGCATAACTCTGTTTGCTTATATGGTTTTCCCAAAGTCTATGTATGATTATTTATAAGTAGTGTCATTATACATTTCGTAGTCATCACGTCTGGTCAGGCTAAGTGATAACCGTTCATGATATTTTCCATTCCCTCAATAATCTTTTCTATATTACATGGTGCACAATCTCTCTCAAAATGGCCCCAGTAATCTATCTGACAGCGTTTTTACGCTTCAAATAGGCCGCTTGCAGGCCGACATAATACTAAATAGCGTTTAAGCGGTTGAATGTGAAGGACCTGAACCTCAACCATACCATTATATCTCTTTTAAGTCTGGTTATATGATATCCATAAGCAAATTTGTAACATTCCCTTATCAGAAACTCTGCATATATTCTCATTGATTCAACTTATTTTATCATTTTATTAATATTGGATTACGATATTGTTAATTACCTTATTTTCGTAAAACAGGAAATCGATTTACAAAAACACATGCAATAATAAGTATCAGGTTATGCCTGGCAATCACTTTGAAGTGGTTGCTGTAATCCGGCTTCTTTAATGTAGCTTTAATAATGTTATTATACGACTATCACTGATGAATCAGGTATGTAGAATAGCTATCCATACCGGCATGCAGATGTTTATTCATTACAAGATTAAAAAACAGCTCAACGCTGAACCACTATTAAACCATTTTGAAAGTATGAAAAGAATCACCAGTTTTAGCACATGTATTGCTTTGATATGCTTCGCATTTTCAGGAGTCCACGCACAAAAAAATAAGAATTTTCTGAAAACGTTCCCTAAAGGAGATTCCCCGCAGGAAATTGGCAAACGTATCGCAGATCATTTCGTTGGCACTGTCAATAAATTTATCGGCGAGGACCAACGCCCGCATTATATCCATTACCCTGTTACCTGCGCCTGGTCGGGTGCCTTGGAATTTGCTAAGCTGACGGAAGATAAAAAACTTCAGCAAGAACTTAAAGATGCCTATCAGCCACTGGAAGGGAATAGAAAAAGTATGGTGCCTGTACCCGACCATGTTGATTTTGCTGTCTTCGGTATTGTGCCTTTTGCACTCTATCGCCAGACCAGGGACAAACATTATCTGAACCTGGGCGTTTCCTATGCAGACAAACAATGGGGAAAACCCTTTGGCAAAAGAGCCAAAGCCAGTTCCTATTACTATTATAATAACGGGCTATCCTGGGAAACCCGTATGTGGATTGACGATATGTATATGATCACCGCCTTGCAAACCCAGGCCTATGTCACCACCGGCAAAAAAATATACCTGAACAGAGCCAGCAAGGAAATGGTGCATTATCTGGACTCATTGCAACAGCCCAATGGTCTGTTTTATCATGCGCCGGATGTTCCTTTCTTCTGGGGCCGGGGTAACGGTTGGATGGCAGTTGGTATGACGGAGGTGCTCAGGCTGCTACCCAAAAACCATCCGGATAGAGCCAGTATCCTTGAAGGGTATCACAAGATGATGGCCTCATTATTAAAATATCAGGACGACAGCGGCATGTGGCATCAATTAATCGATGACCCGAATGCATGGGAAGAAACCTCTTCTACCGGAATGTTTACTTATGCTTTTATTACAGGCGTAAAAGAAGGTTGGCTCGACAATGCCACTTACGGGCCCGCAGCCAGAAAAGCATGGCTGGCGCTCATAGGTTTTATCAATGAAAACAATGATATTACCAACGTGTGTGAAGGCACGAATAAGAAAAACGACCATCAGTATTACTTAGACAGAAAACGTAATACCGGTGATCTCCACGGACAGGCACCGCTGCTTTGGTGTGCTAATGCGCTGATCAGAAAAAAATGATACAGATTTGGCCACTTATAGTAATCTATAAGTGGCCAAATCTGTATATATTCCTAAAACGCAACTGCCAATTCTGCCGCAACAGACTACTTGTTTCATAACCAAACTACCAAAACGAAGTTAAGTGCGAAAAATCGAGGTAATCATTTATATTATTGATTGATAAATTATTATAAATTATACAATCTTCAATACATCTAAAAACTAACCAACGGAGATACAGATTTGGCCACTTATAATTAATTATAAGTGGCCAAATCTGTATATTTGCTTTTTAAAACCGCAAAATGATCATGGAAAAACTTATAGGTCGCGAAGAGGAAAAAGAGCTGCTAAAAGAATTACTAAAATCAAAAAAAGCGGAACTCCTGGCTGTATATGGCAGGCGCCGGGTAGGGAAAACTTATCTAATACACACTTTTTTAAAAGATCACATTGTTTTTCACCTCACCGGCACATTTCGAGCCCCATTGAAGGAACAGTTAATTCAATTTAGCGAATCCTTACAGATAGCAATCGGTTCCCCTTCGCCATTAAGAACACCTGATAACTGGATAAACGCATTCAGGGAATTACGTGTTTTTTTAACGCCAAAATTAAAAAAGGAAAAAATAGTACTCTTTCTAGATGAATTTCCATGGTTAGACGGAAAGCGATCTGGTTTTTTAAGGGCATTTGATAATTTCTGGAATAATTGGGCATGCTTTCAACCAGAATTATTAATAATTATCTGTGGTTCTTCCGCTTCGTGGATGATTACAAATATTATCAATAATCGGGGAGGATTACATAATAGAATTACAGCCAAGATGCCTATCGCCCCTTTTACTCTCGCGGAAACAGAAGCATTTCTGAGAAACGCCGGGTGCAAACTGGACCGTTATCAAATTTTACAAATCTACATGGCATTCGGAGGCATTCCACACTATTTAAATACGGTAAAAAAAGGTAGAAGTGCTAGCCAGATTATTGAGAAGGCCTGCTTTTCGAGACTAGGTTTATTAACAGGGGAGTTTGATAATTTATATAATTCATTATTTGAACTTGCAGACAATCATATTAAAATTGTCCGCGCACTTGCCCATAGTTCAAACGGACTCAGCAGAAATGAAATCATAAAAAAATGCGACCTAAGCAGTGGCGGCAGGGCAACAAAAATATTAAATGAATTGGAAAGATCCAGTTTTATTCAGGAAGTGCATCAATTTGGCAATCCGTCTAAGAATGCGATTTATAAGTTAATTGACGAGTATTCTTTATTTTATCTGAAGTTTATGGATAACAACAGCCAGGGGGGCAAAGACACTTGGGGCAAAATCAGTAGCGAACCCACCTATATTAGTTGGTGTGGCCTTGCCTTTGAGGCAATCTGTCTAAAACATGTGGAGCAAATTATTCAGGCCTTAGCCATAACAAAAAGAGTCGAAGCTTCTACCTGGAGATATGCACCTACCAAAGGCAGCAAAGAATCAGGTGCGCAAATAGACTTAATTCTGGATAGAAAGGACCACGTAATTAATTTATGTGAATTAAAGTTTTATAGTGAAAAATATGTTATTGATAAAAGTTATGCCAAAGCCTTAGAAAATAAAATGCGCTTGTTTAGAGAAATAGAGGCGCCTCGTAAGTCTCTATTTCTAACATTTATTACGACACATGGACTTATAGAAAATCAATACGCTGAACAATTGGTTCAACAGGCCTTAGACATGAATGTTCTTTTCAGGCCCGCATAGAATACATGCGGGTTCTTGTATAGTGCCATGTTAACCCCTGAAACTGATCAGTTCCAGACAGTGTCTGCCGCACCCTGCATACAGTATAACGTAACCATCACTCCTACCTCTAATAAAAACGACCTCCGAGACTGGCCATTGTCTAAATCTGACAATGCGTTTTAGATTCTCACCGCATGGCACCCAAATGGCGTTTCCAAGTTTAATTTCTCACTACCTTTGCGAGGCAATCAAAGACTGCTATCACAAAACCGCGATAAAGAACTAGTCCAATGAGAATCAAACTTCTTTTCTTTTGTATGCTCTGCGCCATAGTTGTAAACGTGCACGCTCAGGTACCCCAGCAAATTAATTACCAGGCCGTCATCAGAAATACCACTGGGGCGCCGGTTACCAATCAGGCGATTTCTCTAAAATTTACGTTTTACGCAAATGCGGCAAACGGTACCATAGAATATAGTGAGACGCAGTCCGTTACAACGAATAGTTTCGGACTGGTCAACCTGCAGATTGGTACCGGCACCCCTGTAGCGGGTAGCTGGAGCGCGATCGACTGGAAGGGTGCCATCCAGTTTCTGGGTGTGGCGGCCGATTTAACCGGAGGCAATACCTATACGGAATTATCCAACAGCAAACTATCCAGTGTACCATATGCCATTCAGGCGGAGCACAGCGCCGACAACAAATGGACAACAGACGGTCAGGACATTATCAATAACAATACCGGAGCTGTCGGCATCGGTGCCAAACCAGATGCCAGTGCAGCACTTGATATTACTGCCAATGGTAAAGGTTTGCTTATCCCCAGAATGACCCAGGCAGAATTGCCCCTTACACCGGCCGAAGGCCTCCTTGTTTATCAGACTGATAATACGCCTGGCTTTTATTATTACAGTGGTGGACAGTGGCATTCCATGAACGGCAATCAGCAGACAGCTCCCGCCGGAACGATCATTCCATTCGCCACCGGTCAAGTACCAGCGGCACTTGCAATCACACTGGGAGGAGTCGTTTCGACCGGATCAGCCATTGGCTTTGGATATAATACACCGGTCAATATAACCGGTGGCCAGGTTGATATTACCCCCTCTGGAAATGCAGCTTTTGTTATACCAAGAGCAGGTACGATCACCTCGATCTCCGGCTTTTTCAGCACGACATCAGCACTTAGCCTGATAGGGTCTACAGTCATGATTACCGGGCAGCTATACCAAGCCTTAGGACCAAACTCCAATCAATTTGTGCCCATACCCGGAGCTATTGTCATGCTAAACCCAGGCTTTACAGGACTTATCCCCATCGGAACGACTATCAGCGGATCCTCTACAGGACTCAGCATTCCGGTAACTGCCGGGACAAGGTTAATGATGGTCTATTCGGCATCGGTAACAGGGCTAGATCTCGTATTAAATATAACAGGGCACATCAGTGGCGGCCTTAATATTCAATAGCCTTACTATTTTATTTTTATGTATTCAACAGTAACCTGATTACATCAATCATGCTAAAAAAATTCTTCATAACATTCTGCCTCTATGGATGCCACTACATTAGTTTTTCCCAAACAATCGCCCCGCACGTAATAGGCAGTGGCGGTGGAAGCAGCACACTTAATGGATATACCATCGACTACAATATCGGTGAAATGGCTATTCAAACCGCAGGGAGTGGTCCGGTCATTACACAGGGATTTGAACAACCTGAACTGGGAGAGACGCCTTTGCCCGTTAAAGGCCTACGTTTGCAACTCACCGACGTCAATAACTATGCATATATCCATTTTTCTACCATACAGGAATTTAAAACAGATCATTTCATCGTTGAGCGTTCTGTTGACGGCCTGCGTTTTGATACATTAGCCACGCTACAGACCAAAGCTCCAGGAGGCTATAGCGCCACACCTCTATATTATACCTATACAGACCCACAACGGATCAGGGGAAAAGTATACTACAGGATTGTTCAGGTAGACCAGAACGGCGATTACAACTACTCGTCTGTTGAGTCTTTAAATGGTACGGATTCCCATACCGGGGAGACCATAAAAATTTTCCCCAATCCTGCCACCACACAAATACAAATTCAACTGGTTTATGCCGCTCCAAAGACGAAACTAGAAGTGTATTCCGTAACCGGCGTACTGATGTTGGACAAAGCCATCTCTCAACAAACGCGGGAGACAATCAGTCTGGACAAATGGCCGGCCGGCATATACATTGTTGTTGTCCGCAATACACAGGGAGTTGTACAAAGGACGAAATTCATAAAAAAATAGCCATGTGGCATACAGCGTAAAATAATCAGATCGTTACAAAAAAGCAGGCCCTTTCTAACAAGATAACTAGGGCCTGCTTTTTTACACGCCCTCCCTAAAGCTGATTAACAACAGCCGCCTCGATATCCGCATATGACAAAATATTTGTATTTATTGTAAAAATCCTACATAGAAAAATAATATGTTATTCATAAGGATTTAATTTAAAACGAAAGCTGTCGTAGAAAATTATCTAATTGTTAAATAAAATAAAACACCCTAATTTCACTTGTTAAAACGGACCCTGGTTTGCTGGAAAAAATAATGAATGGAGATCAAAAAGCATTCCGCGACTTTTATCTTTTATGGGAGGCGCGTATCTATACGTATTTCCTGAATCGAACCGAAGATTATATTCAAAGTCAGGAGCTTACACAAAATACCTTTATCAAGCTCTGGGAATACCGATCCACTTTAAGCACCGAGTATAACCTGGAAACGCAGCTTTTCAGAAAGGCAAAGCTTATTTATATTGACTGGCTGCGGCTACAGGCGAGTATGCGCAAACGTAAAACTGCGGAACTAGACTATGCAGCAGCAAATGCGGCCGCGGCAATAGGTGTTACGCCCTCTTCCCTGCCGGAAAAAATTGAAAAAGCCATCAGCCATTTACCTCCGATGCGACAAAAGGTGATTCGCCTTTCCCATATTCAAGGCTATGCCTATAAAGAAATCGCGCAGCAGCTCAATATTTCTGAAAAAACAGTTGACAACCATATTCACAAGGCCCTTAAACAGTTACGGCAAATATTAAACACCCTGTTGTTGATTTCGCTTATTTTCTATAGAATTTTTTAATTTTTTTTTCGAGAGTAGGGAATTTTCTTCTGCCAAACGTTACTACCCTTATTAAATGAATAGCGCATTTACACCTGAAGATATAGACAGATTCCTGAACAACGATTTGGAGGGGGAAAAGGCTGAAAAAATCGCCGCCTATCTGAAAGAACGCTCCGGTCAGGAATTAGGGCAGTATCTTTCGGATGAAGAATTCTATAGCACAAAACCGGTGGAAATTCCGCATACGATTCAATTGGTGATGCGAAAGACCGTCAGGCGAGAAGTCCGAGATGCGTCTGGCAAATGGAAAAAATCGCTGCTCATTGCCGCCTGTCTGATTGGCTTTTTTCTGACGGCGCACTATCTGTTGAAGTTGACGGCCCAAAATACAGAGGGTGACCTGGACCGATATACCCTGAGCAGAAAAACCATTCGCAACAGCACGGCCGGAGAAAAATATGTCCATCTGCCGGACGGTTCGGGTGTTCTGCTAAAACCTGATGCTTCGGTCAGCTATCAGGACAATTTTACGGACAACCGTTTTGTTTATTTGGAAGGAAAGGCCAGGTTTGATGTAAAACATAATGCCACCCGCCCGTTTACCGTCGTCGCCAACGGCATAGGTACGCTGGATATCGGCACCTCTTTTTGGATCAACAGCGATAAAAGCAAAGAAGAGATCACCGTTCAACTGCTGGAAGGACGCGTCGCTGTAAAATCGTTGGAAAATAGTTTTCCGGAAAAAAACATATATCTGCAACCCGGTCAGCAGATCCGCATCAAAAAGCGAGCGGGAGGCTATTTGGTCAGCAATATGTATGATTCCAAGCATCGAGATGCTATTGCGGCTACGGCCCCTTCGATCGGAGACAGACAAATGGTGACCACCTGGACAAATGCAGCTTACAGTTTCTCAAAGTCGCCATTACAAAAAGTATTCGAACAACTGTCCATCCGCTATCAGGTAGAGATCAAGATCGATCCCCATCTATTAGAGAACAGGGAATTTACAGGAAAGATTATGTATGCAGACTCGCTCAATATTTTACTAGATGCCATCTGTAACTTAAATCATTTGCATTATACCAGAAGTGGTAATACGATTCAGATAACAGAACAACAATAACAACTCTTTATAACAGCCTAAGACACACCTGTGGGTATGACAGGTGGGGGCCATTTATTGTGTCATTAAAATCAAAATCCATGAAACTTAAAGCAGGACTTGGGGCATTTCTTATGCTTTGTTCGATGGGATTGTATGCCCAACAATCCACCCCGGTGAGGGGAACCGTTATTACAGAGACCGGCACCACTCTCCAGGGAGTGTCTGTCCGTATTCTGGATAGGCAAACGCAGCAGAGCAATCATGTACTGAGTGACTCCAGCGGCACATTTACGATTAATATGCAGCAGGGACATTCCTATAATCTATACTTTAGCTACGTAGGCTATGCCAATGATTCCATTACCAATTTCCTGGTAACCAGCGGCGAGAAAAGCACCATTATGATGCGTATGCGGGCCAGCGACGCGACACTGTCGGATGTGGTCATTGTAGGTTACGGTACACAGAAAAAGATAGACCTATCGGGCGCTGTACAACAGGTTTCCGGAGAAGTCCTGGATAACCGCCCTATTGCCAATCTGGGTGCCGGTTTGCAGGGTGTCATCCCGAATCTTCAGATCACGCAAAACAGTGCCGCTCCGGGACAGGGAGCCACATTTAATATACGTGGCTATACCAGTATTAACGGCGGGGCACCTTTGATCCTGGTCGATGGAGTCGTGCAAGATCCTAATCTGGTCAACCCTAGTGATGTGGCCAGCGTTACGGTATTGAAAGACGCTGCCTCCGCAGCTATTTACGGCGCCCGTGCCGCCTATGGCGTGATATTGATTACAACTAAAACGGGTAAACACAATCAAACGCCTACCGTCAGGCTCAGCAGTTCCTATGCGACCAACAAGCTCCTGATCAACCCTAAATACATGAACTCCATGGATTATATCAATTACATGGACACCGCCAGTATTAATGCAGGAAACGGTGCGTATTTCAGCCAAAGGATCAGAGATGGTGTCACCGCCTATTTTAACGATCCGGCCGGTAATCCATATGTATTATATGACCCTAGCATTGATGTCACAGGATATTATACCTATGTGGGTAATACGGATTGGGCCGACGCACTATACGGATCAGGCAGTCTCCAGCAAAATAATATCTCACTAAGTGGAGGTTCTGAAAGAACCTCATACTATATGTCGTATGGCAATTCCAGACAAAACGGGGTTTTGACTTCTTACAAGGATTATTATCAACGCCACAATATCAATATGAATATCAGCTCCGATATTACCCCTTGGCTGACCGTCGCGGGTAAACTACGGTACACCTATTCCTTTGAGGACCACCCGTCCGGTGGCGGAAGCGGAAATTCAGGCATCACTGCAATCAGCGGGCAGTTAAAAAATGATCTGCGTCCCTTAATGCCCATCAAACACCCGGATGGTCACTGGGCGGGCCAGGGGTCTTTTACCAACCCCTTTGCTGTCGGTGCCGAAGGCGGGCATAACCAGACCAAGATCAATGACCTCTGGTTAACAGCTGCGGTAAAAGTAAAGCCTTTAAAGGATTGGAATATCAATCTGGATTATACCTTTAACCCCTATTCCAGCAACAATGAGTTCACCTCCCGGCTGTTCCAGGAATATCATGCAGACGGCACCTTCAATTATTATCCCTGGACCAATCCGAATGAGATCATTCTGACCAATCATAATGATTACTATCATGCATTGAATATCTATAGTGATTACAGCAAAAACTTCGGTCAGCATCATTTTAAATTGCTGGTAGGTTATAATGAAGAAGTCAAGCAATATAAAAATTATCTGGCCGGCAGAACCAATCTGATCGACAATGACCTTCCGGCCATTAACCGGGCTACAGGGCCTCAATCCGTAGACGGCGGGATTACCAGCTGGGCAGTACAGGGGTATTTCTTCCGCTTCAATTATGATTTTGCGGATAAATATTTTCTGGAATTCAACGGGCGTTATGACGGCTCCTCCAGATTTCAGAAAGGCCATCGCTATGTTATGGCTCCTTCCGTTTCCGGCGCCTGGCGGGTATCCCAGGAAAATTTCTGGAAAACCAATACCGGCCTGTCTAACGTCATCAATGAATTTAAGATCAGAGGATCATATGGCACGCTCGGCAATCAGCTGACCAGCACTGAGAACTATTTCCCTTACGTGTCTGCTTACGGCATCAATACGGAGCTGCCCTATATATTAGGTACCGGCAATACGCTTCCCGTATCTGTTTCTCCGGGCGCACTCGTCAACCCCAACTTTACCTGGGAAAAAGTAAGACAATGGAACGTCGGTGCTGATTTTGAATTCCTGGCGCACCGCCTGTCTGCTACAGTAGATGTCTATACCCGTTATACCATCGGAATGCTGACGGCAGGGCAACCGCTTACAGCGGTTCTGGGAGCAGCCGTACCAGTGGAGAACGCTGCGGATCTGAAAACGCAGGGATGGGAACTTAATGTAGGCTGGCATGATAAAATCGGTAATGACATGTCTTACCGACTCGGCTTTAACCTGGCTAATTCTAAATCCTATATCACCAAATTTGACAACCCCACCAATTACTTAGGAGAATTGTATGTCGGGCATAGAATCGGAGATATCTGGGGCTTTAAAACTGCCGGCTTGTTTCAGTCTCAGGACGAGATTAATAACTGGGCTGATCAGTCCCTGCTCTATAGTGGCACCTGGCATCCGGGAGATGTCAAATATGTCGATCTGGATGGAGACGGAAAAATCAGCAACGGCAATTATACCCTGGATTCAACCGGAGACTTGCGTATCCTGGGAAATTCTGAGCCGCAGTATCTTTTCGGGTTTAATGGTGGCTTCACCTGGAAAAACCTGGACCTCAGCTTCTTTTTCCAAGGCGTCGGCAAGCGAGACTATGTGCCTGATGGCAGATTTTACGGCATCGGTAGCCAGTGGGATGTTCCCATGGAGTTAACCTCTGATTTCTGGTCTTACGAGAATAGGGACGGCTTCCTACCCAGACCGTATATCGATGGCGGTCATGGAAACAGAGGCGGCCTGAATGGCACGCTTGACAGGTATCTGCAAAATGCGGCCTATATCCGGTTAAAACAACTGACACTGACCTATACACTACAGCGCCCGTGGATGAAAAAAGCTAAAATAGATAATATTCAAGTGTACGCTACCGGTCAGAATATTTTCACCATTACCAGCCTTTCCAAGTTATATGATCCAGAAAAATTAAGTCTTATGGATTACCCCAATACCAAATCCTACTCAGTGGGCATCAACATCACTTTAAAATAATTATAGTTATGAAAAACAAACATATATTTCTATACCTGCTTGCGGGATGGCTGTCTGTCACGGTTGTCAGCTGTTCCAAAGTATTAGACAGAGAGCCGGAGGATTCCATATCGGATTTAAACTACTGGCAAACAGCTGATGAATTGAAGCTTTTCTGCAACAACTTCTATCCTATTCTCTATGTACCTGATCAGAACGCAGACAATCAAAGTGATAACTGTGTACCAAACACGCCGGATCAGTGGCTGTATAACCTCACAACTGTCCCCTCCAGTGGCGGGGGATGGGCTTATACCAACTGGGCCTATATCAGAAATGCGAATTATTTTTTAACCCACTATCAAACGGCAACGGGTACCGAAAAGGAAATTAAAGAGTATCTGGCTGAGATCCATTTTTTCAGGGCCTATGAATATTTTAATAAAGTTAAGGATTTTGGCGATGTGCCCTGGATCAATAAGGATTTAAATGTAAACGACTCGAGTTTCCTTTACAAACCCAGAACGGATCGTAAAATAGTTGTAGACAGCATTATTGCAGACTTAAAGTTCGCCGTAGATAACTTACCCTTACCGGATCAGGTCGAACTTGGAAGATTACATAAATATGCAGCCGAACAGATGCTGGCCAGAGTCTGCCTTTATGAAGGCACCTGGATGAAATACAGAAACCAGTCTGGTTGGGAAACGTACCTGGAACAGGCCGTTACTGCAGCCAGAGACATCATGGATAATGGCGGTTATGCAATCTATAAACCTCAGTCTCAGTATTATTTCAAAGCTGGCGACGTGGTGGATAGCAAAACCCATACAGTGGCAGATAAAGATTATCTCCATCCTTATAAGGCGCAGTTTATCCAGGAAGACCTGACCAAGAATCCAGAATGTGTATTACCGAAGATATACCGGTTAGATCAGCTGACCAGCCGTCTGTCCCGTTCCGTCAATGAAGCCGGTGTTGGTGTCAGTAAAGACCTGATTGAGGCTTTTCTCTGCACGGATGGCAAACCCATTGCACTGAGTTCAATGTATAAAGGAGATGATTCCGCAATTCTGGAAATGCAAAACAGAGACCCCCGTTTAAGAAGTGAGATTGATAACCGTTTTCTCCCCAATTATCTCAACGGCACAACACCCATCTCTAATTTCCTGACCAACGTCAACAGCTCTTCACCGACCGGATACGTGGCCGCTAAATTCCGGAGTCCGGTTCCCGCTCAAAACGAGGCCAATCAGACCACCTACGACATGTATGTTTTCAGGTACGCCGAAGTGCTGCTGATCTATGCAGAGTCAAAAGCTGAACTAGGTTCTATTACACAAGGTGATCTGGATATCAGCATCAATCAAATAAGGGCCCGCTTGGATCAGCCGGATCTTCCTGGTGGGAAAATGGCTAGACTGACCGTCAATCCTCCGGCCGATCCGCGCGCGGAAATTAACGGACAGCCCCGGTACGGCTACCAGGTATCCCCGCTGATCTACGAGATCAGAAGAGAAAGAAGAGTGGAGCTTGCTTTTGAAGGGTTCCGTTGGGACGATATTGTCCGTTGGAAAGCAGGCAAACTATTGGAAAACCCTAAGACTGTCTATGGTATTGTTGCCAGTGATGCTGTGCAGCAACAATATGACAACTATTTCGGTTCCGATATTTTCAAAGGAACCCATGTCGTGACGATAAGTGACTGGGATGGTACAAAAAAAGTGGTGGCTCCTTATACGGTCCCCATGCGTAAATGGAATGACAAACTGTACCTGATGCCGATTCCAAGAGATCAGATATTACTCAGCAAGGGGCAGATCAAACAGAATCCTGGCTGGGAATAATACCTTCAGCATTCATAGGTGGGCCATTCGGTAGATGCTGAATGGCCCATCTATGTTTATGGCTGTTGCAAGTCTATCTTATGGCGCGGGTGAAAATAGGCGGAAAGCCATTAAAACAGATGAGGAGGGATGATCGCTCTTCAGCACAATAAAGGAGCCAAAGTAACGTTCAGCCTGGCTGCCATAGGTTACAACCATAAAACAATTAGAAGTTATTACAGGTTTGGCCACTTATTACTATCTAACAAATCCAACATTAAACCTATCTATCAACCCGACTCTTTACCTTTAAAAAGATTCGCGACAATCATAATCAGTCCAATAATCAACAAAAGATGGATTAGAAAGCCCGCTACATGATAAACTACAAAGCCAAAGATCCATCCGATGATTAATATGATGCCAATCACAAATAATATGCCTTTCATGGAGTTCTGTTTTAAGTGAGCAATAATTCCTCTTATCGTTTTAGGAAGCAAAATACCGGCCAAATCCCTATGACAAGTCTATAATAATCTACATGTAAGCGCATTGCTTGAAAACAAGGGATTTCAGTTAACTGGCATGTCACGGCAAACCTCTGACAAAAACAATAACCGCTAAATTATCGAAACCCACTCCCCCTTTTGTATAAAATTGTCCCCACTGACACTATTGTAGGCTATTCGTATAGTCTATACGTGGTCTCAGGGTACTTAGACAAGGTTTTAAAGTTTTAAAAAAATACGTTTTTTATACAAAAAGTAAAGAAACCCAAATTGAATAATAGCCACTCCCGTCCACAATAATGCTTCATGAAATCTTTCGGGCGCCAGATGCATCAGTCCGCCAAATATTGCTTCGGAGGTGTATTTAAAGTTAATGATTCCATGGGAGGCCATATAAATTAATATGGAATTCATGCCGAGCCAGATAAATGGCCTGCACCACAATTGCCATTTGAGAACATCAATTATCAAATAAAACACACCCAGCAAAAGTAAGCTACAGCCGGCGCAAAATACCACAAATGAACTGGTCCAGATATTTTTATTGATCGGGAACCATATATTCCATAAAAGCCCGAGCAGTAAACAGATCACACCCGCGCCCAGCAACAATATCGCCTTTTTCACAGGCGTAAATGCAGGATTACCGTTTCTAAGAAACCGTCCCGTAAAAACGCCAAGCAAAGCCGTACCTATTGCAGGAATGGTAGAAAGATAGCCTTCAGGATCATAGTCACCTCTTAACACCAGTCCAGGCAAAAACTGGCGGTCCAGATAACCGGACAAATTACCTTCCGGCGTCAGTACACCGGCCCCGAAACCGGGAACTGGCACCCAGGACATCAGCGCCCAATATCCCAATAAAAGCACAAAGAGCCAGATAAGCTGTTTTCTGAATGAGCAGTTCAAATAGATGATAGCGGCAAAAAAAAGGCTAAGGGAAATTCTACCCAGAACGCTGGCAAATCTTGTCTCGGCATAGCCGGGAAGCGCTAATGCGCCATTTACGACCATCCCCAGCAAAATCAAGGCAACACATCTGATGATAAGCGGCCGATATAGCTTTTGTTTTTGTTTCTTCCTTGCAAGTCCCTCCAGGTGATCCAGCTTTTTGCCAAACGAAAACGGCATGGCAATTCCGGCGATGAAGATAAACAGCGGGAAAATCAGGTCATACATCGTAAATCCGTTCCAGGTGGTATGGTGGAGTTGCCTGCTTACACCTTCAAAAAAGGGTAGATGGGTGGCATTCGCCAGCCCATGAAAAATCCCCTCACCACTAACGATCCAGAACATATCAAAGCCTCTTAACGCATCCAGAGAAGTCAGTCTCTTAGATGGCAGTGTCTTATCTGACAGCATACACTATATATTTGGCATTAAAACAATGACAATACATAAACAAAAAACACCATTAAATAAGGATTCTTCTGACCATCGTCTTCATAAGCAACTTTCTTCGAACCATTATATATAAGCTACCTTTCACTGCAAACGCCCCGTTACTTATACATACGACTCTTGCTCAGCATTGTATTGCATCGCCCAATCGGCGGCCGCTAATCATCTCAATATGAAGAATCACAAACCTTATCTACCCTGCATCTTTAAAGTCAGTTTTGAGCATTTCCGTCTCTCTTATTACCGACATTAATTGAATGCGTCATCTAATTTAAGGAAAAATGAAATATAAAACATAATTTATTTTATGTCTTCCCGAATAAACATCGTTACGATCAGACGTTCTTGTAATAAAGTATAATGATTCAAACAGTCATTAGCAGCCAATGTAAGAACCGTATGATCTCAAAACACCGGAGATAATACCCTTAACCTAAACTCTAAGCAAGACCGCTCAAATATCCTGATTTTTCCGTTGTCATCAAGCACGGTCCTGCCCGACTTGCCCTTCTCCCCTTTTTTTCGGAATCTGACATCCAGGATAGCTTGTCAAAACTGCTCTAATATTTTCAGAATCAGAATTATAGTAACGCAAAAAAAAAGCACAAATCAACCAACCAAAATGTATGACCAAATATCTTTCTATTCTTCATGCCGTTTCTGATAGTTTTTCTACTTTTGGAATCATTATCAATGATTAAAGTAGAGATGCTGTCAAAAATAAAGCGTACCTGCCTGTCAAGTTAAAATAGCGAATTATGGCACTTCATTTGGCCCATAGAATGGCCCAGATCAAAGAATCGGAGATCCGGGAAATATTAAAAGTCACCCAACAACCCAACATCATCTCATTTGCCGGCGGACTGCCTGCACCTGAGCTCTTCCCTATTGAAGCGATTGACAAAGTACAACATCTGGTGCTTCAGGAGTCCGGCACCACTGCATTACAGTACACCACAACGGAAGGTTTTGCTCTTTTACGCAGCTGGATCGCCAAGCGCATGAATAGCCGCCTGGGCACCTCATTTGACCAAGATAACATTCTGATTACACACGGTTCCCAACAGGGACTGGACCTCTCCGGAAAGGTTTTTCTAAATGAAGGTGACGTTGTTCTGTGTGAAAGCCCCACTTATCTGGCCGCTATTTCCGCGTTCAAGGCCTATGGCTGCCGGTTTATAGAAATCCCTACGGATGAAAATGGCATGGACATGGAAGTCCTGGAGCAAACATTAAAAGGGACGCCTCATATCAAACTGATCTATGTAATCCCCACTTTTCAGAACCCGACCGGCAAAACCTGGAATCTGGAAAAGCGCAGGCGGCTGGCAGCACTGGCGACTGAATTTAATGTTGCCGTTATTGAAGATAACCCCTACGGAGAATTGCGATTTGAAGGCGAAGATCTGCCCTCTATTAAATCCTTTGACAAAACGGGACAGGTTTTATGCACAGGCAGCTTCTCCAAAATCTTTTGCCCCGGCTTCAGAATTGGCTGGATCGCGGGCGACAAAAACCTGATCCGCAAATATGTTCTTATTAAACAGGGAACTGATCTGCAATGCAATACCGTTGCCCAAATGGTGATTGCCAAATATCTGGCGTTATATGATATTGACGAGCATATTCAGAAAATTAAAACGCTTTATAAAGATCGTAGAGATGTGACCCTTCAGGCGCTGGAAAAATACTTCCCGGACAGCGTTCAGTTCACCCGACCCGAGGGTGGCCTGTTCACATGGATGGAACTGCCTGAAGGGACCTCCGCCAGGGAACTGCTGTTACGTAGTCTGGAAAAAAAGATCGCCTTTGTTCCTGGAGGGTCCTTCTATCCTAATAACCCCAAAGAAAATACCTTAAGGCTTAACTATTCGAACATGCCTGAAAACAGAATTCAGGAAGGCCTGACAATACTCGGCCAGCTCGTTAAAGACTATTTGAAAGACGGGGCTGAAAAAATGAGCTGAAGGGCAAGCCTGGCAAACATCGGACGAGCTATTCAATATCGCATTATAAAAAACCGAATGAAAGACCGTATTTAAAAGTGTTTCTACGACTTTATTGTATGTAGACAGCAGGCAACCGTACCTGCTCTTTTGCAAACGGCAGTCGGCCGCTAGCCAGGCAAGCGGAAAAAATCATTACAAATGCTTCAGTTTTTCCTCCTCAATATCTATTCGATGTAGGTGTTTTCTTATCACATCTTCATCCAAACTTTTGTCTATTTCATTTTTAGCCAATAGCCATAGCCTTTGTTGGGCCAGTAGGTCGGCATACACCTCTTTTATGTCCACCGAAATAGAAGACTCCGTATCCCCTATTTCTTTGTTTTTCCATTTACTGGTTAACTGGTACAAAAATGGATGGGTCTGCGTTTGTGATGTATAGTTTTCCGAGACATATTGCAAGGATCTTGTTGCCAGTTCTTTTTCTATCAAATCGTCGGCCTGCGCTTCGGGGATATAATCTTTAAAATCAGGCAGCTTTATTTTCCGGATTAGATGTGGCAATGTTAACCCCTGCAACA
Source organism: Arachidicoccus terrestris (assembly GCF_020042345.1). Lineage (NCBI taxonomy): Bacteria > Pseudomonadati > Bacteroidota > Chitinophagia > Chitinophagales > Chitinophagaceae > Arachidicoccus > Arachidicoccus terrestris. The sequence goes on from NZ_CP083387.1 coordinate 146,499, forward strand.
AAAGCGTGCATAGGATAACAATAAAAGTTATAAACAAAATTAAATTCCGCTCGGGAAATTCAGTTCCGTCTTTTAGGTAAACGGGTATGGATAAGGCCGCTGCCAGCGAAACCACTCCCCGCATTCCGGCCCATCCCAGCACCAATGGTCCCTTAAGGCCCGGATTGCGGCTATCCGCAACGGTAATGAAATTTCGCATCACCAGCGTTACGACAACTGCTCCATAGGCGGCTAATATTCTGCCGAGTATCAGTACGGCGGTAATCAGCAAACCATATCCAATTGCCGATGAGAACCCAACCCCTTTTAACCCGGCCGTGATCTGGGGCAAATCAAGGCCGATGAGTAAAAATACCAGGCCATTCAATACGAAAACAAAGCTTTCCCAGACGTTCACACCCCGTAACCTGGAAGTACCGCTCAAAAAATGATATCGTTTATTAGAAAGCAGCAAGCCGCCGCTTACCACCGCCAAAACGCCTGAACTATGTACTTCCTCCGCCATCATATACATGATATAGGGCGTAACAATGCTTAAGACAATATCCATATTGGCATCCGTGGGTAAGAACCTTTGTATTTTCATAATGATCCAGCCTATCAATAAACCAATACCTGTACCGCCTATCAGCATCCATGCAAAACTAAGTGCTGCATGATACCAGACAAATTGCCCGGTCGCCACTGCAACCAGCGCAAATCGGAATATAATAAGAGAGGACGCATCATTGAGCAAGCTTTCTCCCTCTAATATGGACGACACCCGCTTCGGCACCTTTACAAACTTCAAAATAGCACCGGCGCTGACCGCATCGGGCGGAGAGACAATACCGCCCAATAAAAAGCCTAAAGCCAGTGAAAACCCGGGGATAAAGGCGTTGGCTACAAAGGCAACGGATAGTGCCGTCAGAAATACGACGACAAAAGCAAAGCTGCAAATGATGCGCCTCCATTTCCAGAGTTCTTTCCATGAAATTGACCAGGACGCTTCATATAACAATGGCGGCAGGAAAATGACAAAGATAAGTTCAGGCGAAACATGTATGGCAGGTATCCCTGGTATCAGGCTCATAATCAGTCCCGCGACCACGAGTAACACAGGATAAGCTATCCTGATTCTATTTGCCAGCATTATTAAAAACACGATCACGATAACAAGAGCGAGCAGATAAGGAAAATACGCTAACATAAGGTATAATTATTTATTCAAATTTTTATAAACCTTTTCCTGAGCAATATTAATTATTGCGGATTGTATACATGGAAATGCCAACACACCTGTTTGCTTCTTTATCAAAAAAATAGCCATCAATATGTTTGCCTAAAGATGGGCCTTTTATTAAATCATAATGGAACAAGATCGCCAGCCTCCCACGGCAAGTTTCCACACCCCGGATCCTATAATTAGGCGTCAACATTGTCCGGTTTCACAAGATCTTCCATCATATGACGCCTCAGCAATACAAATCTAAACAATTTCGGATTCCCCTGACAATATAAGGCAGGCAAACCGTAATAATAATCTTTATAAACCTGAACCAGCTGATCATTCAGAAATTTGTCCATCAAGGCGCTGCTGCATAAACATTCCTTATGCTACAGAAAGGCTGAAAAAAGAATCCTTCCACTTTTGGAAGCACTGGCGGTTGGCTTTGTAACGGTCAGTCCACTGAGCAAAGAGCTTTTGACAGGAGCCACTGATGAAAATACTCAACTTTAATTGCATTGTTAATAAACAGATGCTCTGCGGGATTTACCTTATTTTCATAGGGATTAAAATTTTTACATCTTCATCTATCAAACATTTCGACCCCATGCGGCATCTGTTACGAAAATCCGGCAAAGCGAATAAATGGCTCCTCTTGTCTGCTGTCCCCTACATATTAGTCAGCCTGTTCATGGCAGGCAAGGCATTCTCGCTGCATGCCCAGACTGTCAACCAGCTAAGTAGCCCCGACGGTCATATCTCTATGCAACTGTCCACGCGGCAAAACGAGTTACATTATTCCGTGAAGTTTAAAAGTCAGCAACTCGCTGAAGGCAATATCGGATTTGCATCGGGAGACAACGCGGACGTTGTTTATGGGCAGCAGGTGAAGTCGGTGACCTTAATCAATGCTCAAAAGAAGCAGCAGCGCAGACTGACTACCAGAGGCAATCATAATACGGCGACCATCATTAAAAACCAGTACAACTTTAAAATTACTTCCAAGGACGGAAAAACGGATTTCTGGTTAGCGGTCAACCTGTATGATAACGGCGTCGCCTACAGGTACAGTGTCCTGCCGGAGGGCCGGGCGCTTACCAGAGAAATGAGCCATATTTCCCTGCCGGGCACGACAACCCTTTGGTGGCAGGAAGATATACATACGTATGAAGGTAATTACAGGTCCGCCCTATTCAGCCAGTTAGGGGACAGCCTTCAGCTGGGCATGCCACTGACCTTACAGTATAAAAACGGCCTCTACGGCGCGCTTATGGAAGCCAATATATTTGGGTTCGCAGGCAGTCATTTCAGCCATTATAAAAATGACAGAACCCTGGAATATACGCTGGCCGGCCCCGTACAGCCGGGCAACCGGGACACGCTGCATAGTGGATGGCAGATCATGGCTATTTCCAATACACTGAACGGCTTAGTGAATAACGATATTGTCCGTGATGTCAGCGCCGCACCTGACAGGCAATTATTCCCTGACGGGGAGTATACGTCCTGGATCAGGCCGGGTCAGAGTATCTGGACGTGGATGAGTAAGAAAAGAGATGTTACGCCTGAAAATATCAGGCGATTTACTGATTTTGCGGCAACCCTTAAGATCCCTTATAACCTGGTGGATGATGGCTGGGTGACATGGAGCGCCGCAGGAAAAGATCACTGGCAGCTCTTGAAAGAACAGATCGACTACGCCAAAAACAAAGGCGTGGGTATCTGGGTGTGGCAGGCCTATCCACCTCATAATGGCACACCGGGGCTAAAAGACACGGCTTATATGCATGCATTCTTTGAAAAATGTGCCAGTTTGGGTGTCAAAGGCATGAAAATAGACTTCATCAATGCGGAGACGCAGGAGAAAATTGCATTTTATGAACGCGTGGCGAGAGCAGCCGCCCGGTACCATCTGATGGTAGACTTTCACGGTGCCAATAAGGGTACCGGCATGGAATACACCTTTCCGAATGTCTTGTCTCAGGAAGGCGTAAGAGGCCTGGAACAAAAAGACAATGAACACTGGCCCTATCTCAATACCGTGCTGCCGTTTACCAGGTATCTTTGTGGCCCGGCAGACTACACCCCCGTCAGCTTTGAGCCCTATGCTTCTTCCACCACGATGGCGCACCAGGTGGCCACGGCTGCGATTTTCACCTCTCCGTTTTTATGCCTGGGTGCGGATCCGGGGGACTTAAGCAAGAGCATCGCACTGCCCTTCGTCAAGCAGATTCCCGCCACCTGGGACGAAACCATTGTGCTAAAAGAAAGTAAGATAGGCGAGATAGCTGCCTTTGCCCGAAGAAAGGGCACTACCTGGTATCTGGCTGTCATCAACGGCGACGGCTCCCATACAGCGGATATAGACCTTTCTTTTCTGGGCGGAAAAAAATATACGCTGACGGCCCTTACCGATAAGCCAAACGCAAGAGAAGGTCAGGTCACCGTACAGAAAAAAGTGAAAAAGAATACGACCCTACACGTAAACATGCCTTCCGGAGGCGGGTACCTGGGTATCTTTAAAAGATAATGCATCAGGCAGGCAGTTCAACTTAAAGAATCTGCAAAGAAAAATCCCCCTGAGACAGCTTACTAAAAAGCCTCAGGGGGATTTTTTTGCCATACACCTATGGTGGGGCGGCTGTTCATCTGATCCTAACCCTTGCGGGCCAGCTCGATCATAGCGGAAATTTCCTCAACAGCCGCGTCATTGCCGCCGCCAAAACCGGTAAGCCTGAAACGGATCTTTCCATTGGGGTCGATCACAAACTTCGTGGGAATACCTGTTATACCATATTTCTCTACGACCATATTGTCGCCGCTGACGGCAGGCTTACGGTCAAGCAATACCCTAAAGCTATAGTTATTGGCACTGATAAACTTTTTAACCTGCTGGTCTGCATCCGGTGTTCTTTCCCAGGTATCTATAAAGAGAAAAACGACATCCTTATCAGTGGCGTATTTATTGACTGCCATTTGCATAGCGGGGAAAGAGCGCTTGCAGGGACCACACCAGGTCGCCCAAAAATCAAGTATCACCGTTTTACCCAAATAATCTGACAGCTGCACGGTCTTGCCTTCCATATCCTTTAAGGAAAAATTTTGGGATGGCAGATCCAGCATGGTCTCAGGTAATTCCTTCAGAAACTTTTCATGCAGCTGCTGCATGGCTGTTGCCAGGTAGCTGTCAAAATCAGGGCCGTCTTTTTTCACCTTGGCATACAGTACTTTTAACTGATCCTTCAGTGCTTCTGAAGCGGCCCCATTGCGTAAAGCTTCATCTCCTATCTCAAAAGCTTTTTGCTCCTGGCCGGACCGGCTCAGTACCTTCATATAGGTCATATAGCTTTCCGGGGAATGTTCTTTTCTGGCATTAAAAGCCTTTTCAATAATCGGTAAAGCCTCGGTGAATTTGCCTTCTTTTGTCAGGATGCCGGCGTAACTCTCCAAATAACTGGGATATCCTATGGCTGCAAAGGCTTCGGGGCCTTTGGCAGCGTGCTGCTCAAAGTAAGGCGCCGCAACGTCTATGGCCTTTTTGTATAGCATTTTGGCTTCATCCAATTGCCCGGCTCTTAGCAACGCGCCCGCGGCGCCTGCATAACCCTCTCCTTTCCAGAACTTTGTCACTATCTGATCTGCGTAAGATACTGCTTTATCATATTGCCCCGTCTTTATATAGCTGCTGGAGATGGCGTTTCTGATGTAATCATAAACAATATTTTCCCCCTCATCCAGGACTTTTCCCTGCTGATCTTTTTTCTCCGGCAAGTCGGTCAGTAGCTTTTTAAATAGCTGCTCCTGCTTAGCAGGATCTGTCTGTTTGTAGATTTCCTCTGCTCTGTTATTGAGGACGGTAAAGCCTTTGGGAAAGGTCTGGATAATTACTTTATTTAATGAATCCGAACTCTGATCCTGTCCCAGGGATTTCAGATAATAAGCGCCCATCGCCATTTTCTTTTCATTACGGCTACCGGCCAGTGCATAAGCTGTTTTACGGACACTGTCCCGGTCTGCCGCTGTATTGCTTTTAAGCCAGCCGGTCACTTGCTTTTGAATACTGTCCAGCTCAGCCCTGTCTGCCTGCTTATTTTGCGCCAGTACGGTGACGCCTGTGCTGCATAATACCGCCGCACAGAAAAGTGTTTTTATTGCGTTATTTTTATTTTGCATAATGGATGCGTTTTATTATAAGTTTTAGGTAATAAAATTCAGATTAATGACTATTACTATAACCCGGATTCTGCGTCAGCGCTGGATTGGCCAGTATCTGTTGAGCGGGTATGGGGTAGAGTACATCTGTGGATTGCCAGTCGTCTTTAACAGGTGCCAGAAGGTCATCGGCCCGGCTGGCTTTGCCTTGCAAGCTCGGCCATCTTTTAAGATCCAGCCAGCGGTGGCTCCACTCTCCAAACATTTCCACTTTATATTCCTGTTGGATGGCCAGCATCAGAGCACTCTGGGTAAGTCCATCTAACGGTTCCAGGCCCGCTCTTAGACGGATGGCGTTTAGATCTTCCAGGCTACCGCTGAGATTTTTTTGTTCCGCGCGCGCCTCAGCACGGATCAAATAGACCTCGGCCAATCGCAACACAACACTATACTCATCTCCGGTGCCGGCCCGGTCTTTATATTTATGCACGTAATAATATTGCTTGTCCGATACCGTTGCTTCCATCACCCAATCTTCGCGCCTTTTGTCCCCTGGCTCAAAGGCCTCTCCCATTGAGCTGTATAGGATATAGGCAGGAAGTACGCCGTCCGGCGCCAGGAAGTTACTCCCATAGGTAGAAATACCGGTCACATTTGCGATCTGCCAGATAATCTCCTTACTATCCTTGGTAAAGGTTGTATTCAGGTCCATGTTCAGCTGATAGGCTGAGGCCTGTAACACTTCAGAAGCCACTGATGCCGCCTGCTGCCATTTTTTCTCAAAAAGGTATACTCTGGCCAGCAGCGCCCTGGCCGCATCTTGATTGATTCTCGCCCTGTCGGCAGAGGGATAATCTGCGCTGAGCAGCCCCACTGCCTTAGTAAGATCCGTTTCAATCTGTGCCCAGACTTGCGCCTTGGGTGTTCTGGCCATATGCGCCGCCTGATCAATATCTGTGGAAAGGATCAGCGGGACATCTCCATAAAAATTCACCAGGTAAAAATACATAAACGCCCTCCAGGTCAAAGCTTCGCCCATTAGCTGATTTTTAAAATCAGTACCCAGAACAGCGCTCCCGTTTAATCCCTCAATCACCTGATTGATCTGAAACAGCTGACTGTATCCATAGGCCCAGATATTGTTATTATTCATCGCGTTGTCAACAGCCACTGCATTGGCCGCGAACTGATCGTAATCTGTGGAACTGGCACTGTACCGGACGTCATCCGCGCTGGATCCGGTAACACCGGTATAATATAGTGAGATATACCGTAAAGCCGTGCTGTTATACAAACCGAGCACAGCACTTGTGGCGGCACTTTGCGTATTAAAAGCTTCTTTGACGCCTATAGAAGTACTGGGCGCATCGAGGTCTACAAACTTACTACAGCCCGGCGTCAACACCAACAGCAGTAGTATCGCTATCCATGGCGCCGCGTATTTATTTTTATGATCAAAAAGTCGATTCATGATTTATTTTTTTCAGTGAGTATACTGGGGTAATTACAATAGTTCTCTAAAACGAAAGGTTCAGGCCAATGACAATCGTCCGAAGCGGAGGCACCGCCGGATATCTTCCCGTACCGAGGCCTGAAGGGCCGCCCGCGACGGTTGTTTCCGTATCCATCTGGTATTTATTTTTGGCCAGAGTCAGCAAATTCTGCCCTTCAACGTAAAAGCGCAGCTGGGTCAGGCCCAGCTTTTGCAAAGCCGCCTTATCAAACTGATAAGACAAAGACGCTGTTCTTAATTTTAGCCAGGAAGCGTCTCCCCAGAACAGGTCTGAGCTGCCAAAATAATAGCCGTAGGCATTACTGATTACAGATCCGGCGACCGCAGAGGCGGCCGGGAACAAGGTTCCCTGATCACCAGGCGATTGCCATCTGTCCAGCACGGAGGTATTCAAGTTGGCCATGGAGCTACCCGGCGCTCCGTTAATGAGGCCATTGGTATACCCTTTCTGGTGTGTATACTGAATAAAGAAACTCAAGGCCCAATTCTTATAGGTCAGATCATTGCCCAGCCCACCGTAATAAGGCGTTCCGATAGGCGCGATAAAACGGTCTGTGCTGTAATTGGGTATACCGCTGCCATCCGCAGCATAAAAAGTCGGTATCCCGGTCTGGGGGTCCACACCGGTAAACCTGTAAAGTTTAGTCAACGTTATCGGCTGACCAACCACATAACTACTGGCATAAAAAGAGTTTTCAAGTCCTGGGAAGCTGATGAGTTTATTACTGGGCAGGGTTATATTAAAATCCGTACGCCACTTAAAATCTCCGGACCTGATATTCTGGGAACTGATCGTGAGTTCCAGTCCTTTATTCTGGATTACGGCCGGTACATTGACGGTTCTGCTGTTAAACCCGGATTGGGTCGGCAACGACTCATAGGACAACTGGTTGCCGGAACGGTTGCGGTAGTAACTGCCCGTAAACATCAGCCGATCATCCAGAAAGCCTAGCTCAAGCGCAAACTCCAGCTTTTTATCTGTTTCCCACTGCACGTGCGGATTGGAGGCAGTCGCTCTGTAATAAGACACCTGGTCCTGATAAGGATTGCTGTTTAAGGAATATAACGGCAGATAAATATAGTTCGTGATCTGGTCATTACCGGTCAACCCGTAGCTGCCTCGGATTTTACCGAAGCTAAGCAGCGGCAACGCTTCCTTCACCCAGCTTTCTTCGCTGAAAAGCCAGGCAGCACCCACCGCCCAGAAATTACCAAAGCGGTTTTCGGGGCCAAACCTGGAAGAAGCATCTCTACGGAAAGTCCCGTTCAAGATATATTTGTTGGCAAAATTATAGTTCACCCGACTGAATAGAGAAGCAAACTTATATTTGGCGTCATTGGGAAAATATGAGGTAATCAGTCCTGCCCCTTGTAAAGATCCCAGTAACAAATCACTGCTATAATTGGTTCCTTTCGTAGAGGTGGTGGTCGAGATATTTTGTTGGAAAGTACCTCCTAAAAGTAGGTTAAGCGTACTTCTCTCCCATTTTCTGGTATAATCGGTAGTGGGTTCTACGATCCAGTTTTCGATCAGGTTGTTGGAAAAATAAGCGGAGCTGACGGGGTTATAGGCTGGGTTTTGCACGGAGGCCGGGCTCGCTGATTGCTGGTCCAGATCGATATGTGTATATCCCGCATTCAGTTTTAAGTTCCAACCCTCCAGTACCTGATAGCCCAGCGACAGATTGCCGATGATGTTATTAGTCACCCCGTGATAGGTTTGTCTTAAATAGGACAGCGGATTGGTGAAACCGGCGTACCAGACCAGATGACCGGCACTGTCTGTTAAAGCAGAGGGATAATTCGGTGGCAAGGTGGCCAGACTGCTGATATCGGACTTCGGCAATGTAGAGGTCTCATGGCCATAACTGGCGGAGAAATTGAAATTAAACTTATTGTTTTTCGAATGATGTCCCAGCGAGAACCGGGTCGTCACCCGGTTATTGCCAAAGTCCCCGTCCGGATACACCGTGCCGTCATGGCGATAACTGCCACTCAGCCGGTAACTGGTCTGCGGCGTGCCGCCGCTGTATGATATATTCGCATTGGTCGAATGTGCGGTGCCACCCAATAAATACCGTTGCCAGTCCGTATAAGCCTGCTGATCCCAATCCAGTAAGTCATAAGGTCTGGAGGCCGCCTCTTCAGGATCGACACCATTGTTGGCAAAAGCTTCCTTTCTAAGTGCCAGGTACTGCCGAGTATTCAGCATGGGAATATAATGTCCTACCTTTCCAAACCCGGTATAGATATTTACATCGGTTTTAGAGGCGCCGGACTTTCCTTTTTTGGTGGTGATCAGTACAACGCCGTTAGCACCTCTGGCTCCGTAAATGGCCGTGGCGTCCGCGTCTTTTAAGATAGTAATACTTTCAATGTCTGTCGGATTCAGCGAGCTAAAAGGACTTGTTCCTCCATTGGCACCGCTGATGCCCCAGGCATTTAGGTTGTCATTAGGTGGTTGAGCACCATTAAAGTTGGAATAGGGTACCCCGTCAATCACATATAAAGGAATGGTTCCCGAATTCAGGGAGCCTTTACCCCTGATTTCCATCTGCGTATTGGCCCCCGGGACACCGTTATTCTGAGTCACGAGTACACCGGCTACCCGGCCGGGCAGGGCCTCCATCATATTCGCGATCGGCTGTTTGTCAATCACATCAGCGCTGATCACCGCTGCCGACCCCGTATTGAGCTTTCTGGTCGTCTTGCCATAACCAATCACGACGGTCTCGTTGAGTTCATTTTCTATAGGATGCAGTTGTATATTAATGACTGTACGCTCTTTAACAGCCACCCGCTGTTCCACGAAACCCACATAGCTGAACACCAGTTCCGCGTTTTCAGGAACGCCTGCCAACCGGTAATTTCCCTTACGGTCTGTCATTGTCCCCAGCGGTGTTCCGGGCACGACCACGGACACAGCCGCCAGGCCGTAGCCATTCGGATCCGTTACCGTCCCGGTAACAGTCAGTGTCACAGCGGCAGCCGGACTATCCATCCGTGGATCGTTTTTAGAAGTAGGCGCCTGCCGTGTGGCCAGACGAACAGCCACCGTCTTTCCGATAATCGTATAGGAAAGGCCCTTATCCTTAAGACATACGTCCAATGCTTGTTTCAGTGACGCATTATTGAGGTGGATACTTATGTTACCCGCCTTTTTAAAAACCGCTTCCGTACAGATAAACCGGTAGCCCGTCTGCGCTTTCAAAGAGGAAAAGATTTTTTGCAAAGGAGCCTTTTGCTCCTGGAGGCTTATTTGAGCCCTGCTCCGGGCGCTGACCTGTAAGGCCGCTGCCAATAAAAAAATGCCAATTAGTTTCATGGATAAAGTCATTTGACGCGCCCTGCCCCTGCCAGCCGGCCGGACAAAGCAAGACAACACTGTTTTAAAATGCATATATTTGTTTAGTTAAGGTGAAAAAACGGATTTCCGGTTCGTTGCATAACGTATCTACTATGTTGAAGCCTTGACTTTTTGCCGGATCTTGTTACAGCAAGGTCCGGTTTCGTTTTCAGCTGATTTTTCTATATCTATCTATTGCACAGGAATCACTTTTAATTGTCTTCCCGCCAGTTCAAAACGGACACCGCCGGTGGCTTCCAGTAACCTCAGCACTTCCTGAATACTGGCTGTTCTGGGAACGGAGCCCCAGAATTTAGCAGCGACCGGACCTGCATAGCTGATCTGGACATCATACCATCTGGCTATTTGCCGCATAATGGATTTAAAATCCGTTCCGGGGCCAAATACGAACTCAGCAGATTTCCAGGAAAGCACCTGATCCAAGTCAACCTGGTGATTAAGGGTCAGGCTGCCACCTGCACCGCGGGCCACAATCGCCTGCTGACCCGGTTGCAACAGAAGGTGATGATCATTTTTATTCACATCTACCGCTCCCTGAAGAAGCGTCACTTTCAGACTTGGCTCATCGGTATAGGTATTCATATTAAAATGGGTGCCCAGTACCTTAACAGCCATGCTTCCATGATGAACAATAAACGGCCGGCTGACCTCATGATGGACTTCGAAATAGGCCTCTCCGTTCAGGGAGACTTCTCTGCTGCCACTTCCGAACATCGTTGGATACCGAAGCGAAGATCCCACATTCAGCCATATCTTACTGCCGTCCGAGAGACTGACTGAAACGGGCTGACTGCCTTTCAGCACCCGGAGTTCATTATATTGAACCTGGCCGTTACCAGATCCGGCCGAAAGGTCATATGCCAGACTATTTTTGCCGTTTAGCAGCACACTTACTTTTTGCTGGTCAGCGATCACGCCGTTGCCGGAACCGTCTAAAGCAATCTGGCGGCCATCAGCTAATACCAAAATAGCTTTGGCGGCACTGGGTGCCGGCAGATCCTGTAATTGTCCCTGTCCATGATGGACAACCTGTTTTTCGACATCCTGTCTGGCAGTGAACCACCAGCCGCCTATGCTCACAAGGACAACGACAGCTGCTGTGACGGCCCACTTGAGGGTCATAATCCTGCTGCCTTTTACCCGTATCGCAGGGAAGCGCCCTCCCTTCTCACGGCGTAAAGACCTGGACGCATCACCGGCCGTCATAGTGCTATGACCCGTAATCTGCTGATACATATCATCCCAGTCGATGTTGGCACCCACCTCTTTGTTATTTTGGGCTGTACGGCCTTTATCTTCCGCTTCACCTACTGCAAGCGCCTCATGCCAGGCTTGTTCCATAAATGCCTTAAACACACCAGCTTCATCGCCGGTCGGGAGGGGTTCCGGCTGTGTCCAATACTGTTCCATATAGGACAATAACTTTGTCATCTCGTCAAAACGAATCGACCCGGAACAGTTTAGTTCCAGTAAGTGTTTGATTTCCAATCGTCGTTTTTCAGTCATTGTTTTTACTCCATAAAATGATTAACAGGTGCCTAATGACAGATACCTGAAAAAAGGATTTGTACCAGTTGAATGTTAAAATTATTTTTCTAGTAGCCAATAAAAGAGAAATGCCGTGAGATAGGAAGCGCCCATATGCGCTTTTATAAATTTAATGGCCTGATACAGATGGTTTCTGACCGTATTGGGTGATAGCTGTAATTTCTCGGAGATTTCTTCCCGGCTCATACCCTGACGTTTACTCATGGTATAGACTTGCCTTTGCTGGGCAGGCAGCTTTTCAATGGCTTCCAGGATCAGCCGGTCGCTTTCACTGGCGATCACCATTTCTTCAGTCGTATTGCCAACGGGTTTATCGACGTCACGTAAGGTCTGATACAAGCTGCTTTGACGTGCCTGTTCTTTATAATAACGATAGACCCTGCGGTAAACGGTCGTAAAAAAATAGCTGTCAGGATGATCTATGGTCGTCAGGCTTTCCTTTTTATGCCATACTTGCATAAATACCTCCTGCACGATTTCTTCGGCCGCTGTCTGAGAACCCGTCATCTTTAAAACGGCTTTAAAGAAGCGTAATCTATAGGCGTCAAAGAAAATCTTAAACGCCGCTTCATCGCCCCTGGCGATCCGGGCAAGCAATTGCCTGACCGCCACTCCGTTAAGGGAGGCGGAAGGGTGTACTATACTTCCATCATCTGCTATTTGATCATTCATGAATCACACTGCTTGCAGTCAAATATACGCCGAATCTCCATTAACAGGCATCCGGCGCAAGATATTCACCGGTCCTGCACCAGAGATATCGGCAGCGGCATTGATTTTCAATGCGGTACTTTGAAGGAATTTTATTTGTCAATTATACGATTGATAAAACAACTCTTTACTATATGCTAAAAGCCAGGCACATAACGCGCCTGGCTTTTCAATTTATCCAAGTATGTCGCCCTATTGCTTGACAAATTTAAAAGTCATATTATTCACTTTTCCAATATAAATCCCCGCTGCCAGACCGTCTAACTGAATCCGATTGCTCCCGGCCACCAGGATCTTACGCAGCACCAGCTGACCACCGGGCGAATAGACCTGCAGGATGCCCTTATCTGCTGCCACTACATTGATATAAGTACTGGCCGGATTGGGATAAAAATGAAGGCTGCCGGTATTGCCGTTGACGGTTTTCACGGCTGAATAAGACTTCTTGCCATTGTTGTCTACTGACTGCACCCGGAAATATAATAAACCCTTACTGGTAATTTCCTTTGCAAACTGATAATGCAAAGAGGGTTCTTTCCGGGTAATTTTGCCGGCATCGATATAATGATTTCCATCCAGGCTATACTGCGGTACATAGTAGGCAATCTGGCTTTCCACACCTATCTGCCAGTTCCAGATATATTTTCCTTCCTTATATTGCATCTCAAAATTTTCCCAGGTAACTGGTAGTGCCACTTCATCAAAATTAACCGGATTACCCGTTGCGGTTGCCGTGTTATAGATCTCTGATCCTGGAACGCCGTTATAATCCAGCACCATTACCCGGTAGGTCTGACCGGCCTGTAGGCCGGTAACCGTAATCGTGTTTCCCTGCCCGTTATATACGCAGTACCAGAGACCCGTATTATCGGCTGTTCCTGATCCGAACTGACTATTGGCACTATAGGTCGTATTATTTAAGACGCCGGGTGCCCCCGCATCTAAAGCAGCCACAAAAACGGCCCGTTTTTCACCGGTGCCGCCGGTCCAGCTAAGTGTGGCATCGGTCGTGGTCTGATTAGATACAGTGATATTAGTCGCCTGTTGTTCAGGATTGTCAAAGAGTTGCATAAGCGCTCCGCCAGGATGCGCATCAGAAGATCCGGTCGTAAAATAAATATTTTTACTGTTCAGGGCAATGATACCCCAGGAAAAAAAACCTGTAGCGTCATCCAGGGTATATAAAGAAGTAGGTGTACCGGTGGCACCTGTATATTTATTCAGTATAAAACTGGAAGTACCCGCATCATACTCGGAGACGTAAAGATTCCCTGTCGGGTCCAATGCAACTGCCGTTGAATATTTTCCGCTGGAAATCGTAACAGGGGTTGCATAATTATCAGCTGCACTGATCTTAACGACTTCTCCCTGATCAGGACTGGATGGACCTCCAAAAGGCATATTAAAATATATATCCTTATTGGGCGCAACAACAATACTGGTCGTGTAGCTGTAACCGGCTGCTACTGTAATATTATCATAGAGGACCGTGCCGCCAGATGTCGCTCCGGAACTATATCTGACAATCCGGTATACGCCTGTCGTCTGAACATATTCTGACGTATAGAAATTGTCATCCTGATCAATTGCAATCGCGTTGATATAAGTGCCCGCCATAAAATCAGAAGCTGTGTAACTATTCGCTCCGGCGTCATAAGTCAGTTTAATCACCTTATTGTCCACATTTGATCCGGCGACAAAAACATCTCCCTGACTATCCACGGCCAGCCCGAAGGGATAATCCACCGCTGAATATTGGAGGCCAGTGTATATAGCGGTCTCTGTTCCAGAGAGCGGATCGTATTTTACAACATCATAGACAGAACTCCCAGAATTAAACTTGGTAAAGTATAGATTCCCGGCCCCGTCTTTTGTGAGCGCCGTAATATAATATCCGGAATTCACCGTTCTAAACTGCTGGGACCAACCTGCTAATGCGGTAATCGTGAAAAACAAAACGAAACTTAGACGAACAAACGTTTTAGTGTAAAGATGTTTCATTGAATGAGGTTTTAGACGGGAAGCGATTTAAAATGACCGATACATACAAAAGCCTATTTTTTTAATAATTAAAAACAACAACAGCCAATAATACCTACTCTTATGCAAGCCGCTCATTTTATCGTCAGTAAGTTATCGCAAAGCTCAATGTTATTAGCCGCATGTCCCGATAGCTTTCGGGTCGTTCATAAATCCAAATAAGTCAACGGCAAAGGTCAATGAATTAGGGCAATTATCATCTGCAACAAACAAATATATAAAATATTAATGTCAGCAACTGACAATTACATCCCCTACTGATTCGCCTATTACAAGGAGGGCGATACAGCCAGAAGTACAGATTTCAAGCGCACCCCGAAAAAAAAATCCCTCCAGCGGTTACGCTGCAGGGATACATCAAACAAAACCTGAACACCGAATGTCTTTTTCAGACAATCTGATTATTTCACTTCCAGCAAATAGGTATGACACCGGTAATCCACATCATAGCTCGTGCCATTCCACTCGCCTTTATTTTTGTCACTTACCGTGGTCTCCACCAAATATTTTCCCGGCCACAACGGAACAAAGCTGGCAGCCGACTTTTCATCGGGATATAGTTTCTTGGTCCAGGTATTGGGGCTGATTACCGTTATCTCCTGTTCTCCTGTAAGCGTGGAGTCAATCAGCACAGACAAGTCAATCGCCTTGCCGGCCTCGTAATGGCTCCCCTCCGGTCGCAGGGCAATGGGCAGCGCTTGTTGTCCAAACTTTCTTCCTTCCCCTACCTGAACATGAGCCGTTGCCATATAATCCAGTTTATAACCGTAATATACTTCACCGGCGATCTTACGGAGCACTACGTTATATAATCCGTCTGATTCCGGCGTGAAGCTGGCGGCAAAATGATCTCCGTTCGCTTTAAACGGCAAAGCTGTTTTACTGCCGTCTGGACCGATCAGTTGCAGTTCAAATTGACTCAGATCCGCAAACCAGTTGGCGACCTTGCTGATATCTTCCGTCCCGAATTCTCCAAAATAGATTTTTACAGATTGCGCCTCACCCTGCTCGCCCACGGAAGGGGTTTCAATCCAGATGGCATGGGCAAAGCCCAGGCTCAATCCCATCATAAAAATACCAACGACGGTTAAAAGTGCTTTTCTAATGTACATAATGGTTTAATTTTTTAATTACGGTCAGAGAATGCGCCTTGTCTGACGAACGCTGCAAAAATAGCCGCATGATGCTATTCACTGTTTATCATTTCGGGAAAATCACCAACGTTTTTGGGAAAACTTCATGCGCCAAGCAGCTCAATTTAACAGTATCAACGCCTTCCAGCGATACTTTTTTTTGTAATTTGCATGGAACCATGTATTTACACATGGCTGTTCAATATGAACTCATCTGTTCGTCTCACAGAAAAAATCATTGTAAATTATGAGTATCCAATCCATAAATCCCGCAACCGGTCAGCTTATTAAAGAATTTAGTGAAGAAAGTTGGTTTACCGTGGAGCGCAAAATAGTACGTGCTGAAAAAGTATGGAACGAATGGAAAAACACAAGTTTCACTGCCAGGGCTGCTTTAATGAAAAAAGCTTCAGCGGTGCTGCTTAAACAAAAGGACAGGCTGGCTGAACTCATGGCCGCAGAAATGGGCAAACCCATTAAGGAAGGCGCTGGTGAGGTAGAAAAATGTGCCTGGGTTTGCCGTTATTACGCAGAAAATGGTGCCAGGTTTCTAAAAGATGTCCTGGTTGAAACCGACGCACAAAAAAGTTATGTCAGTTATCAGCCCATCGGGACTGTTCTGGCCATTATGCCATGGAATTTCCCTTTATGGCAGGTATTCCGCTTTATTGCTCCTTCCATATTGGCTGGCAACTGCGGCTTACTGAAACATGCTTCCAATGTACCAGGTTGTGCCAAAGCCATTGAGTTGGTTATGCTGGACGCAGGGTTCCCAAAAGGCGTTTTCCAGCATCTGGCTATTGGCAGCAAGATGGTCAACCAGGTAATAGAGCACCCCTTTATCAAAGCCGTGACACTTACCGGAAGCACAGAAGCCGGGCAGAAAGTAGCAGCGAAGGCCGGCTCACTGATTAAAAAGACCGTACTTGAGTTAGGTGGCAGTGACCCATATATCATTCTTGCAGATGCCAATCTGAAAGAAGCGGCTACTATTTGTGCCAATAGCCGCTTAATCAATAACGGGCAAAGCTGCATTGCAGCAAAAAGATTTATCGTCGAAAAGCCAGTGGTCAAAAAATTCACGAGCCTGCTCAAAGAAAAAATGAGTCAGAAAATAATGGGAGATCCTATGGACCCTGCTACTGATTTAGGGCCGATGGCCAGAATAGACTTAAGAGACCAGCTTCACAAACAAGTGCTCAAAAATATTGAAATGGGCGCCAAGCTTATTTTAGGCGGCCAACTCCCCAAAGATGCAGCTCATAATGCATACTATCCCGCTACCCTTCTCACAAATGTAAAAAAAGGTATGCCCGCCTATTCAGAGGAGATTTTTGGCCCGGTCGCTTCAGTGATCATTGCAAAAGACAGTAACGATGCCATCCGGATCGCCAATGATACCACATTCGGCCTGGGTGCGGCCGTGTTTACAAAAAATAAAAGAAAAGCAGAAAAAATGGCCCGGGAGCAATTGCAGGCGGGCGCCTGTTTTGTCAACGGACTGGTAAGATCGGATCCAAGGTTGCCATTTGGCGGCGTTAAGATGTCTGGCTACGGAAGAGAGTTGGGATTACATGGGATCCATGAATTCGTCAATATTAAGACGGTGTATATCGCAGGCTAAGAAAAGAGAAAAAAGCGGATGCGTAAGGCGGGTCATGTGTAATCATGCCCTCTAAAAACACCCGCTTTACTTCGAATTTGCCCAAATACGCCTCAGCAAATAAGCCTCCATACTTATTGCGGTCTTCCGTTCAGAATCTTCTGGCTTGCTTAAGCGTACCTGATTAAAAGGGGTCTTTGGGAAAAAAAGGGCAGTCATTACAGACAGGCCCCTATCTGCAAATACCTCAATACAATTTCTATCTACCAGGATATTCAGTGAACAGGGAGCAGCGGTTATCTTAGGCGCCCATATCAACCGGCCCATCCCATGGGCGAAATCCATGTTCCCTGCCCCCTGTCGATCGATATAATACCCGTTTTTAGCACGATCAAAACCCAGTTTTAAACTATCTCCCGCTGCACTGGAGAAGGTCAGCTCGAAGCTGGCCGCCTGATGTTTTTGACGGATACTTATTTTGAGCGGATATCCGTTATCCTCATACTGTAAAGAAACCATGCCGGCCTGCATTCCTGAGATTTTACCGCCACCTATTTTTTTTCTGATTTGTTTTTCAAACGCAGCGATAGGTTGCTGACAAAGAAAATAGCGCCCTTTCAATTTTACAAGTTCGAATTTTCTTGGGATTGTCAATTGCCCCCGCCAGGTGGTAGCCGGCACTTGGCCCGCATACATGAGGTTTGTCATCCAGCCTATATATAGCCGCCGGCCTGCCGTATTATTCCATGAATTGCCGGCATAATCATCGGGGCCATATTCCAGCCATCTCGTGTCTGTTTGTTTACTGACAAAGGCTGTACCATCAAAATCACCGACAAAATATTGTATGCCCGATCCTTTATTAGGGCCACCATTTCCTTCTGACACAGTCAATACCCATTTAGTCGATTTACCGGCTTTTAATGGAAACAAATCCGGGCATTCCCATACAGAGGCATGGGAGCCTCTGCCTAGCCCAAACTGCGATATCTCGGTCCAGGCAGTGAGGTTTTTAGAAGTATACAGCCGCACCCTATCGCTGGCAGCCACAACCATCACCCATTTGTGTTGCGGGGCGTACCAAAACACCTTAGGGTCCCTGAAATCTCTGACACCGGGATTGGCTATAACGGGATTGCCGGCATATTTTTTCCAGGTTTTGCCCTCGTCCAGGCTATAGGCAATGCTTTGGGTTTCCACATCTGTTTTACCGGCCTTTTCTTTCCGGGGATCATGATGCGTAAAAATAGCGATCATCGGCGGATGGGCTTTACTGCCCAGCCCGCTGGTATTGTTTTTATCATAGACGGCACTTCCCGAAAATATATACCCTAAACGGTCCGGATATAGTGCTATGGGCTGCTGCTGCCAATGTATCAGGTCTTTGCTTATGGCATGGCCCCAATGCATGGGTCCCCAGTCAATGGCTTTCGGATAATACTGGTAAAAAAGATGGTAACGTCCATTTAAGTATACTAATCCGTTGGGATCATTCATCCAGTGTGCCCTTGGCGTAAAATGCAACTGCGGTCGGTTTGCTTCTTGATAAATACGATCTTGTGCCTGCACAAACGTGCCGGCTAACAACCATAAGAGTCCCGGAAGCAGGCCTTTTACAGCATAAGACAAACGGTCAATATAAGATGAACACATACAGGTGGACGTATAAATGTTATAGAAAATCAGAACAGCGGTCTGAAGATTAAATGTATGATTTTTAACCCGCTTTTTTGGACCCCGTACCTTATTTCCTTCGGAAAATAGCCTACCTTAGAATAAGTCTTACACCATAAAAACAAAATATCATGATCACGAGAGAAGAGATCATCCTTCGCCTGGTACTGGCCGCTGTCCTGGGAGCGGCCATTGGACTGGAAAGAGAAAGGAAAGATTGGGTAGCCGGCCTGAGGACACATATGATGGTGTGCGTGGGTGCCACACTGGCAATGATCGTCTCTGCTTTTGGGTTTTCTGATATCCTGGGGACAACTAACGTTGAGCTGGACCCTTCTCGTATTGCGGCTCAGGTAATCAGTGGTATCGGGTTTCTGGGAGCCGGCACTATTTTATTTTTAAAACCGGGGCTGATCAGAGGACTTACGACGGCCTCCGGACTCTGGGCGGTGTCTGCCATCGGTCTTGCCATCGGAAGCGGAATGTATGTTGCCGCTGTCGCAGCGACCCTACTAGCCCTAATCATCCTGTGGGGGCTACAGCCTTTGGAGCGGCGCTTTGCCA
Organism: Arachidicoccus terrestris; assembly: GCF_020042345.1. Lineage (NCBI taxonomy): Bacteria > Pseudomonadati > Bacteroidota > Chitinophagia > Chitinophagales > Chitinophagaceae > Arachidicoccus > Arachidicoccus terrestris. The sequence goes on from NZ_CP083387.1 coordinate 166,011, forward strand.
AAAGATTCAAGAGAAAATACCTGAAGATCACCATTGATACCAATGCCAATCCGGCAGAGATCATTACTCAGCTTTTTGGGCAGGAAGCGCTGGATATTGCCAGTTTTTCTTTTGATAAGAACCGGGAATACTGTACGATTGAATTTCACTTTGACCAGATGGATGGCATTCAAATGAAAGCAGTACTTTCTAAACTGCAAAATGAGACAGCTATCCGGGAAATATACTGGAATAAAGAAAATCCCTGACAACCGCTGCATCAGCGTTTCAACACTTCAATATATTCATTGATAAAAACTGCTTTATCTTTGGAGCGGTATTGCTGAATGTAACGGGGGTGTGGGAGTATCACCATCTTGTCAAACAGCTTTTCCCTTTTATTGACCCTTTCAAAATACTTCGCGTTTTTCTTGCCTAAAATATAAGCGGTAGACTGATCCACGCCAAAGGCTACTTGCTCCTTAAGCTTTTCTACCATATATGGCTCCAACGCTTCAACGAGTCTGGGATCATCGTAATAATTGCAATTAACCCACCCCCCTTTGCTTCCTTCTCTGACAAGGGCCAGCGGAAACATGGACTGTATGTAGACATCGCCGTAAAAGGCTTTTACGCCTCCATAAGCAGCAATCATATCATAGATAAAATGGGCAGATACTTCATGAGTAGAGGGCAGCTCAGACGTAATCCCACACAAGGTCTTAAGCCTTTTGGAATCCGTAAACGGGATGCCTGTCGTTCCGGCACCATGTCTGCCGGGATTAATACCAATGATGAACTTGCGCGTTTTGTGATCATTATAAAACTTTCTGTAAAACCGGCCCATCAGATCCAGCACGCCCTTGGTTTCCTGAATAGGATTTAAGACGCCAAAGCCTGCAGGCAAAGGCCGGTCATAATGCAGGCCTGCATGGAAATCCAAAACCTTTTCTGCAAATGTTGATTTTACTTTCATCTTGAAAATAGTCAATAATACACCTCACAAAACACGGCACAAGCAAAGATACGACTTTTGAAAAGTCCCGGCCAGGCTTTAAAGAATAAAGAAAATCCGGAACCGTATTTCTTGGTGAAATGGACAGTAAAAAAATTTGGTATAATTACCGGGTTCATATTATATGGCCCAATAGCCGATCTTCGTTATATTTGTTGACAGGGAGTCAGCCTGTCTGTCAGATCTCTGACTCTTTTTTTGAATTTTAAATTTTTCACGAGATGAAATATATGCCATTCAATATCCGTGCTTTAATCGTTTGTCTGATGCTTTGGGGAATATCCATGTCGGCACAGGGGCAAAATCAATACAGGCAGACGATCACCGGACATGGAACGCTCAAAGTCATGACCTATAATATACTGCATGGAGCAGCTCCGGGCCTCAGAAAAACCAGCGACCCGGTGGATCTAAGCAAAGTCGCAGCCGTTATCAAGTCTCAACGGCCGGACATTGTCGCTATTCAAGAAGTAGACAGTCTCTGGGACCGCTCAGACAACCAGGATCAGACCAAAGAACTCGCGGCATTAACCGGCCTCCGCTATTATCATTACAGCGACTCGCACTCTTTTACAGACACTGCCGGCTGGGGTTATGGTATTGGGATACTTTCCCGCTATCCCTTAAAAGATACGCAGACTGTATTTTTAACGCATAGTGACCATCCCGGGTCTGAGATATGGGTGAACAGTGTGGCTACGCTCACACTGCCTTCCGGTCAGGATATCCGCTTTATCTGTGCGCATTATGATTATTTATACGAAGACAACCGCATATTAGAAGCGGAACAGACTAGTCAAATGGCGGATACATCTTCCATTGCGGTGATACTGGCAGGGGATCTCAATGCACATCCGGGCAGCCAGCCGATAGGCCTGCTCGAAAAATCTTTTGACCGCAGTTGCTCGAACTGCGCAGTCAGTTTCCCCAGTAATAAGCCACGTGTAAAATTAGACTATATTATGGCCGGAAAAAAAGCACGGCTGAAAGTCGAAAAAAGTGGTGTGTTGAATAATGAAGCCGCCCGCTTTGCCTCAGATCATTTGCCTTATCTTGTGCAGTATAGTTGGTAAGATCATAAAAGAAAACATTTAGTTAACGTCTCTAATCGGATCTTTGCAACCAAAACGATTTATGCCGGCTCTTGCTTTCGCCGGCTACTTTTTAAGGATCTACCGTGAAATTGAAGCTTTTTTTCCATGCGGCATTACTATCTTACCGTCGGTTGCTCTTGCTACTGACGGCCGTATTAATGGCCTCTATGGCATTAGCCCAGACAGAGCGCCATCACTTTATACAGATCATCAATGATAATGACAGTTACACGCTAACCAGAAATGATGGCTACTATACCAATGGGCTAAGAATATTATTTGGCTGGAACAGCCAAAAAGATCCCGAGTGTACCACGATCCATACCGTGGAGATCGGCCAGTTAATGTATAATGCCAAAAATGGCAGCTACCAGAGAAAAGAAGAGTTGGACCGGCCAGTTACGGCGTTTTTATATGCCCGTTATGGACAGATGCATTTTACCCGTAAAGAGACTTTACTTAGCTGGGGCGTGAACCTGGGAACGATTGGCCCACCCGCCCTTGGAAGACAGATGCAAGAGTCTATTCATTCTCTGTTCAACATGTATACACCGAAGGAATGGGACTATCAATTGAATACAGAAGTAGGAATCAACGGTGATTTCACCTGGTCTCCAGCACTCAAATTAACAGCGGCAAAATCCTCCTTTAAGCTGCTGCCGGTACTTCGTGGTTCAGTCGGCAACACCTTTACCGGTGCCAGTGCAGGCCCTGTCTTATCCTTAGGTCATATGGGCAGCAATAGCCAGACCGTGTTCTGGAACAGCCACATCAACAATAAAGAGAATGAATCCTTTTTCTATTTTTATCCTGAACTTGTGTTAAGCATTTACAATGCCACGATCCAGGGCGGGCTTTTCAGATCTGATAAAGGCCCTTATACAGGTAAATTAAATCATGTCCGCTATCGTCAGACCCTTGGCTGGATGTATAGCGGCAAAGTATTTAATGTCGGTCTTGGCCTGGTCTATGATGCCAAAGAGTCTAAGACACAGTTACATAACCAGTGGTATGGCAGAATTCAATTGGGAGTCGCATTTTAAACTGTCAGCTGACATAAAAATGCCCGCAATATGCTGGTTAGAGAATTGCAGGCATTATAGTAGCCTCAATTTTACAACGAAAAAAAGGTTGCCTGTTTCTCGCTAAGGCGCTACTGTGATGGTTTGTTTCAGGCGAATATCTTCACTGGATGCCCCCACCCGGATCTCAAAATCTCCCGGTTCTACAACGCGGTGCATATCTCTGTTCGTCAAAGCCAGATCGTCCGGCACCAGGTCGAATGACACAGTTTTTGCGGCCCCGGGGGCCAGATGTACTCGCTCAAACCCCCGAAGCACAGAGTTATAGGTCGTAACACTGCTATAGACGTCTTTTACATACAATTGTACTACCTCATCTCCAGCGACCTTGCCACTGTTCGCTATTTTGCAAGTAACATGAATCGTGCCCTTTGTATGTTTTTCATCCGGCGTAATCTTCAGATCACTATATGTAAACTTTGTATAACTCAATCCGTAGCCAAAAGGATACAAGGGGCCATTCACACGGGTATGACCAAAGCCGTCTTTCTTATGAGGTCCACCCTGATCCAGCTGGCTGCCGTTTTTAAAGGGAAAATTAAACTGCACCTGCCCCACTGCTTTAGGCCAGGTCATTGATAGTCGGCCTCCGGGATTATACTGACCAAAGATTGCCTGTGCAATAGCCGTTCCTCCTTGTGGTCCGGGAAAACCGGCAGTCATAATTGCGGGTATATGCGCTTCCGCCCAATTGATGGTTAAAGGCTGTCCGGTGACAAGGACCAATATGACAGGCTTACCGGTTGCCTTAAGCGCTTTAAGTAAATCCAGTTGTTTACCCGGCAGTCCAAGTGATGTCCTGGACAGCGATTCACCTACCGTCTTCCCATTCTCTCCGACGACCGCAATGATGACATCTGCGCTTTTTGCGGCCTGGACCGCTTTTTCAATAGATGCTTTTTCATCCTGAGATAAATCCGTGGGCAGTATCTCGGATTTGGGCCATGAAGGACTGAGCACTTTGGCGCCCTCGTCATAACTTATTTGGGTATTCCATTTATTTTTCTCAATAAATGTGCGAATCCCTTCCAGCACGGTTGTCACCTTATTGTTATTAGGGCCATACCTGCTGGTTGCATAACTTCCGTTACTGGCCAGTTCTCCCGTAATCAGTATCTTCTTATATTGACCTGGTTGTATAGGCAACAGATCGCCCTGATTCTTTAACAGCACAATGGCTTCCTGGTTCAATGCCAACGCGACTGAATCTGCCTGCCGGTTTTGCACAATCTGGTCAGCTGCCTTAGGATCGGCTACATACGGTTGATCAAAAAGGCCCAACTCAAACTTTACTCTTAGCACGTCCCGCACCCGATCATTGACTATGCCGATATCTAACTTACCTGCCTTTACCAGGTTACGAACGTTATTAATGTAGTATTTGGGCTGGTTAAAATTCGTCCAGACGTTTAATCCGGCTTCTACAGCTTCTCTGGTGGCATCTTCGAAGTCATGCGCTACATGATGTTTCTCATATAAAAATTCTACCGCCTTACTATCAGACACCACATAGCCTTTAAAACCAAACTCCCCCCTAAGTAAAGTGGTCAGAAAATAATGGCTGCCTGTAATAGGTTCTCCATCCCAGTCGTTGTAGCTACTCATTACACCCATTGGGTGCGCCTGCTGGATGACTTTTCTGAAGGGATACAAAAATATCTCATGCATTTCTTTGGGGGCGACATGAGGGTCTGTTCTTACCTCTCCATCCCTGCCGCCTTTAGGAACGCTATATACAGCAAAATGTTTTAAGGTCGAAGCAACACCGTTTTGCTGGATGCCTTTGACCATTTCTGTCCCCAAAGAAGCGATCAGATAAGGAGATTCGCCATAGGTTTCTACCACCCGACCCCACCTGGGATCTCTGGACGGATCCAGAATCGGCGCATAGACATTGGTGTACCCAAGGGCCTTAGCTTCCCTGCCAACGATATCCCCGGCCATATGCACCAACTGTTTATCCCAGGTGCTGCCAATGGAAATAGGCGCGGGAAAAGGTGTCGCCCCGTCGGAACATAGTCCGTGGATCGCCTCATTTGTAAAGTCAACGGGAATACCCAACCGGGTATCCTCAACAAACCAACGCTGCACATTATTCATAGACACGGCATGAGTGCTGTGCGGATACCCGAAACTGGTGTGTTTACCTGTATGATTGGGTACATTATTCAGATTCTCATCTATATTGGCTATTCCATCTTTCCAGATCTCATGTTGCCACTCAGGTGTTGGCTGAGAATCCTTTAAGACTCTTCTGTAGCCATAGAGTGTTGCCATCTGACAACTCTTTTCATTCAGGCTCATCTGGGAGAGCAGATCTTCCACTCTTTTATCAACGGGGGCCAACGGGTCCTCATAAATATCCTTTTTTCCGTTCTTATTAAAATCAATCCAGCCCTTGTGGTAGATATCCGATTTTTTGCCTTGCTGGGCCAGCAAGCCCGGCAAGGGTAATATAAGGCCTGCAGCAACCGCTAACTGCATCAGGCCGGAAAGACGCTTTGTGTTCATATGTTTGATTTGATGTGTTTAACTTCCTTGACATACAGTGATCATTGAAACCCCATAAGCGCTTGCCTATTTCCGTATCAGGCATAATTAACATGGAGTGTAATAAATACTGCCACTGGCTAAGATAACAGAATCTCATCAACGATATTCTAAATATCTACGCAACCGTTTCCGATATATTGCATTCGGTCTCTTGAAAAATGCATAAATACAGCAGTACCAGTCACTTCAACTCAAATCAAGCACTTGCAAGAAATACTTCTATTAAAAGACAAATACAGCCGGTGAATAGCCTAAAAGAGGCCATACAATCACGGGTATATAAAGCAGAGTTACAACGAAAATCATCATTTCAGATTGGGTTCCTTATATTTGTCTCTAATTGCACAAGTTAAGCTAGATGATACCACATCTTTCACATACCGTCAACCGTATACGCAGGCATTTTCCAGTGCCTGAGCAAGGCTATTGACGGTACTGACCGCTATACAAAACATCAGTATTTTTTTATATAAAGCGTTACAGACAACGCCTTGCTCCTGAATAGCGATAAAGCTCTTTATCCTACAGCCTTCACTGTGGCAAAAGGCGCCTAATTGCCCCAATAATTGTAAAACCTGTAAAACATCACTCATTATATGACGCAAGAATTGACGCCGGAAAATTTTGAAATGCAATTTTATGCCACAAAAGATGACCACTCTACATTACTCCGGGAAAACAACTACGACACCTTCTGGAAATTTGTCAGTGAGTACCATCTCGAAACCCTGGTCAACCATTTACTGGCTGAAAATGGGGCAAAATATGACTTAGAAAGCATGCAGCTGATCAACAAGGAACTGCAACTGGTGACCCTGGAAGATCTACCCTATCCTAAAAAGAACGTCGACAAACTCATTGAGATCCGTCATAAAGAAGGCAAAGATAAAATGCTCAAAATACTGATTGAATTTCAGACGGTGGCAAAGAAGGAATTTCCGCAGCGTATGGCCAGGTATATGAATAGCCTGATTGCCAACAACAGCTGTGAGATCCTCTCTTATGCGATTATCAGTCATACTTCCTGGAAGCAATACAAGAATCAATACATTTTTGGCAGTTCAAAAAATGGTGCTACCTTTACCTACGAAGGACATGTCATAAAGGACATGCCGGAAACGAAGTTTGCCGACGACACTTGCCTAATCAGCCAATTATACCATGCCATCTGGATAAAAGAGCATCAACGTGAGTTTTTGAAAAAAGAGATTGAAGAAAAATACATAAAAATTATAAAAAATATAATATCCTATGACTTTAATGATCTTAAATACTATAGCACGTTATTGTTTATACTAAAATATGCACAGAATTGCTCGGCATTCCGGAAAAGCTTCAGAAATTTTATCCAAAAAATTAATTACTTAACCCCAAAAAATATAAAAATGGATTTTGTAGATTTATTCATCCAGGAGAAGGAAAAAGGTTTAGCAGAAGGTGAAGCCAGAGGTCTGGCAAAAGGTGAGGCCAGAGGCATTGCTAAAGGGGAAGCTAGAGCTGAGGCCAGAAACCAAGTAAGGGTTCAACAAATTGCAAAAGAATTACTTCGCGTGTCAGCAATGACCCTGGAACAAATCGCCGAAATCACTAAATTGGATATTAACCAGCTGCGAAGGTTAAAAGGCAGCAAGTAGTACTGAAATCTTTAAAATTATTTTAGAGAAGGCCCCGTCTCTCTCAGCCAGTAATAAAAGCTATCGAGAATATTTACTTGCTATTCTATTTCACGTGGATCCAATAAAATAGCTCAAAAATTCCGACGATTTAGACGCTATTATCAAGGAAGTTCCGTACCTTTAGTAATGCTCTTGGTATCAGAGTTGATACCTATGCGCAAAATAAAAGCCTCCTTATGAAGCCTTTCTGCTTACTATTCATAGCTATTCTTCTAGGCGCCACTATTTTTGCGCAACAAGAGAACAAAGGTTCTTTTGTTGTTAAAGGCTTAATATCGGATCAAAAAGTTGATGATACGTTGAACGGCTGGTTAACCTGTTATGTAGCCACTGGAGGGCAAAGAAGTATTGACATTCCTGTGGCTAAAGATGGCCATTTTGAAGAGTCAGTAGAAGTGGAGGGTCCTCAAAATTTTATCGTTGCGTTAAATGGATATTGGACTACTTTTTATGTAAGACCAAATGATACGATTCTTATCAGCTTCGACAAGAATAATTTTTCCAAAACGATACGCATTAAGGGGACCACAGAGAAAAGAACAAAGGAGCTGGATTTTAATTTCCATTTTTCGAAAAGGTTTTCACGAAAGCAATTGGCTTTGTTAAAAAAATTGAGTGGTTCTTTTACTAAGGAAGATAGCCTGGCCGGGATTGACTCAATTAAGGTGAGTTGGGTAAATAAGGAGTACAATCAAGAATGTGACTTTATAAAAAAAGACAGTAGCCTGGATAAACAAATGAGAAAATTATTCAAACAGCAGGCATTTTATCATTGGACTTATGAAATGGCGATAAGGATGTTTTTAAATAAAATGTCTGCGTTTTTGAAATTTGAATTAGTCGAAGGGGATGGCAATATTGTAATTAACATATCAAATAAACATACTCCACAATATAGAATTTTAAACCTTGATCATTTTTATAAAATTCCAGAATATAGGGAATTTCTTAACCTGTATAATGACATTTATTATGGAGGCATTCACCCGCCAAAGCCCTTTTGGAAAAGCACAGGGAGCGAAAAGGACGATCTAAATGCGAATAGGGTTGAAAGCTCCTACTATCAGGCTATGGCCAATTTCAACTATTATCCTGTCAGAGATTGGTATGTAACTAATATGCTTGTCCATAATTTTAAATATTTACAGTTTCCATATGAAAATATTGAGAAGGTGATGCTGGATTTCTTACCCATTTGTAAAAATCAGGACTATAAGAACGAAATACTAAAAGTCTACAACGATACTAAAAAGTATGTTCCAGGTAAACCCGCACCGGATTTCACATTGAAGGATGAGCACGGCAAAGCCGTTTCTCTTGCTGATTTTAAAGGCAAGGTGGTATTGCTTGATTTTTGGGGCGTTCACTGCGGCCCTTGTATTGCAGATTTTCATGGAGCTGTCCCAAAAATCCATGAAAAATATAAGGGAAAAAATGTCGTATTCATTAATATTTGCGTGGAAGACACTGAAGAGTCCTGGAAGGCCGCGATTAAAAAGTACAAGATTGAGGGAGTAAATGTATTTGCAAAAGGATGGAGCGACAACCCGGTCTGTAGAGCATATGGCATAGAAGCGATTCCACATTATATTCTCATTGATAAGGATGGTAATTTTGCTGATTTCAATTGCCCAGCATACACGCTTTTATGGGCGAATAATATTCTAGATAGAACCTTAGCAAAGTAATGGATGAGTTTGTGGGTAAAGCGATTTTTTTGAGCCAATTAAACGCTTTAATGACCGAACCACAATCAATCTCAATTCTTTACAAAAGATACAAGGTCCACGCTAATAATGGCCGGACAATATGATGTTTTGAAAAAGAAACATACCAAACTATTTGCTGAAAAAATACCAAAAAGCAAATTGGTCATTTATAGAGGTGCAGGCATCAGGCTCCATAAGAGATTCCTGATTTGTTTAATCAGGTGCTTTCGTTTTTTTTGAAGGAAGTAAATGAAGTATTGACAAAATAACTCAAAAGAGGCGCTTCTCTCAGCCAGTATCAAAAGCTATCTAAAATATTTACCTGCTAATCTATTTCACCTGGATTCAATAAAATAGCCCACCTTTCGGTGGGCTGAGTGTAAATAATGATCCCTAAAAAAAGATTACGAGGAAAGATCCTCAAAAACGTTCGTTACTGTAATGTTAGTACCGCCAAAATCGGACAGTGATCAGAAGGGAACTTAAGCTTGCCATAAGTATCGCTTAAGACACCCCATTTACCTACAGAAAATTCTCTGGAGCAGAAAATGTGATCAATCAATGTCCCGTCTTCCTGCTTGCCAAATGCATTGAAAGATCCTCTGGGAGTGTAAGGATCCTTCGCCAGTAAATAAGTATCCTGAAGTTTATCGGATGCCTCCAGTGACTTATACCAGCTGCTGTTATTATCACCGTTGATATCCCCTACCATAATGACCGGGCTGTTACCGGCAATTTTCTTGATCATCTGAATCATTAAAAGGCTGCTTTGATTACGGGCATAATCCTTTTCATAATCATAGTGGGCGTTAAAGACGTAAAAGGTCTTTCCCGAAGACTTTGCTTTCAGTTTTACCCAGCTGCAGATCCGGTTACAGCAAGGGGCATCCCAGCTTTTAGACGGTACATCCGGCGTAGCAGATAACCAAAAGTCCCCTTTGTCCAACAAGTCAAATTTATCTGTTTTATAAAAGACAGATTCATGCTCACCGGCAAGCTTACCGTCATCTCTGCCAATCCCATAATAAGCGTAGCCCGGCAAAGCAGCCTTTAAAGTTTCCAGCTGATGCTCCAGCGCCTCTTGTACACCGAAGATATCAAAATCATGGAACTTGATCAGCGCTGCAACATGACTGACACGGTCTTTCCAAAGATTACCGATATCATGAGTGTTTTCATTACGGATATTATAACTGGCAATACGCATAGTCTGGGCCTTTGCTTTCCCAGGTGAGGCAGTCAGTAATAATAAAAGAATCAGCGCGCCACCGACAGCACTCCACATCCCCGCACATCTGGTTTTGCCTTCTGCATTCATAAAAATACGATTCATCATTTGTTCATCCTTTTTAGTTTAATAATAATTGAAAACCTTTTACGATTCCATGAGGACTAAAGATAATAAAAGATAGTCCAAGTCATCAAAATTAGCTGACAGGCCGCTTTTAAGACTAAAAGCAGCCCATGCAACTAATCTGTCGACATGCAAATTAACTCCACTGTTTGTCATTTGCAAACCGAATCTTCATTCAAACTAAAACACTAAATAGTAAACCCCAGAACATTCAGTCTATTTATTGTGCCCATCCCGGATTTTGTTTCAGGTTGGGATTCACTTGTAAATCTTCATACGGGATCGGATAGAGATACTGATAGTCATGCCAATCCCTTTTAATATTATCCAGCCAGTGCAGCTCCCCGGATGTGCCATTAGACAATACCTGCGGCTGCTTGGACACATCGATATACGTTACGCCAGAAAGTTTACTGGAAGGCGCTGTTGTATAAAAAGACACATCAAGCTTACCGTCTCCATTCAGATCCAGTGGCTTATTGAGTGCCGGCACATAAAATCCATTCCAGGGCAATTTTAACAGCTCTCCATGCTTCCAGCGGATAAGGTCATCCATCCTGAACCCCTCCAGACACAGTTCTATGGCTCTTTCCCGGCGAATTTCTATAATGGAAGGATCACTTACATCCGGAAAATAAGTTTTCTGCATATAAGGATCAATCCGGACCGGCTTGTGATCCAGCCCGCCGGTGATACCCGCGCGGCGTCGGATCGCGCCTACCGTCAACACCCAGTCCTGATCCGTCAACGTGCCCAATTCGGCCTTTGCCTCTGCATAGTTCAATAGGATTTCTGCATACCTCATCAGGGACACGGAGTTAGTATTCAGACGACCTCCATCATAGTACATATCATCGAGTGTCCATTTAATCGGCATATACCCTGTATATGTATAGGAGAATGCGGCTGGAGCGGCTACTTTATTGCCTCCTGTGATCCTTTGATAATCCCCCATTCGAATGGTTTGCCCGAGCCTGAGATCCCTGTTTTTGACCTCAGAGGCAAAGACCATCGTATCATGACCCGGTATATCGGTGAAGGGCCGGCCGTCTTGCATCAGATACGTATTGATAAATGTCCGGGTAAAACTAAAACGGCTTCCGTAAGTTGAACTGGTAAAATACCAGTTGGCATCATTGAACTTAGACAGGGAAACACTGCTGATATCTGCCAGCATGATCTCTGTAGCAACAGGTGCCTCGCTAATGAACAGACTTCTATAAGGCTGGTCACCCGCATTATTCAGGTTATACACTCCACTTTGCATGACAGAGTCTGCAGCGGCAACGGCCAGTTTCAGATACGTATCCGCCGTACCACTCAGATTATAAGAGGTCTGGTATTTGCGAAAGGTGCCTGCAAACAGACAAACCCGGGACTTAAATCCCCAAACTACAGTTTTGCTGATCTGGCTGCGCGAATCATCTGCAATCGCTGTTATATGACTGGCCGCAAAATCCAGATCCGCAATAATAGAATCCATAATCAGTGAGCGGTCGTCACGGCCCTTATACAACAGGGCCGTATCCCCTACACCCAGCGGCTTACCATACCAGGGTACATCGCCGAAGCGCACCAGTTTCTCAAAATAAAAATAAGCCCGGAAGAACCTGGCCAGGCCTATATAATTATTACGGATTTCTTCGGGCACGGCAGGGTTTGTACAGTTTTGAATAAAGTAATTCAGGTTGCGCAGATCGGACCAGTCCCATCCACTGCCCTGTCTGGAAGAATAAGCACCTTCCCGGATATAATCCGGCACGCTACTGGTCGCCCCGAAGTCTGAAAGAGTCGCATCTGTTCTGAACGGCGTGTTAATATCCGGCAGTAGATTATAAAAAGAGAGCGTATACAGTTTAAGACCGTCTTCGCTGCTAAAAACAGCATCTCTGGTAGCCGTGCTTTGGGCCGTCTGGTCCAGCTCTTTGGTACAGCCGGCAACCAGCAGCATCAGCACAGTCAGATATATCATTATTTTACAATTCATCACAAATTCGTTTTAGGTAACTTTAGAAATTAACACTTAAACCAAGAGTCAGGCTTTTTAAGATCGGATAGTTATTCCCATTGCCGTTATTGCCGCTTGTCAACACTTTATCAGACCCGTGAATACTTTCCACATCCATAGCGTTTGTATGTTTATAGAGTGGGGACGCAGACCAAAGATTCTCTCCCGAGAGGTAAACTTTCGCGCTCTGAATATGCAGGCGTTTCATCAAGTCCTTAGGCAGGTTATAACCAATCTGTGCGTTTTTAAGTCTGATATATCGGACATTCTGTAAATATTTTGTCTGTTTGGCATGTAATTCTCCCGAACCGTTCTGAGCGACATATCCCCGATATCTCGGAAAATAGGCATTCGGGTTGGAAGGAGACCAGATATCATCCAGTTGCGATTTGAACACATAGTTATACGGCCGGTTATACTGTCCCCAGAAAACATCTGCTTCACCGCCTGGCCACCAGTCCTGTTTAAGTACACCCTGGAAAAAGAGGCTCAGGTAAAATCCGGCATAATCCCCTGAGAGCGTAATGCCAAAATTATAACGCGGTGTGGCGTTACCGATCACTTTCATATCACCGGGGTTGCCCACGGTATTATCGCCGTTATTGATCACGCCGTCTCCATTCAAGTCTTTAAATTTAATATCACCAGGTAACCAGGTCCCGGAATTCGATGCCTTAAACAAAGCCTGAGCAGCCTTAGCATCACCGACATTCTCTTGCGTCCAGTAACCGTCTGTTACATACCCCCAGATCTCTCCCACCTTCTGGCCGGCATAATAATCATCAAGATTTCCGGTCTCATTGTTATACTTGTCAATCGTGGCGGTATAGTCGGACATCCACACACCGATACTATAGCCAAAGGGCCGGTCATGCAGGTTAAAGGCATCCGCCCAACTCAAAGAAACTTCCCAACCCTTCGTGGTCATATCGGCATAGTTACCCTTAGGCACCGTTGCCCCGAAGACAGCCGGCAGCGTCTTACCGACAGTAAACATGTTGGTTGTCTTTCTGGTATAGATATCTCCCGTTATGTTTAACCGGTTGCTCAACAGTGCCGCGTCCAATCCCAGGTCAGCGGTAGTAGCCGTTTCCCAGGTGAGACCCGCCGGAACGATGCTGGGTGAACCGGTATACTGACCAAGAACACCGTCGATAACCCGTCCTGATTGATGAATATCAAACCTCTCCTGAAAATTATAAGAATCGATGTTCCCATTGCCCAGCGAACCATAGGAAGCCCTGATCTTTAAATCGGAAACCGCCTTTGGAGAGATATGCCAGAATGATTCTTTTGACAGGCGCCATCCGGCCGAAGCAGAAGGAAAAAAGGCAAATTGCTGGTCACTTGGAAACTTGGAAGACCCGTCATACCGGCCGTCCAGTTCCAATAAGTAGCGATCTTTATAAGAATAATTCAACCGGTAAAACCCGCCGAGGATCGCCCATTTTTCATAACCTCCCGCCGTATTGATACTCTGACCGAGTGCCAGGTTAAGGTCTGAAGCATCTGAATAGATCAAGCCGTTTCTGCCGGCGGAAAATGCGTTATATACGGATTGCTCATAGTTATATCCTACCATACCTTTTAGATAATGATCTCCCAGATGGGTTTCATAATCGGCATAGATATTCGTCGCCAGGTAATCGGTCTTGTACTGGTCCTGGTTCAGGTCATTATAGGCCGTGCCTACATAAGCAATGACGCCTTCAGTAGTACTGTAGGGAACCCGCACCCGGATTTGTTTTTGATCTTCTCTGGTATTTTGAAAAGTCAGATCACCGCGAATATGCAGTTTATCACTTAAAAAAGCCGCGACGAATCCGGTTGTATTACGAATAACCGTCTTACTTAGATCAATGCCATTTTTACCATAGACAAAATCCCCTACCGTATAGGCCGCCGAGAACGTAAGCGTGCCGTCGGGATTAAAGAGCATAGAGGAAGGATGCCCTTCGTCTGCCAAGTTGCGCCAGATACTACCGCCCTCCCCTACGTTCAGTGGATTATGATAAGACCTGTTGGAGAACTGAAAATTATCGGTAACCTGTAACCAGGGCAATACCTGCACGGTTCCCTTTCCGGTCAGGTTATAGAGATGATAGTCGTCTGAGTTATACCGGAACAGCCCTGACTGGCCGTAATAACGGCCTGTCAGATAAAAACTGGTTTTTTCGCTACTGCCTGATATTGACAGATTCTGACCGATGGCCCCCAAGTGATCTTTATAAAGCAGGTCATACCAGTTGGTATTTCCGTAGTAGACATAATTACCTTGATCATTTACCTCTACTTTGGGTAATGAGGGGTCCGCATTCCGTTTTTTATACTCCTCTAAGTAAGCTTTAGAGAATGGTTGTGTCTTATTAATATTCTGTGCAGTCTGTGAGTAGTCGTTCCAGGCACTCCAGGCAGAATCAAACATTACCGCGTATTGATAGCCATTATCAACTATATCTGGCACAACCGTCGGCTGCTTTGAGGAATAGTCTGAACTATAATTGATAGATACCCGGTCTTTTTTAGGGCTCTTTGTCGTGATCAGTACGACACCATACGCCGCTCTTGCACCATAGATGGCCGAAGAGGCTGCGTCTTTAAGTACCGTCACTGTGGCTACATCATTAGGATTCAACAAGCTGGGATCTCCCTGAACACCGTCAATTAACACCAGTGCACTTCCTCCTTGTCCGATAGAGGTATTACCTCTTATATTAAAACTGGGCGACTGCGTAGGCTTGCCGTCCTGGGGAACCAGATTCAGGTTAGGCACCATGCCCTGTAACCCCTGACTGATATTCGGCAATGAGCGGCTTTCCAGTACTTCTCCGCCCACCTGGGCAACGGCACCGGTCAGATTGGCTCTTTTTTGTTTACCATACCCCACAACAACGACTTCATCCAGGCTATTATTCTCTGCAGCAAGAACAATGTTTAATGTCAGGGTGGAGTCGCCATTGAAAGGTACTGCAGCAACCACAGACGGTTTAAATCCAATAAAACGAGCCTTCACATTGTAGGAACCTTTAGGCAGGCCATAAAATCCAAAACGACCTTTTTGATCTGCTACTGCCTGTCGGCTAAAAGAGCTGTCCTGATTATAAAGGACGATGGTGGCCCCTTCCACCACAGCGCCGACATCACTATGCACCTGCCCTGTAACGCCAGGGCCGGTCTGCGCCAGCAGCTGATGGGTGCCGGCAAGCAACAGGCAAGTGGCCAAAATGGCAAAAAATCTAGTTCGTCTCATTGTGCTTCTTTGTTTAATATTTAATGGTATTTATTTTCTTGTGCATCTAACAACTTCTTTTTCCTCTTTTTTTGCCGCTGCAAAACTCGTTTCTCAGTGTAACCATCGTATTGCGTAATTGTGAAGAAATGGTTAAGCATAAGGCAGAATTTCGACAAAAAAAGACAATATATTTACATAAATCTTCATTTAATAGGTTAACAACAGCCAAACGTAACAAAGGCAACCGCCGGACAACCCCATCAATATGCTGGTAAATCGGCCTAAACAAGCAGCATAATTTCACTTAACAACCATTATAAGTAACTTTTAATTCGAATTACCTCTATTTTAGTTTTATTTTTTTTCGAATACCGGCTTTTAAGCATTAAAACAAAAGAATCAGCCTTTAAAAAAGGAGAAAACAGATCAATTTCGGTAATGACCGAAGCAGAACCAAACCGGCGTTTTTTACAAAAAAAAGTGGCAGCGCGCATGTTTTTTTAAGCTGATTGCTTTAAGTTTGGACACTTCCCGGGAGAACAGAAGTCCCGCAGCCTATATAGCTGACACTGTTAACGACGGGAAAAGTACCGGGTCGATCACCTATTTTTCATATATAATTTTAATAAGCCTCATTATGAAGCGAATGTATTTTCTTTCCACGGCAAGTCTGTTAATTGGATGCTTATGCGCCTTGCAGGCAGTGGCACAGAGAAAACCCAACATTATTTTTGTGCTCACCGACGACATGGGCTATTCTGATCTGAGCTGTTATGGGAATCCGGTCGTGATGACTCCCTTTTTGGATTCTGTAGCCAGCGAAGGTATCCGGGCGACCAATTATGTCGTATCCAGTCCATCCTGCACACCTTCAAGAGCTTCTTTACTGACGGGCCGGTATGCCTCCCGTTATGACCTGCCAGATCCTATTGGTCCCGGCTCCAAACGGGGGCTACACGATCAGGAGGTAACCATTGCTGAAATGCTGAAGACGGTGGGCTACAAAACAGCCATGATCGGCAAATGGCATTTAGGCGATCATGAGGATTATAATTATCCAACCGCTCAGGGCTTTGACAGTTACTTTGGTATGCTCTATAGCCATGACTACCGGGCACCCTATGTAAAAACAGATACCACCATCAAGATATTCAGGGGACGGACGCCTGTCATTATAAAGCCAGAGGACTCCATGCTGACCCATCTGTATACCAAGGAAGCCCTTTCTGTCCTGGATCAGCAAAAAAAAGAGCAGCCCTTCTTCCTGTACCTGGCCTATAACATGCCCCACCTGCCGATCGCCTATGCAGCCTCTGCCTCCTATTTAAAGGATAAGAGAAAGGCCTCCGGTGCACTGGGCGCTGTGGTGGAAGACCTGGATTCCAATCTGGCGCTGATCTGGCAGAAACTGGCGGCAAAAGACTTATTGGATAACACAATCTTTATCTTCTCCAGCGATAACGGGCCCTGGATTGATTTTCCAGGGCGGTGTGCGGATGACGGCGTTACCAAACGCTGGCATCCCGGTACAAAAGGAGTATTTAGAGGTTCCAAAGGAGAAAGCTATGAAGGAGGTGTCAGAGAGCCGTTTATTATGTACTGGAAAAACCATCTCAGAACCGGCACCCTGCATAGTATGATCAGCAATCTTGATATATTACCGACATTGGCTACCTGGAGTGGTGCTTCACTACCGAAAGGCAGAACGCTGGACGGGCAGGATATCAGTGACCTGCTCACGGGCAAACAACCTGCTAAAGCCTTCCACCACCAGCCGATCTATCTGGTCAACCATGGCAAGGCCGAAGCCGTCAGAACAGAAGACGGCTGGAAATACCGCCGCGTGCCGGCCACCACATCCGGCAGCATTACGGCGACTGCACAGCCGGCAAAAGAGGAATTGTTTCAACTAAATGCAGATCCGGCTGAGCGAACCAATGTCATCAAAGATTATCCTGAAATAGCTGCCAGAATGAAGGCACTATTTGAACAGTTCTCCGGCGGGACAGAGAACTGATAGCGCAAGAGGAACTTCATAATAGACAACGCCTGTCAGTAGAATAGTTAGCTGACAGGCGTTGTTTATTTATGCGGCGGGCCATACAGCATCCAATAACAGCTCACCGCTCAATTAAATGGATATTGGCATGCTCACCGATAATCTCAAGGATGATGTCAAAGTAAGTTTTACCGTGGCCTGCCTCTAATGCCGTCAATTGCCCCTGAAACCAGGATTGGTTAAAAGGACTGCCCGGCGCCAGTTTTGCCAGATAATAATCCCTGGTAGCCGTGTATCCCAGCGCCGCTTTACTGCTGGAAAATTCGTTCCAGATGAGCATAACTTCTTCATTGGATTTCATCAAACCAAATCCTCCATACAGCAGGTCATTGAATCCGTCGAGCGTCTGCCCCAACTGCCAGTTCTCCCCTTGCATAAACACCCGGTTTATTTCCTTATAAAAAGAAGGAATATCTAGAATGTACTTCCCCTCGATGGTAATTTGCTTCATGGTTCCAAAGGTATCAAAATCCGCTTTAGTGCTCACCCGTGGCAGACAGCCGGCCAATTTCCTGCCAGGTCAACGCTCTGTTATAAATTGTCAATCCCGTGATCTTTCCTGTAAACCCGCCCAGTCTCCTTAAAGGAAATACAAGTGTTTCCACTTTTCGCATTTTGGTTTTATCCTTATCGTTATACTGGAGAAAATGATTATACAAACTATCCTGCGCCTTGCCGTCTATAAACAAAGCCGTCCCTTTATTGGTACCGGTGATTGTAATCTGAACCCATTTGTTTTCAGGGACACGGTAATTAAAACTCAGGTCATATCCTTCTCTGGAAAAGCCCAGATTTCCGGATTGTTGCTGATGTAGCAATACCTTCGCATGTTTTGAGCTAAATAGCGTTTCCGGGTCATTATTTTTCTTATTGTTGCTCGCCCGATACAGGTAAAAAGATACCGTATAATCATACCCAATCTCTTCAACGGGCAATTCCACATAAGCATTGGTATCCGGAAAACTCCAGACATTTTGTATGTGTGTCCCCGCCAAAACACCTTGCCGGTCCAGACGTGAGCGCCTGATTTTACGAACGCCTTTGAAAGCATTGTCTGTAACCTCCTCTAACCAATTTTCTTTCACCGGCTTCAAGGTATCCGGGCCGTCATACGCTCCCAGCCTGCCTCTTAAGTTTAGCCCGGGCCCTTCACCGATACCGCCGCGCAGCTGGTCAAAGGTTTTAAAATCAAGCCGCTTATCTTCCCCTCCCCACATTTTCTGACTGAGTATCTGTAATGCAGGAAAGACTCTGTCCGTCACGTCTTGAGCCGTAATGCCATTACCAACGATATCATTCCAAACAGCAAAAGCACCGCCGATGACGGAGGTGTCGCCTGCCTCAAAACGGACATTGCCCACCTGTGCAGGCGTCCACTTGTCATACAGATGCTTTACGTTCAGATAATCGTAATAATACCCTGCTGCCGGAACGATATACAGCCAGCCGTCCGGTGTGCTGATCTGCGGATAACCCAGTTTTTTCATGGCGCGAGGCTCGGCATACCCATTATACCAGGTATTCATCGTAACGCCTTTCACCCGTACCGGGGTCTTTCCTTCCGCCCAGGTTAACGCGCCCCATAACCTCACTTGTTTACCGTAATCCTGGACCCAACCAATGACCCGATCTGTAAAGCCACGGAACGCCTCCGCTTCTGCTTTGGCATATTCATCAGTGCCTATGTCAACGACAGGGCCGGTAAAGACAGGATCAGGTCCTTCCAGATATTCTTTGAAAATATGATGCACCACGGTATCGGTTAACGGATTATGTAGATCCAGATGGTCCATTCCATACTTTTTTGAGCCGGTTTCAGGGACGGCATGGGTAATAGAAAGGGCATGAGCCGGGACATCTATCTCAGGTACGATCAGTATCCCGTACCGGCGACCCAGGGCCTGCAGGTCCCTGAATTCCTGCTTGGTGTAATGTCCGTCTTTTGCTGTCAGACCGGGATAGCGATCATTTTCCAGCCTGAATGCTGCATACGTGCTGTCCCAGTTGTCTCCAAAATATTTTTTAAATCCATTATCGTTCAAATGAATCTGAAAATCATTCATCTTGTAATAAGACAGCAACTTGACGTAATTTTGTAAAAACGACATGGAAAAGAATTTACGGCCCACATCCAGCACGAGTCCCCTGACCGGATAGCTTGGATAGTCCGCTGCCAGCCCCCGGGCGATCGTAAGACTTTGATCTAATAATTGTAAAACTGTCCTTGTACCCCAGAACAGTCCCTTATAACCGGGGGCAGCGATACGCAGGTACTCTCCTACCTCCATCTGATATCCCTCTTTTCCCAATCTTGGCAATGCGTCAGACAATTCAAGATAGATATCGGCTCTGCCAGGATGGCCAATCTTTATGTCCAGCAATAACCCGGTTTGTTCCAGTATCTCCCTTTGCAGCTGGCTGGAAAGGCTGGCAAGGGACTCCTTTTGATGGGGAGGCAGCACAATTTTAGATTGAGCGCTTACGCTGAAATATCCCTGTCCACCCCTCCATTCTTTTAAGGCGGGTATCACAAACGGAGCCTTGTTGGCTCCGGCCATATCGCCCACTGCTGCAGGTACGGTTACGATCCGGGACAGGTCCAGGAAAAACCCCGGGTCTGTATCGGCCACCAATTGATAATAGACAGACACTTTCGTATCAGATACGGGTGCCAGTACATTCCCTTTTGCCGTGATAACGGGTAAATGATCTGTTCCCTTGAATACAAGGTGGTATCCCTCAGGGGTCTTTGGCAGGCGCAGCGGGATGCCGGCAGAACCAGCAGCGCCGATAGCAGCCGCTGCCGGTACTTCTATTGGACCGACACCGGCCAGCAGCGCCGCCGTATCTCTTTCAATGCCCTGTGCATAGGCACTGCTAATACTACAGGTTATGGATAAAAAACAGCCTACTAAGGTTCGGTATGTCACACTGCGCAAAATCATGGGCTTCTGATGGAAAGGTTTGACTCGTAAAAAATTGGCCGTTAAAATACAGAAAGTATCCGAATATCTGCCGCGCAACCGTTTGCCTCCAGTGGCAACCTCAGCCTGTTTCTTTATGCCTGATATTAAAAAATATGAAACATAGTTGCATTTACAAAGTAAATCACTATCTTTGCCGGTGGAAGCAAGTATACAGTTATTGAGGACCGGACAAAATATAAACACATGTCAGACATAAAGAATATCCATTCAACAGAAGTAATGATCATCGGAGGCAGTTACAGCGGAATGGCCGCTGCCATGACCCTGGGCAGGGCACTCAGGCAGGTGGTCGTTCTGGATGCGGGTGAACCCTGCAACCGTTTCGCACCGCATGCCCATAATTTCCTGGGCAGTGATGGTGTTCCGCCCATGGAAATCCACAAAGACGCCAGAAAACAATTATTGCAATATCCTTCAGTCAAGGTACTAGCGGACAAGGTAACGGATGTCCGCCGGCAGCAGACCGGTTTTATCATTCATACAGCCTCCGGTAATGATTACCTGGCTGAAAAAGTACTCCTGGCCACGGGGCTAAAAGATGAGTTACCGGATATTCCCGGCATCAGGGAATGCTGGGGCAAATCGGCTATCCACTGCCCGTATTGTCATGGATACGAATTCAAGGGCGGCAAAACAGGTGTCCTGGCTACCAGCGGAGACGCACTACATATCATCAGCCTGCTCAAACAATGGACCAGCGACCTACAGGTATTTACCAATGAAACATTCCGTTTCAACGAAGCTGCATCCGCTTTTATGGCTCAGCAAAAGATTCCGGTTGTATCCGGCAAAATCAAGTCCCTGGACCATGACAATGGGCAAATTAAAAAGATCCTGCTGCAATCCTCCGATCACCCTGAAATTGAGGTCCCCCTGCAAGTTTTGTATGTTTTGCCGCCAGTAAAACAAGCCCTGGACTTGCAACAGCAACTGAACTATCAGTTAACCCCTGCCGGTCATATCCAGGTAGATGAAGCCCGACACACTTCAGTCAACGGTCTTTACGCCGCAGGCGATAACAGCTCCAGATTCCGCTCGCTTTCCACCGCTCTGGCCACAGGTATGACGGCTGGCGCCATGATTAATTTTGATCTGGTCAATGAAAAAAGGCCTTTACCAGACATGCAATAACTGCATTTTTGATAAAAGGCCTCAAAAGCAAAAGCGTTCAAATATATTTGTCTAACTTAATCCCGGAGGTTCAGAGCGCAGGATCTCCTTGATGCCATCTTCATATGAAGTGGGCTGAAAAGCAAAACGCTTCTCAAACTTATCACTGTTGAATACATAATCTTTATCGTACTGATAGAGCATCTCTCTGGATTCTCTCATAACCGGCATAAATAGTCCCAGAAGGCTGGTCATGGTTTTACCCACAATTCTTTTTCTAGGTTTTACGCCGAGTTCAGTGGCCACCATTTCAATCCACTCTCTGCCGGAAGGTGGATTCTTGGCGGTCGGCAGATGCCAGGTATGGCCGAAGGCCTCAGGGCAATTGCCTAACAGCGCCGTTGCACTGGCCGCATCTACTGTATATGTAAAGCTGTGCCGATAATGATCACTGACCAGCCAATTAGCCGTCTTGCCCTGCTTTAACGGCTTAATGACCATTTCTCCTAAAACACTGTTATTCACCCCAGGCCCATAAAAATCTGCACAACGGGCGATAAGTGCCGAAAGCCCTCTGGTTTTAACGGCGTCCCAGATAATGCGAATGAGTTCAGCGCGGACCTTCCCCTTTCTGCTGCTTGGATCAATACGGTGCGTTTCCATAATCTGATTGAGATTATCTCCATCGTACATGTATATATTATCAAAAAACACCAGACGGCTGTGATGTGTAATGCAGGCATCTATCACGTTCTTTATGATAACCGGCCAGTCCCGTTGCCAGACTTTATAATCGTAAGGTAACCCTGCGGTAAGATAGACGACCTCCGTCCCCTTCACGGCAGCCGATACCTGATCAGCCTGTCTAAGGTCCGCTACAAATAACTGGTCATCTGGGCCAACCCTTTTGGGATTCCTGCTGACCAGGCGGATATCCGGGCTGTAGATTCTGAGTGCTTTAGCCAGCTCAGTGCCAATGGCACCGCCGGCTCCTAAAATTGCCTGCATGACTAATAATTAAATATGGTAATAACGAACCAACCGGACGCTATTGGACAAATCTGCAAAAAAAACGTAGACACCCTTCCTTGCTCATAGCCACAATCTTGTTTAATGCTTGTCGATGTCCTTTGGTTGGGACTGTAAAATTAGTAAACCGTACTTTTTTCTCCCCCTTTTTTCGGGTTTATTCGGTAAGCGGTCAAATTAGAGGGACAAACCACTCCGCATTTCGGTAGAATCTTCGTTGTTTTTTTGTGCAATTGATTTCAGCATCGAACTTTGACACGTTATAGATAAAATCTATAATACAGCCATTCCCCTATCTGTGATTTTTTTCAGGTGCCGTTTGTGATCCACTGGAATTATACTATTTTTGCGCAGTCGTTTCCAACGCATCACACTACACCCTTCGCCAAGGTGATTCATTAAAGATTTTGACGTGTCCAAAAGAGAAAAAATAATTACGGAACATCATCTGCCCCACAATGCAAAATCGGGTATTTTCATGCATCATTACGTGAATGAGGATTTGCGGCAGGCCGATAATATCCATGTGCCGCATAGAGACACTCATGCGCTATTTAATTTTGCGATAGGAGGTTCCTGTAATTTTCTCTTGGACTTTAAAAAATATACCCTGACCGCTCCGGTAATCGTAATGGTATTTCCCGGGCAGGTACACTACATCGATCATTGCCGAAATGTGACCGGCTGGAGCATCGCCTTTGATCCGTTGCTGATGGACGCGGAACTTGCGCAGACACTGGAATGTATTTTTAAGGACCCGTTTGCGCTTGATGCAGATTGCAGGCTCTATGATCAGCTTGTCCAGCTATTGCAATTACTGGAACAGATCAACCGTGAGGCCAGTGGCAGTGAGCAGACAGCTGCCCTGCAGGGGCTGTTTGTAAGCACCTTACAATGGGTAGCAGGATCCCTTAAAGACTGCTGCGCACAGACCGCAAAAGTGAAAGACCGTTCTAAGGCCATAGAACTTCATTTTAAAACATTATTGCAGGCGCATTTTGTCAGCCATAAAAAGCCGGGCTTCTATAGCGAACAGATGAATATTTCAACTGCTTATCTAGGCGATACCATTAAAGCAATGACCGGGAAATCTGTCACAGCGCATATCCAGGAGATCAGCCTTTTAGAAGCGAAGCGACACTTGTATAAGACGGATCTCAGTATCAAAGAAATTTGTTTTTTGGTTGGCTATGATGACCCGGTACATTTTGGCAAGCTCTTCAAAAAAACCTGCGGCGTCACGCCGCTGGAATTCAGAAAACAAATCCGAGAATAATACCAGTATTTCAAGGACTAGACCTATTTTATTTATAACAGCCTTTTTTACTTTGCAGAGTCAAAGAAAAACAGCTTTATCACAGCTGTTGCAGCAGTCCTTGCTAGTGATGCCATTTTCAACAACATAGCAAGAGACTCTATCCAAACACCTAAAATGCATATCCTCATGCCAAATGTACCTAAATGGATGGCAGATTTATTGGAAACAGCGCTTTCATCAAAAATGCCCGTGTTCGAAGTCGTCGCAACTGATTGGGTAAGTCCTGAAGTCCGGTCTATTATATTTAAGGGAAATCTGGCCGGCCTTAACCTGCGGCCCGGCTATGCCGTTTCGATCCGAGTCAGCGCCAATGCCTTTAGAAACTATACACCATCTTTTATAGACGAACAGGAAGATATTTTTCAGATTCTGGCCCATATCCATGGAAACGGGCCAGGCGCCCGTTTTTTTGAAAACCTGAAGCCAGGCCAACAAATCCCGGTCAGTATGGCCAGGGGCAGGAAAGTAGCGGAATCTGCAGCCAGTTATTTCTTATATGGAGATGAGAGTACACTGGGACTGGCCTGTGCATTGCAAACGCACTTTCAGTCCTTAGGAAAACGCTTTTACGCGCTGCTGCATCTGGGTAAAGACCAGGATGATTTGCCGGATGCACTGGGACTGGCCAGCTATGAGTTAGTCCAGCGGGCTGACAAGGACATATCTGTCTACGTACCGGGGTTTACGATATTCGACAGTTCTGCTATTAAAACTTGGGCACAGGCACAGTTTATATTGGCAGGTAACGGATTACATATACAAAGAATAAAAAAAGAATTGATCGGGCTGGGTGTTCACCGCAAACAGATCCATGCTGAACCCTATTGGGTTCCCGGCAAGACAGGGCTTTGATAATTTTTATTCCAGACAGGGGATAATTGCTTTTTTTCTGTTAAATTGCAATTGCTGAAAATTCATAGTAATCAAGCCCACCAATAGAAAAATCTGTCTGGATATGTGCAGGGGAAATGGTCATAAGCTAAATAACAGGAGTGCCCAGAACAACAGAAATAAGCTATCGCGTTTTTTGCAATTTTTCCAAAGAGATATTGCAATACCAGTTGATCAGCATCGAAGAGCGCGTATGACTTTTCCGCTACTGTTGAGTATTGGCCTGAGTTGTTCATTACACGCCCAATTCCTCAATGCAGATGAACCGGCCGGTGGCATCCGGGCCAACCAGATCGGCTATGCGCCCTATAGTACTAAAATTGCTATCATGGATAGCTATCTGTTCCCCGGTCAGCATAAACTCCCTTTTTATATTATTGCGCTCAATCAGTTTGCCGATACGGTTTTCAGAGGGGAACTGCAATCAACGCCGGCGGCAGACCTCTATGCCAAAAAGGTCAATTATCTGGCAGACTTTTCAAAATTGTCACGTGAAGGCCACTATTATCTTTCTATACCCGGTCAGGGTGTCTCTTATCCGTTTATCATTCAGCAAAACCCATTCGATGCAGTTTTAAAAGCAGCGGTAAAAGCCTACTACTACAATAGAGCTTCTATGGATCTGACGGCCAGGTATGCGGGTCGCTGGGCCAGAAAAGCAGGGCATCCGGACACAATCGTTTATATCCATTCTTCTGTTGCATCGGCCGCACACAGTAAAAACAATACGCTCCGTGCACCGGGCGGGTGGTATGACGCCGGTGACTATAACAAATACATCGTGAATTCCGGGATTACCGTCAGTACGCTACTGGAAGCGCTTACTGATTATCCTTCTGTTTTTGCATCCTTGGACCTCGGGATTCCCGAATCTGACAAAGGGCTACCTGACCTCCTAAATGAAATACTCTATAACCTCCGCTGGATGCTTAAAATGCAGGATCCGGCCGACGGCGGCGTCTACCATAAACTCACCTCTGCCAATTTTGACCGCATGGAAATGCCGCAAAGCGATCAGGCCAAACGCTATGTCATACAGAAAACAACAGCGGCGGCGCTGGACTTCGCAGCGGCGACATCCAGCGCTGCTCGCTCGCTGGCCGCCTATAGGAATAAACTGCCAGGACTCACAGACAGTTTGCGGCAAGCAGCCGTCAAGGCCTGGGACTGGGCGAAGACCCACCCACTGGTGGTATATGACCAGGACGCTATGAATAGAAAAAACCGGCCGAAAATCACCACCGGCGCCTATGGGGACAAAAATCTGCAAGACGAGTGGTATCAGACAGCCGTCAGTCTTCTTCTGATGACAAAAGACAAGCGTTATCTGCCCGTTATAGCACACGATGCACCGGAACATCTCAATATTCCTTCCTGGAGTGATGTGGGCGCCGTCGGCGCGATTTGGTTGTCCAAAGCAACAGCTAAGGGTTTTGAAAATATACAAGGCTGGTCAGCAGAGGATCATCATACCCTGGCAGCCCTTCAGCAAAGTGCAAAAGCGGCTGTCATACATTTAGCCGATCAGTTAACACAGCAGATCAATCCGGGATTCAGCACGGTGATGGGTGGACGGGCAACGGATTTTAGCTGGGGCAGCAACAGCAGTGCAGCCAATCAGGGTTGGATCTTAATGACGGCCTACCTGCTGACACATAAAAATATTTATAGAGATGCCGCGTTAGGCAATCTGGACTACCTGCTTGGCAGGAATGCTACCGGCTATTGTTTTGTCACCGGTTTTGGCAGCCTTTCCCCTCTGCACCCGCATCACCGCATCAGTATCGCCGATGATATAGAAGACCCGATACCCGGATTTCTGGTAGGCGGCCCGAATCCCGGAAGACAAGACGGCGTAAAGGGCTACCCCTCGAAGCGCGCCGACCTGTCCTATATCGATAACGATCAGGCATACAGTGTGAATGAAGTGGCTATTAACTGGAATGCTCCCTGGGTCTATCTATTAGCTGCGATAACCGCAGCTGAAAAAAAATGAAATTGACTAAAAAAATTTTACGCCTATTTTTTTGTTGTTACCGTAAAATGATTCATCTTTGAATGACGATTGCAGGACCTGGCCACAAAGCAGGTTCCGCGAATTGCTTCCAAAAAATAATCCGTGATCAATGTAGATTTTTACTGTTAGTATTCCTAACGGAGATCGGATCGTTTCGATATTTAAAATATGCTTTGTGTTATATTGAAAGATGAGGCATTTGATACGAATACCAAATTTTTCAACAAAAAAATAAATAAACGCCTGCGCCCCTCCTTCGGGACGGGCCTTCGACAGCTACGGTTATATGGTTTTACGGCAATACATATCCTTTTACGACCACTACGGGGCCTGCTATTCCAGCAGGAGATGGCCGTGGTTTTCCTGTCTCAGTATGGCAGGTACGCTCCATCGTTATATATTAAATAGTGATATCTTTTTTCAGTCAATAGCCAACAACTTGTTACTAGCCGCTAAACCGAAAGCGCCGGTTTAGCTATTAGCCAAAGGGTTGCGGGCAGTTGCTTTCCATGTACTTTCAGCTGTCCGCTGCTGCTTTGGTAAATTCTTTTCGGTAACCAATTAGTAGGTAGAAAAAATATTAAATCAAATTCAATACAAATTCAACAGTTAGTTTAGGCAAAACTTTCAATCGATAAAAATTAAGGAACAAAAACAAAACCGGATGTATTTTTTTGTGGGATAGTCGACGATCACACAATGTAAACACCTATCAGGTGAATACAGTGGTAACGGGTTCAATTGTTCCTTAATTTTTTTTTGCGCTTAGGCCACTTTTCCATACCGCAAAGCCGGCTCTTTAACCCCGTCGGGCCACTGGCTTGGCGGCTTCTCCCTCCAGCTCGCTGACTTAAATTTTATCTGTTGCAATAGTCTTAATAATAGTTGCATATTCTGTCTTTCCCTATCAATAGCTACAGAAGCCTTTTCCAGTAAACCTGTAATGTCTTCCAGCATCCGTTCATCATCATCATCATGCCAAAATGCCAGCTGCTTCTTAATTTTCATGATATAAATTAATGCCAGCCGGCCGGCAGCTTCATCAAATGTATCAAAGAGAGCCATGTCGATCGCATAGAACTGGGCAAGTTGTTGCCGGACCCGCAGTAATACATTCGGCGTACTTTCAACTCTGGAAACTTTCTTTTGTGTCCATCCTGCACCCAGGGCTGCGGCCACTTCTTTTTGCGCAATACCCAGTAACAGGCGAATGCGTTTTATATTTTGTCCTTGATGCACGGGAACCTTTTTTGGCATTGTTTTTCTAGTAGTATTCATAACATATTGAATTTAACAGGTATATAGTTGTACCAGTACCCTGAATATTGGATATCCGGCATCAGTCGTCCACCTTGGTTTAAACTTAATTTCTCTTTAGTATTAGTAAAAGCAGTGTTCCGGCAAATCGAAGAAGCGGGCAAAAGCGGGCTTCCCTTGTGGAAACAAAGATAAGTAATTCACCCAATAATTTTACAAAAAATATGTATTAATTTTAGCAAATGGCATAAAATACGCAGCTTACAACTTGTCTTTCAGTGTTTCTCTGTTTTTAGCCACCCATTTACCAACCAGTGGCGGCTCATACTGATGCATTTTGTCGAGCAGTCTCTCAATGTCTGCATCTACCAAAAGCATATCTCTGTTGATGGGCTTCAAAAAGCCCTTATTGACCATATTATCAGCCAACAAAAGCAACTGATCGTAAAAACCATCGGTGTTCAGCAGCCCAACCGGTTTTTTATGTAAGCCTAACTGGCCCCAGGTCAGCATTTCAAAGAGTTCTTCCAGCGTGCCAAATCCACCGGCCAGCGCGATAATACCGTCGGACAGCTCATCCATTTTGGCTTTTCTCTGGTGCATCGTTTCGACTAAAATCAATTCCGTCAAACGCTCATGCGCGATCTCCACTGATTGCAGAAACCTCGGGATGACACCAATGACCTTCCCTTTATTTTGAAGGGCGCCATCAGCCACTGCTCCCATCAGTCCGACTTTGGCCCCGCCATAGACCAGCCCCACTCCTTTTTGAGCCAGGGTTTGACCCAGCTTAAAGGCTTCGTTCTGATAAATACAGTCGGTTCCCGCACTGGAACCACAAAAAACGGTGATATTTCTGAGACGCATATAAAAATGTTTTTGGGGTGTTTTAAAGTTGATCCAGTGTTCTAGCTATCACTTTTTCAATACGACGGATGTCGGCACGGGAAGTCTGCCAGTTAACAAAAGAAGCCCGGATCGCTTTTTTACCTTTGTATACAGTCGGACTCATAAAGACATCGCCTTCGCTATTGAGTTTGTATAAAAAACGATCAACAGCAAGCGGGGCCCCGTCCTTTAATGTAAAGCAAATATTGTTAAGCCGGGTAGGCGCCACTAAACGTAACATTGGCTGTGTTTCAATCCAGTCGGAGAGTTCCCTGGCTCTTTCCACACTATTCTCAACAATTTGCCGGTAGCCTTCCTTGCCATAACTCATAAGGCTGAACCAGGCCGGCAGCGCCCGAAATCGTCTGGAATTCTCAGGCAAAAAGTTCAGATAATTCATTTTATCCAACAGCGTGTCATTATCAATTTCCCCTAAATAAGGAGCGTTTGAGTTTCTAAAAGTATTGTAGGCAGACAGGTGGTGTTTTTTGCGGATAAAAAATATACCACTGTCATAGGGAACGTTCAGCCATTTATGTCCATCGACAGTAATGGAGTCAGCTTCCTCCCACCCTGCCACCAAATGTTGATAGGCGGAGCTGCAAGCAGCAAAACCGCCAAATGCACCATCCACGTGCCACCAGAAATTAAATTTTTTCTTTAATGCACCGATGGCTTTAAAATCATCAAAATCCACCGTATTAACTGTACCGGCGCTTGATATCAATATAAAGGGTGCTCCTTTTAAAGAAATTATTTTCTGGCTCAGATCCCTCATGTCCATTATCTCCCGATCATTTTCTGACATTTTGACCATGGTCAGATTCGCACTGCCGATCCCTAACATGGAAAGACATTTGATGCTGGATGAGTGTGCAGTAGCGGAAAGCACCGGTATGTTTTCTTTGAGGCCATCCAGCGCTATATTCAGACCTTTTTGTGCTCCCCACCATTGCCGGGCCGTGCCCAGGCAGGTAAAATTGGACATGGTTGCCCCTGTCACAAAGCCCCCCATAAAATCCTCGGGCAGATGCAGTAGTTCTTTTAATAAATCAACGGTTGCCATCTCCAGACGGGCAGAAACATCTCCCTGCCCGGATACCGCCTGCGTATTTTGATCCCAGACACTGGTCAACCAGTCTCCTGCCAAGGCAGCGGGAGTCACGCCACCGGTCACAAAACCTACATAACGCGGCCCGCTGGAGCCTACCAGATGCGGTGTCCAGGTTTCTTTGAAAAGCTTCAATACATTCTCAGTTCCCAGGCCCTTTTGAGAAAGCCCGGTTTTTTGTGGCAGGGGCAAAGCAGGATCCACACAGACCGGTTGCTTGTCCATTTGTAATAGATACGACAAAGCTGCTTGCTTTACCTGTTCTAAAAGTCCATTCCACTGCTGCTTATCAAAGTTGAGTGCATTATTATGATTATAGTCATCTCTTTCTTCTTCGATATTAATTGCTCCCATGATGATTGATTTGTCCACCAAAGATAGGTAACACCTGGAATATCCGGCTAACGGTCGTTTCCAGACCGACAGTACATCTGTCTGGCATTCCCGGCCTGGTTTCAAGAAGAGCTTTACAAGGTCCCGATCACCTGCATCACGTTATTTTGCCCCCAGTGCTCAATATATTTACCCTCCCGGAGCCGGACAAAATCCATGACTTTGAATTCAACGACCTTGCCTGTAGGAGCATGTCCCATTATCTCTCCGGTATGCCTGGCATAGATTGTTTTGCGACTGGCCACAACGTCTCCCTCTTCTACCTGTTCATGTATTTCCACCCTGAAATCAGAGAACCCCGTATGCAGGAGCGTTATAAACCGCATCAGTCCCTGCCGATCCTTAGCCACCGTGCCGGCAGCCGTATGGTTGATAAAATCATCAGCCACCAACTTCTCTAATGCTTCCGTATTACAATCTTCCATCAACTCTTTATTGAACCTCAGCACCACTGCCTTATTTACACTCAATTCTTGAACTGCTTTCATTAAAATTGTTTTGATCTTATAATTTAAATAACGGAGCAAATTTAGACACTCCCCTTTTTAGCTGCTTTGCCAGGCAGCTCTTTTTGTTTTGTTATTCGGTTCACAAGACATGAGAAGACGGCTACTAATAACAAAGGGTAGACAATATCTGCTTGCCTACCCTTTTGTTAATTATCATCGTACCTTCTCTTTTGCTACTCAGTTATGCGGCTCAAAGTCCAGTGAGACAGAGTTCATACAATACCTTTTGTGCGTTGGAGCAGGACCGTCATCAAAAATATGCCCTAAATGAGAGTGGCATCTGCCACATTCAACTTCTATCCGATGCATACCATGAGAATAATCTTCTTTATAGACAACGGCATCCTTTCTGGCTGTTTCAAAAAAGCTGGGCCATCCGCAGGAGCTGGCAAATTTTGCATCGGAATCAAAAAGTTTATTACCACAAACGGCACAGTAATAGGTGCCGATCTGGTCACTATTCCAATACTTCCCTTTAAAAGGCGCCTCCGTCCCCTGTTCCCTGGCCACATTATATAAGTCCGGTGGCAGTATCTTTTTCCACTCTTCATTACTGACATGCAACACCTCCGTATCCGTTCTGGAATAATAAGGATTGTTTTCATGCCCGGTTGTTTTGCCCGACTGTGTTACTGAATTTTCCATATGTTGATTTTTAGTTCCCTGTCCGGCGCAACTCGCCATTGAGAAAAGCAGTGCACAGTACAGCAGGGATATTTTCTGAATGTTAATTAAGCATTGCATACAATTCATTTCACTCCACAATTTACAACAAAGAGTGGTACCTGACTGGCAACAAAACCCTAAATTGGCCACAGCGACTGATCCGACCTGGTGTTTTTGGGTTTTCTTTTAGAGAACCAGGTTCATCACTTCACCCGGAAGTCCGTCTATTTCACCAACAAACTCAGAAACAAAGCCTTCGCCCACAAGGATTTTTCTGGAAGCCTTGTTCAGGGGGTCTAAAATAGCTTTTACCCGCAGCAGCTGAGGCTTGGTCCGGGCAAAATCGATCAACTGCCGGGTTGCCGCAGAAGCGATGCCCTTCCCCCAGTAAGTTTCCAGTAACATGAAGCCGATCTCTACTTCCCTATCGTCAGGATTATGTAGTACCAGTTTGGCCAGACCTATAAATGCATTATTATCCTCGTTGATAATTTTAAAATTCCCAAAGCCCGGTGCAATTTGATTTTGCTGCAGCACCCGGTCAAAATGCGCCCGGCTTTCAGTTTCATCCAGGGCCTGACCGGTGATCATCTCCATTATCCGTGGATCAGTTGTCAGGGA
The DNA here is from genome assembly GCF_020042345.1 of Arachidicoccus terrestris. NCBI lineage: Bacteria > Pseudomonadati > Bacteroidota > Chitinophagia > Chitinophagales > Chitinophagaceae > Arachidicoccus > Arachidicoccus terrestris. The sequence goes on from NZ_CP083387.1 coordinate 198,569, forward strand.
CTGGTAGTCTGTGTAGTCACTTTCTCTAAAAGGCACTAATGTAAATGGAATAGATGCTGCCATATAACTGCGTTTTAATTTCAAAGAAAAATTCAACCCAAACCAAGCTAAAAATAAGCCTTATTTTGAATAAAAAAAAGAAAGGTTGACATGTCCTCCCTCTCTTTAGCGCGATGCAAATAGTCCCCAAAAAAAAGGTCTGCCGGGGCAGACCTTTTTAAATGCTCAATAATAACATCTATTCATTTTCATCTTTTCCGTCTACAGCATCTTTAACGGCTTTAGCACCGTCAGAGGCCGCCTCACCGACAGTCTGGGCACCTTTTTTAACGCCTTCCCCTACATCGCTGGCAACTTTCTTAGTGCCGTCCCAGGCTTTTTTCAGACCGGACCTGGTGTCATTTCCGGCTTCCTCAGCTTCCGCCTTCGCCTGTTCTCCTGTTTGCTGTGCGGCCTCGCCCATCTCCTTGGCCTTTTGACTTGCTGCGTCCGCTGCAGCTCCTACGGCAGCAGCAGCGGTATCCAGCCCCGCATCAACACGCGCCTGCGCCGAATCAATCTGCTGGCTGATACTGGCAGAATCCATGTTTTGCCTGTCAGTCTGCTGATGATCACCACATGCAGTGAACATAAGTGAACTGGCACATGCGGCCAAAAATAATCCGTTGATCTTTTTCATCTTCTTGCTTTTAATAATTGTTTTCGGGTTTATTTATCTTCCACATCATCATCTGGGGGTTACGCCCCGAATCGACCGTTCAGATATTTGATAAATACAAAGTCTGTACCAATGCTCCTATGCATCAATGTATTACTTAAATTTTGGCCTTTCAAAAAAGGGAATTCCCCCACCGGGGGTGATTCATTGCCGGTGCACATACAATATCCCTTATCTGCGTTCAAACAGTTGATTGAAATCACCATGTGTTTTAACAGGGCTAAACAGAGGTTGCTTTTCGGCCGGCAGAAATGAACTGGCCATATCCTGCATGGCACCATAAGCTGCTCTAAATAAACCTGAACCCAGGCTTACCCGTTTTACACCAACCGCTTCCAATTCCTTCAGGCCGTACGCAGACTGGTCCAGGCTCAATAAGACATTGACAGGTTTGGGCTGAACGGCCTTTACTACCGCTGTGATATCCTCCAGGGCGCTCAGACCCGGAGCGAATAATACATCTGCGCCTGCTTCCGCAAAAGCAATCAGTCTTTCTATCGTATCCTTTAAGTCCTGCCTGCCACTTAGGAAGTTCTCTGCCCTGGCAGTCAATATAAAGGGGCGGTTCAGCGCCTTTACGGCATTCACCGCGGCCTTAACGCGTTCTACAGCATACTTAAATGCATAGATCGGATCCTCTGCTTTTCCGGTAGCATCTTCTATAGACGCACCGGACAAACCTGCAGAAGCAGCGAGTTTAATCGTAATGGCGCAGTCCTCCGGATGATCACCAAACCCATTCATCAAATCAGCTGAAACCGGCAGTGAGGTACTATCCAGTATCTGCCCGGCATTTTTAAATGCGTCCTCTCTGGAAACCTCGCCCGGCTGGTCTGGTTTAGCCAGACCGAAAGCCATACCTGCACTCGTCGTAGCGATGGCCTCGAAGCCCATATGCTCCATCAGTCGGGCCGATCCTGCGTCCCAGGCATTGGCCGAAACAAAAAGACCTGGCCGGTAATGTAATTCTTTAAATCTGGCAGCTCTTTGAAGGTGATTCATAGTCGTTATTTTATTGATGTATAAAGAAAAGTCATCTTTATTAATTTTACTAACTTTCTGTCAGCCTGATGCTTTGTAAAAGTAGTACATTTACTGACTTAAGTCTTTTTTCATGCACGCATCTTCCTACCATCTACGCCGGCTGGCAACTGTAAGCTTCTGTATACTGCTCATTACACAGCCAGTCCTGGCACAAACATTAATGACGCCCAATTACGATCTCATCCCAAAGCCTGTCAGCCTAAAAAAGTCCCAGGGAAACTTTGAGATTGATTCAACCATTAGAATAGACGCACCTGAGGATTGGACACCCACCGTTGCCTTACTAAAGGAGAAATGGCATTTACCCGTAAAGAAAAGCCCCAAAACCCCCACTACCGCTCAAGACAGAAAGCAAATAACTTTACATAAAGTTTCAGATGCATTATTATTCACAAATATAATAAAATCAGACAGTTACATTAATAAAAATACATTAAAAAATCACATCAAAGAAGCTTATCTCCTACAGGTGGATTCAAACACAATTTCGATCACAGCTTCAGGTAAAGAAGGTGGCATTCACGGGTTATTTACCTTGCTTCAATTAGAGCAGTTGCAATGGAATAGAGGTAAAATTCCTGCCGTCAGCATCGCTGATTTTCCCCGTTTTACCTACAGAGGATTAATGCTGGATGTATCCCGCAATTTCTTTCCACCGGCCTATATCAAAAAACTGATTGATGTGATGGCGCTCTATAAATTCAATAACTTTCATTGGCATTTAACTGATGGCGCCGGATGGCGCCTGGAAATCAAAAAATACCCCCTGCTAACGTCCAAGGCCGCCTTCAGACCGCAAGGCCCGCAGACGGCCTGGAGTAAGGCGGGGAGAAAATATGCTGCCGAAGGGGCCCCAGGTAGTTATGGCGGTTATTATTCCCAGGCTGAAGCCAGAGATATCGTGCGCTATGCCGCGATCCGCGGCATAAATATTATTCCGGAGATAGAGTTTCCCGGACATGCGGAAGAGGTACTGGCCGCCTACCCATTCCTTTCTGCAACGGGTAGCGCTGCCGGTGTCCATGAGCTAAACGTTTGTAGTGACTCGACCTATACTTTTATGGAAAATGTCTTAACGGAAGTGATGGATATTTTCCCTTCCAGCTTTATACATATTGGTGGCGACGAGGCTTCCAAAAAATCCTGGAAGGAATGCGAAGCCTGTAAGGTTTTGATGAAGGAAAATAATATTACAAGCCTGGAAGGTCTTCAAAGTTATGGAATTAGGCGACTCGAAAAATTTCTCTCGTCCCTCCACAGGCAACTGTTGGGATGGGACGAGATCACAGAGGGTGGCCTGGCGCCCGGAGCCGCTGTGATGGTTTGGCGCAACCCCCATACGGGAATTGAAGTGGCCCGCAAAGGACATTATGCAATCATGTCGCCCGGCAAATATCTGTATCTGGATCACTACCAGTCCGATCCGCGAACAGAGCCAGAAACGATCGGTGGCTATATCCCCCTGTCAAAAGTATATCATTTTAATCCTTTGCCAGCAGATAGTTTAAATAAGAAACAAACTCCCTATTTACTTGGTGTTCAGGCAAACTTATTTACCGAATGGGTACCCAGCCAGGAGCATGCGGATTACATGCTCTTTCCCAGGGCACTGGCGCTGGCAGAAGTCGGCTGGACCTCGTACGAGCGGCAGGATTTCAGTGATTTCCAAAGGCGGATGCAGCAGCAATATTTATTATTACAAAGGGCATCGGTTAATTACTGTAGACCCCGCCCCGTCGTATTGCATGAAGAAAAAGTCGACCAAACGAATGACCAGATAAGAATCACGCTCTCCAGCGAGCTGTACAATCCCTCAATTTATTATTCAACTAATGGCTCTAACCCATTGGCCAATGGTAAATTATATCAAGACCCATTTTATGTAAAAGGGCATACCCTGGTCAAAGCGGTTGTCAAAAATCCAGACTATGATTCTATTCGTATCGATAGTTTCACGGTAGATTATCACCATGCAATTGGCAAAAAAGTGACCTATAACTTGCCTTACTCCAATAGATATAAAGCAGCTGGAGCCGCTACTTTAACGGATGGCATAACAGGCACCTTGACCTATAGTGATGATCGCTGGCAAGGATTTCTTGGCAAACAAATGGACGTAACAATCGATATGGGCATGGCTACGGACCTGAAAAGCCTGGATATTCGATATATGCAGCTCATTGGACCTGGGGTATATATGCCTCGTTATGTGGAAGTTAAGCTGTCTGATGACAATAAAAATTTCATTTCAGAGGGTACTGTTAAGACAACTACAGCCGTGACTGAAAAAAGATTAGGTTTTGAAAATTACCATTTTGACCTGTCTGGGAGAAAAGCCAGATATATCCGGGTGATCGCTCCAAATTATAAAGGATTTCTGTTCACTGACGAAATAAAGATCTACTAATGGCACTAAACATGCTTTATGAAATGGAAAGTTGTAGCTTAAAATATTTTTGATAGATGGCAAGAGCAGAACATAAAAGGAGTGGCAGCAAATTATCAGCGACAGCAAAACTGATGATCAGTTCGGTCCTGGCCGTAGCCTTTTTCTTTTTTATTCCGGTTCCCCCTGCCTCGCACGTCGTACTTAGTTGGGATACTTTTTGCCTGAGCCAGCTGGTCTTGCTCTGGTGGTCGATGCTGAAAGTTTCTTCGACTGGCATCCGCAGTGAGGCACAACGCCAGGACGGCAGCAGGGTCTATATCTTTATCGTATCACTGCTGGCGGCATTATTTTCCTTGTTTTCCGTTATTCAGATGATCTTGTCCGCCGGATCAGATCAATTATATAAGGCGCTGAACCTTTCAGGTGGAATAGCCTGTATGGTTCTGTCCTGGATACTCGTACATACTTTATTTGCTATCCGGTATGCACATCTGTATTATGCCAAGGATCTTGAGAAAAAGGATAAACATGCTGGAGGATTGGATTTTCCGAGCCATCCGGAAGAGGATACGCCCAATTGGCCGGATTTTATGGATTTTGCCTATGTTTCCTTCACCATTGGTATGACTTTCCAGGTCTCAGATGTTGACATAACGGATAAACATATCAGAAAGATAGCCCTGATCCACGGGTTATTTTCCTTTGCCTTTAATGCGGCTATAATAGCTTTGAGTGTCAACATCATTTCAGGGCTGATTGAGCAATAAGACACATACCCCAGGAAATTCTTAAATTTGGACAATTTTCTGACGGATAATAATCGACGACCTGCCGGCTACTCTGTCTTTTTGTGCAGGGTGATCATTTCTTTCCCAGCCAGCAGAAAAGCCCCTACAGCATAGAGTTCTGTATCATCATAATTGACATATCCCGGTGCTGCGCCAATAGGCTGCGCGAATCCCAGCATACCGTTAGGATGCAGGCATCCGACCAGTGCCTCCCAGGCCCTGTCAACTGTTGAGGTATATACACTCGCATCCAGTACACCGTGGTTGATGCCCCATGCCATGGCATAGCAATAAAAGGCGGTTCCACTCGTCTCTTTTCCCGGATAGCTGGCAGGGTCCAGTAAACTGGCATGCCAGGTACCATCCGCCTGCTGCAACCCGGAAATTCTGCTGGCCATATCTCTGAACTGCGCCACCCAGTATCTCCTGTCCCAATAATCTTCAGGCATATATTCCAGGACCCTGGCCAGGCCGGCCATCACCCAGGCATTACCTCTGGACCAGAATACCTTTTGTCCATTCTTCTCCTTCTTAGTAAAGTAACGGCTGTCTCTGTAAAAGAGTCGCTCATTTTTATCATACAGGTAATCAGATGTACGCCACCATAATTTATCTACAAGATTCATATAATTGCGGTCATTGGCAACTTTTGCCAACATGGCTAAAGGCGGTGGTCCCATAAAAAGCGCGTCACACCAAGCCCATTCCCTGAGGCCTATATTATTTTTCCATTCAAGGGACTCTGTATGGGGTCTGTTTTTTAGCGTGTCTGCCAATGCTTTTAAATCCGCAATTCTGACAGGATCCTTGTGTAATTCGTAGAGTCTGCAATATAGCTGGCCGATACAATAATTATCCGCATGATAACGGTCCGGCCCGGATTTAAGTTTCCACTGAAGACTATCAGCGATGTTTGTCAAGAATGCCAGTGTCGCAGAATCGCTTGACACCTCCTGCCAGGCTAATAATCCCGTGTATAGCGCCGCACTGGTCCAGTTCTGGATAGGATGACGCCATCCCCGGTGCCTGATTGAGTCCATCTGCCAGTTAGCGGCACGCTGCATGTCTGCATATATACTTTTTGAGCTAATGCTGTTTTTGGCGGCTCCGTATTGATAAAGAGCGGCCGGCTTGCACCCGATCAGGACGAGTGATAGCAAAATGCCCAAAGAAGTGGCTGTAGTTAAAAATCTGCTTTTCATAAATGGATTGACTTCGTTAATTTGAACAGATTAACCATTTTGTACTTCCTGCAAATCAATAGCACATCCGAAACAAAAACCAGTTTACACAAAAGACATTTCATATTAAATGATCTGCAATGCCATTAACACAGGAATGCTGCAAAAATAAACAAAGTATTTTGGGTACGCAAAAGCAAATTACTGATTTCCCGGCTAAAAGAAGGGGAATTGCCTTTTTGACAACTCCCCTTGCTCCCGAATAACCGGTATTTGAAGGATTATCGACCAGACAGAGCAGCTTTGCCCGTTTGATCAATCATGTACGGCCATTCAATACCATTTATACTGGCATTGATCTGCTGGATTTTACCAATTAGTGCCGGAAACGTCAGCCGTTGATCAAACAGCACTTCTTTTCTGAGCCTTCTATAGTCATCCATTAACAGACCTAAAAGGTTGCATGGTGGAATAAAGCAAAGCTTGTTATAGGTGCTGGAACGGTAGACCGTTGACTTTCTCCCAAACCAGTTCTGACGATGTCGTCGCAATGCCCTGTATAAAGATTCATCAATAACAGCCTTTTGCGATTGTAATTGTTCATACAGTCTGACAATATCATATAAATGCCTGGAGGAACCCGGTAAAAGTCTGGCTGGAAGATCCCGAACCTGATAGAGCTCATGAAGTAGCAGCATCTTTTCGGTCAGTACCTGCATCGGGGAGACTGCCCGGACCATAAACCCCAAATCTGGTGATTGATCGGCTAAAAAAGACGAATTGGGGGTTAACAGGTCCTGTTGCATCGTTCAAACCGTCTGCTGAGCTGCTGCCAGGAAGGTGCCGTTAATCTTAACAACCCCGGTGTTATGCCCCGTGTGCCTTCCTATAAATAAAGAAGGATAAAACACATAGACACACCGGGGATTTTTATCCGGGACGTCCCTGGGGAGCGGTTCGGGGCGAACATCGACCGCAAGACCTGTCCCAATCAGGGCTTCATTCAAATAATGGATGAGCTGGTGGCAAAAATCTTTTCCAATGAAAGCGCTGCCCGCTCTCTTGATATTTTTAATGTACCTTTTGGAAGGCGCTTCTACTGGTGATCTGCCGATCAATTCATGGGCAAAGACCAGATCGATACATTTGCTTAATACCGGAGGTTCATTTCACTGGGGGCGCAGGCAACGACTGCCATGTAGCGTAAGATAAGGAGCAATGGGCAAACGAAAGATTGCTTTGAGCACAAAAGATTGCCACCAATCATGCTCCATTAACTGTTGAGGAACACCTGAACGTAGCGTAGCTTGGGTAAACACCTGTCTACGCTGCTCAGGTAATGCTGTCAAAAATCCTTGTATCATGTTTAATATTTTGAACAGGTGATAAAATAATTTAACGCCTGCAAAATACAATGAGCTCCTTCAACAAACTTGACATCCCGTATATTTTATCTATTCATATTCGTTGGCCGCATGCGCAGCATTGGCCTTTATCCCCTCTTTAGCTGTGGTAAAATAAGTATCATTAGTAGCACCCTTAGGCAAATTGGGCACGTCCTCACAACTCACGATTACGGTAGCCGGCTGTTGACGCCAGAAGTCAAGCACTGTATGCCCTTTCATCTGACCAGCGCTCTCAGCTGTTTCTACTTTTTTCTGATCGGGATTAATAATCATTTTAAGCCCGATTGAACTTAACATTAATTCCATGTCCCCCCTGCTATTGCCAGCTGCAAATAAAGGCTGCGCTTTTATCTGCGTCTGTACCAAGTCTGCCTTGCCACCATCCTGTGGCACAGGAAATACGATTTGACTGGTAACGCTATCGTGGTGGATCACGGACTTTACCCCCAATATCCGATCCTTGGGAATGCCCAGCCCTTCATGCACAAATCCCTGGTACAAAAGCTCAGGGGAGGCGCTGACGACCCAGATTTCGAAGCCATAATCCTTTAAATCAGCCAGCAGGCACCGCATTTGAGGATAGAATTTCTGTTGATATTTTTCATGAAAACAGTCTTTGCCCATTCTTTCCACTTCTTCTACGCGCATGCCGGACAAGAAGTCGATCCGGTCCTGAACATATTGCTGGCTGGTATTGTCCTCCGACTTCAGCCGTTTAATGATAGCCATTTTTTCCTGAGAGCGAGCATCATTTTTTCCCTGATAATGATGCGCAGCATAATCATAGATCGCCTCATCGGCCAAATAATATGGCACCTGCCCAAACAAGGTTCCGTCACAGTCAAATACGGCCACTTTTCTTGTCTGGATCACCTTGGTTGAATTCAAGAATGCTTCAAGCTTGTCATTGACCTGTCCGGACCATCCGCTGACAGGTGTATATCTGTATGTGGCCGGCTGCGCCGTCACAAATCCGACTATCCCTAGTATCAGCAAGAGAAACAGGCCTGTACGTTTCGTTTCAGACAATAACAGCTCCATGATGCTGGAGACCCCAACAGCTTTAAACTTTATAGTCATTTCTGGAAGATTATATCAAATAAATTATTTTTTTAACTGGCTATAGAGATCCGGATAATCCGTAATGATGCCATCTACCCCCATATCCTTCAGGTTTTGGATCTCTTCTAACGTATTAGGTGTCCATGGGATAACTTTTACGCCTTGTTTATGAAAGCCTGCCACCATATCCGGCGTCACGATATGATAGTCCGGGCTAAAGACCGCCGGTGTAAAACCTAATTTACTGATATAGCCCTGCACGGTATTAGTGTCATTTTTTCCCACCAGATAAGAAGTTTCAATATCCGGAAAGGAATCATGTACCATTCTAAGGGCCCTGACATCAAAAGACTGTATCATCGTTCTGTCCGCAATGCCTTTATCATTGACGATATGCAGTGCCCTGGAAACGTATGTCCCTAAATCAGGATAATGTACACCGTCTTCTTTAGGGCTCGTCTTGAGCTCAATATTATAATGGTTGGTATGGCCTTTTGTTTTTGCATAGGCCTCCACAGAGTCAATTAAGACGGAGAGCAGTGGCCGCACAGCGGCCACCTTCTTTTGCCTCGGAAAACCCGGATGGGGTTTCAGGCCGACATCATATTTGCGGATGGAGTCATAGGTCATATTAAAAAGTAACCGACTCCGGCCATCTTTTTTATCCATCGTCTTTCCCTCCGGCGTCAGGCAAAAGTCTGCATTAAAATAAGCATCATGAGAGACAACCACCTGGCTGTCTTTAGACATCTGTAGGTCCATTTCAAGGGTGGAATTAAAATCAATCGCATTTTTTTCGCTGGCTATTGTATTTTCCGGCATTAACCCTCTCCCGCCCCGATGGGCCTGGGCATCAAACGCATCCAACGGATGATTGTCCGCCGCACTATTGCAGGCGTTCAAGCCCGGCAGCCCGGCAGACAACAACAAGATAACGGCAGCGTAAGCGATTTTTTTTCTTTTAGCAGTGCCCGATACAGGTATCCTCAACAGGTTTCTATTTTTTTTCATTGATAAAACGATTAAGCTGGTTCAATAATATATTTTAGGCTTTACGACCCTCTTTACCGGCCATTTGCGGATCTGAAACAGACGGTTTGCCCGTCTCCACTCTCCCGGCATAACGACGTTCAAAACTGTCATTGCCCGTCACTTTGATCGTAAAGTCATACCAACCCTGACTGTCCTTTAAGCTGATCACTAAATCTGTCTGTGCGCCGGCCCCTAGTCTTTTTTGCATCTTGCCCTTACCGTAGGCATTATCCACAATCTCGAGCGCCTGAGAATAAACACTGTCCGCATTGCGGAGTTTTAAAACCAGATTTCCGGTCAGCGAACGGCTCATCATCCGCTTAGGCTCGTATTGTAAACTCATATGAATGGCCGGATCCTTTAAAGAACCTTTTAATCCGCGATAAAAGCCATTGGGTCCATATAACCTGAGATCATACTGATCAGAAGAAAAGCATTCCAGTGGCCACTCATGGTTCAGTTCACTACCGGCCGTAACGGCAAAATGCCATACCCGAACCGGCTCATAATCTTTGGCAGCGCCTCTTTCGGCAGCTTCAGTCAAGTAGCCGCCGTGAGCATAAACCATAAAAGGTGCCCCCGCCGCTTTTGTACCAAAAACCTGTTTACCGGCTTTCATCTGAATACCGATTTTCTTATCTGTCTTACTGAACATCCCATCTGCGTAGAGTTCATAGGGCAACGCTAGAGAGGGCCTGACGCCAGGCTCCTGTGCGGGCATCCATTTTGACGCTTCCGGATGTAGGATAATTTCTTTGATCTCTTCATCCGTCAATGCCTTATATCCTGTCGGTTCTTTTTTAAACTTGGCATTATAGATACGCTGTACAAACTGATCCCTGTCAAGGAAAGGTAACGGTTCTTTACCTGCCTTCTCAAATTTGGTAAAGGCAGCCGTCAAATCACCACATACCGCCCGTCGCCAATCTGTGATGGTGTCTTGTACAATTTTCTTCCCAAATTTTTTCTGTACAAATTTTTCCAAAAACTGTAGAGGGGAAGTATGATCCAGCACCTGTGAGCATACCTTCCCGCCTCTGGTCCAGGGAGAAGCAATGATCATCGGCACTCTAAAGCCAAGGCCAATCGGGCCACCCCTGGCACCTTTTTTATTAATGCCGTCACGCAGTTCGTTCTTGAGCCGGACCTGTTCCGCGGCAGTTTCCCTGATATCGGGAGAAACAGCACCCGTAAGCGGATTCTCAGGATCAGGAGCGACATAGGGCGGGACATGGTCGAAATAACCGTCATTCTCGTCGTAGGTCAGAATAAAAATCGTCTTTTTCCAGACTTCCGGATTCTTGGTCAGAATATCCAGAATCTCTGAGGTCAGCCAGGTACCATACCAGGGAGCACTCGGATGGTCGGAAAAATTTTGCGAAGGCACCAGCCAGGAGACCGCTGGCAATTTACCGCTGTCAACATCTTTTCTGAACTGATAGAGTACATCTCCTCCCGGCACTTCTACTTCTCTTTTCTCACCATTATCATCATAATCCAAACGTACCAGGTTTCTATAATCTGGATCAGCATCATTAATAGTAAACGCCTTATAGAAGAGCGCTTTCTGATAAGCAGTTAATTTTTCAAAGCCACTTTTGGTCCATTTGCCCATTTGTTGCCGGGCATCGGCCAATACCTCTTTTTTCTTTTTGATCGTCGCTCTTGCGCCGTCCCACTTATCGGAGTTCTCCTGAATATTACCTAGATCCGATTCAAGTGTTTTAATTTCTTTTTGCAATTTTTCTGCCCGGGTCTGCAGACTCTTGATATAAGCCGGAAGAAAACGGATGTTGTATTGAGCCAGGAACTCTAAAGGGTTGCAGCCAAAGTTGGATAGCCATGCGCGCTCATTACCTTTGTAGCTTCCCGCCGTTGAGAGGTCATTTTGATACACTTTCCAAGAAATGCCCTGCTTCTCCAGATGCTCCGGCATGGTCGTCCATCTGGCTTCTCCATATGGTATCTCATTTCTGATATAGGTCTTCGAATCACTGTTTTTCTCCTCTCTGATAGTACCGCTCCAGAGATATAAGCGGTTAGGCCAGGTGCTGGTCATGGCAGAACAGTAATGCTGGTCACAGATCGTGAAGGCATCCGCCAAAGCATAATTAAAAGGAAGGTCCTCTCTGTTATAATGTCCCAGAGTCAGCGGCATATGCCGGTATTGCGGATTGCCTGACTTCTTGGCTTCCAGCCAGCCGTCATATTTCCCAAGGTTATTGGCATCTACCTGGCTCGCTCTTGAATGGGGAACAGATCCCATCCAGGTTATTTTACTGTCTTCTATACTAAAGCGAAAAGGTACATAGGTCTCCCCTTTTTTATTTTTCTGTAGCCAGACCGGGTTTCCGTCAGGCAGGGTAATCACTCTGGGATCATTAAAGCCCCTGACGCCTCTTAATGCGCCAAAACAATGATCAAAAGCTCTATTCTCCTGCATCAGGATGACCACATGTTCCGCCTGATAAAAATCGCTCCCTTCTTCGGGATCGATGGCCAATGCTTTTTTAATCGAGGCAGGTACGGACGATGCAACACCGGCCGCCCCGGAAAGCAACATGGCTTTTTTTAAGAATTCTCTCCTTGAGTCCATAGTCAATTACTTTTTTTTGCTATCCGAATAGCAGTGTAAGATAAACGCGTTTAAAAAGATACCTTTCCAGGTCAGCAGGGGTGATTTTCTTTGTCCTCAATATACATTAATTTTTCTTCGGTCCTTAACCCATTTGAATTCGATTTACATTTCAATTACAAAATGGATAACCTGCCCTCCGGTAACCCCATACGGTACCGAAAAGGCAGGCCTCCCATTTAACTACAATTGCACCCCCTTTTGAATGGGTCGTCTAAATATCCTGTTACCATTAGTAACCGGGCATTTGTTCCAGATTCGGGTTCAGGTCTCTTTGCACCTGTGGTATAGGCCACCAGTAATCTCTGGCCGGATCAAAACTTCTGGTTTCGATAGACTCATGATTGTAGGTGTAAATCTTTGTGTTTAAGTCTTTCTCCGCCGTTTTCCATCGACGGATATCATTATAATACAACCCTTCTCCTGCAAATTCCACACGTCTTTCCAGATGAATCGCCTTACGCAGTGCCACCTGATCATAACTCCCGGAAAGAGGTGGCATATCCACTCTTGCCCGTACCTGATTGATGGCATCCAGTACCGTTGCATCAGGTCCGCTTGCTTCATTTTGCGCTTCCGCATACATCAGCAGGATATCCGCATATCTTAAGACGATATAATTGGTTTCTGACTGGCCACCTTTTAAATCATTCAGATCTTTTGGCGGCTTCTCTTTATCATAGATCGTATATTTTTTCATGCCGTAACCAGTAATCGCAAAACGGCTATCCGTCACCGTTTCACCCATGAATGTATCGCCCGGATAAACAATGGTCGCATATAGCCTTGGGTCCCTGTTTTCATAAGGTTTATCTTTATTATATCCCGAAGTTGGATCCGTAATAGGCAGGCCGGACTTCATTTCATAGGCCTCTGCCAGATCCAGCAAAGGCGCATTTGTATTATACTGTTTGCCGATCAGATCAAAGGAGGTGCCCAGATCCGGATAGATAAACTGCACATCAAAAATGACTTCTTTGTTATTCTCGTTAGCCGGCAGAAACAAAGCTCTGTAGTTGTCAAATAAACCATAACCGGCGTCAGGTGCCAGCTGCATTACCGCCTTGGCAGCATCTGCTGCTGCCTTCCATTTATCTTTACTGTTACCGGTATTGAGTAATGGGCTCGCCTCAAACAGCAACACTCTGGCCTTGAGACTTAAGGCCGCGCCCTTGGTCGCCCTGCCTATATCATCTCCACTGTATTTAAGTGGCAACAAAATGGCCGCACTGTCCAAATCTTTTATTACCTGCGCCACGACCTCTTCTCTTGGCGTACGTGGCAGATCGGCCTGCGCTTCCTTATCAGGCGGATCCAGTATCAACGGAACACCGCCATAATAGTTCTCCAGTTCAAAATAATACAAGGCTCTTAAAAAATGGACTTCGCCACGCATTCTGTCAAAAACATCAGCCTCAATAGGGACTTGGCCGGCATGCGCCAGAAAGGTATTGCAGCGCCCGATACCAGAATAGCAATCATGGTAACGAGAAGGGATAATGCCGGTACTGGCCGACTCTTGCTTACCTTCCGCAATAAAATTAAAGCCCATGGCATTGCTATAGTTATAAGCATTAGGCGTAGCCGTCTCTTCCCATAAAGGTGTGGCTTCTCCGCCGAATAGTCCGGAAGTCGTCAATATCTCGTAACATCCGGTTAGTGCGGCATTCACGGCCGCTTCTGATTTCCAGAAATTACTTTCCACATATTTATTATCGGGCGAAGTGTCCAACAGGCTTTTGCTGCAACTGGCCAGTGCCAGTGAAAGGCCTGCCGCCATTACAATTATATTTCTAATTTGCATCGCTATAAGTTTTTTAGGTTTAGAAAGTGATCCTCGCGCCGGCGCTCAGTGTTTTCAGCATTGGATAATGATAGAGGGAACTAACGTTAAGCGCCGTCTCTGGATCAAAGTCTTTATACTTGGAGAAGGTCAGATAGTTTTCCGCGTTAATATAGACTGACAGGCCAGTGATCTTAAGCCGGCTCATCCATTTGGCCGGCAGCTGATAGGCCAATTGAATATTTTTCATCCGCAGGTAAGAACCGTCTTTTAACCAAAAATCGGAATCCTTGAAATTATCCTGGCCACCGGTACTGGTGGTGACAATCGGCAATCTGGCATTGGGATTCTCCGGCGTCCAGGCATCTGTCGCCCATTCCCAGGTAGCGCCCGCGCCGTTATTAAACGGAAACGTAAGGTTTCCTTCGGGATAGACTTTAATGCCTCCTACTCCCTGAAAATCAGCACTTAATGTCAGTCCCTTATAACCCATGTTAATACTGAAACCATAGGTATATTTTGGTATTTCAGATGAAGACTTAATGATGACGCGATCGTCCGCATTAATAATACCATCTTTATTTACGTCCCGGTATTTGATATAACCGGCCTTTGTACTGTTGGACTGGAAAGGGCTGTTGGCCACTTCCTCATCACTTTGGAAGATACCAATCGCATCTAAGATATAATGGGAATTGATTGGTAATCCTTCCTGGGTAATGGTAGAAAGATTCGTGCCCAAATTATAGAGAATCTGGCCATCGAGGTCGACGACTTCGTTCTTGTTATAAGAGAAGCTCCCGTTGAATCCATAAGTAAAGTCACCTGCATGATCGTTATATCCCAGTGAAATCTCAAATCCTTTATTGTCCATGACCCCGATATTTTGCTGAGGTCCTTTTAACCCGCCTACCTGATCGGGAATATCTACTGCGCGCAAAATATGGGAAGTCCTTTTCTTATAGATCTCAGCGGTCACATTTAAGCGGTGATTGAGTAGTTCCATATCCAAACCGAGATTATAGTTCGTAGTCGTCTCCCAGGTAATAGAAGGGTCCACATAGGCGGTTGATGCCGCGCCGGAAGCCAGCGTTCCATCAAAGCTATAATCCTGTCCAAGATCAATGGAATTTTCATAACTATTTAAGGGCACTGCCTGATTACCCGTTTTACCGTAAGAAGCCCGCAGCTTGAGCAGATCAAAGGCATTTTTCCAGGGGAAGAAGCCCTCCTTGTCAATGCGCCATCCGGCTGAAAGTCCCGGATACTGCCCCCAGCGTCTGCCCGGACCAAATCTGGCCGATCCGTCAGAGCGGATAATACCTTGTAAGAGGTATTTACCCTTATAATCATAATTTACCCTTCCAAAATAAGAAATCAAAGCATCTTCTGAACTTTTACCGCCTATGTCATAACGCTCAGAACCCGCATCCAGCGCCGTTAATGTACCATCCAGATAGCCGATCATGGTGGCATCAAATCCTTTGGTTTCAAAATGATCATAACTGTTACCGATCATGACGGTCAGGTGATGATCCTGCCCAAATGTTTTCGCCCAGTCCAGGGTGTGATAAAAATGCACATTCAGCTCATTATAGTCCGTATTAGACGAACGAGGGGCTGTAGCCGGGCTATTCCAGTTGATAAAGGCATCTGTTTTGGGGTTCCAGGTTTTAACCTGCGGTGTAAACTCTTCCAGCAATCCGTCATATTTATCAACACCATACTTGGCATTATACGTAATACCGAAAGGAAGTTCATACTTGGCAAAGGCACTGGCCACAAAACGCTGTACGGTTTTATGTCCATACCCCGTATAGGCGATCATTCTGGGATTCTCCCAGTTGTTTCTGCCAGGTGTACGCATCCAGGAATTCCCGTAACGGCCATCTTTCAATGTGTCTGTCAAAATTGGCAGGGAGCGCATCAGGTAACTCCAGAAATTCGTATAAAAAGGTGTGGTATACTTTCTGTAATAGCCATCGAGCATCATGCCTACCGTCAGCCTTTTGGTGATGCGAAAACTTGTATTCAGCCCAACGGAATATTTCTTCTCGCTATTGCCTGGACCAATGATAATACCGTCTCTGTCCAATACCCCCAGCGATAAACGGTAGTTAGACTTGTCGGTCCCGCCCGAAACACTGACATCATGCTTCTGTATCTGTCCGTTCTTCAAGGCAATATCAAACCAGTTACTGGAAGGATAGGTAAAAGGATCCGTTTTCAGGCCGGCCTGGTATTCTGCGATCTCCTCGTCAGAATAATCGACCTTATCCTTGCCTTCATTGATCAGCGCCTGGTTCTTCAGCTTCATATATTTGATCGGATCCCAAATGGCATCCGGCATGTACGTTGGCTTCTGGGAGCCGATGTAGTAATTATAGTTTACTTTGGCTTTACCACTGCCGGTCTTGGTGGTCACCAAAATCACCCCGTTGCTGGCTCTGGAGCCATAGATAGCGGCAGACGCATCTTTTAACACGGTCACCGTCGCAATATCACTGGGATTGAGCTCATCCAGGGAGTATTCCACTCCATCCACCAGCACTAGTGGGTCATTGTTATTTAAGGTACCGATCCCCCTGATACGGATCGTTGCGCGATCGACGCCCGGCTGGCTATTGGACAGGTTCACAAAAAGCCCTGGCGTACCATGCAATGCATTACTGGCATTGGTAATGGGTTGTCCTTCTTTTTCTGTCATGTCAACGGTCGTAACAGCACCGGTCAGGTTGACCTTTTTTTGCGTACCATATCCGACAACAACGACATTGGCCAGGTCATTGGCATCTTCCTGCAAGGAGATGGTGCCAAGGGAGCTACCAGTTACCACCACCGTCTGGCTCAGATAGCCAATCATGCTGATCGCGATCGAATCCCCGTCTTTGGCCGGAACCGTAAAAGATCCGTCACTACGTGTCAATGCGTTTTGATTACTGCTCATCACATGAACAGTAGCACCTGATAAGGGGTTGCCGTCAATGGCAGATTGCACTTTACCCGACACATCCGTCTGGGCAAAGAGCACAACATTCAATAAGGAAAAGCACAGTAGCAACAGCATACGTTTCGCGGCTGCCGTCGGTCTGACAGAATTTCTTTTCCTGGAAATTGTAAATTTCATAATTTACGCTTTAGTGTTTAAATAGAGAAAATAGCTGGAACGGAGTTTGTCTTAATTAATCGTATTATTCAATATACAGTGTTATAAGATGTATAGGTCATTATTGTTTTAACCGGGCAGATTTACAATAAGGCAGATAGCCATTGTCAATTCCCTGATTTTTCGCGGCCACAAAAAAACATCAAATACCAGCCAAAACAACCTGATAAGTATTATCCAATTATTAACTTTCATCACGGTCGGCATCATCACCTCTCCATGTCCAACTGCAGCAACAATCCCTCTTCTTTCTCTTCCCGCCCGATACATAGCGGTGCATTTCAGTTGTCCCGTCAAATCTCACTCCAGCCGAACGGTCATTGATTCAAATGCCCATTCGTGTTGGTTTATGACCGGCCTTAACCGGCCTTCGTCCGCTGCTTCGCTTAACTAGCGGCATCTAGTAAATAACCTTTGGCCAGGGCCCTGAATGCATTTACCTGAGCAGCCTTCCATTCGCTATCACCGTCTCTGCCCATTTCCCGGGCCATAATATCTGCGACAGGTTCAGCCAGATCCATTGCTTTATGCGCATCCGTAAATAATAACCTCGTCCTTCTGGCCAGCACATCTTCTACCGTCTGCGCCATTTCATGGCGGACAGCCCATACGACCTGAATGGTCAGTAGTCTGTCATATCCTCCCACTGGCCAGGTAAGCTCGGGATTACCATTCATATAGGTTTCCAATAGAGGTTTATCAGCACCATAACCCGACAGCGGGTCTGCCGGATCAAGCGGGGCTGCGGCACCATGGATGGTCAAGTTTTTTGTCAGACAGGGCTTAGAAGGCAACAGTCCCTGATAGATCATTTTAGCGATCGTGTCTTCCGCCATTTTTCGATATGTGGTCCATTTACCGCCGATGACCGATACCAGACCGCTTTTAGCCACCATTACTTTATGACTTCTTGAAATCTCCTTGGTCTTGTCTTCACTGTCACTTGTCGCAGCCAGCGGCCGGAGACCTGCATAGACACTTTGGACATCTTTTCGGGTCGGTGCCTGTGATAGGTATTTGCCAGCTGTGCGCAGGACAAATTCGATTTCTGATTCCAGGGCCCGCGGTTCCAGATCATGCTTGTTAAGCGGCGTATCTGTCGTCCCCATCAGCACTTTATCAAACCAGGGTAACACAAACAATACGCGCCCGTCATCTGTTTTGGGAATCATAATTCCATCCTGGCTATTAAGGAATTTCCTATCAAGGACCAGATGAATGCCTTGACTGGGACGGATCATAGACTTTGCCTGATCATTATCCATATGCAGGATCTCATCGGCAAACACCCCGGTTGCATTTACAATAGCCCCCGCGCTGATCTGAAAGGTTTTCCCACCTATCGTGTCAATGACATCAAGGCCGTTTAGCCGGCCTTTGTCATTCTTATGCAGCTTCGTTACCTTGGCATAGTTCAGGCAAACCGCCCCATGCTCTACGGCAGTTTGTGCCAGGTTGAGCGCCAGTCTTGCATCGTCAAAAGTGCCATCGTGGTACAGAACACCACATTTAAGCCCATTTTTCTGAACCGTTGGCAGTTTGGATTTTAAAGTTGATTTTCGAATCAGTTTCGACTTCCCGAAACTCAATTTACCGGAGAGCCAATCATAAAGTTTCAGACCCGCTACATATTTTATGGAACTGAAATAACTATAACAGGGTATAATAATAGATTCATTTCTGGTCAGATGCGGTGCGTTATGCAGGAGCCGGCCTCTTTCCTTCAAGGCTTCCCTAACAAGGCCAACATCTCCCTGTGCCAGGTAGCGGACACCCCCATGCACCAACTTTGTACTTCTGCTGGAAGTCCCCTTGGCAAAATCCGATTGTTCGAGTAATAATGTTTTATACCCCCTGGTGGCACCATCCACCGCAATACCCAGACCGGTAGCTCCACCGCCAATAATGACCAAATCCCAGACAGTCTGGCTTTCCATTGCCTCCAGTAATTTATTTCTATCAAATGATTCCATTTATAACGGTTCAGGTTTTAAGGTTAGAGCAATAGTTGATGAAAAAAATCAGGTGTTTTTGAGCTGCAACAGCTTAAATCCAAACGATTTAGTTTCAAGTGCAATAATACCAAGTTTCGTTTGTTTATTTTTGAAACAACAAAATCACAAAACGAAATTAAATACAAAGTTTCAGAAATCACAAAATAATTTTAAATAATTCTTAAAATAACATACATTGCGTTGATTATCAAACGAATAATTTTAAACACCTGTTATTCATCGACAAATCTATTTTTTTATAATGCCAAGTGCGTCGTATTCAGTAACTTTGGTATCAAAACTATATCTATGGCCAGTTTAGAGAGACATCAGCAAATCATCGACATAGTGCATCAAAAGGGTTATGAGAGCGTTTCCAGTCTCTGTAAGGCGTTAAAAGTTTCTGCGGTTACCATCCGAAAGGATCTCAAACTGTTGGAAAAAGCCGGAAAACTCTACAGAACACATGGTGGCGCGTCTAATACCAATCCATTTACCACAGACAGGCCGGTGAATGAAAAAGAAATGATGCAGACTGCCGAGAAGAAATCTATCGGTAAAAAAGCAGCTACTTATATTACAGCTGATGACTCCATTATTATCGCCTCTGGTACTACGATGCTTGCCCTGGCCCGGGAAATCCAGCCACAGCAAAAACTGATTGTAATCACTTCAGCGCTGCAGGTCGCCTCTGAGTTGGTGAAGCATAACAATGTGGATATTATGCAGCTGGGTGGCATTGTCAGACAAAGCTCCTCCTCTGTCGTTGGCAGTTACGCCGAAGAAATCCTTAAAGATTTCTTCTGTACAAAGCTATATTTAGGGGTAGATGGGATTGATTTTGAGTTTGGTATAACAACCAGCAACTCCATGGAAGCTCAGCTCAATAAATCCATGATCAGTGTTGTACAGCGGGTCATCGTTCTGGCAGACCACACGAAATTTGGCAAAAGAGGCTTTAGCCGGATATGCGGACTCCATGACATCGATGAGATCATCACAGATAAAGGTATTTCCCCGGCAACTGTTGACCAGTGCCAAAAACTCGGCATAAAAATCACGATCGCCGAATAGTCCCTGCAACCGGCCTTGCCTAGGGCAAGCCAAGGCCGGTCCAACCCAAATTCCGGCCTTTGAGATGCCGCGATTCCCAGAATATGTTCATACTAGCCAAGTGGCAGCATAGGCAGCTCCCTTAACAAAAATTACAGCACTAACTGGCTGATTCACTACAATTTGTTAAGAATTTTCTATTTATTTTTACTTTTTCCTTTTTTTATAATTTCAGATATGTTAATTTGCGTTTGATATGTTTCGTTTCTTTTCACTTAACCTATAAATGAAAGCAGGTGTTTATGTAGGATTTAAGAAAATATCCGGTGAATATCTGAACGCACTTAAAGCTATAAAAATGGAAAAGTATATTCTGACGCTTGACCAGGGCACGACCAGTTCCCGGGCAATTCTGTTTAACCATGAAGGCGCTATCGTTTCACTTGCGCAAAAAGAATTTAAACAAATCTATCCGCAACCAGGATGGGTCGAACATGATCCGATGGAAATATGGTCGACGCAGGCCAGTGTAATCACGGAAGCTGTTTTACAAAAAGGAATCGACCGGCAGGCGCTAGCCGCTATTGGCATTACCAATCAGCGAGAGACAACTGTCGTCTGGGACCGGTCCACAGGCGTTCCTGTTTATAACGCCATTGTCTGGCAGGACAGACGGACCTCTGCTATCTGCGACGGATTGAGAAAAGATGGCAAAGCGGAACTGATTCAGCAAAAGACAGGACTGATCGTTGATGCGTATTTTTCCGGCACGAAAATCCAATGGATACTGGATAACGTGGAAGGCGTGAGAGCCAGGGCAGAAAAAGGAGAACTGGCGTTCGGAACCATCGATAGCTGGCTGATATGGAACCTGACCGGAGGCAAACTACATATCACAGATGTCACAAACGCCTCCAGGACCATGTTATATAATATTCATACGCTAAGCTGGGATGAAACCTTGCTGGAGCTGTTGCGCATTCCGGCCTCTTTGCTTCCCGAAGTAAAATCTTCCAGCGAAGTATATGGGACAACATCCGGAAGTCTGTTAGGCATACAAGTACCGATTGCCGGTATCGCCGGCGACCAGCAATCCGCCTTGTTCGGACACATGTGTAACCGGCCGGGCATGGTGAAGAACACCTATGGTACAGGTTGTTTCATGCTGATGAATATAGGCAGCAAACCTACTCTTTCTAAAAACAACTTGATTACTACCATAGCCTGGAAAATTGGCGACGAAGTGCATTATGCGCTTGAGGGCAGTATTTTTATAGCAGGTGCTGTGGTGCAGTGGCTGCGCGATGAGTTAAAGATGATTGAATCCGCTCCTGAAATAGAAGCACTAGCGGCAGCGGTGCCGGATACCGGCGGCGTATACATGGTACCTGCTTTTGCCGGCCTGGGAGCTCCTCACTGGAATCAGGATGCCCGAGGCAGTATTTTCGGAATCACCAGAGGAACAAATAAAAATCATTTTTGTCGCGCCGCACTGGAGAGCATCGCTTACCAAACGATGGATGTGCTGACTGCCATGCAAAATGATGCGGGCCTTCAGATCAGTCAACTCAGAGTGGACGGCGGCGCCACCAATAATAATTTGCTATTGCAATTTCAGGCGGATATTCTTGGAACCGAAGTACTCAGACCCAATATTACAGAAATCACGGCTATTGGCGCTGCCTATCTCGCCGGGCTGGCTGTCGGTTTCTGGGAAAATATTCAGGCGATCGAAAAACAATGGCAGATTAACCGCAGTTTTACACCTGAGAACAGCGACAGCACCGCACGGATCCGGGGCTGGCAGCGAGCTGTGGCGGCTGTAAAAGCCTGGACTGATCTGGATAAATCTTAATTATCTATTACTGTCCTTTTTTTAATTAAACTAATTTTTATCTTTTTAATGCTATTTTCATGAGTCCAATA
The DNA here is from genome assembly GCF_020042345.1 of Arachidicoccus terrestris. Classification (NCBI taxonomy): domain Bacteria; kingdom Pseudomonadati; phylum Bacteroidota; class Chitinophagia; order Chitinophagales; family Chitinophagaceae; genus Arachidicoccus; species Arachidicoccus terrestris. The sequence goes on from NZ_CP083387.1 coordinate 220,746, forward strand.
ATTGCTGAATTGATCGGTACCACAATTTTGATTCTTTTAGGCAATGGCGTAGTTGCCAATGTGCTGCTTAAAGATACTAAGGGCAACAACAGTGGATGGATTGTCATTACCACAGGCTGGGCGCTGGCTGTTTTTGCCGGCGTTATTATTGCCGGACCATACAGTGGTGCGCACCTGAATCCTGCTGTCACCATTGGCCTGGCCATTGCCGGTAAATTTGATTGGGCACTTGTCCCGGGGTTTATACTGGCACAGCTGGTGGGCGCCATGGTCGGTTCGTTCTTAGTGTACCTGATGTACAGGGACCATTTTAATGCGACAAAATCTCCGGGATTGGAAGCTGCCTGCTTTTATACCAGCCCTGCGATCAGAAATGCTAAACTCAATGTATTAAGTGAGGTGTTAGGTACTTTTGTTTTGATATTAGCGGTATTTTATATTAAAGGCGGAGAACTGGGTGAAGCCAAAACACCTATAGGACTTGGTTCTATCGGTGCTATTCCGGTCACCTTTATCGTCTGGGCTATCGGGCTTTCATTAGGAGGTACTACCGGCTATGCCATAAATCCAGTCAGAGATCTGGGCCCCAGGATTACGCATGCTTTATTACCGCTCAAAGATAAAAATAAAGCCGACTGGCAATATTTCTGGGTACCCATTGTGGGTCCCCTCATTGGTTGTGCTGTGGCAGCAATTCTCTATCTGGTGCTTAGCTAAGTTTACCGACCGGCCGGGATTTACAACTATCGGTAATGAATCTATGTGTGAACTACCCACCCACGCTAAAGCGATGAATGGGCTTCGTGCTTCACAGCGACTTGCTTACTGCCCAAATGGGTTAGAAGTCTTATTATCGCTCCACACGTGTACTCGCAAGTCCCTTACGAGGTTTTTAAGTCTTTTACTGACAAAACGAAAGTAAATGTACTTTGTAAAACAGCCAAATACTTTTGTGCCTTACAGCCCACCCACACTACGTGATGAATGGGTTTTACGGCACGTTCTATAAACCTGCTATTCAAAAAACAAGTCATCTGTCATAAGGTTCTTTTTTGGGAGCCTTGTGACAGGTAACAATACCATAATGTTTTGTTAGGTTTTGTTAGGTTTATTTTGGCTACATTTGGACAGCTTATAGCAGTACAATCCAGTAATCATGCCGAGTCTTTTTGAAAATAATCAGCAATTTTTGATTAGCTCCCTCAAATCGGGAGACCGGAAGATCTTTGCCCAAATCTATGAGGATCAGAGCAAATCTATATATATAAAATTACTTAAACTGGTCAGATCAGAGAAAATTGCAGAAGAATTATTACAGGAACTATTTGTCAAGTTATGGATCAAAAAAGACACCCTGGATATCCATACAAACCTACCTGCGTACCTGAACCGGATGGCCGCCAATCTGGCCTATGACTATTTTAGAAAAGCCGCCAGAGAGCAGAAAGCCAGAGCGGCCTTGCTGGAACACTTTGATATCTGTTACGATCCCTCCCATACGCAGGCGCATGAGTACCCCTTGCTACAGGAGCTTGATACATTGATCGGGCAACTTCCTCCTCAACGCAAAAAAGTATTGGAGCTCTGTAAAATACAAGGCAAATCCTATCAGGAAGCTGGCAGTTTATTAGGTATATCTGCCTCTACTGTTAACGACCATATCGTCAAAGCGACCAAAATATTACGTGCGCAACTTTTGGAGAAAAAATCATTGAATGCCGTTTTAATACTGCTTTTTTATTGTTCCAACTAAGCCGCTGCAACTAAAGACTTGCCTTTCATTGTAACGCTATCAGTTAAAATGGGCGTATATTTGTATTATATATAGGACAGCGTCACTTTCACTTCCTAAATTGATGCGACTCTATTTTCTGGCAGTAAAAAAAACAGCATGACTTTTCAAAATATGATTCATGGCGACAAGCCTGTATTGGTCGACTTTTTCGCCGAGTGGTGTGGCCCCTGTAAAACGATGGCACCCATTTTGAAAGAATTAAAGCAGCGGATCGGTGACAACGCGTACATCATTAAAATTGATGTGGACAAGAACCCGCAGGCCGCTGCGGCCTATCAGATACAGGGCGTACCTACGCTGATGCTCTTCAAGAAAGGAGAAATACGCTGGCGGCAGTCTGGCGTCTGCCCGGCAAGTGAATTAGAACGATTAATTAATGCAAACAAATAGATGGGAATAATAGAATCTTTGAAGCAACCCTGGCCGTGGTATATCGCAGGCCCCTTAATCGGCCTGACAGTGCCTATGCTACTCATTGTAGGCAACAAATCATTCGGGATCAGCTCATCGCTGAGGCATATATGCGCCTCTTGCTTGCCTGCCAATATCCCGTTTTTTAAATATGACTGGAAAAAAGAATTGTGGAACCTGTTTTTTGTATTGGGTATATTGCTGGGCGGCGTGATCGCGGCCAGCCTGTTATCAAATCATGCACCAGTTGAAGTCAGTCCCAAACTCGCAGCAGAGCTGGCTGGATATGGCATTACCGATTACAGTAATTTAGTCCCGAAAGACATCATGACCTGGCCGTCACTATTGACGCTAAAAGGCTTTCTGCTGATGGTTGTTGGTGGGTTTCTGGTCGGCTTCGGCACGCGCTATGCTGGGGGCTGTACTAGTGGGCACGCTATTATGGGCCTGTCTAATCTACAGTGGCCTTCGCTGATTGCAACTATTTGTTTTATGATAGGCGGGCTGCTGATGGCCAACCTGATTTTACCCCTTATCCTTATCTTATAATTCCAACGAGCCATGCAACAACATACGGATACTGTCCATCAGACACAACCTCACACATTAAAGGCGAGTGATACCCACCCTATCCAAGTACAGCAAAAATGGTATGCCAACCTCAAATACATGATCATTGGTATGTTATTCGGTATCGTATTCGTGAAATCTGAAGTCATCAGCTGGTTCCGTATACAAGAAATGTTCCGTTTGGAATCATTCCATATGTATGGCATTATCGGCAGTGCGATCCTGACAGGCATGGTGTCCATTTTGCTGTTAAAGAAATTCAAGATTAAGACAATGGACGGTGAACCCATTAACATTGCACCCAAAACATTTAATAAAGGCCAGATCTATGGCGGTTTGATTTTCGGGCTGGGCTGGGCAATGACAGGTGCCTGTCCAGGGCCACTTTTCGCACAAATAGGCACGGGCGTCACAGTGATCTCCGTTACTTTACTGAGTGCTATTGCAGGCACCTGGGTCTATGGCCTGCTCAGGGAAAAACTGCCGCGTTAGTACAGCTCCGATGCCGATCTCAAAAACAGGCAGACATTGCCTGCCATGTACCCAGGGCATTGTGTAATTGCAGGCAACCCTGGTAAAACGATAAGCTCCTGACAATCAAACACTGTCCGCTACCTTGCCTCTGTTTTTCCCCAATCATAAAAAAAAGTTCGTTTTCCAGCAGATGTAGAGCGGCCACAAAGCGTCATTATTAAAATTCGCTTTGACTCAATCAGAATTTCAACAGATATTTTTTCGACTACAACATGGCGAAGCTACCAAAGAACAGATGGATAGCTTCTTAGACGCCTTGCAAAACCAAAGTGAGCTGGAGGCCTATTTTCAAGAACTGCTAAAAGATCATTTTCTCCACCAGGAAACCGTCGCAGGGCATCCTTATCCACATAGTGCCGACAACGCGCTGGAAAGCAAAGCGCTGGATCAGTTGCTGGCACATACATGGAAGACGATTGATCAGCAGACTGCCAGGCCTGAGATACGCCTCAGCGTGTCGTCCGACACAGCTAAAAAGGCGCGGCGACGTATCCGGCCCATTCAATGGGTAGTTGCCGCGTCTGTAGCACTTCTGCTGGGTCTGGGTGCCGGAATATTGATTAATAACAGCAGACAGACGGGTCATCCGCGGCTATTGACAACTGCCCTAAAGGCAGAACGTTCACCCAGCATTCTCCCCGGCAAATCTGCAGCGGTATTAACGCTGGCAAGCGGAACGCAAATTATACTGGACAGCACTGTGGATCAAAGTATTAAAAAGGGTAATCAGCTCATTGCCTACAACGAAGCTGGCAAAATCGATTATCAGGCGGGGACTTATACCGCAACAGAGATTCAATATAATACCTTAACCACTGAAAAAGGGAACCGCTATCAATTGATATTGCCCGATGGTACAAAAGCCTGGCTGAATGCAGAAAGTTCTATCCGTTTTCCGGACAGATTCCCTGACGACCAGAGAACGGTCTCCATAACCGGTGAAGTCTATTTTGAAGTGCAGCACGACCAGAACAAACCCTTTGTCGTACAGGTGAAGGGGCAGACCATCCGTGATATCGGAACGGCCTTTAATGTTAACGCTTATGAAGACGAGCCCTCCATTAAAACGACGCTGATAGAAGGAATCATAGAAGTGAATGATACCCGGCTCAAACCGGGCTGGCAGGCAGCCATCAGGCCCGGCGGCAAAATGACCATTGATAAAAATGCCGATCTCGCTGAAGTCATTAGCTGGAAAAACAATACTTTTTTATTCCATCAAACGGATATGGGGTCCATACTGCGGCAGATTGCCCGGTGGTACGATGTCCGGATCCTCTATAAAGGAACCTTCGACCAGACTTTTACGGGTGGCATTTCCCGGCAGACCAGTTTGGATGAAATCCTGAAAATCCTAAGCTTTTCTAATAAAATAAAATTCGAAGTTCATGACAGAAACATAATCGTTCAACCCAATTAATATGCCGGAACAAAAAAGTCACTTCAGCGGGCAGGCCGAAGTGACCGGAAGTCAGAGCATGTATTCAGGCCCTTTTTAAACCTAAACTATTCACTCTAACAATGTAAAGGTATGCAATTCAAACTTTATCTGTGCAGACCCGCCAGCTGGTCTGCGCCTAAAAAATTCGTGCGGATCATGAAATTAACCGCTGTTTTATCCCTTTTATTTGCCGTTTGTAGCTATGGCAGTACCAATGGACAGAAAATATCGCTTCAGTTAAAAAACGCCTCGCTAAAAACACTATTCCAGACCATTGAAAATCAGTCCGGTTATCATTTCTTTTATGCAGATGAAGACCTCCATCACGGGTCACCACTGAACATAGAAGTTCATAATATGGATTTAAAAGAGGTACTCAGTGCCTGCTTCAAAGGACAACCTTTCAAGTATTCTATTGTTTCAAAAACAATTATGGTACGTTATGAACCAGCCAAATCATTACCGGCACCGGAGGTCCTGATCCCCAAAGACACAACTGTACGGGGTGTCGTTAAAAACGAACAAGGAGAACCGTTGAGCGGTGTCAGTGTCATGTTGAAGGGGCGTAACATAGGCACGACTTCTTCCAGTGATGGCAGCTTCAGAATCGCTGTACCTAAACTCAGCGATACGCTGGAAATAAGTTTTGTAGGCTATCAATCTGTCACTTTACCCATCGATAACAGGACACTGCATGCCGTTAATCTGGAAGCGAAGCCGTCTTCACTGGAAGAATTGGTCATTGTGGGGTATGGTACGCAGAAAAAAGAAAACCTGACAACTGCGGTCTCCCAGATTACGGCCAAAGAACTCGATACGCGGCCATTACCCAATGTCGTCAGCGCTTTACAAGGTCAGCTTCCGGGACTAAATATTCAAACCAGCAGCGGAGACCCCGGCGCTACTCCGGAAATTAATATTCGTGGTTTTAACTCCATTAACGGTGGTGGCCCCCTGATTCTGATTGACGGCATCGTGGGAGATATCGACAGGGTCAATCCTGCAGACATTGAGACTGTAACCGTCTTAAAGGACGCCGCATCTTCTGCTATATATGGTGCCAGGGGAGCTTTTGGTGTTGTACTGATCACCACTAAGAAGGGAAAAGCCGGTAGTCTTGCCGTAAACTATACCAATAACTTCAGTGCCACCAGGCCAACCACCAGAACGGATTTTATTTCAGATCCCTATGTGTATGGTAAAACAGTAGACGCGGCACTGACCGGATACAATGGCACCACTTATACTCAATATGATGATGAGGACTGGGAAATTATTAAAAAAGTGGCTGGTGGGGAAATCGAGCCTTATTACGAAGAACAGCCAGACGGCACTTATAAGTTCTACGGCAATACGAACTGGTATGATTACCTGTTCAGAAAATGGCAGCCGGGACAAATGCACAACATCTCATTATCGGGCGGTTCAGAAAAGTTACACGGATATCTATCCGGCAGATACTATAAGACTACTGGCATCCAAAATATTGTCGATGCACCGCTGACCAAATATAATCTGAAAGCAAGCCTGACTTTCAAAGCCAACGACTGGCTGGAAATCTCTGATGATATTCAGTATAACAATAGTGATCAAAAGGAATATGGCGGCTACAGAAACGGATGGGGCGGCATATGGAGCACGACTACCTGGTACAATCTGTTTCCCTTCTACCCAAGCGAAATTAATGGTGTGCCATTTGATTTTTCCGGCGGCGGAGCTCAGGGGGCCCTACAGCAAGGCAACAACTGGAAAACACAATTCGAAGAACAATTCATCAATACGATTGCGGCTAAGTTAACGCCCCTCAAGGGCATGGAGCTTAATTTTAACTACAGCAACAAGATTAACCACGTCTCTAATACTACCCGGCTGAACACCTTTGATATTATCGTCGGCAATCAACTACAGTTAGAAAATGTAGGCGTTAACCGGCTAACGGAAGACCGGGGACGCGGTGATTACAGGGCAATGAATATTTTTGGCACGTATAACAGGGATATAAAAGATCATCATTTCAAATTGATGCTGGGATATAACCAGGAGAACTATGTGTCTGATAATATCACCGCTGAACAGGGCGGATTACTATTTGATGAACTGGCGAACCTAAACCTGGGTACAGAATTACTGAGGGCTGACGGTTCTGCAACTGTATGGGCTGTACAGGGGTATTTCGGCCGCTTTAATTATGATTATAAAAATAAATACCTGCTGGAGGTAAATGCCCGTTATGACGGCTCCTCCCGCTTTCCGAGTGAGAGCAGATGGGGGATGTTTCCTTCTGTTTCTACCGGCTGGTATGTGAGCCGCGAAAACTTCTGGAAACCGCTCAAAGACGTGGTCAGTAATTTCAAACTCCGGGCTTCTTATGGTAAACTGGGTAATCAAAACGTGTCGTTATATACGTTTTCAGAAATTATGGGACTGGGCCAATCCAGCTGGCTGGTAGACGGTCAGAAACTGAATTACGCCGGTGTGCCTGCCCCGCTGCCCAGTTCTGTCAGCTGGGAAAAGACCAAGACACTGGACTTCGGTATCGACCTAGGCTTCTTGCAAAACAAGATTACGGCCTCTTTTGACTGGTATGAGAAAAGAACAGATGGCATGTATCTACCAGGAGAGCCTTTACCCGCTGTCTTTGGCGCCAATGAGCCTCAGGAAAATATTGCCGGTCTGCGCAACCGCGGATTTGAGTTGAATATCGGCTATCATGATCAGTTTTCTGTGGCAGGCAGCCCGCTGCACCTGAATGCATCAGTAAGCCTCTACAATTTCAAGGGGGTGATTACCAAGTATCCTAACCCCAACGGCATCATGAGCAATTTCTGGGAAGGCCAGGAACTGGGACAGATTTGGGGATATCATATTGATGGACAATTCCAGACGGATGAGGAAGCGAAAGCCTTTCAGGATCAGTTCGCCAACCCTACCAAAGATCTGGGACAGGTATATAAATTTATCATTAATACCGCTCAGAACAAAGAGTGGAAAGGTTTAAAAGCCGGTGACATCCATTATGTGGATCTGGATGGCGATGGTTCCATTGACAAGGGAGATTATACGCTGGCTGACCATGGAGACATCCGCCCAATCGGTAATGCCATGCCTAAACTACCTTTCGGCTTTACCCTTAGCGCCGACTGGAAAAACTTCGATCTTTATGTAGCCGGAACGGGTGTAGTTCATCAGGACTGGTATCCAACAGGAGATATATTCTGGGGCACCTATGAGCGGCCGTATTTGTCTTTTATCAGAAAAGACCTGATCACCAATGCATGGACACCGGAAAACCCGGAAAGGACTTATCCACAGATCTATAGAGGCTATACATCTTTAGGTGCGAACCGGTCACTGGGTGAAGTAAACGACTATTACCTGCTGAATGTAGGCTATCTGAGAGTGAAGAATCTGACCTTGGGTTACACCCTGCCGGAAAAGCTGACAAACAGATTCCAGATCAAAAAGCTGCGGATCTATTTCAGTGGAGAAAATATTCTGACCTGGCGTTTCGGCGATCTGACCAAATACGTAGACCCTGAACAAGCCGGTTCTGCTATTAATTATAATGACCCCAGCGGTGCAGTATCCCGCGCCCGTTTGGAAGACTATCCGATCGGCAAGACCTATTCAGTGGGCATTAACCTCACTCTATAATCAGTAGATTCAGAAATAAATTTATAAGCGAGCCTGCTCTTCTTAATGAATAAAAATAAATTGCGATGAAAATTTTAAATATAACCATATACCTCCTTCTCGCCAGTATGCTTCTTGGCGCCTGCAATAAGGACTACCTCAATACGGTACCAAAAGACCGGCTGGACGCCACCAAATTCTTTAATACGGCGAAAGATCTGGAAGTATACACCAATGGCTTCTATACACAGTTGCCCGATTATCATTTATATGATGCCTCCTATGGCGAATCTTCTGATGATATTGTTCCACTCATTGCCCCGGACCGAATCAAAGGCACGCGCATTGTTCCCGTTGCAAGCGGTTCCGGTGACTGGTCCTGGTCCAACTTGCGTACCATCAATTATTTTCTGACGCACTATCAAAAATGCCCTGACGAGGCCGCTAAGCTCCGGTATGGAGCCGTCGCCCGGTTCTTCAGGGCTTATTTCTATTATGATAAAGTCCGTAAATTTGGAGATGTACCCTGGTATAACAAAGTGTTGAATGCAGATGACGAGGACTTGTTTAAACCCAGGGACTCCCGCCAACTGATCATGGACTCTATTGTGGCTGATCTGGACTTTGCGATCGCCAATTTACCGGGCGAAGTCAAAATCAATGAGATCACGAAGTATACAGCACTCGCGTTGAAATCAAGGGTTTGCCTTTTTGAAGGTACCTTCCGCAAATATCATGGAATAGCCGACTGGGAGAATTTGTTAAAAGCTGCTGCAGAAGCCTCAGGCAAGCTTATGACAGAAAGTCCCTACAAGCTATATACTGATGGCGGGGCAGACAAATCCTACAGGGATCTTTTTGCCCGAAACGACCAGACCAGCGTAGAAACGATCCTGGCTAAAGATTATAACCCTGATTTTGGCCGCCACACATTAGGCTATCTGATGACCTCACCCACCTCCGGTTCATGGGGAATGGCCCAAGACCTGGTCAATACCTACTTGATGAAAGATGGATCCAGGTTTACCGACAAGGCCGGTTATGATAAAATGACCTTCTATGATGTCATGCAAAACCGGGATCCACGGCTCACCCAGAGTACGGCAGGCCCCGATTTTATGGTCTATGGAACCACTACACCGGAGCCTGTGAGCCTAAACGCCACCACTACCGGTTACCGGATCATCAAAGCGCTTCCGGGGAAAGACCAGTGGTCATCTTCTTCCAGTTATAATGATATCATTATATTCAGATTGGGTGAAATACTGCTCAATTATGCAGAAGCGAAAGCAGAGCTGGGTACGCTGACCCAACAGGATCTGGATCAGTCCATTAACCTGTTAAGAGACCGGGTAGGCTTACCTCACCTCAACCTCTCAATGGCCAATGCGAATCCCGACGGCTATCTGGCTGCCATGTACCCGAATGTCAATAAAGGCGCCAATAAAGGTGTCATACTGGAAATCAGAAGAGAGAGAAGAGTTGAGCTTTTTAATGAAGGTTTCAGATGGGATGATCTGATGCGCTGGAAGGAGGGCAAAAAACTGGAAAAGCCGATGGTGGGCCTTTACTTTCCGCAGTTAGGGGCTTATGATTTTACAGGAGACGGGAAAGCCGATGTCTATGTATATAGCGGTGATAAATCAGGCGCTCCCGCCACTGTCACTTCCTTCATTGACATTAAGCAAAGGCCGCTTACAGATGGTCAGTCCGGTAATATGAACCCTTTCGACTATCAAGTGCATTTCGATGAGAACAAGGATTATCTCCAGCCCATACCACTAGAGGATCTGAAATTAAACACCAACCTGGATCAGAATCCCGGCTGGGACGAATAGAGGGCTAGTTGTCATGACAACTAAAATAACAAATGGAAGGACGGTGGACGTTCCGTCTGACGACTTCCGGCGTTTACCGTCTTTCCATAAAAATCACCAAAAAGCGAATTCCTAAACGTATAAAAAATGCTGTGTAAAAAACAAATAAGATGGGCCCTCCTGCTGCTCACGGGGATGATTTTACAAACGGGATATGTAAAAGCACAATCCGGCCAACCGGATATCTATCCCATGGCGGTGGGTTTCTCTTTTCCCCTATCGAAAATAAACGATAGTTCAATGGCCAGGATAAAATCGGTCGGAATTGACTGTATTGAAATCGCGGGTATCAGTGCATTGGTAGATAAGCAGACCCATCTGCGGTACAGTGATGATCAGTTGCGCCAAATGGCCCTAAAGGCCAAAAAAGCCGCTGATAAGGCAGGCGTTAAAATATGGTCCATTCACATGGGATACGGGAGCCATATAGATTTATCGGAAAGAGATGAAAGCAAACGCCAAAAAACGATCACCTTCCATAAAAAAGTACTGGATATGTGCGAGGTATTACGACCACAAATTATCTTGTTTCATCCCAGCTGGTATCTGGGGCTCCATGAGCGCCAGCAGCGGACAGACCAACTGATCAAGTCCTGCAAGGAGCTCTTACCCATCATCGAAAAACAGGGCGCTACCATGGTCGTGGAGAATATGCTGGGATTTGAGTTGCAGAAAGACGAAAAATATGAGCGGCCCCTTTGCAGAACGGTGGAAGAAACAAAACGTATCTTCTCAAGACTGCCGGCAGCCATCGGTTCCGCTATTGACATGAATCATATCAAAAACCCGGAAAAGCTTATCCTAGCCATGGGTGGCCGGCTTAAGACACTACATGTCGCAGATGGTAACGGCAAACAGGAAAATCACTACCTTCCCTGCTCCGGCAAAGGAGAAAATAACTGGAATGCGATTTTAGGTGCATTATATACTGTTCGTTACCGTGGGCCGTTTATGTTTGAATGTCACTATAAAGATATCAGTGAGCTTCCCGCGTGCTATAACACACTTTATGAAGACTATCAGGCTTCTATAAAGCACTAAATTGATAATAACCTAATCCGCGTATAAAACAAAAATACCTGAGTGTTATGCAAATATTAGAGATAGGCAAACCGATGGCAGCGGCAAACAGATGCACAAGACTGATTGTTGCTGCCCTTTGCTGGGTGTTGGTGTTGGTGCTGGCGACCACTCCGCTCAAGGCCCAGCAGGCCGGGCCAAAAGACACAGCTTTCTTACTTACGGAACATATTTACCCATTTGCCGCTGCGGTAAATGCCCAACCTTCGGTGAGAACTACCCTGGCGAGGTATAAGCCACTCCGCAAAATTGCCCGCGCCCGTAATAAATTACTTCAAAAGGACCTGAAGACCGGTCAGCTGGAGAAAGCCATCCGTGATATGGAACCCAGCCCCGAAGACGTCAGAACAATCATTCAGAGCCTGGTACGTTTAAATAACGACAACCCGGAGATGGCTACTTTTGTAGAGCAGTTACGGACGACACAGGTTTATACCTGGAGCGCCGGGGACCCCGATTCTGCTTTTCTGCGTAAGATGGTTGAAAATCTAACATCGGGTATGGCATATGCCGCCCATGTATATCTATTCGGAGAGAAACCCACCTACGGCAAAATTGATGCAATCAGTATCGATTTAAAGACGCCCGAGATCCGGGCAGTATTATCGGATTCTTTAAGGCGTTGGCTAAAAAATGAATCAGCGGATCTGTTTTATGATATGCCTCTGAAAACAGCGCTGACCGCTTTACAAATGAACGGCAGAACTGAAGCGATCTGGTATGATCCCCTGACGGAAGGTATGAATGCAGCGCCTGTGGCTGCAATTAAAAATACAGATTTCTCTAACTATATTTACAGCGCGATCCTGGTACCGGGCCTCGGTCCGGAAAAGTCGGGTATCCGGCTGACCGAAGGCGGTAAGGCCAGGTGTAGAATGGCCGCCAGAGAATTTGAGAAGGGAGAAGCGCCGTTTTTGATTGTGTCCGGCGGCCATGTACATCCGAATAAAACACCGTATTGTGAGGCCGTAGAAATGAAAAAGTATATGGTGGATAGTCTCCATATGAATGAGAGCAGTATTCTTATCGAACCCTATGCCAGGCATACCACGACCAATCTGCGCAATGCAACCCGGCTGATTCAGTTGACCGGCATGCCCTTAGATAAGGCGGTGCTTATCGTAACAGATGAAAGCCAATCTTCCTATATCAACAAAGGTATGCGTAAAACATCTCTGAGAGACCTCGGATATACACCGTATGAACAACTGAAGATACTGTCTGCGACACACACTGTTTTTACGCTGAACTCAAAATCCTCACTGGTCAATCCACTGGATCCATTAGATCCATAGGTCGCGAACAAAAATAAACTATAAAAATGCATACCCATATCATATATCGCTTCAAAAAAAGATTAGTCTACGACCTATGTCTGTTAACAACTCTGGCATTGATGGGCCTGCAGGCCATTGCCCAACCAGTTAGAGAATCACGCTTACCCGGTCGCCAATATATCAATGCCCATGACTTGTTACTTACAGGCCGGGGCGCTACTGTTCCTACACTAGGCTATAACAGGATCGACAGTAATTTACTCGGGGCCATTCCCCACCGCGTAGCGGAGTTATCCAAAAACACGGCCGGTTTACAGGTAGATTTTATCACCAACAGTTCGAGCATCTCTTTTAAATGGACGCTTGATAAATACAGTGTACTTCCGAATATGACACCTATTGCCAAAAATGGTTTAGATCTATACGCGTTTAGGAATGATTCATGTCAATTCGTGGCAACGGCAGCAGCAACGGGTGACAGATCGGAGAGAACCGCCATTAGCCATCTGGATGGCACAATGCGCCATTACCGCTTGTATTTGCCGCTTTATAGCAGCCTAACCGAACTCTATATTGGCATTGACAGTGGCGCTGTAATACAGATACCTAAAATAGAGAAGCGACCTGAGATTGTCATTTATGGCACCAGCATCACGCAGGGCGCATCGGCGTCCAGGCCGGGCCTTGCCTATCCTGCTATTCTATCCAGGCAGTTGGATGCTACTGTTTACAATATGGGCTTTAGCGGCAGTGGTAAAATGGAACCAAAGATGGCTGAGATCATCGGGCACATGCCTGCAGATCTATATATTCTGGACTGTGTCCCTAATATGACGGCAGATCTCATCCACAAAAGAGCGATTCCATTCGTACGCATTCTAAGAAAAATAAAGCCCGCCATCCCGATCTTATTTATGGAAAGTCCGATACGGGAAACTTCATTTTGGGATATGAATATGAAAAAGCGTATGGCCGCGCAAAATAAGGCCATCTACGAAGTGTTTCAGTCTCTTAAAAAAGAAGGATTGAAAAATATCTATTATCAAAGTGCGGCAGACCTATCCGGCCATGACCATGAAGCCACTATAGATGGCACTCATTTAACAGATGTAGGATTTAGCCGGTTAACAACCATTGTGGAAAAGAAGATAAGGGAGATAGTGCCTGTACTGTTTGGAAAAGCATCAGATTAAAGTCGCTGCAAATGTGGCCCACCACTGTTGGATAGGCGTCCGCCCATAGGTGCAGTTCAGTAATATAATTGTCTATAGGATGTAATGGCAGTTATTTTAGAAAAATCTCTCGTACAACTAAACAACAAAAACAGGCAGAGTATACATTGATGGTTCTCAACTAAATAGGGAGTCATCAACTGGTTTTGCGGACGGCGGAGACCGCACATTGCCTCCTGCTGCAGCAATGACCGCGTTAGGGTTCTGTATTCTAATAAAACGCAACTGTTTAGTAAAGTCCCTGTCAGATATCTCACTGGGAAAGCTACTGACCCCAGCTAGCGTACAAATGCGACTGGTATGGCCGGAAGTTTGTCAAAGCTGACCGGTTCTCCCCCGCTTCCAAAACCTGTCATGTTTGCGGGGAAAGAAAGAAGACCTGACTTCGGCAGACAGGACATGAACCTGCAGCTGCTATCATACCAACCATGACAGAGATGTCAATGCCGCACGGAACATACTCAGGGAAGGTCTAAAAATATTGTCTGGTTGTGGTGCTCGGCCGGACATTAAACAAAAACAGGCGAAGACGTCTTCACAGGGAGAGTCCGTGAAACCTGAAGCAAGGCTATGCAAAAGGAAAAAAATGCATAGCTGAGCAGCTACAATAAAACAAACTATTTATTGTTTGAATAGATAAATTTTGTTTTATAATTTTGGCTAAAGCCTTGCTTTTACTGTTTAAAAAAGATTACATTGTCCGGAGAAGGTCTCGCGCTGGTTGGAAAAAAATCACAAGATGAACTGATTAAAGAGCCTCCCTATTATGTGCGATTTATAGATGATGAACTCAATAGTATTATCCCACAACATTCTCAACAGTCAAAAAAAAACAACGAAAAGGAAAAACGCTATTCTTACAACGATTGATGCACTCCTGCAATGCTAAATCAAAAAAACACATACATTGTCAATACTAAAATCACTCAGCGAGCGGCTGTACATTTAGGCTAACTTTTCCAATGATGACAAAAGTGACATATGTCCACAACGCACTTATCAAGAAACCTAAAACTCAAAACAATCTGATAAAACATGAAAATATACATAAGAGACCAACAGAAAAAGCTAAAATCGCATCTTGATTATTTGAAAAACAAGGATGTAATGCCTTATGATAAAAATCATTTAAATGAAAAGACATCTACAATTAACCTGGTCACCTCGTCACATATTGAAAATTTAGATATAAGATTTCTGTTCAATTATAAAATATTTCCAGTTAACATTATGTCCTTCAAAACTCAATGGCAGGAAGAAGGTAGAGAAATGAGAGTTGGAGACACTATTGTGCAACAAGTATATATTCCTCCTATAAAAAAAATTTCGCAAAAATTAATATTCGGTGTACGAATAAGTGAGATATTCAATTTACCCTTTAAAAAAGGCTTTAGCTATGAAACGCTGGCTGGGCATGTTGAAAGAGGGGTATCATCATTTACAATAGAAACAATCAGTCAAGAAAGACTAATTTTCAAAATTCATACCTATTCAAAGCCTTCTACTATTTTAACCAAATTATTCGGCACAACATTATCTATTCCCTATCAAACGTTTTGTACCAAAACGGCCTTGAAGAATGTAAAAAAGCAGGTAGAAAGTAATCTACAGCCAGATTGAGTTAAAACTTATTATAAATATTTAAGAGATGCTAAAACTCAAGATAACCGACGAATCAAGATCCAACTTTTTCTTATTTTGCCTCTCCCGCTAAAACTGCCGCCGCATCCTCTTGTTTGTACTGCACGATCAGCTTATCCATTTCGGTTTTCAAGCCTCTGACCAGAGCCGACCTTTTATTGGCTTCATAAATATTATGCAGCTGTTCAGGGTCGTTTTGCAAGTCATATAATTCCCAGTAGTCTTTGGGGGGATACCTTAACTTTCCTTTCTTCGCCTCGGTGAAACGGGGAGGTGTATAGAATCTGACCAGCACATATCTTTCTGTCCTCAGACCAAAATGAGGCAGTGCGTTATGCTCATTCGGATATTCATAATAATGATAGAATACCTCATTTCTGAAATTCTTATGCTCCCCTTTAAATACTGGAATCAAAGATTTTCCCTGCATGTCACCGGGTACTTTCAATCCTGCCAGCTGCATAAAAGTGGGTGCCATGTCCAGTAACATGACCATCGTACTGTCACGGGTTCCCGGCCGGATCAGTTCCGGATATCTGATCACCAGCGGCGTTTTCATAGACTGCTCATAAATAAACCTTTTATCGAACCAGCCGTGTTCACCCAAATACATCCCCTGATCGGAAGTGTAAATCACAATCGTATTTTTTCCAAGTCCGTTTTTATCAATATAGTCAACAATGCGACCAACATTTCTATCCAGACTGAGTACGGTCGCATAGTAATCCCGCAGATACCTTTGGAACTTCCATTCTGTTAAAGCCTTACCCACTAAATGCCGGCTTTTAAAATCCTGATAGATGGAATCATAATACTGATCAAAGTACTTTTGCTGTGAGGGTGTAAATCTTGTGTAGCCCGATTTTCCGAACCCGGTATCTGGCTTCATTTTTAAATCATAGCCCAGTCGCATGGTATGGGCTATATTCATATTATTGACCTTACCGGCATACCGGTTTGGAAAGCTGTCATAAAAATCATCCGGCAGCGGAAATTTCACATGATCAAACGCTCCCAGGTCAGCGGTATCCGGCATCCAGGTCCGGTGTGTCGCCTTCTCTCCTACGACCAGACAAAAGGGTTTAGAAGTGTCTCTGTTTTTCAGCCAATCCAGGCTGAGATCTGTGATTACATTGGTGCAATAACCTTCTATCCGTGATTTTTGATCGTTTTCATCGATGAAAACCGGATTATAATATTGTCCCTGACCTGGCAAAATCTTAAAATAAGAAAAGTTCTTAGGTAAGCTTTTTAGGTGCCATTTACCAATCCATGCCGTCTGATAACCGGCACCTGTCAGGTAACTGGCAAAGGTCGGTTGTGCGGGATCAAAGCGAGAGCGGTTATCTTTAAAGCCATTGATATTACTATATTTACTGGTCAACAGACAAGCTCTGCTGGGTCCGCATAGAGAATTGGTCACAAAAGCGTTGGTATAAGTAGCGCCTTCCCGGGCTAGCTGGTCGATATGAGGCGTTGCTCCATATGAAGCTCCATAAGCTCCGATGGATTGATAGGCATGATCATCTGAGACAATGATCAGAATATTGGGCCTGGATGTATTTTGGGCCCGCACTTTCAACAGGCATACGAATAGCCAACCCAGCAAAACAACTGTTCTTTTCATAAATTCTAGTGTCTATTGTTGCAAAAAACAAGTTAGGTAGGCAATAAAGATAAACGAAATCGGCAAACAAAACTATAATATGTATGACTTTTTAGATAAAACAATAAGCAACCAAATATCCATTATCCTGCAAAACAATAATAATAAACAACAACTTATATAAAATAAGTATCGTAAACAGGGCCCCAACTTCTTTCGTAAATATTAATTGTTTATCAATGCAGTGCATGGCGTAAAAACTGCAACCAGTTTCCATGCATAATTTTTTGAATATCAGCGGCGGTGTACCCGGCTCCGGCAAATATCTCCGGCAGTTTACCCAGATCTGATATATCCTCCAGGTCATAGGGCGATTGTTCTTTGCCAAAAGCACCATCCAAGTCAGAACCGATGCCGATATGATCCGCGTTTCCAGCCAGCTGACAAATGTGATCCATATGCTGAAATAAGGTGTGGAGACTGCAATTCATTTCGTTAGGATCAGATACACCTCTTTGCCAGCCAGGCACCATCATCCATGCGTCAAGTGCCCCTCCGATAACGGCGCCTCTGTCAATCAGAGCCTGGATCATCTCATCGCTAAATTGCCGGTTATGATCCACAAGTGACCTGCAATTATTATGACTGGCCCAGACGGGACCCTGATAGATATCCATTGCATCCCAAAAAGCCTTATCACATAAATGGGTAACGTCTAAAATCATTCCAAGGCCATCCATCTCATACAGTAACGCCTTACCTGCTTCAGTTAATGATGCAGAGCTGTCCGTACCGAAAGCGTACCGGCCCGGGCCATAATGCGCAGGGCCTACCGCCCGGAGGCCGTCCTGATAGGCATGATGTAAATGGTCCAGGGTGACGAGTGAATCAGCTCCTTCCAGACTTCTGATATATCCGATAGGCAGCTGGGCGGTGCTTACACCGCTTTGCCATAAGCTCACCACTTCTTCCAGGCTCTTTATGTCCGTAATCGCTTTAAGCTCTCCTATGCGTTCCATCTCCCGGTACCAGGCCAGTTGCCCCTGCGTCTGGGCCCAAGCTTGTTCGGGAGAGTGCCATCCGGGGAGTGTACTCCCTTTTTTTACAAAACGGGCAATCTGAGTGGCCACTACGATACCGATGTTGCCTTTGCGTAGCGCCGGAAAACTCACCGTCCCTTTTGACCTGTCAGGAAGATCGGTCAATCCCTTTTCCGACTCCCTGATCTCATCGACCCTTAAACGGAGATCCCGGTTCCACTCCATGGCATTCATTGCCAGATCCAGATGGGCATCTATCGTGAACATAGCTTTTTTTTAAAAATTGATCTTTCTTTTTCTGGCTTGTATCTGCCATTGGTCGGCAATTTTCCCATCTTTGACCACCCAGCCATGATCATAGAGTGCCACTGTGGGGCAAATATGGTAAGGTATCGCATACAGCAATTCTCCCACCTTAGGTAAGGCAGAAAGGCTCCCTTCTGGCAACCTCACATTTAGATGCTCCTCACTTTGAAAGACCGCTTCCAGTTCTGGGTAATTCAAGAATTCTGCTCTTGGGAAAGGCATTTCAGAAGCAATTGCTTTTGTCCCCATATCGAGCGTGCAGGTGCCATTGTCCAATACATCAATTACCCGCGTCACTACCAGGGCAGCTGGTTTAAAAGGCAGGTCCGGAAAATGGGTCCCATATCCCATGTCCCAAAAAACAAAGGTCCCCGGACTCAGCTCTGCGCCACTTCTGTGTATATGTGTTGAAAAAGAAGGCGATCCTCCAATAACCAGCTTTAAGGGAGACTGGCTGATCTGGTTTAGTTTTTTAAGTAATAGTTCTATGGGTGCAAATTGCCGGTCGCTTTCTTTTTGCCGCTCTGCCGGGTCCTCAACTTTCAGGTGTCCATCATAAACATGAAGTCCCATTATCTCAATGCCGGATAGTTGCCTGATATCATTAAAAAGGTCTTCCGCTTTATCCAGGCTGATACCGGTTCTATGCATCCCCGCATCGACATCTATATAGACTTTTAATAGCATGCCAGCCGATTTTGCCCGTCTGCTAAGCGTTTGAGCGTTATGAAAATTTGACACAAGGCAACTGAAGGCAGTTTTAGGATATCGCTGAATCAGCTGTAACCAGCGCTCCAGGTCGGGACCGATCAAAGGATAGGCCAATAATACGTCCGCCGCGTTCACCTGTGCCAGCATCTCCGCTTCCGCAATAGTGGCACATTTAAAACGTGTAATATAATGTTGTTGCAATATCCGGCAGACTTCAGGCATTTTATGCGTCTTGACATGTGGTCTGATCCTGCTATCATCTCCCACCATTTTTTTCAGACGTCTGATATTATCCAGTAGACGGTCGTAATAAATCACCAGTGCCGGACTTTCCAGGGCACGGGTATCTTCTATCTCATACCAAGGGTGCTCCTCCATTCCTGTTGCCATATGATATATTTTATTGTGGATGGATTTCAAAAACAGCCTCAATTTCCACAGGAATATTATCGGGTAAGGTACCCATACCCACCGCACTGCGAACGCCGACACCGTTTTCCTGTCCCCATACTTCTCTGAAAAGTTCACTGCATCCATTGATCACATAGGGGTGTCTGGCAAAATCGGGTGTGGCATTCACCATTCCGAGTACTTTGACCACCCGTTTCACACGATTTAGGCTGCCCAGCGTTTTTTTAATCGTTGCCAGCATGGCCAGCCCCACCTGGCGGGCAGCAAGTTTGCCTTTTTCTACATCCAGATCTGCTCCTACGCGACCAATGATTAGCGAGCCATCTTCCTGAACCGTACCATGTCCGGAGAGGTATAGAAAGTCCCCAACGATCAGACTGGGTTTATAAACACCTAAAGGTTCAGGAGCAGGTGGCAAGACAAGTCCTGTCGCTGCAAAGCGCTCTTCTGCACTTTCTGACATATCATGATTATTTTTTATAATTGATTCAATGACGTTTAGCCATCTACAGTCAAATTTACGCCATTCATACCGGCCAGCCAATCTATTGGCTGCGTTTAAAAACTATTTAACGATAAGATGCAGTATAAATACACCGGCCAGCCCGGTCACTGATACGATGGTTTCCATCACGGACCAGGATTTAAAGGTATCTTTCATAGTCAAATTAAAATATTCCTTAAACAGCCAGAAGCCCGAGTCATTTACGTGGGAAAAAAACAGGCTTCCCGCGCCGATGGAAAGCACCATAAGGTTAGGATTAATCTGACTATGCAGTGTAAGTGGCGCCATAAAGCCCGCAGCGGTAAGACCGGCTATCGTGGCAGAGCCAACTGCCAGACGGATGATGGCCGCCATCAGCCAGCCCAGGATCAGCGGGTGTATCGGCCAGTGATGAATGCTCCGGGCAATGGCGGCACTGACACCACTGTCTGCCAATACCTGATTTAAAGCACCGGCACCGGCGATCACCAGTAATATAATCGCGATATCCTTGATAGCAGCGCCATACATGTCAGCGATCTTCCGCATCGAGATGCCCTGAAAATAACCCAGTGACAGTGTCGCTACAATGATACAAAAGATCATGACAAAGGAAGCATTACTGACAAACCCGGTCCACACCGCATCGGGAAACTGCCATTTTAAAGCGGCCCCAGCCATAAGCATCAAAACAGGTAATAGCGCTGTAACAAAGCTATTGAATTTACCCGGCATAACACCCTCGCCCATCGGCTTGGGAATAAAACTTTCCAGCGGGCTCGAAGGTATTTTACGCAGGTATCTGCAAAACAAAGGGCCGGCTAATAAAAGCGCCGGAATCGCCAGTATCAATCCATACAGCAACGTCGTTGTGATACTGCCATGCAATTGCTGCACCAGGGCGGTGGGCGCCGGATGTGGCGGCAAAAATCCATGCGTAACAGATAATGCGGCCAGCATCGGCAAACCAGTCGCCACAGCAGGTAATTTATATTGATAGGTTACTGAGAATATCAGTGGTACTACTAAGACAAAACCCACTCCGTAAAACAGGGATATCCCCATCACAAATCCGGTAATCATTAGCGCCCAGTGCACATACTTGGTCCCAAAATAGCGGATCATCTGACTGGCAATCTGCTCCACTGCGCCGCTTTCTGCGATGATTTTACCGAACATGGCGCCCAGGGTAATAATAATGATCAGTGCCCCCATCATATTACCGATTCCTTTTTCTATGGAAGGGATGATAGCGGTCGCAGGTAGCCCAAACAAAAAACCGGCAATGATCGATACAAATAAAAAGGCTAGAAAAGCATTTAGCTTTAACCAGGAAATTAGAATAATCAATAATGCAATACAAAGGAATATCAGAAGAAAGGTCATGTACGTAGGTCTTTAAAAATCTGCAAAAAACAACCCTTGAAAAGACTACAAGATAAGTCAAAAATCCATTATAACCATTAAGATCTCTCCCAGGGTTCCACCGCTCCTTGGATTGTCCTAAAAATAGCAAAGTGCTCTATTAGTTGCACAGCCATGAACCTGTTATAATAATCGCTGTCTCTGATTTTTAACTTACGCAACAGATGCATTTGTTCGTATTGGAGCTGACCGCTGGTAACAGTCATGGCAAGCCTGTTTCTATAGGGACCTATTTTATCCCGGTCAAAGTGATAGCCTCGCAAAGCGGCCTCTGCATGCACTTCAGACAAATACTGATTTATCCCCGAAACTGGATCCTTCAACGCTTTAAACCGAATCAACTGCGGATGGTTTCTGTACCCTTTCGTATTGCCTTCCAACACATGCTTCGCCAGCAAGGCTTCGCGCCAAAGCGCGACCAGCCCTTTGCTGTCAAGATATTTTGGATGCAGTGACCACAGCCGCATATTAAAGGTTTATAACGTTGAAGGAATTGCACGCTTAAATACAAAAACGGTGCAGTTTCGTTTACGGCAAATAAGGCTTAAGAATGCCGATCCATTTATGATATCCCTTAATATTCAGATGCAACCCGTCTTCGGTCAGATCTGCCATAAGTTTACCGGACGAATCCAGGAAGGCCGGATAGATATCAATAATCTGGATGTTTTCCCGCTGGCCCATTTTTTTAATCTGCTGATTGATCCACTGTATATGCTGATCTTTGTTATAGTGATTCTTAAACGCCTTAAAATCTTTATTGACAGGAAGCAGGGTTTCAAAGTAGATCTTCGTTTGCGGGCTGTTCTGCTTAATCTGGCGGACGATTTTGTAGTAATTGCCGACAATGACCGTATCGGGTATATTTCTGGAAACATCATTAATGCCGATAAGAATAAATACTTTTCTGGGATGCCCCTCCCAGACTTCTTTTAGCCGCTGCAATACACCAAAAGTGATATCCCCGGAAATACCTCTGTTTCGTACATCCTGCCTGCCAAGTAATTCCTGCCAGTTCCCCCTTGCGGTAATACTATTTCCCAGAAAATAGATATCAGAGGATTTATCCGGAAAGCTCTTGAATGCCTCGGCATGTAAGTGATAATCCTTCGGACGATAGGTGCTGTCCCATTTAGGCGTGGATGTAGGGGGCGCTGTGGCATTCACCTGGGCCTGGATCGAAGACAGCCCATAAAAACCCAGCATTACAGATAAAACAAGCGGACGCAAAATCGTGTTCTTTTTCATCAGAAAAAATTTTGAAATGAGTAATGATGCGTTAAATGGGGGTCATGAAGATAGGGCATCAACGGGAAAATCTGCATACAAAGCGCCATAAACCTGTAAATTTCAAGACAGACGCACTATAAATTATTGATTATAAACAATTTAAAAAGAACGCCATACTGACGGTATCCCTCATGCGAAACCTACTTTATGAAATCTTTCACATTATTTATTTGTTGCAACAAATATTGTTGCCTTATCTTTGCACTATGAAAATAGAAAACGCCATCAAACAATCAAGTTTTTCCAGTGGTTATCACAAAGCACTGGTTAATCTGATCTACACGGGAAACTGGGTGCGGGATGAGCAGATGAAAGTATTTAAAGAATTTGGCCTGCTGCCCCAGCACTTTAATGTGTTGAGGATTATTAAAGGCAGCATGCCCAGCCCCATTGCGCCTAAAGACATTAAAGAAGTTTTAATAGACAAGGCAGGGGATTTAACAAGGCTCATTGACAAGCTGGAGAAAATGGGTTACGTAAAACGCAATCTTTGCCCTTCCAATCGCAGGCAGATTGATATCAGTATGACAGACAAAGGTCTGCAGCTGCTGGAAATGCTTCAGACACCTCTAGACGAATTTA
Source organism: Arachidicoccus terrestris (assembly GCF_020042345.1). Classification (NCBI taxonomy): domain Bacteria; kingdom Pseudomonadati; phylum Bacteroidota; class Chitinophagia; order Chitinophagales; family Chitinophagaceae; genus Arachidicoccus; species Arachidicoccus terrestris. The sequence goes on from NZ_CP083387.1 coordinate 244,092, forward strand.
CCGCCAGGATACAAGCAAACATCACCGAAAAAGAAGCGGAAACACTGAGTAACCTGCTGGACGCCTTGAGAGGATAATTAAAATTTAATTCTTTAAAAACAGGCCAATATCGACTTTTAATTAATTTCAAAAAAAAATAAAATCAACAAAATTATGGCAACGCAAAAATGGATTTCTGACCCTACACACAGTGAACTCCAATTCAAAGTAAAACATCTGATGATCAGTAAAGTTACCGGTAGTTTTAACGACTTTACCGTACAGGCTGAAACAGACAGTGAAGACTTTCACAATGCCTCAGTAAAGGCAAAAGTACAGTTAGGGTCGGTTTCCACGGGACAGACAGATCGTGACAACCACCTTAAGTCAGCTGACTTCTTTGATGTGGAAGCAAATCCGACGATGGACTTCACTTCCTCCAGTTTTGAAAAGAAAGGGGACGATGAATATGTACTGAATGGTGAACTGACAATTAAAGGTATTACCAAACCCGTACAATTGAAACTGGAATATGGCGGAACAGCTATAGATCCCTGGGGTAATACGAAAGCTGCTTTCAGCATTGACGGCAAAATCAGCCGTAAAGAATGGGGGCTTACCTACAACGCTCCTTTGGAAGCCGGCGGTGTCATGATCGGTGATGAGGTAAAGATCCTGGGTGAAATTCAGTTAACTAAATCAGCGGAATAACGCGTATTACCGATCAGGTAATATTTAAAAACAGTCAGGCCGGAAAGAGTTCCGGAAGAAATGTGGCGGTCATGATAATGCAGCGTCTCTGTCCGGTCTGCTTTTTAATCAGAAAAATCTTTTAATTGTACTTTATGCTCATTGAAAAGACAAACACCCAGAACTGGGTACCACTATTTGCCCGTCTGGCGATATTTTTATCCATCTTCCCACATGGTGCACAAAAATTATTTGGCTGGTTCGGCGGGGCTGGATTCAGTGCTACTATGCAGGGATTAACCACTGGTATGGGACTGCCTGCCTTTATTGTTTTTCTGGTAATTATTATAGAATCCATTGGAACATTGTTTATCCTACTGGGCCTGTTTACCAGAATTTCTTCGGCAGCCGTTATGATTAACTTTCTCGGCGTTGTCTTAACGGTTACCATACACAGCGGCTATTTTATGAACTGGAGTGGCCAGGCCGGTAAAGGAGAAGGTCTGGAATATTTTATCCTGCTATTCGCCTTACTGATCATCCTATTAATCCGGGGTGGTGGTAAGGCCAGTATGGACGGACTGCTGTTCAACAAAAAAAATTAAAAAGCAGTCATAAATAAGAGGTCTTGATTTTTACCTATTATAGCCCGAAAGCCGCTAAGATTATTCTACTCCATACTTAGTGGCTTTCTTTATGCCGACCGTTTTGATCATCAGAACATCGCGTCTGAAACGGTTAACTTTGTATTCCCACTTTAAAATCCATATTCATTATGAAAAAAATAGGATTTTTATCTTTTGGTCACTGGGCTGACCATCCTTCATACAATGTCAGAACAGCCAGTGATACTTTGCTTCAATCTATTGATCTGGCAGTAGCGGCTGAACAGTTGGGTATCGATGGCGCGTACTTCAGGGTACATCATTATGCCACACAGCTGGCTTCCCCTTTTCCCTTATTAGCCGCTATTGGTGCCAAAACCAGTACCATTGAAATTGGTACCGGTGTCATTGATATGCGTTATGAAAACCCGCTATACATGGTGGAAGATGCCGGTGCGGCCGATTTAATTGCTGGGGGCCGTCTGCAGCTCGGCATCAGCAGGGGATCTCCTGAGCAGGTTATCGATGGATGGCGCTATTTTGGATATGAACCGCGTGAGGGCGAAACCGGTGCCGACATGGGGCGCCGTCACGGTGTGGAGTTTCTACAGAAACTCGACGGTGCCGGCTTCGCAACGCCTAACCCTAACCCTATGTTTCCTAACCCTCCGGGCCTGCTCCGGCTGGAACCGTACGCCGAGGGATTGCGCGATCGAATTTGGTGGGGAGCCGCCTCGAATGCCACAGCCGTCTGGGCGGCAGAAATGGGTATGAACCTGCAAAGCTCTACCCTGAAACTAGATGAAAGTGGCAAGCCATTCCATATACAGCAAGCTGAACAAATCAGGTTATACAAGGATGCCTGGAAAAAAGCGGGCCATAAGCGCACGCCACGGGTTTCTGTAAGCCGGTCTATTTTCGCGCTGGTAAATGACATGGACCGGGCATACTTTGGCCATGAACGTCAACAGCGGGACCAGGTAGGCATGCTGGAAAAGGACACCAGGGCCATCTTTGGCAGAAGCTATACCGCGGAGCCGGATCAGCTGGTCAAAGAGCTGGCAACAGATGAAGCGATCCAGGAGGCCGATACACTCCTTTTAACGATACCGAACACACTGGGTGTCGAATACAATACCCATGTACTTTCTTCTATTTTGAAATATGTCGCCCCTGAACTGGGCTGGCGGTAAGAGCTCTAAAAAGAGCCGTATAATGATAAAGCCCCTTTTTGAATCAGGGGCTTTATCATTATACGGCTATCGCCTATCACAAGCCGGCATACATAGACTCAACCTTCTCCAGGGACACGCCCTTGGTTTCAAAGACATATTTCGCCACAAAGGCAATCATTAAAAAATTGATAACACCATAAATAAAGAAGGTCACCGGTGCGCCCATTTCCGATAACATCACCGGAAACGTCCAGGATACAATGGCATTGGCTGTCCAGTTGCCAAATATGGCAAAAGAAGTGGCACTACCCCTGATCTTATTAGAGAATATCTCAGCTACATATACCCAGAGAACCGCCCCCCAGGTACAGGCAAAAGCGGCGATATAGACAAAGATGGCCCCCAGGACCCAATAATTATCCAGATTATCCGTATAAAACAGCGTACCCACCACGACCATACAAATACCCATAACAGCAGAACCGGTCAACAACAATTTCTTACGGCCGATTCTATCAATCAACCAGAAAGCTATAATTGTAAAAATCAGGTTTACAACCCCTGTCAGTACCGTCTGAAAAAGCACACTGCCACCCACATGGGTCTTTTCAAAAATTAAGGGTGCATAATAGAAAATAATATTGATGCCCGTTAATTGCGCAATAGCCGCAAAGATCACCCCGATCCAGACCACCTTTCTGTATTTAGGTGAAAAGATTTCCATAAAACGGAGTCCTTGTTTATCCGCAGCAATATCCATCTGTACGGTTTCCAATTCCTCTTTCGCCTTTACTTCTTCATAGATCTTACCAAAAATAAGGTGCGCATGATCGTGGCGCTCCCTTTGGATCAACCAACGGGGACTTTCAGGGACAAACATGAGTAATATAAAGAAGATGACAGACGGGATCACTGCGGCAGCCAGCATATAGCGCCACGTGTTTTCAGGCGTTAAAAAAGACCATCCGGCGCTGTCAATAAAATAATTTGAGATAAAAGCCAGTAATATACCCATTACAATGGCCAGTTGTTGGCTCATACCCAGCCTGCCCCGATATTCAGCAGGGGCCACTTCAGAGATATAAATGGGCGCCAGCGTAGAGGCCATTCCGATGGCCAGGCCGCCAATAAAACGATACAGCACCAGCGCTTCATAGCTTCCCGCAATCCCGCTGCCAATGGCTGCTACGACATATAAAACAGCGGTCACCAACATCATCAGTTTACGACCATACCTGTTGGCCAGATTTCCGGCAAATAAGGCACCCGGAATGCAACCAATGGAAGCTGCAGCCACCACCAGGCCAATCGCATTATCATCCAAAGAAAAATAAGTGCGCAGTGCGGGGATCGTTCCGGCAATGACCGCTGTATCAAACCCGAAGAGCAGTCCGCCGATGGCTGCCACTGCAGAAATCAGAATGGTATATTTTTTCATGTGCGCTTTTTGAGAAACTGTGCCTTAATCGGCCTATTAAATCAAATGCGCATCAATTTAACGCTTTTTCCTAATTTTTAACGAACAAGAGCGCTCATTTGGAATCCATTCACAAGCAGCCAATATAAATCAGCTAAACAGCGCTCAGCAGACCTGTCTAGGCAAGGCTCTTTTTGTCCATGAGCTTAACAACATAACCTCCGATAAAAGGCATGCGTTCCAGTTCTTTTTTCTCTGCAAAAAGCACCAAGAGTAGAAACAACCCCATCAGCAACATACCGGCTAATACCCGGATAACCAGAATGGAGGTCAATGCGCCAATGCCCATATGAATAAAATAAAGCAACAACATCGCCACCAGATAAGCAGTTATTTTCTTCACATTATAAGGGATAGGGAAGATCTTCTGTCCTACTTTATAACAGATGATCATCATGATGAAATAACAGGTGAAAGTCGTCCAGGCGCAGGCATAATACCCGAATTTCGGGATAAAATAATAATTGCCGAAAAAGGTAATGGCTGCGCCGAATAAAGTGATATACATGCCAATCCTCAACTTATCTGCCAGCTTATACCAGATCGAAAGATTATAATACACGCCCAGACAAAGATTCGCTGCCAGCAGCACAGGCACCACGCCTATACCGCCACGATAGGCAGGCCCCACAATAAATTTCCAGATATCCAGAAACAGCGCCGTAAATAAAAAGGCAATCGCCAGTGTAATCACAAACCATTTCATAACCCGGGCATACACTTTGACAGCATCCTTATCCTGACTTTTATTAAAGAAGAAAGGTTCTGCTGCCATTTTAAAAGCAGAAATAAACAAAGTAATAAAAATGGAAAGCTTATAGCAATAGCCATAAATGGCGACTTGTATTTTAGATTCCTGTACACTTCCGTTATAGAGCTTTTCCAGCATCTGGCGGTCGATCACTTCATTGACCATTCCTGCCAGCCCACCGATGATCATCGGGGAGCTGTAGCGCCACAGTTGGCGCCAAAGGCTTTTCTCAAATTCGAAGCGAAGGGTGCGCCACTCCTTAAACAGCAAGGCAAAAGTCACTATCGCCTGCATAATATTTGCTTTCAACAGCAAGCCGGTCTTCGTTTGCTTACTATACCAGTCATGGAGCCAGCCCGTAGATTTGGCTGCCGACTCCGGCAGTACCGCCAGAAAATAAATCGTCAGTAATACATAAACGGCAATACCTGCCAAGTTCACAAAAGCGTACTTTTTAGGGCGGCCTTCTTTTCGAAGTCTGGCCAGCGGTATCACACAAAGTGTATCAAAGCCTATGATGGTCAGGCACCAGATTATATACTCGTAATGCCCTCCCACCCCGATGAAGTTTCCAATAGGTACCTTAAACAAAGAGATCAGCAATACAAAACAAACCGTACTGATAATATGTGAAGTAAACGCCGTCTGAAAGAGAGATCGCTGAGAAATGCCTTCTTTATTGGAGAACCTGAAATAGGCCGTCTCAAATCCATAGGTAAAAACGATATTGAGCAGTGCGATATAGACATACAGCACCTGATACGTTCCCATTTCTGCCTGCCCTGCCCTGGAACCGACCAGATAGGTAATAATTGGCGTTGTCAGGTAATTCAGGAACCGGCCTCCGATATTACTTAATCCATACCAGACAGTCTGTCCCGCTAATTGTTTGATACCACTCAAAATTGTTTCCTTTTTTGATGCAGAGAACTGCTTTTTTCAATGTAACAAATGTAGGTAAGTTCACCTAACTGGCAGCATAAGTCGCTGAAAATTCTGTCTTTGTTTTCCATAACCGGCTACTCTGCGCGCCAATCGGTGGACGAGCGTGACTTTTTTTTCATGGACTGTTGTTTTTTACTGTCCAGTCTTGCTTTTTTAGATGCAGCGGTCGGTTTGGTGGCAATCCGGGCTTTTCTGGGCATCAATGCCCGCCTGACCAGTTGGTTCATTTTAAAAACAACGGCCTCCTTATTGCCGAGTTGCGTCCGTTCAGACTGAGATTTGACCAGTAAAATGCCGTCAGCTGTTATCCTGCCGGCAAGTGCAGCCATCAGTATATTTTTTTGTCTGTCCGTTACAAGAGCGGACTGCCCGACCGGCCACCGGCCTTCCACCATTGTCTCTACCTTGTTAACATTCTGCCCTCCCTTACCGCCGCTGCGGGCTGTTTTAAAGGTAATTTCAGCAGATATATCTATGTTTGCCATAATTCTTATTAAAATTACTGCGTAAGGCAAATACCGCTCCATAACCGTAAAAGCCTCCTGCAGACACAAAATTAAAAAGATTATGCGTATCCTTCTACAAAGAGTCAAAAAGGCCAGTATCACTATCGAAAACCGGCTGTTGTCGGAAATAGACAGTGGCCTGTTACTATTATTGGGTATAGAAGCAGAGGATGGGCCTGAAGATATTGAATGGCTGGCCGGCAAAGTAGTACAGATGCGCCTATTTAATGACGAGCATGGTGTTATGAACAAAAGTTTACTGGAAACCGGCGGCGATATCATGCTGGTCAGCCAGTTTACCCTGCACGCCAATATCAAAAAAGGGAACCGGCCCTCATACATAAGAGCCGCCCGCCCTGAAGTGGCCATTCCGCTATATGAGCAAATGATTCGGAAACTTCAAGACAAATTAGGCAAAGAAATTGCAACAGGTAGCTTTGGGGCTGACATGCAGGTAGCCCTTATCAATGATGGGCCGGTGACGATTTGGATGGATTCGAAGGATCGAAAATAATCCTGCCCTCCAAATGGGACCATTAAAAATTAATCTATTTTTGACAGGAACCCCCGTTCAATATTAAATAACAAATTAAAGTAAATCCAATTATCGTCTATGCAAGCGTCCAACCAAGAGCCAACGCCAAAAAACTTAAGCCTCAAAGAAGCACAAAAACAGGTAGACCACTGGATTCAAACAGTAGGTGTCCGTTATTTCGATGAGCTGACCAACCTGGGTATATTGATGGAAGAAGTCGGAGAGCTTTCCAGGCTCATGGTTCGCCGTTTCGGGCAGCAGTCTTTTAAAGCAAAAGAGGCCCATCTTAATACAAAAGAAGCGCTGTCTGATGAGATGGCCGATGTACTATGGGTGTTGCTCTGTCTGGCCAATCAAACAGGCGTCGACCTGACGGAAGCCCTGGAGAAAAACTTTGACAAAAAAACCAGACGTGATATAGATCGCCACAAAAACAATCCTGCCCTGTCTCAGCCTAAACAGTAGCATCATGATTAAAAGGATCAAACACATATGGAAAGCACTTAAGCAAACCATCAGCGACTTTTCGGAGATCAATATCATGCGGATGAGTGCTGCCCTGGCCTATTACACCATCTTCGGACTGGCACCTATGATCATTATAGTGCTGTCACTGTCCTCATTTTTTGTACGCAAGAAACCAGCCGGATATGTCTTTGATCAGCTCAATCAATTATTAGGTCCGGGTGCAGCCGGACAGGTACATCAAATGATCCAGAATGTGCTGTCTCAAAACAGCGGCCCAATCATGCAGATTGTAGGTGTTGTTGCGCTGGTCGTTTCTGCGACCGGTATCTTTACTGAAATTCAGGACTCCATTAATGTGATCTGGCGGGTAAAAGCCAAACCCAGAAAAGGCTGGTTAAAGTTGTTGCTCAATAGGCTGCTGAGCTTTTCCATTGTGATCAGTCTCGGATTTATTTTACTGGTATCCCTGCTTGTCAACGCCATCATTGCGGCAATTATGACCCGCTTTACTGATCTATTTCCACAGACGGAAGTCTTTACCTCCTATGCCATTAATATCGCCCTGACCTTTTTGACGATTATGAGCCTGTTTGCGATCATCTTTAAGGTGTTGCCCGATGCGAAAGTCAAATGGCGAGACGTTTGGAATGGGGCTTTTACAACGGCCTTACTCTTTATGGTAGGTAAGTTTCTGATCGGCTATTATCTGCAACATAGCAGTATTGGCAACACTTTTGGTGCAGCAGGCTCCGTGATCATCATCCTTTCCTGGGTTTATTATTCGGCCATCATTCTTTACTTTGGGGCCGCTTATACCAGAGCTAATGCCCGGATCAAAGGCAGGAGCATTTATCCAAATGACTATGCGGTCTGGATTCAGACGGTAGAACAAAAAGCTGATCAGCCGATGAACAGCGGTTCTGCGGATCAACAAAAAGTATCGGAATAGGCATCTGTCAGTCCGACATCAATGAATATCATCCACTGCGCCCAACCTGAGCATCTGGTCAAGACAATCCACCGATTATCCAACAATACCTGTCATGCAGTTATAACAGCAATACTGGCAGGTTGTCAGCCATTTTAAGATTTTTTTTGAAAAGAATTTTGACACATCTGTGAATAACTTACAAGGAGAATCCTGGCATGGCTTTCGTACATTGCAAGTAAAGGAGGAAAAACAACCATCGCATTTTGTTTATGTTTATTGTTTAATTGTGTAGGATGAAACGCAGTCAGCGTTACTGAACCGAACCAACAAACAACTTTTTAACCTTTAATTTTATTTATTTTGACAGACACCATTATCCACCTCGACACATTGAACCCCATCGAGTTCTTTGGGGTTAACAATGCCAAATTAAATCTTCTTAAAAAAAGATTCCCCCTTTTAAAAATCCTCTCCCGGGGCACGCAAATCAAACTCAGCGGTGCAGCGGAGTATGTAGAAGAAGCCAAAGAAAAAATCGACCTGATTCTCAAATATATGGAACGCAGCGGCGATTTAAGCGATAATTATTTTGAAGAGATACTGGGCAGTGTTGATGAAGGAAAAGTAGACCATTTCCTGGAAAAGCACCCCAATGACGTTCTGGTATTCGGCCCCAATGGCAAGACCATCCGGGCGCGTACCACCAACCAGAAAATGATGGTCAAGGCAGCCGATGCCAACGATATTGTATTTGCTATCGGGCCTGCCGGTACCGGTAAAACATATACTGCAGTCGCGATTGCAGTCAGGGCACTCAAAAACAAAATTGTTAAAAAGATCATTTTGACACGTCCAGCGGTAGAAGCCGGTGAAAGCCTGGGATTTCTGCCAGGTGACCTCAAGGAGAAGATTGATCCCTATCTGAGGCCCCTGTATGACGCACTGGATGATATGATACCGGCAGACAAGCTCGGCTATTATATGAGTAACAGAACAATCGAAATTGCACCTTTGGCCTATATGAGGGGCAGAACCCTGGATAATGCCTTTATTATCCTGGATGAGTCCCAAAACGCCAATGATTTGCAGCTTAAGATGTTTTTAACGCGTATAGGTGCCAATGCAAAGGCGATCATCACAGGAGACCCCACACAGATAGATCTCCCTAAGAATCAACGCAGTGGACTCTGGAAGGCCGTCTCTATCTTGCGTAAAATTGACGGAATTGCCCATATTGAGCTCAATGAAGAGGATGTGGTGAGACACCGCCTGGTCAAACAGATTATTAAAGCCTATAACCATGCAGATGAAGTAGAATCGGGCGAACAGCATTTTTTCAACCATAAAAACGCTACAAAAGAAAAAAATGCATAATCTTTGCAGGTTCAAAAGAAAATCTAAATTGTAATGAAAAAATCTATCTGGCTGGGTGCCCTTTTTATGTTGGCGGCGACTGTGTATTCTTGTAAATCAACCACCTCTCCTTCTGATGTGGCAAAAGACTTTGCCAGCGCTATGCTGCATAATGATTTTACCAAAGGGAAGGCTCTGGTGACAGCAAAAGATCAACCGATGCTGGACCAAGGCGCAGAGATGACAAAAGCCAATCCGACCCCGGATTCTTTGAAAGCTATTTTGGATGAGGCAGTAATCACCGCTTCCAACGAAAAGATCGAAAATGACACTACAGCGACTGTTGACGTTAAAACGACCCTGAAAAAAGAAATTATGGGCCGTAAAGAGTCAACAGATACCTATGTACTGAAAAAAATAGGTGGTGAGTGGAAGATCGATATGGAAGCCACTATCAAAAAAGTAATGGAAAGCTATGGCGCTGCTATGCAGGGCCAGGGTGCTGGAGACATGGGTGCTGCCGCAGATACTGCTGCCGGCGCTCCTATGCAGGATTCTTTAAGTAAATAACCCGACTGCGTTCAACATACACAACGCAGAAAAACAATGACCGTCCCGTTAATGAAAGATGTATCTTACATTAACGGGACGGTTTTATTGATGAATATCTGTTAATTTTATCCCATGTCAAATACACCAGTTACGACGCCGACTTCTATCCCAAGGATTATCCTGGGCAGCACTTCTACGCTCTCGGGGCAAACTTACCTGCAATACCTGAAACCCACATTGGAAAAACATTTTGCCGGGATCAGACGTTTACTGTTTGTGCCTTTCGCCAGGCCAGGTGGCATATCACATCAAGAGTATACCGCCAGCGCAGCCGTTTTTTTCCGGACCCTTTCTATTGAAGTCGACAATCTGGCGGCCGCCGCTGATCCGCTGACAGCCATTCATGAGGCAGAGGCGATCTTTACAGGGGGCGGTAATACGTTTTTGCTGGTGAAGCAGTTACATGAGTTGGGTTTGATCAGTGCGATCAAAGCCAGTGTCCTGGGCGGCACGCCTTATCTGGGAACAAGTGCAGGGGCCAATATAGGTGGCCTGACCATGGGTACCACTAATGATATGCCCATCGTCTATCCTCCTTCTTTTGAAACAATGGGTCTTGTCCCATTCAATATCAATCCGCACTTTATATCCGGAAGGATGGCAGCGCATCATATGGGAGAAACCAGGGAAACCAGGATCGCAGAATTTCTGACACAAAACAGTATGCCGGTCGTAGGGCTGCCGGAGGGTAGCTGGATACAGGTAAACGGTACAGAAGTGATGCTGGCAGGCGCTGCCCCTGCAACAATTTTTGAAAAGGATAAACTTCCGTATGATCTTGAGCCCGGCAGTCTGCTCAATTTCCAAAAATAAGCTGACCGCTTCACTTGCCCACCGGCAGATCCAGTTGCAAGAAAACCAGATCTAAGAAGCGGCCGAACTTATAGCCGACTTCCTTTAAATGCCCGACGTTGACAAATCCGTTTTTTTCATGAAAACGGATGCTACCGGAATTATCAGCATCGATACCGGCAATCATCCGATGCAGTCCGTCCGCGCAGGCCCGTTCAATCAACGCAGTAAGTAACAGTTGGCCTACGCCTTCCCCTCTGTGAAATTCGTCTACATACACCGAATGTTCGACCGTAAACCGGTAGCCATATTTCGGCCTGAACCTTCCGTAAGTGGCATACCCTACCGTATAATTATTATGGAGGCAACTAAAAACCGGCATCCCCTCCTCTTTCTGCATTTCCAGCCAGTGGTGTACATAGTCTAAGCTTCTGGGTTCCTCATCATAAATAGCGGTTGTATTACAAATAGCCTCATTCATGATTTCCAGGATGGCCGGCAGGTCTTCCTTCGTTGTTTCACGTATGTAATAAGTTGCATCCATAGGATTTCAACAATTTTATTTACATCGACAAAGTTCCGATAAATGTTCCAAAAACGCTGTTTATTTTAAAAACGATTTCCCGTGTGCAGTCACCTAACGCATAAGTAGTTTTGCCGATTCTTTCACGTAAATTAAATCGTATTGTCTTACTTTTGTCTCAAATTACAAGTATCTGAATAGTGTATTTATTTTTAGATCTGCGCTGAGGGGCAGATCGTTCAAAAAAACAAAATTTATGAAGAAGATCACATTATTTCTGGCAGCAGGTCTGCTGTTACTGGCCACCGGAGTAGGGGCGCAAACGCTGGACCTTGGTGTCAAAGCCGGTGCGACACTGGGTAAGATTGACGGCCAATCTTTCAAAGATGGCTATAATTTTGGCATTCATGCCGGTTTTTTTGCAGAAATCGGACTGGGCGAGAAATTCGGTATCCAGCCGGAAGTCCTCTTTAACCAGACGAAGACACAGGTGAAGGAGAGTGTAGATGCGGGCGATGTATTGAAACAAGGAAGTAAAGGCCACCTGAACTATCTGAGCATCCCCGTTTTGCTGAACTTCAAGCCAGCCCAAATCCTGACTATACAGGCAGGTCCGCAATTCGGCATTTTAATGAACAAAGACAATAGCCTGGTTGAAAATGGCAAAGAGGCTTTCAAAAGCGGAGACTTCGCCATTGCACTTGGCGCGCAGGTAAATCTGGGCAGCCTGAAGGTATATGGCCGCTATAATATCGGCCTGTCTGACGCCAGAGACGTCAGTGATGTAACAGATCAGTCGAAATGGAAAAATCAGCAGATACAGCTCGGTATAGGCTACGTCATTTTTTAAATCGGTATCATTTAAAAACAAAAAAGCGGAGCCCAAAGTTTTATACGCAATCGGCTCCGTTTTTTTGTTTGCTGTCACTGCCGATAACAAAGCTACCTGGCAAAAGATAGCAACGCGAAGTTTTTTTAGGCCGTAAACAAACAATGATTAGGTTTACAGCTATCGATGCCTTGTTGCTGATTCAGTAAAGATTTATCCTAAAACCTTAAATAGAACCCAGAGGTTTCTTACATTCGTGCATTATTTATTAATCTATAACAAAAATCGTTCATCATTTAAAACCAATTGTCTGAATGGCACTTTCTCATGAGGAGTTGCTGGGCATCGCCCGGCAGTTCGGCACACCGCTCTACATTTATAATGCAGCGCAGATAGCCGGTCAGTTTAACCGGCTGCAGGCCGCCTTTAAAGGAACCAATACCCGTTTTTTCTATGCCTGTAAGGCGCTGACCAACATTAATATCCTGAAGTTCATGAAGAATCTGGGTACGAACCTGGATTGTGTCAGCATCAACGAAGTGAAGCTGGGGCTGGCGGCTGGTTTTAAACCTAAACAGATTATGTTTACCCCCAACAGTGTCGCTTTCTCTGAACTGGAAGAAGGTAAGAATCTGGGGGTCAATATCAACATAGATAACATTTCTTTTCTGGAGCGTTTCGGCAATAAATACGGCCATTCCTATCCGATCAGTATCCGGTTGAACCCGCATATTATGGCCGGTGGAAATTATAAAATCTCAACCGGGCATGTAGATAGTAAATTCGGTATCTCCATCCATCAGATGCGCCATATCGAGCGTATCGTTTCTTCTACCGGATTACACGTCGTTGGGTTACACCTGCACACCGGTAGTGAGATCAAGGATATTAATATCTTCTTGAACGGACTGGATGTGATGCTGGATATTGCCCGGCATTTTCCACAGGTTGAGTTTTTAGATCTCGGTAGCGGCTTTAAAGTACCTTATAAGGAGGGTGAAGAGCCGACCGATATAGAGCTGTTGGGGCAGAAAGTGGGCGAAGCTTTCGCTAAATATGACAAGGAAATGGGCAAAAAACACCAGATCTGGTTTGAGCCGGGTAAATTTCTGGTGAGTGAGGCCGGTTATTTTGTCGTACGGGCGAACCTTCTCAAGCAAACCACGGCCACGGTCTTTATCGGTGTAGATTCCGGATTTAATCACCTGATACGCCCCATGTTCTATGAGGCCTATCACCGGGTGGAAAACATCAGTCGTCCGGAAGGTGATGAGCGTATCTATACTGTGGTAGGCAATATCTGTGAAACCGATACATTTGCCTGGGACCGGAAGATCACCGAAACATATGAAGGCGATCTGCTTTGTTTTTATAATGCAGGTGCCTATGGTTTCGAAATGAGCAGTAACTTCAATTCCAGATTAAGACCCGCGGAAGTACTGGTACTCGACGGAAAGGCACATCTTATCCGCAAAAGGGATGAATATGAAGATCTGCTAAGAGGACAGATTGCTGTAATTTAACGGTAATTTGCAACTGCAACCGGGATGATTACGGGTCCGGAGAACTATCTTTAGATCACTGTAATGCGATATTATGATTGAACTAAAAAACGTAAAGAAGAGCTTTGGCGATAAGACGATCATCAAAGGCGTCTCCATGAATCTGGAAGCCGGCAAATGTAATCTGATTATCGGTTCCAGCGGCAGCGGCAAGACGGTGCTGACCAAATGCATTGTCGGGCTGTTTACACCGGAGGAAGGTGAGATTCTGTACGAAGGAAAAGATATTGTTTCCATGGACAAAAGGGATCGTAAGGAACTGCGCCAGCAAATCGGAATGCTGTTCCAGGGCTCAGCTCTTTTTGACTCCATGACAGTGGAGCAAAATATCATGTTCCCGCTGGATATGTTCTCCAAACTTACCCAGGCAGAAAAACAAAAAAGAGCAGACGAAGTCCTGGCCAGGGTGAAGCTTGAGGATGCGCATAAGAAGTATCCCGCTGAGATCAGTGGTGGGATGAAAAAAAGAGTGGGTATCGCCAGAGCTATTGTGCTTAACCCGAAATACCTGTTCTGTGATGAACCTAATTCCGGCCTGGATCCGCAAACATCTCTACTGATCGATAAACTGATTAAGGAGATCACCGTGGAGTTTAATATGACTACTATTGTTATTACCCACGACATGAACAGTGTTATGGAGATTGGGGATCATATTGTCTACATGTATCAGGGAATTAAACAATGGGAAGGCTCTAATAAAGAGATTATTTACTCCAAAGATGAAAAACTCAATAACTTTATCTTTGCTTCAGAGTTCCTGCAAGATGTCAAACAGATGCGTATGGAAGAGCAAGGCATCCAACAAAAGTAAGCTCCCATAGGCTTTCCATAACAAAAAAGCTCCGAATGTTAATAATATTATTACGCCGGAGCTTTTTTTAATCGTTGTGCGCTGGGTCATGCCAAAATATCCTCATCTGCTGCCTCCCTCCTGTTTTAAGTAGTTTACCGGCTGCAGCGACTTGCCGGCCACTGAAATCAGAGGCGCTTATTTACTATTTTAGTTCACCGAAGCGTCTGATTTTTGAAAAAGCCCGATAATTTCCCGGTCTGGCATAAATTATTTACCTTCAAAACGTGTGCTCTCTGTATATGTTTTTATTTTTGTGGTTCTTAATCCCTGAACTATGGCTTCATTTAAAAATAAAGTGGTTGTCATTACCGGCGGTTCCGAAGGAATCGGTAAAGCATTGGTACATGCTTTTCTGGAAGATGGCGCCAAAGTGGCTACCTGTGGGCGTAATTTCGATAAACTCTATCAGTTGCAGACACAGTATCCGAATAAGCCGCTACTCACACATGCAGCGGATGTGAGCAAGGAAAACGAGTGTAATCAGTTTATTCAAAAAGTGATCAAAGTTTACGGCACTATTGATATTCTCATTAACAATGCAGGTATCTCTATGCGGGCGCTGTTTGAAGAAACGGAGCTCGAGACTCTGAGAAAACTGATGGATATCAATTTTTGGGGCGCCGTATACTGCACTAAATTTGCCTTACCCTTTATTATCGAAAATAAAGGCAGCGTGGCAGGCATTTCCTCCATTGCAGGCTTTAGGGGGCTCCCCGGGCGCTCGGGTTATTCTGCCTCTAAATTTGCGCTGAATGGATGGCTGGAATCCCTGCGCACGGAACTCGCCGACAGTGGCGTTCATGTGCTGACGGCCTGTCCGGGCTTTACCGCCTCCAATATCCGGAAAGTAGCGCTGAACAAAGATGCCAAACCAGAGGCAGAATCGCTGATGAAGGAAGAAAAGATGATGTCTTCCTCCGAATGTGCAGCACATATTTTTAAAGCCATCGAAGGCAGAAGAAGAACACTTATCTTAACCAATCAAGGGAAGGAGGCCGTCTGGCTGAATCGTTTACTTCCCTCCCTGGCGGATAAATTGATTCATAAATTTTATTTTAAGGACGGTAACCTGATCAAATAAGCAGAGAGACCCTGAGCAAATGGCTATTATAACCTTATCGACAGATATCGGAACCGGAGACTTTATTATCGGCGCTTTCAAGGGGCAGCTGCTCTCCCAGGGTGTCTCTGGCAGTATCGTTGATATTACCCATCAGCTGTCTTCTACGAATTTTGCAGAGGCAGCCTATATCTGTAATAACGCTTTCCGTTATTATCCGGAAGATACTATTCATATAATTGTTACCAGTCTTTTCGAGTATACGCACCGGCATTTTCTGATTGCCCGGTTTGCGGGTCACTATATTATTTGCCCGGATAACGGCATCCTGACCATGATCACACACCAGGTGCCCGCCGAGGTGTTTAAAGTCCCCCTGCATGAGACCGCCCCCCTCTCGGCTATGGTGATGCTAGAGGCTTATGCCAAGGCTGCGGCGCAACTTGCAAAAGGCCGCTATCCGATTCAGATCGGCCAGAAATTTACCGAGTTCATAGAACGCTACCCCATCCGGCCCACATTCGGGGATAACTGGATCGATGGTCAGATCATCTTCATCGATAAGTTTGAGAACGTGGTGGTCAATATCAATCAGGAGGAATTCGAGGCCTGTAGAAAGAACCGGTCTTTCGCCATCACCTTCGGACGTAATTATGCCAGTAATCAAATCAATAAGATCTCCGAAAATTATAGCAGTGCCAGCAAAGATGAATGCCTGGCCAGTTTTAATTCAGCGGGATTGCTGGAGCTGTCTATCAGAGGCGGCAACATGGCGGGTCTGTTTGGTCTCCAGGGATTTAAGGAAGAGAACCAGGCCGTGCAGCATATCCTTAATAATTCAGCTGGCGGCCATAAACGGAACTGGTTTTATCAGACGATCCGGATCTTTTTCACATAATGACACCTTAAACCCCCACTTACCTTGAAGTATTATATCATAGCAGGAGAAGCCAGTGGAGATCTGCACGGCAGTAATCTGATCCGTGGCCTGCAGCAGCTGGACCCGGCGGCAGATATCCGCGCCTGGGGTGGAGATAAAATGGCCGCCACGGGTGCCTCATTGGTTAAGCATTACCGTGATCTGGCCTTTATGGGTTTTGTTGAAGTGGTTACCCATCTAAGCACCATATTCAAAAATCTGTCCTTCTGCAAAAATGATATCACCTTGTTTAAGCCGGATGTTTTGATTCTCATCGATTATCCGGGCTTTAACCTGAGAATCGCTAAATGGGCAAAAAAAGCCGGCTTCAAAGTAGTTTATTATATTTCTCCCCAGGTCTGGGCATGGAAGGAAAGCCGGGTGCCGTCCATGAAAAAGACCATAGATAAGATGCTGGTGATCCTTCCTTTCGAACAGGGATATTTTGCAGATAAGTTTGACTGGGCCGTGGAATATGTAGGGCACCCGCTGGTCGGGGCCATTCAGGCCTTCCAGGCCAATAAAGCCAGCCATCCGCTGCCTGCATCACTGACCGGGGAATTAGCCGGCAAAAAAATCATTGCGGTATTACCTGGTAGCCGAAAACAAGAAGTACGGAAAAAGCTACCCGTTATGCTGGCTATGGCTAAGTACTTTCCCGATTTTCAGTTTGTGGTCGCGCAGGCACCTTCGCTGGAAGACGCCTTCTATGCACCGTTTCTGGCACCCTACCCTAATGTAAAGGCCGTTACCGGCAAAACCTATGCGCTGCTCATGCGTTCAGCAGCCGCGCTGGTAACCAGCGGTACTGCCACGTTGGAAACAGCCTTATTCGGGGTTCCGGAAGTTGTCTGTTATAAAGGTAATCCTATCAGCTATCAGATTGCCAAAAGGCTCATCAAGGTTAAATATATTTCCCTGGTCAATTTGATTATGGACCGCATGGTCGTACGTGAGCTCATTCAGGATGATCTCAATGAGCTCCAGCTAAAATCGGCACTCACCAGCATTTTAGAAGACCAGAATGTCATTACCCGCCTGCAAAAGGATTATCGCGAACTCAAAGAAATACTGTCAGCCGGAGGTAATGCCTCCGTTAATGCCGCCCGGGCTATTGTGCAATTTATTGCCTGATTTTTTCAGAAAACGGCTGAGACAGATCATACCTAATA
Source organism: Arachidicoccus terrestris (assembly GCF_020042345.1). Classification (NCBI taxonomy): domain Bacteria; kingdom Pseudomonadati; phylum Bacteroidota; class Chitinophagia; order Chitinophagales; family Chitinophagaceae; genus Arachidicoccus; species Arachidicoccus terrestris. Next base: position 261,832 of record NZ_CP083387.1, read on the forward strand.
ATTACCGTCTCTGACAGAAGGGATAGCGCCATTCGCTTTTCGCCTGCATGGATCTGCCGGCTGTTCTGCAACGGTTCTAACAGGCCTGACAGCCTTGTCAAGGCAATAATTATTTAATTCTTTTTCACTGCATTTTATTGATGAATATCTCGTATAATCTCGTATATTTAGGCTGAGAAGTTTTTATTATATTTAGAATAGGAAGAGGAAGAACTGTATGAATATATTGCATGTGTCGGCTGAATGCTATCCGGTCGCTAAAGTCGGTGGACTTGGAGATGTGGCGGGGGCCTTACCTAAATATCAGAAAAAGCAGGGACATGCGGCCATGCTCGTCATGCCGATGTATAAGACCAGCTTTCTGGATAAGTACGAGTGGGATGTGGTTCATAAAGGGCAGGCTTCGCTCGGTGACTACAGTTTTAACTTCACCGTGATCAGAGAAAAAACTGAAGTCCTCGGTTTTGACCTGTATCAAGTCGATATCAATGGCCTGCTGGATCGCCCGAAAGTTTATGGATATGAAGATGATCCGCAACGGTTCATCGCCTTTCAGACAGCAGTAGCCACCTGGCTACAGAGCTGGCAGACGCCACCGGATATTGTACACTGTCATGATTATCATACAGGGCTACTGCCTTTTTTCTTTAAATATGGCTATGGATTCCGTAAACTGGAAAAAGTGCCGACTGTCCTTACCGTACATAATGCCGAATATCAGGGGTGGCTGGACTGGAGTCACAGCAACTGGCTACCGGCCTATGATGAGTGGAAGTCCGGCCTGCTGGAATGGAATAAAACGATTAATCCGCTGGCCAGTGCCATAAAAAACGCCTGGGCAGTCACCACCGTCAGCCCCAGCTATCTGATAGAACTCCGTTATCAATCCAATGGACTGGAAGCCTTATTCGAATATGAGAAAGGTAAATGCAGCGGCATCCTTAACGGGATCGACGCCGAACTCTGGAATCCAGAAACAGATATATTAATCGACAGCCATTATAATTTAAAATCAGTCACCACTGGCAAACAGGACAACAAAAAAGCCGTAGCGGCTAATTTTGGGTTAAGCCCTGACAGGCCGCTATTCACTTTTATCGGCAGGCTCGTCGGTGAAAAAGCAGCCGACCTTTTACCGGACAGCCTGGCTGCTTTCCTTAGAGAGCAGGATGGGAAAGTGAATGTCCTGGTACTGGGGAGTGGAGAACCGGAAGTAGAGGCGGGCCTGCAGGGATTGAAAGGTTATTTTCCCAACAGCTATGATTTTTATAAGGGCTATAGTGAAAAACTCAGCCATCAATTATATGCCGGCGCCGACTTTCTTTTGATGCCCAGCCGGGTGGAACCCTGCGGGCTAAACCAGATGTACGCCCTTCGATACGGCACCGTCCCTCTGGTACGCCGGGTGGGTGGTCTTAAGGATACCATTACGGATATCGGCGATAACGGCAATGGTCTTTGCTTTGATCAGGCCAGTGTGAGCGATATCCTGATGACACTGAACAGAGCGCTTGACCTTTACCAACAGCCTAAAAAAATGGAGGCGCTTCGAAAAAAAATGATGCAAATCGATCACAGCTGGGAAAAGACCGTTTCCGCCTATATAAATCTATATAACACCCTGCATACAAAAAAATAATTCTATAACACCCTAAATATAACCAATATGAGCTTTGATTCTGATAAAGTCGTTGCCGTCATTCTGGGCGGGGGCGCCGGTTCCAGGCTGTATCCCCTGACCGCCACCAGATCGAAACCTGCGGTCCCCATCGCCGGCAAATACCGTTTGGTGGATATTCCCATCAGCAACTGTATGAATTCCGGGATCTACAAAATGTTCGTGTTGACACAGTTTAATTCCGCCTCGCTGAATAAACATATTAAAAACACGTATCACTTCAGTGCTTTTAGTAAAGGCTTTGTGGACATCCTGGCCGCAGAACAGACACCAGAGAGCTCGGAATGGTTCCAGGGGACAGCAGACGCCGTCCGTCAGTCCCTGCGTCATCTCCAAAACCAGGATTATGAGTATATTCTGGTTCTTAGCGGTGACCAGCTTTATCAGATTGACTTCAAGGATATGATAGAAAAGCATATAGAAAACCATGCAGAGATTTCTATCGCAACCATTCCTGTCAATGCCCGGGACAGTGGCGGATTCGGCATTATGAAAACCGACCCAGACGGTGCTATCACTTCCTTTATCGAGAAGCCGTCAGCTGATCTTTTGCCAGACTGGGTAAGCGATACCGGTGAAGCAATGCATGCTCAGGGAAGGGACTATATGGCCTCCATGGGGATTTATATATTTAACAAGAGCATTATCGGCAGGCTGCTGCTGAATGTACACCCTACCGCCAAGGATTTTGGAAAAGAGATTATTCCTGCGGCCATTGGCAACTACCGGGTCAGAAGCTATCAATATGAAGGTTATTGGACTGATATCGGTAATATTCATTCCTTTTTTGAGGCAAATCTGGACCTGACACAAGATATCCCCTCAATCAACCTGTATGACTCAGCAATGGCCATCTATACGCGTCCGCGTATGCTACCCGCTGCAAAACTCAACTCCGGGTGCGTAAAATCTTCTGTGATCGCAGAAGGCAGTATCATTCTTTGTAAAAGTATCGAACAGTGTGTTGTCGGGATCCGCTCCAGAATTGGCTTCGGATCAGAGCTAAAATCCTGCTATATCATGGGTAATGACTATTATGACACCCTGGCGCAGATTACGGCTCAGAAAGAAAGTGGCTTGCCGCCTACAGGTATCGGCGAAAACTGTCATATAGAAAACGCCATTGTAGATAAAAATGTCCATATCGGCAATAATGTCACGATCATCGGCGGCCCGGACCTGCCCGATCAGGACCATGAATTATATACCGTTAAAGACGGTATTGTGGTCATTAAAAAGGGCAGCTATATTTCTGATAACTTCGTATTGAAATAATGCCCATCTCTGACAGGAATGCAGCTGTAGCCATATAAAACCATGCGCGACAAAGCCCTCTGTACTATTACAGAGGGCTTTGTCGCGCTTACGCCTTTTGCTTTGACTTCAGTCTGACGTTTTCTTCTCTTATAAGCAGGCCGGTTGCGGCCCGGTTGGGTCAGCTCCCTTTTTATTATCTACAGTGATCACAATAAAGAATTCTGCATAATCAATGCTCCGTTTTTACCCCAGTCCTTCAATCTTTTATTCAACCGTTCATACAAGGCTTTTCGTGAAATTGTCTCTGTCTTTCGCTTCCCTTTAGGGGGTACCAGTGTGGCGGGGTCCACCGGGGGGCTGGCAGAAACTTTACTGGCAAACCAGGTCATGTGCTTATGAGGCAATGCCAGTCCCAGTATCATACCGGGGAGCCCGGTGAAAGACTCCGGGCCACCGCTGGTCGGGATCATATCCGTGTAGAAAGCGACCACATAAATGGAATCCATCACAATCGCATTCGCCCTTCTACACTGAAACCCGGCAATCATCCTGGTCTCATCGGTAATCTTCCAGCGGATCTTCCGCAGGCTGTCATTGACCAGAAAGCTCTCGTCAAAGATATTTTTCAGGGAACTGGATTTAGCACTGTCCAGATCAGTATAGACCGTATTATTACCGGCGGCAGACAGCAGAAACTCCATCATGGGTATTTTTGCCGCGTCGGTTTCTACAGGAGTATAAAGGGTTTTGTTACCATTAAAAGCCAGGTTAAACGTTAATACAGCGCTGTGAGGGTTGCTGCTTTTCTCATACGCTTCCACCATTTTGGCACCCCAGACATTATCATCGCCCATATTTTCCTTCAGGATGGCCAGTACATTAGTGGTTTTCTGAAAGGTAATATTCCCCTGGTTCAGGAACAGGGCATTCTGACTGCTGGCCGTTGTAAAAACCAGCAGTCCGATGGCCATTAAGCTATATTGAATTATTTTTTTCATTTTATTTGCTTTATCATTATGTAGATCAAACTGCACACGCGTTATTTAACACCCGTTGCACTTTCTTTCTTCGCACCGCCCATCTTATTAAAATCCCAGGTTAATGACAGCATAAAATACCGGTGAATGGTGGTATAATACGTCTGGGAGATATTGTTATTATAGGCGTTTCTGTCAAAACCTTTATTCTGATCGAGCAGGTCATTGACGGAGATTTTCAACAGCAGATTTTCCTTCTTCAGAAACTTCTTGCCGATCCAGGCGTTCCAGATCGTCTGCTTACGGGCATCAAAACTGGAAGTCGGTTGTTGATAGCTATAATCCAGATCGGTATGTATCTGAAACTTTGCCGGCAGAAAAAAGTCCAGATCGGGATGCAGTGAATAGGACCAGTAATTATTATCAATCTGGCTTTGCAATGTGGATTTATTACTGTTATAGCCGGTTCTGAAAACAAGAGAACAATCCAGTACCTTTTCCTTGTATTTCGAAAGGCGGAGCCCCAGAGAATAGTTATTGGCATGGGTCACATTCATCTCTTTGTTTGTAAAGTTGACATACTTATTGCCATTAATTCCCATATCCATTCCCAGGCCCATATCCCAGAATTTCAGTTTACGGCTGTAAAAGAAGTTACCATAATAATTAGCGGTATTCTGATCCAGGTTCACATATTGATAAACACTTTTTCCCGAGTCAAGATCAGTGGTTACATTAGTTACGATAGGATTACTGATCATCGAATACCCACCATAGAAACCAAAGTATCGTTGGTTTAAAACCTTGGAGTTCCAGAAACTGGCATTAAAAGAGTTCCGGAAAGAAGGTTTAAGATCCGGATTTCCTATATAAATGTTCTGATTGTCTGAATTATTTTGTACGGGTTGCAGCTGCGTTACAGTCGGTTGAGTGGTACTGCCATAGTAGCTGGCGCTCACCTTATTGGTGGAAGAGAAATTATAGGTGAGGCGGGCCGAAGGATTCCAGTTGACAAAATTTCTTTTAAGCGCATCACCAGTATATTCGTTCGTCTGTGTATATCTGACGGCCGAGACATTGGTACCTGCGTTAAACTGGACCTTTTTATCCTTATAGCTGTAGGCTGCCCCGCCGGTGTGCGCGAACTGGTCAAACAGATAATGATTGCTATACGTGTCATCCAGTTCGGTATATCCTTCCTCGCCTTTATTAAAACTCTTGAGATCGGAATTGGACTTGGCACTGGTGATGCCATAGTTGAATACCATAGAAGACTTGCTACTGAACGGTTCAGTATAGGTTGCCTTGACATCCAGATTGTTGGTCTTGCTTGTGCTGGTCTTAAACTGGTCGGTAACTTCCGAATTGGTCATCTCATTGTCTTCATAATAATCATACTTGGAATACAGATAACCCGAAATATCACTGTTTTTATTATACTCGCTCAGATTTACTGTCAGCGCCCTGCCTTTTTTATGGAACTTCTGCGCCCAGAAAGCGTTAAAAGTAAAGGCTTTATCATGGCCGTCATTGTCAATGGTGCGCCCGCCCCTGTTAACGACGGTATCTTTGTCAAGGCCCCGGTCACTGGCCGTACTGTACTGATCATAGGTCGAATTGTCGGAGAGGCTGCCACCTGCATTGATCTTCAGTGTGGCCATCGAATCCAGCTTCACTTCAAAGGCGGCGTCCAGTTTTTGTCTGAACAGGCTCTTTTTAAAATGATCATCCGTATGCGTGTAGAGTACGCCATTCGGCAGATTGCTCTGTAAATCGGTGGAATTGCTGCCTTTGACAGACATGCCGCCGATCTTATAGTTGAGGTTCAGAAAGTCTTTATCCTCATTCCATTTTGAATCAAAATGGATTCCTCCGGAATTGACCACCGGAATACCATGCCCGTTATAACTTCCATTAAAGGAGGACAAGGCATCATCTCCGCTACCGGAGATCATAATACCGCCGCCGTCCATGATTTGTACATTATTACCGGTAACGCCATATTTCATCTGATCTTCAAATCCCAGGCCCATATGTCCGGTATTGGCAAATGTGCCATAGGCGGCAAATTTCCGTTTGCCTTTAAAATAGTTAAACATCCCCTGGGTATTATAGAACTGATCCGTACCGACGCCGGCAGAGAGTTTGCCAAAATAGCCGTTCTTTTTATCTTCCTTGAGTTTGATATTGATCGTCTTTTGCTTCTCTCCATCATCGATACCGGTGAGTGCCGCCTGATCACTGGTTTTATCAAAGAGCTGTACTTTGTCCACCATATCTGCCCTCAGGTTCTTGGTAACCAGTGTGGGATCATCACCAAAGAACTCCTCTCCGTCTACCAGCACTTTTTCAACTGTCTGTCCTTGTGCCGTTATCTTACCATCCTTATCTACTTGTATGCCGGGCAGTTTTTTAAGCAGATCTTCTACACTGGCATTGGGCTGTGTTCTGAAGCTGTCTGCATTAAATTCCGTGGTATCCCCTTTAAAACGGATGGCAGCGATCTGTTGTTTAACGATCACTGTTTCCAGTAAATGCGCTTTTTCAACCAGTGTAATGGATCCTAGTGTGGTTTTGTTGTCCGGTGTAATGTGTAATTGTTCCACATAATCGGCATATTCCGGGTAGCAAATCAATAAAACATATTTACCGGTGTCCACATTTTTCAGCGTAAATCCTCCGTCCTTATCGGATCTGGTAAACTGATCCATTATCGAGTCCTTCGCATGCAGCAATAATATCGAGGCGTTTTTCATGCCTAAGTGGGTGGAAGTGTCTATCACCTTACCTGATAAGTTGGCGGGCGTTTGGGCAAATGCATGCGCTAACAGCAGCCACCCTGTCAAGATGAGCAGAAGTTTTTTTCTCATGTACAAATTTTAGTGTTTAAGGAAAGATTCAACAAACTAAATACTTAGTTACAAATATATGTTTTTAGTAGACAAATAAAATGTTAAGTTCAGTCAAAACGCTTCACAATCAGTATGAATGGTCATATAACTGGATAAAATGCAATCGAAAAATGCTGACAGCCCGACTGTCATATTAGATATTTAGGTCATAGTAGCCGGTTTCTGCACTGAAATTCTGCCATTTTTGCATATAAATACCGGTGGCATGGTGATTGAAAGTTAATTACAGAAACACAAATAAATAAAAAATAAAAATCATATAATATGGGTAAAATAATAGGGATTGACCTTGGAACAACCAACAGCTGCGTTGCCGTCATGGAAGGTAATGAGCCTGTAGTAATTGCCAATGAAGAAGGCCGTCGTACGACACCTTCTGTTGTTGCATTTTTGAAAAACGGTGAACGTAAGGTGGGGGATCCGGCCAAACGCCAGGCGATTACCAATCCGCAGAATACGATCATGAGTGTGAAGCGCTTCATGGGACGTAAATACGATGAAGTGACCAATGAAATTTCTCACTTTAGCTATAAAGTGGTAAAAGGCGATAACAATACGGTAAGAGTAGATATTGATAACCGTCAGTATACGCCACAGGAAATTTCTGCGATGATCCTGCAGAAAATGAAAAAGACCGCAGAAGATTATTTAGGCCAGGAAGTCACGGAAGCCGTGATTACCGTTCCTGCCTATTTTAATGACGCACAACGTCAGGCCACCAAAGAAGCCGGTGAGATCGCCGGTTTAAATGTGCGCCGTATTGTAAACGAACCTACCGCCGCTGCGCTGGCCTATGGTCTGGATAAAGGTGGTAAAGAACATAAAATCGCTGTATTTGACCTGGGTGGTGGTACTTTTGATATCTCTATTCTGGATCTGGGTGATGGCGTATTTGAAGTAAAATCGACCAATGGTGATACCCACCTGGGTGGTGATGACTTTGATAAAGTCATCATGGACTGGCTGGCCGATGAATTCAAAAACGAGGAAGCAATTGATCTGCGTAAAGACCCAATGGCATTACAACGTCTGAAAGAAGCTGCTGAAAAAGCAAAAGTGGAATTGTCTTCTTCTTCAGAAACAGAAATCAATCTGCCTTATATCACGGCAGTGGATGGTGTGCCTAAACACCTGGTGAAGAAACTTACGCGCGCAAAATTTGAACAGTTAAGTGACAGTTTATTTGAAAGATGTCTGAAACCTTGTGAGGCTGCCTTAAAAGACGCAGGTTATAGCGCTTCTGACATTGACGAAGTTATTCTGGTAGGTGGTTCTACCCGTATCCCTAAAGTGCAGGAAATTGTTGAAAAATTCTTCGGCAGGAAACCAAACAAAGGTGTAAACCCCGATGAAGTTGTGGCTGTAGGTGCGGCTATTCAGGGGGCGGTATTAACCGGTGAAGTTAAAGACGTACTGTTGTTAGACGTTACACCGCTTACATTGGGTATTGAAACCATGGGTAGTGTCATGACGCCCATGATTCCGGCCAATACAACGATTCCTTCTAAAAAGACGGAGACCTTCTCTACTGCCAGCGATAACCAGCCGGGCGTACAGATTCATGTCCTTCAGGGAGAACGCTCTTTGGCTAAAGATAATAAGAGCCTGGGAGTATTTAACCTGGATGGTATCCCACCCGCTCCAAGAGGCGTGCCGCAGATTGAAGTTACCTTCGATATTGATGCGAATGGTATCCTGCATGTGAGTGCAAAAGACAAAGGCACCGGTAAGGAACAAAAGATCCGTATTGAAGCCGGTAGTGGTCTTAGTAAGGAAGAGATCGAGAAAATGAAAAATGAGGCGAAAGCTAACGAGGCATCCGATAAGGCAGAACGTGAAAAAATAGAAACGATTAACAAGGCGGACAGCCTGATCTTCCAGACAGAAAAGCAACTTAAGGAGTTTGGTGATAAGATCCCTGCAGAAAAGAAAGCACCGATCGAAACCGCACTCAACAGTCTGAAAGAAGCGCACAAGTCTCAGGACATTGCTGCGATCAATACAGCAATGGAAGCGATGAATACCGCCTGGACAGCAGCCAGTGAAGACATCTATAAATCACAGCAGGAAGCGGGTGCAGCGCCCGGCGCCGAGGCGGGTGCAGCTGACAGCGACAGCGGTGCCGGTCAACAGACTGGCGGCGGTGATGATGTCACTGATGCCGAGTTTGAGGAAGTAAAATAAACGAAAGCAAATCATCGATATAGATGTAGGATTAAAAAAACGCCGCCTGGAATCAACATTCCGGCGGCGTTTTTTTATACATCCCTTTGTTCTTAAAAACAGCACAGATCTATACAACCGCTTTGCGTATCCTTACCAATTTTTCTAATAGGGCCTCCAATAAATCCAGCTGCAGCATATTGGCGCCGTCACTTTTCGCTACGGAAGGGTTCGGGTGGGTTTCAATAAACAGACCATCCGCCCCGGTGGCGATGGCCGCTTTCGCGATCGTTTCAATCATTCGGGGATTTCCGCCGGTGACACCGCTTGTCTGGTTGGGCTGCTGCAGACTATGCGTGCAATCCATCACAACCGGAACGCCTGTTTCCCGCATCACCGGAATATTACGATAGTCTACGACCAGATCCTGATAACCAAAGGTCGTTCCCCTTTCTGTGAGCAGGACCTGATCATTACCGGCTCCCTTAATTTTCTCGACCGCAAATTTCATGGAAGCGCCGCTGAGAAACTGTCCTTTTTTGACATTGACGACTTTACCCGTTTCGGCTGCGGCGATCAGCAGATCTGTCTGACGGCAAAGAAAGGCAGGGATCTGCAGCATATCGACATATGCGGCCGCCATGGCGGCTTCCGGAGCGGTATGGATATCAGAAACCGTTGGTAAGCCATATTTATCAGACACGCCTTTCAAAAGTGTCAGAGCTTCTGTATCTCCTATTCCGGTAAAAGAGCCGGCGCTGGTCCTGTTCGCCTTTCTATAGCTGGACTTAAATACATAGGGAATCTCAAGCCTTTTGCAAATAGCTGACACTTTACCGGCCACCTCATCCAGCAAGGCCTCGCTTTCTACCACACAAGGGCCGGCAATCAGAAAGAAATTATCGGGGTTATACTGCTGACCTTTTAACAGTGTCTGCATAAATTGGTTATTGAACATATCAAACGTTTGTTTTATTTTATTCAGATATGCGAACTTACGTCAAAGTTTTGTTTTCTTTGTGGTTCGAAAATAAAATACATGTTATTATGGGTACGGATACCGAAAAGATACTGGTTATTGGAGCGGGGGGACAGATTGGAGGAGAGCTGACGTTAGCATTGAGAAAAAGATTCGGGGCGGAACAGGTACTGGCCTCAGATTTAAGAGAAGAAAGCCCGCTGATTAAAGGAACCGGTCCATTTACCACCCTGGACGCACTCAATAAAGAGGCCATGCTTCGCATTGTACAAGAGCATGGTATTACACAGATCTATCATTTGGCTGCTGTCTTGTCCGCAGTAGGGGAAAAACAGCCCCTGATGGCCTGGAATATTAATATGACCGCACTTTTAAATGTGCTGGAGATTGCAAAAGAGGAAAAGCTAAAAAGAATATTCTGGCCCAGTAGTATTGCTATATTCGGGCCCAGTTCCCCCAAAAACAACTGCCCTCAGCAAACCATCGTAGAGCCCACCACCGTATATGGTATCAGTAAATATGCAGGAGAGTCCTGGTGCAATTATTATTTTGAAAAATACGGCGTGGATGTCCGCAGTATCCGCTATCCGGGTATTATCAGCTATAAGGCTGCCCCGGGGGGCGGTACAACAGATTATGCGATTGATATTTTCCATAGCGCCTTAAAAACAGGCACCTATCAATGTTTTTTAAAGAAGGATACCTTCCTGCCCATGATGTATATGGAAGATGCAATCAGGGCCACCCTGGAGCTCATGGAAGCCCCTTCTGAAAACATCAACACCCACCGGTCCTACAATCTGGGAGCCATTAGTTTCTCCCCTGAACAAATCGCAGCAGAAATCAAAAAACATATTGCTGATTTCCGTATTGAGTACCAGCCCGATTTCCGTCAGGCGATTGCTGACAGCTGGCCGGCTTCTATCGATGACAGCGAAGCCAGAAATGACTGGAACTGGCAGCCGGCCTTTGACCTGGCTAAAATGACGGAGGATATGCTGAAAAATATCAAGCCTTGATCGCAGAGCAGCATTGAACGTCGCCAGGGAGTGCTCACATAACGCCAAACCGATACACCCCATCTGATAAGCCGCGCTTATTCAGATGGGGTGTATCGCAGCGGGTATCTCTTCCCTGAACAATGAATACCTACTTCATCGCTTTCGGACGCTCCGCATGGCTTTAAACTGTTCAATAGCTGGGTCGGCCATTAATTGCCTGTACCTTTCCGTCTCCACGGCGTAGATCGCCATCTTACCTTCTTCATTGAAGTGGGCTCCCCATCCGAATTTCTTACAGAGCGGTGAAGCCCTGAAACAGGCTTTAGGTTTACTAAAAAATTCGCGTCGCTGCTGAGCAGATATCTTCCCGGCGATCTTTTGCTGTTCAGCATATACGGCAAACAAAACATCATCTGAACTATATTTATAAGGCGCAGCTTCCAGAAGCTCATACTGTATCCTGCCCTGTGTCTGTACCGGCTCAACCACTCCCTTTTTCACCTTGAGAGCAGGTATAACAGCCTTCGTAAGGCCACAGTCCTCTGCTACCTGAATAAAGGCATTCTTGTAATTGGTTGTGTATAACCTTTCTGTTGTTTTCAAAATAGATCCCATAAGCGAATTTAATGAAAAAACAGATAGCAATCCACTATTGTAAACTGCTATCTGTAACTATCATAACTGGCAGCAAAAGCGGCTCCTTTCGCTGCCGGTTTCTATTTCGTCCTAGTGCTTAAAGTGCCGCTGACCCGTCATGACCATCGCCAGGTTATGCTGCTGGCAATACGCGATACTGTCCTTATCCCGGATAGAACCGCCCGGCTGAATAATCGCTTCGATACCTTCACCATGCGCCATTTTTACACAGTCATCAAATGGGAAAAACGCATCGGATGCCATAACAGCGCCATGGAGATCGAAATCAAATTGTCGGGCTTTCTCGATGCTGTGCCGTAACGCATCTACCCGACTGGTCTGACCACAACCCTTTCCGATCAGTTGCTTATTTTTAATCAGCGCAATGGCGTTGCTTTTAAGATGTTTACACACCAGATTGGCAAAACGCAGATTTTCCTTTTCATCCCCGGTGGAGGCTCTGCCCCCTACTTCTTCCCATTTTTCATAATTTCCCTGATCGATATCCTGTACCAGCGTACCGTTCAGGATAGATTTAAAGGACGTTTTAGCGAGTGGCGCGTCTTCTTTAATCTGTAAGAGAATTCTGTTCTTCTTAGATTTTAATACCAGAAGCGCTTCCTGGTCAAATGCCGGTGCAATCAAGACTTCAAAGAATATCTCACTAATAGCATCAGCTGTTGCTTTATCTACCGTTTTATTGGTAATAATGACGCCACCAAAAGCACTCTCCGGATCACCGGCCAGCGCCGCATCCCAGGCTTCTTTCAGTGTCGGGCGGATGGCGATACCGCAAACATTGGTATGCTTAAAGATCGCAAATACAGCTTCTTTTTCTTCCTTAAATTCCAGGGCCAACTGAACAGCACCGTCCACATCCACCAGATTGTTATAAGAAAGTGCTTTACCATTTAACTGTACAAAGACTTCGTCCAGGTCGCCAAAAAAGCTCCCTTGTTGATGGGGGTTCTCCCCGTAACGCATCACCTGCCTATTTTTCAGTGGCTGCAATATTGTGCCATTAAAATAGTTGCTGATTGCAATATCATAATTCATGGCTACTTCAAAAGCCTTGGCAGCATAACTGCGTCTTTGTTCCAGTGTTGTCGCTCCATCCTGATTCTGCAACAGTTCTACCAGGCCGGCATAATCCTCCTTATCGGAAATCACGACCAGATCTTTATGGTTCTTGGCAGCGGCGCGGATCATTGACGGACCGCCTATATCGATTTTCTCAATAATTTTCTTTTCCTCGTCAGTCTGCTTCAATGTCTCTTCAAAAGGATACAGGTCTACGATGACCAGATCGATCTCCGGGATCTTATATTCTTTCATTTCCTGCATATCCTGCTCATTATCCCTCCTGCCCAGAATACCGCCAAAGACACAGGGATGCAAGGTCTTAACCCGGCCCCCCAGAATAGAAGGATAGCTTGTCAGGTTTTCTACCGGTATACAGCTGATGCCTTGCTCTTCGATAAATTTCTGGGTCCCCCCTGTGGAATAAATAGTAACATTTTGTGCCTGAAGCTGCTTTACAAGTGGCGCCAGTCCATCTTTATAAAAGACAGAGATCAGTGCGGACTGAATTTTTTTTTGCATATGATTTGATTTACGGCAGATTTTAAGGGATCGCTGCCATTAGAAACGATTAGGTGGCAAATTTACAATCAATAGAGGGGATTTCAAGCGGCAATTTTCCACAGGCCGCGCGGCCGCGGTGCAAAACTAACGGCTCCGCCGCTTCTGGTGGCCCCATAACAGACAAGGTCCTCTTATGGAGGACCTTGCATATATTATTATTAATCTCTAAATCTACTGTTACAAAGCTATAGAAAACGATCTGGTAAAGCAGACGGACTTGCCTGACAATACCGGATTAGATTCTGAAGTGAGAGAAGGCTTTGTTCGCATCAGCCATACGGTGTGTATCTTCTTTCTTTTTGAAAGCGGCACCTTCACCTTTGCTGGCTGAAATGATTTCGTTAGCCAGTTTATCCGCCATGGTCTTACCATTTCTTTCGCGGCTGTAACGGATTAACCATTTAATGCTCAAAGAAATTTTACGATCAGGGCGTACTTCAATAGGAATCTGGAAAGTAGAACCACCGATTCTGCGGCTGCGCACCTCTACAGAAGGCGTAACGTTCGCTAAAGCTTTTTTCCAAATTTCATAACCATCTTCATTAGTGGTTTTGGAAACTTTATCTACAGCGTCGTAAAATATTTTGATAGCCGTACTCTTTTTACCGCTCCACATTAAATTATTTACAAAACGGGTAACCATTTTGTCATTAAAACGTGCGTCTGGCGCTAAGGGGAGCTTTTTGGCTTGTGATTTTCTCATTATTTATCTGAAATCTACTATTAATCAATTATTTTTTAACCTTTTCCTTTTTGGCACCGTATTTAGAACGGCTCTGTTTACGGCCTTTAACACCGGCTGTATCCAGGCTACCACGTACGATATGATAACGTACACCAGGCAGGTCTTTTACCCTTCCGCCACGAATCAGAACGATGGAGTGCTCCTGCAGGTTATGTCCTTCACCCGGAATATAGGCGATCACCTCAATTTTGTTGGTTAAACGCACTTTAGCCACTTTACGAAGGGCTGAGTTCGGTTTTTTAGGTGTAGTGGTGTATACACGTGTACAAACACCACGACGTTGAGGACAAGCGTCCAATGCTCTGGATTTACTCTTGGCTTTGATCGTCTCGCGGCCTTTTCTTACTAATTGTTGTATTGTAGGCATTCTAAATACTTAATATTTTTTTTACGGATTGCAAAGGTAGGTATATTATTTAAACAATTCAAAATTTTATCGGAATATTATTCCGCTGTAAATATCCACACCTGTGTATATCTGTATTTTATGTCTTGGAGCAAAATTACATAAAGCTACCTTATTATATATGCATAATCACGGTTAAATCGCCCTTTTTAATTCAATAGAACAACAAAAGAATAATAAGACATTGATTATCAATTGTAAAAATTTATTATAAACAGTTAACTTGATGTAATTTTTTATTCAGGTCAAATGTAAGCGAATCCGGACTGGTAAATTTAAATCCGCTTGAATCAGCCGATACATCGCCGAAGCCCTCTACCATATAATCTGCTATCTTTTTAAAAGCGACTTCCCTGGTACTGGTTATTCCTTCTGAACTGAACCGGTAATCGGCGAGTAAGATAGAATCTCTCCGTTGCCCTTCCAGAGTGCCGATATTACCATCTTTTTCTTTTAGTCTGTAGACCATAGATCCGGTAAATTTACTGGTATCCAGCCACTTGAGGGTCAAAATGATCGTATCCCCATTCACGATATAGTTGTAGCACTCCTTCTCTCCCACTTTAGGCGTTTCATTTTTATGAGCAAGCTGCCCGTCATTTTTATTTTTGCCGGAACCGCTGTCATTACCGGTACAGGCACCCCAGACAAAACCCAGACAGAGGTAAAACAGCAGCGCCGGCAATACATTCTTTTTATTAGATATGCTCATGGTCATCAATTTATATTGCAAAATACGTGGACTTTACTTTCATAGACAATAAGGAACGCGTATTTTCGGTAAACGACACGCCTGCGCCACCGGTTGCCCGGAAATTAGTTAATTTGCAACCATCATTTATACTCAAAATAGAAAAATGCTTGGACTCAAATTAACGACCGACCCCAGATGGGCCAATATTGCGGAAGATAACCTTTCTGAGATCTTAACCGACCACGCCTGGTGCGAGCAAAAGGCGGCCTCCAATGCGATCTCCCTGATTGCCAATAACTCCGAATACCCCGACCTGGTTCAATCGCTGACAGAAGTGGCTTTAGAAGAAATGCAGCACTTTCAGATGGTCATCAATCTGATCTGGCAAAAAGGATATACGCTGGGCAGAGAACGCAAAGATGATTATGTAGGACAGCTCATGAAATTCTGCAAGAAGGATGGCAGTCGTAATACAGCCTTTATTGAACGTTTGCTATTTTCTGCAATGATTGAAGCCAGAAGCTGTGAAAGATTCAAGCTACTTTCTACCAATATTAAAGACCAGCAGCTGGCTAAGTTCTACTACGACTTAATGGTATCCGAGGCCGGCCATTATACACTTTTTTTGAACTTCGCCCGAAAATATGCCAGAGATGTGGATGTAGACGCAAGATGGCAACAGTGGCTGGAATTCGAATCGGAGCTCATACAATCTTATGGCAAAAAAGAGCAGATCCATGGATAAGCGTACTGGGAAATATAAAGCAATGCGCCAGACTGAAAATGCCTGGCGCATTGCTTTAGCCCCTAACCAAACGGTATTATAATATACCACCCATCAGCGGATCCGTTTTGCCCGGCTCCCCATCTTCAATTCTACCTGCATACTGACATTCAAAATCCGGATGCACAATGGAAAAATCATACCATCCGTAAGATTTTTCCGCGGGCCAGGCAATCGTCATCAACGCCCCTGCCTCCAACCGTATGTCTCGTGCCGCTGCACCATAGCTATTATCTTTTATCGATATTGTCAGTGATCTTCCGACCGTATTCTTCATCTCGATGGCCAGGTCTTTGCCTTTTTGATAGCTAATGCGAATAGCCGGTATTCCGGACTTTTTCTTCCCCTGCCAGGACCTAAAAAATCCGTTAGGCCCGTGCAATTGCAGGCAAAAAGACGCTCCCTGCCACAGATCCAGTTGCCAGCTATCCTCCAGCCTGCCTGCCGGCTTCAGAGAATAGTTCCGCACTCTAAACGCTTCCGGGCCTCCCAACCCGTATGCGGTAAACGGCGCACCGACGGCTTTTTCACCAAATAGTTTATCCGCGACCTGCAGGCATAGTCCCAGCCGTTTTTTTTCAAAATCAAAATTCAGATCCGCATAAAGTTCGTATGGGAGCGCGCAGGCATTACGAATCCCTTTCTCTTGTTTAGGCTGATAAGGCGATGCCGAAGGTTTTGCATTAAACAGCGTTATCTCTTCAGGCGTCATTAAATGGAATCCATCCGGTAACTCTTTGTCTTTTGCCTGCTGGATGCTGCCGAGGAAGTCATTGCGGTCTATAAAAGGCAAATCTACCTTCCTGCCATTAAAGGGCCGGAATACCGAATGCAGATTGCCGCAGATGGCTCTGCGCCAGGAGCCAATGTTTTCTTCTTTTATGGCTTTCCCCAGCTTTTTGCTAAGCCAGGATTCCAGTAACTGCAGAACCGAAGTATGGTCACAAACCTGTGAATTCACCCACCCGCCCCGGCTCCAGGGTGAAGCGATCAGCAGGGGCACCCGGTAACCGAGTCCGACAGGGCTTTGTCTGGCAAATGCTTTATAACGATTGCCGACACGAAGCAAATCTTCCTCCAGGCTCACATATTCATCTTCAATATCCAGCCCTTCCGAGGCCAGTCCTGATGCAGGATCCCTGGGGTTGGGCGCTACAAAGGGCGGCACATGATCGTAATAGCCGTCATTCTCGTCATAGGTCAGAATAAAGATGGTTTTCTTCCAGACTTCCGGATTACTGGTCAGAATATCCATTGTTTCTGAAACATACCAGGCGCCATACCACGGAGCGCTCGGATGATCGGAAAATGCCTGCGGAGCGACGAGCCAGGAGACCTTGGGTAACTTCCCGGACTCGACGTCTTTTCTGAACTGGTAGAAAACATCTCCCTTAGGCGCTTTCATTTGTTTTTGACGGCCGCTATCCGCATCCTGATAATGGATCGTATCTACCTGATGGTAATACGGGTCGTCGCTATTGACCGTAAAAGCCTTATTGTGGAGTGCCCGGAGTCTTGCGGGGAGCTGCTTAAAAGCTTCCGGGCTGTATTTCACGACAGCTTCCTTCGCATAGGCTAAAGCAGCTTCCATCTCCTGAATTTTCTCTTCAGCTTTCTTCTGCTCCTTTCCCGTCAGTACTTTCAGTTCTTCCCGGGCCTTCCCTATCCGCTCTGGCAGGGCTGCCAGGTCTTTTTTCACCTTGTCATAATGACCGGGACTATAGCGCACACCATGCTGCTTAAACCATTCAAGTGGATTGTCTGTAAAATTCCCCAGCCAAAAATCTTCCGTACCGGTCATGCCATTATCCAGGCTGATATCATTTTGATACACTTTCCAGGAAATGCCTGCCTGTTCCAGTCGTTCGGGAAAGGTCTGCCAATCAACTTCATTTTGATAGTCTACATTGGAATTATCTACATTGGCCTGATTGTTTTTACCGCCTCTCAATTTACCGGTGAAGAAAAATAAACGGTTCGGTGTTGTTCCGGTAAGTGAGGAACAAAAATGCTGGTCACAGACGGTAAAGGCATCTGCCAAGGCGTAATAAAAGGGAATATCTTCCCGGGTATAATGCCCCAATGTTAACGGTAAATGGGCATATTTTTCATAGCCGGATTTCTTGGCTTCCAGCCACCGGTCAAACCCTCCTTGATTACGGGCGTCTGTCTGGTTGGTCCAGGAATGAGGTAAATTGCCTGTCCAGGTAGATCTGGTCTTTTTTATGTCTAATCTAAAAGGCGCGTATGTCTGCCCCTTTTCATCTGTCTGTAGCCAAACCTTATTGCCATTTGGGATCGTGATCGCCCTGGGGTCATTATACCCGCGTACCCCTTGTAAAGAGCCCAGCAGATGATCAAAGGAACGATTCTCCTGCATCAGCAAAACCACGTGCTCCGCATCCATAAAGGTACTCCCCTTTTCAGGGTCTATTTCCAGTGCTCTTTTGATGGAAGCAGGCAATGCTGACCAGAGGCCTACCCCTCCCCCCAACATGGCGGCCTTCTTAATAAACGTTCTTCTTGTATCCATTTAAATATTCAATTTTACTGGCGTATAGATACGCCCAAAATACGTAAATACAGTAACTGATCAGCACTTTTAACAAAGCGGCTATTTTAAGATCCACATAAGGTTATTGACGTTGTCGTTACCATCATACTGGCTTTGAATGGCTGCCGAGACATTGTCCGCGTTATGATCCAGCTCGTTTTGCGGGTATAACCACCTTTTAGGAAATTGGGTATTCGGCTGATTGAGATTGGTAGAGGCATTGAGTTTGAAAACCGGATACCCCGTGCGTCTGTTCTCATACCACGCTGTATAATTAACGTCATGCAGAAAGCCGGCCAGGTATTTTTGGGTAATAATCTGTTCAATTTTTTGCTCAGCTGTGCCGCTCAGGTTAACCGTTGACAAATAATCGTGGATATAACTATCGGTGATCGGCATGCCATGCGTATATTTTTCGTCGGTATGCGCCATTAAAAACGACATTGAACCTTGAATGCCCTGATCAAAATAGCCTTCCGCACCGGAGGTCGGCAGCCAGCCTCTGACCGCCCCTTCCGCCAGTATAAACTGCAGATCCCAATAATTAAACAGCCCTACAGGCTCCGGATTAAAGAGCTCCACATAGCGGGCGTTTACATCGCAGAACAATCCGTTATCATGAGCCAGCTTGACCTGGTTGATGGGATCAGAAGCTTCCACTCCGACATAAGCATTGTAATCTGAGGCAGGCAGGCCGGCTTTGATTTTGGCGGCTGCCGGTTCCGTAAAATAGAACAGCCTGCGGTCTTTTAAAGCCTTAAGCGGTTCAATCAAATTGCGTCCGACCACCGGATAAATCACAAAAGAATTGACCTGAACAGGCGTGTTGGACCAGGGATAACAGAGACCGCCTGTATTTTGGTAGGTCACGGCGAAATTGTCCGCATTATTGCGCATTAGGTTTCTGGTGGTGGCAATCGTTTTAAACCTTTCCTTGACATTCAGATCGGGATCGTCACTCTGATGCGAAAGTGACATCAGTACATAGAGTTCAAAACTGTTGGTCAGTCTTTGCCATTTGGCTACGTCTCCCCCGAAAACAAAATCTCCTTCAAAATCTGCACCTTTGCCAAAAAGAAGATTAGCGCTGTCTAATTCATTTAGAATGCCGGCAAAGACTTCTTTCTGGGCATCATACTTTGGCTTGATAATACCGTCAGATTTCCCCTTGACCGCTTCACTATACGGGATATCTCCTACCTGCATGGTGGTATAAAAGAACTCCCAGGCCCGGATAAAATGCCCCAGTGCTTCGTAAGAAGGTTGTGTGCCATCTGTCAGGCCCGCTGCATATTGAAGCATTGCGGGTACATTTCTAAGTACTTCCAGTCTGCCAAAACCCGCTCTTACGATCTTATTATACTGGGCCCCTTCCTGCTGCTCCGTCCAGAGAATATACTTGCCCATCATAAAAGGCTGCATGAACGACTTAGTGGAAGCGATCTCTGCGGACGAAATAGAGGTAATCATATTCGTCGCCAATGCCGCGGCACTGGTGCTGACTGACTTATCCGGATTGGTATTGATCTCATCAAATTTTTTGGTACAGCTGCCCAAAAACAGTGCCCCTGTCAGCAGTATATATATTATTGTATGAATTTTCGTTTTCATTCTGATAGTTTTATTGTTTAAATATTCAGCAAAAAGAAGAGGTGCGGTTAGAACCCTAGGCGGATATTCACCCCAATCATGCGTTGTGAAGGCGCGTTCAGGTCTTCAGCGTCATTATCCGGGTCTGAGTATTTAAAGCCGGTAAATAAAAACAGATTCTGGGCAGTCAGTGACAGGGAAGCACTTTTAATGCCCGTTTTCTTACCAAACCATTTTTCAGTCGGAATGGCATAACCGACCGACAACTCCCTCACTTTGACAAAGGTCTCATTCATATAGCCATGATTGCCGCCACCGGACAAAGACTGCTCATAGTCCTGATACCCTACCTCTACGTCATTTGTTGCATATTTACGGGTATCACTGGTGATCCGGCCGTACTTATCATAGCTTACTTCTCCGGAAACAACCTTCACTCCATCGCCGATATAGTTGTTCTTTCCATTGACCACCTGGTCATAGCGCCACTTTGTGTCTGTTTCAGGACTGGAACCTGTTTCAAACATCACGTCCCAGATATCATCATACATAATACCACCCACGCGTCCGTCTATATTTAATCCAATGGAAATCCGGCCAATCCTAAAATCGTTGATCCAGCCAAAGGCAAAGTCCGGATCACCGTACCCGATCTTGGACTGATAATCACTCTCCACCGGAAAGCCAGACTCATGGATAATATTTCCTTCGGGATCACGCAACCAGTCATTGATCAGATAAGTATCTGTCCTGGCTCTTTTTTTTGTCCAGAGATTGTCTGAGGAATAGACGGGATCCAGCTGAACATAATAGCGATGCTGGAAGGCATAGTTGACAGTAGAATGCCATTCAAAGTGCTGATTTTTGATAATGGACCCATCAACGGTAATTTCCAGTCCGCGACGGGCAATTGTTTCCTTGGTATTCACCAGTGTTGATTCAAACCCTGAGGCTTCAGAAATGTCCGCAGAGATCTGCCGGTCATAATATAACTTGCTGAAATAGGCAATATCAAAATGTAATCTGTTATTCAGTAAATAGGCGGCCGTACCGAATTCCCAGGTTCTGGTCGAGGACGGTAACAGATCAGAAGGCAACAGCGAGTTTGGATAGCTCGAGCTGGTCAACCCCCATGAAGAACGAATATCATATAACCTGTTGATGGCATATACTCCCGCCATATCTTTATCCACCGCCCAGGATCCTCTGACCTTCCACATATTGACAAACTTGGGCAAATGGAAAAACTCAGACAAAATCAGACTGGAAGAAACAGAAGGATAGAAATAAGATCTTTCTGCGGCAGGCTGTGTTGAGCTCCAGTCATCACGGCCTGTTACATCGATAAAGGCAGCCTGTTTCCAGTTTAAGGAAACCTTGCCATACACGCTGTTGACCTGCCTTTTCCAGGTGCCGTAGTTATTACTGATTGAATTGACACCTACTGATGTTGAGGGAATGGCATTGGCCAGAGAATACCATCCTGGCACTTGAAGCCCATTGACGGTCTTCGCACCGAATTCTCTGTCCCTATAATAGAAAATACTTCCACCGCCTAAGGCATCCAAGCCCCAATTGCCAAACTTTTTGTTATAGGTCAAGATCAAATCACTGTTCAGGCTATATCCCCACATTTCGTTCATACCATACATGCCTTTTCCGCCCCAGTTCCAGGAAAACAGACTGGGAAGTGACCCGCCCCTGATAATACTCATGCTTTTACTGGAGCCGCCCCTGGTGGAGTTAATACCAGCGGGATTCCGGACCGTCTCTTCGTTGCTGTAATAATCGTAACCATTTCTGAACATCAGTTTCAGATCCTTAGTAAAATGATAATTGGCGACCAGACTGGCATTGAGTTTATTTTGTTCTATACCGTCCAGCTTTTCATGCGCGATCAGATAAGGGTTATCATACCAGGCACTATACAACCAGTTTTGCGATTCATTCGGCTTTACCCAATAATCCTTATAATCCCTGATATCGTAATCCGGACCGGTCCATACCAGGATCTGGTATAAATATCCCTGCGGGCCATACCCGCGGCCCCAGATCTGAGGCGCTGTCTGGCGGGTATAGCCCATGTGGGCTTCAAGATCAAACTTATCGCCCATTTTCATCTGGCCGCTCATGGTATAATTAATGATATTCAGCTTTTCATTGGGAAATTGCCCCTGATTATATACATGGTTTAACCCTGCCCTGAAATAGCCGTTTTCACCACTCTTGGTAACACTGATATTATTGCTGGTGATAATGCCTGTCTGCATAAAATTCTGTAGGTTGTTTTTCCCGCTGGCAATTAGCGGCATCATTTCTTCCTGTTTGGTCCTGGGATTCCATTGCAAGGCAGAATCACCGATATCTAGTTTAGGCCCCCAGACATAGTCCGTAGAGATCTTTCCGTTCTGCCCATGCGCATAGGATGTCTGCACCTCAGGGATAGCCAGATAACCCAAGGTAAACATCATATTGCTGTTAAGTGTGACAGAAAGGCCACCATTTTGGGTGCCTTTTTTTGTGGAGATCATAATCGCCCCGTTGCCACCCCTTGCGCCATACAAAGCAGCAGCAGTCGAGCCCTTTAATACGCTCATCTCGGCGATATCATCTGTAGGGATATCTCGGAGCGTCATATTACCATAAGGAACACCATCGATGACAAGTAGCGGGTTTTCTCCTCTTAACTCAATAGTAGGTGTCTGATTAAACTCAGTGGAGTTATGTATCACCAGCCCGGCTACATGACCCGTGAGCGAAGTCCCGATGTCAACTCCTTTAACGGTTTCTACCTGATCGCCACCTACTTTCTGAACAGCATAGCCCAATGCTTTTTCCTGGCTTTTAATACCCAGCGCCGTTACGATGATATCATTCATCTGATGCGGCTGCTCGGTGAGCTGAATCTGAAGATCGGTTCTATTCCCTATTTCAATTTCTTTCGTAACATAGCCGATAAAACTGACTACCAGAACTGCTTTTTCAGGGTTCTGTAATCCAATAGAGAAATTACCAGAGGCGTCCGTGATCACACCTTTGGTTGTACCTTTTACCTGTATTGCCACACCCGAAAGGGCAATACCGGCCCGGTCGGTAACCTGTCCTTTGATCGTTGTTTGCTGAACAACCGGAGGGGTTGCGGCAGGCAGTGTGACGGGAGCCGTTTGGGACAGGCGCCGGATAAAAATGGTTTTCTTCTTAATAACATAACCCAGGTATTGTTCCTTTAAAATAGCGCCCAGGACCTCTTTTAGCGGTTCTTTGTTAAAATGGAGGGCATATATCGTTCTACCCTGAATATCAGCATCTTTATAAAAGAAACTGTATCCGGTCTGCTGCTCAATTTTCGAAAACGCCTGTTTCAGACTTAATGAAGACGCATTCAGGGTAACGTCTTGAGCATTGGATTTTGCCTGCACCTGGGTCAAGGCAAGCACTAGCATAATAATGGTCAGTCGCATGACGAGTAAAATTTGGCGAGATTGAGCTGCCTGCCGATGTACTTCGGAGTGGCGCACAGCATTTTTTTCCATACTTTTGTACGAGTTTGAAGTTAATAATTCAGTTTCCACAGAATGGTTAATTTTCAGACTTTATGGCCGGCAGTGTTCGCAGCACTTCCGGCTTTTTATGTCTCTTACTAATAGGTGTCTATATTCGTAGCTCAGTTTTCGATTACAATGGTTCTTTTATTTTTATCAATTTTAAAATGCATTTGAGAAAATTGTAACCCATCCAGCAGGTCCTGCAGGTCAAGGTTACGGTCTATTCTGCCCGTATAGCGTTGGGCATCTTCTTGCTTCCCATGCCGCGCATTGGCATACCTGATATCCACATCGTACCATCTGGAAAGCTGACGCATAATTTCTTCAATATTCGCATTCCGGAAAGCAAAGAATCCGGATTTCCAGGAAAGAATCTGATTCAAATCAGCCTTAGACACAGCCATCCGCTCCCCTCTTATGCTGACCTGTTGACCGGGGGCCAGTCTTAAGCGTTTAAGGCCATTAGAAACGTCCACGGTGCCTTCCACCAATGCCGTCAGCATTACCGGATCATCGCTGTAGGCTTTGACATTAAACTTCGTACCGATATCTTCAATCAGTTGTCCGTTCACCCTGACCTGAAACGGATGATCAGCATTATGTTCAACTTCGAAATAAGCTTCTCCACGCAGCTCAACCGTCCGGTTTTCCTTATTAAATATAGTCGGGAATTTCAGCGAGCTGGAGGCATTCAGCCATACATCCGTACCATCGGGCAGCTCCACCTGAAACTGTCTTCCTCTGGGAGTCGTCAGCGTATTATATAATACTTTACCGTTTTCTAATACGCTGTTACTGAATTTAGCTGCGTCCTTGTTTTGCTCAATGGTCAGGCTGCCAATATGTATCAGGCCTTTATGGGGATTGCCTAAGGCAATCTTTCGGCCATTACCCAAAGTCAGAATAGCGCCTGAAGAGCCTGGGACAATCGGTACTGTCCTATGGTATTTTTCCCGACTGTCTGCCAGATCTGTGCCTCCGCCTTTTTTCTTTAATTGAAATATTGCCATACCCACGATTATCAGGACCACCCCGATCAAAGCCGCGACCATCATCTTTGCCTGGAAAGGCCGGTGATGGCTGTCTACTACACTGCTTTCCTTATCTAGCGTATTTTGGCGAGCAGCCTCCCTGTCGGTTGCGGATTTTAATTTTTCTCTGAATCTGGCCAGGGCTTCTTCCTGAAAAGAAACGCTTACTGCGTCCTCTTTATCATCCGGCCCGCTCTCCAGCTCTAAAGACATTTTCTCATCTAATGCCTTTAAACAATCAGCATCCCGCATACCACGTTCAAGCAGATCCAACTCCTGTTCTGTCAGGAATTGTCCCGTGGTATATCTCTCCACCAGATCAATAAAAATATTTGTCTCTATTGGCGTCATGCATGAACATAGAATAGGGCGTCATTATCGACCACTATCCATAAAGACGAACGGGCATTAAAAAAGAATAGGTGAAAACAGAACTTTTTTAAAAAAAAGTTGAAAAAAACAGTGAGAAAACAAATAACTCTTTTTCATGGCGCTTCAAAAAGACTCTAAGTGATTGAAACGCAGCGGCCGCATGCCATTTAACTGTATGGGTGGATACTTCCATTTCCTGAGCAATCTGAGCGTAGGATAGTCCTTTTTCTTTACTAAGCTTATATACTCTTTTTTGCTGCGGAGAAAGATGATTAACGGCCGCAGTAAAGATTTCATCCTGTATTTGTTGTAACTGAATTGCTGATGGTGACTGTTCCTCTCTCAAGAGGTTATGAACCATATGCTCCTGATATTTTAAATGAAGCACCTGCCGGCGCATGACATCAATCAATTCGTTTTTAATACATCTGTGCAGATAAAGAGCAATATTGTCTACATGACCTAAAGCACTTTTTTTCTCCCAGCATTTTAAGAAGACCTGCTGAACCAGATCTTCTGCAAGGCAGCTGTCTTTCGTGTATTTAAAAGCAAAATGATAAAGTTTTGGAAAGTATAATTCAAACAGCTCACTAAAAGCCGATACGTCACCTCCACGGGCGGCGGACCATAAACTTTTATCATATGCTGTCTGATGTTCCATTATTTTGTTTTAAAAATCGTTAAAGTAAAATTAGGGAAAACATTTGGATTATGTTAAGAACTTTAAAAAGCAATCGTTTGTCTAACTACTATTCTATTCATTTTCACTACAATAATTTTTTTTCTGTAATAAATCACAGCGTCTTTTTCGATTCAACCAAAAAAGCGCCACACCCACATATTTACCGGATTTAAGCTCTTTTTAAGAATGCAGGCTCCCACAAAGTTCGCAATTGAATATAAACTGATTATTACCATATCATGATCTTTTATACATAAAATATAATAAGAACGTCGAATATTTAGACGCGTTTGGCATAGTCATTGAAATTATCATAGTGTAATAAAAACAATCTTTATGAAAAACAAATTCAAATTTTTGGGTGTACTATGTATGGCATTACTCGCCATATCAGTTTTTACCATTTCCTGTAGTAAAGATGATGATCCCGCTGACAATGACTTTTTCATCGGTACCTATAACGGCACCATCTCCTACCAGGGTGACGGACAAACCATTAATGATGAAGATGGTAAGCTGACCGTCGTTAAAGTCGGCTCATCATACAGCTTTAAGTTCGGCAGCGGCATTCCGGATATCAATAATGTAAAATTTGAGAAAAAGGATGCCAACACCTATGTAAGTATTGGTACAGGCGTTACCGGTATTACCATTACGGCTAGTACCCTGAAAATGCTGGTATCCAACGACGACGGTACATGGACAGCGGATTGTACCAGGTAGTTTTACTATTACCCGACGATATAGATGACATACAGGTAATGACCGACAAAATCGCCGTAGTTGCATTGATTGTAGCTATGGCGATTTTTTGAAAAGTTCATACCACATCCGCCGGAGCAGCTAGATAATTAATTACACAGCTTGGGGCAAAATACGGGCAGCCGCTTCCAAAAAGAAGTATCATTCTTTTGCCCGGATTGCAAGTCGTTTCCCATAGTCTGCTTTGCCAGGCGCCAACGCCAACTGCGGAGCCTACGGTTTTAATTGGTTTTTACAAAGTCAAAAACCGAACTGATAAACGCCTTGTTATTTTCATAATATAGTATATGTCCGCCATTAATTTTCCGGACCGCCCCATTTTTAAAATGAAACAATAAATAATGATTTTCACCAATGGAATGATCTTTCGCACCAGTAACTATTAAAACGGGCAAGTTTACTTGCGCGGTCATCGGCGTATAATCCTGCCAGTAATCAGTTATAGAAAAGACATGTTTGGCAAAATCATAATCACTGGGGTTATTTCTGTCTATTTCATCTACCAGGCCGACATTTGTTTTGTTATCTGAAAGCATCTTATAACCTAAATCTTTTTCAGATAGCGCCTTTTTTGCTGTAAGAAATGTCGACAGTAACGAAGCGGATGTGCTGTCAGGCACAGCAAAGTCCGTATTCAAAAGGCTATTTATATAATGAAGCTGATTTTCTAACGAATTCCCCATACTGAGTGTTGAATTTACAAGGATCAACCCTTTGACATGGTCCGGATGTCTCAGCGAATAATTTAAAGCAAGAATGCCTCCAAATGAATGAGACATTAAATAGACTTTCTCAGCACCGTAATGCTTGCGGATCAAATCTATATCTTTAATCATTCTTTCCAGAGAATAATCACCACTTGCAGCTTTCTGTGAGCGGCCACACCCTCTTTGGTCATAATAGACCATTGACAGATTTGTTTCCAGATTACGCCCCTTTAGTTCTTCAAAAGACTTACTCCAGGCGCCCGGACCACCATGAATAAAAATACAGATAGGCCCTTTGCCGGATTTCTTGACAAATAATCTTGTGCTATCGTCGGTCGTCAGATAATCAGTCTTTTTTGTCTGGGCTTGGACAGCCATGCCAATGCAGATGAGTAATAAAACAATTGAAGACTTTATGGGGTTCATAAAATGAGTTTTAAATAATCTCCAAATATACGTAACAAATTCTTTATTTGCTTTATCATGCATCTTTCAACCAAGCGGTGAAGCCACCAGTATCCAATAGGCGCTTTCTTTATATAGAGAAAAGCGATTCTATCGTAAGGATTGCATAACCATTAGCAATAGGACCGCAGGTTTTATTGCCAGGTTCCCTAAAAGAATCATCAAGCCTCTCAAAGAGAGCTTATTCTTTATAACGGATGTTCCTCCAGTACATGAGACCAAAACAACAAAAAATGCAAAAAAACAGCCCTCACTGATTTAAGAAAAATAAATGCATAATCACGAATATTAAAATAGAAGCGCATTCAGCATCTTTATATCACAACAAAATGATCAATTATTTACCAATACAGTAAATCCAACTATACAAGGGTTTTCGATACAAATTGGTTTTGGAATTCCTCGCAATGCGGCAACAAATGGAAACAATAATCAATATGATCTAGTGCGCTTTGGCATTGCGGTTCCGGATACGGCTGAGGGTTTCCCTGGATACACCCAAGTAAGAAGCGATCATATGCAGCGGAACACGGTTGAAAATATTAGGATAGGATTTCATAAAGGTCGCGTACCGCTCTTCAGTTGTATCGCTAAGATTACTCATGATACGGTTCTGACTGACATCATAGCTTCTTGCTTTTAGTTTATCTCTTAATTCCCGAAAGCGGGGAATGGCTTCAACCAGTCCGTTAAAGTCATCTTTATCAATCAGCAGTAATTCGCTATCTTCAAGAGCATCTATGTTATTTTTACTGGGGGTATTATTATTGTAGCTTTCCTGGTCACTCAGCCACCAATTCTCTAGGGCAAACCTCAGAATATGCTCCGTACCATCTTCACTGACACGGTAATTACGCAGGCAACCTTTGGCTACAAAGCAGTTGTAATGGCAGACATCTCCTTCCTGGAGCAGGTACTGCCTTTTCCTCAGGCGCTTACTGATTGTAACCGCGCGCACCATTTCCATTTCCGGATCGCTAAGTTCAGCTTTCTGTTTTAAGTAAGTTGCGAAGACTTCGAACATTGATGTTGTATTTATAACAAAAATATTCAAAATATCGCTTATTTCCTTATAAACGCGAATAATGTATTTAAAGTAACAAAAACTCAAATTTACATATATCCACCTTGTCAGCCAGTCGGTAAATGTGCCAAGGAAGCCTTTCGGCGGGTTTGCTGCATAAATACCGGGTGCTGCACAAACTAGTACTGAAATTAAAATTCGAGCATATCGAGAGAACTGCACGGACTTCTACCTTGCCACCAATAGCCAGGTCGCCACGTTTGCGAGTGCCAGTTCCGTATCACACTTTTCCGGTGTAATCCGGGAAACATCGGAAACGACCAGGCCATTACTATAACTGTGGCGAAAAGGCCTGCCCAATATGCCCGGCACTGATCATTCAATTTGTTGTTATGATATTAAAATTTAAACTTGCTCCTTTAATAATTTACTAGAAAGCAGACTTGATCACTCCGCCATCTGCGCGCAATGCAGCACCGTTAGTTGCCGCGGACAAAGGGCTGGCCACATAGGTTACCAGGCTGGCGATCTCTTCCGGCTCAATCAGACGCTTGATAATAGAAGTACCTCGCATACTGGTAAAGAATGCCTTTTCAACTTCTGTTTGACTGATGCCTTGCCGTTCGGCTGTTAATTTCAGGAAATTGACTATCGCATCAGTCCTGGTCGGGCCCGGCAATATAGTGTTTACGGTCACTGACGTACCCACTGTCGTTTCGGCCAAGCCGCGGGCCAAAGCCAGCTGGGCGGTTTTCGATACGCCGTACTGGATCATTTCAGCAGGTATCTGTACACCTGATTCGCTCGAGATAAATATGATACGACCCCAGTTTACTTTCAGCATCTTGTTCAGGTACGCACGTGAGAGGCGGACACCGCTCATTACATTGACATTATAAATATTCAGCCATTCCTTATCAGAAATATCATTAAATGCTTTGGGTTCGGCAATACCGATGTTGTTAACCAAAATATCAACCTCAGGAAACCGGCTGGTCAGACTGTAGACTCCTTCCGCATGCTCAAGATCTGCAACAGCACCGTAAACATTTTGGTTTCCGGTATCAGATTTGATCTTTGCTACGGCGGCTTCAACCCGTTCCAGGGTACGACCATTAACAATCACTTTTGCACCTTCGGCTGCCAGCGACCCAGCCGTCGCAAAGCCTATACCAGTCGTTGAGCCGGTTACAAGTGCAGTTTTATTTTTTAATTTCAGATTCATAATCTTTAAGTGTTAAATGTTATATTTTGAATGCTTTACGGACGAGGCATCAACTGCTCGAACGGCCCCTGTTTGATTATTTGACGGCAGCTATCCTCTCAGCTGCGGTTTTCAGGCATTCAAGCCACTCCTGATGGTAAGCGTATAAGCCACCCGGATGCTTGTGCCCCAGGATTTTAAGGAACCATTCACCCTGTTGTGTTTCTTCGGTAAGTACGTGTACACCATCCTCTGTAGGTGTGATCACCCAGCCATGGTAGGCAGTTGAGTTGGTATTGTCGTCGTCAACAGTAGTTTTCCACGCCAGCCTGTGGTTTGGCACAAATTCAGTTACAGTCAGGTGCATCAGGAATCCTATGGTGACACGGCTCCAATTATTGCCCAGTACCAGCTCTGTTTCGCCGCTCAGTATCTCTACCTGATCTTCAGGTGGAAAATAGCTTCCCCAGTTTTTAGCATCCACCAATAATTTCCAAACCACCTCAGCAGGTGCTTTGATATCGATATCGTTCAGCGCATAGATTGCAGATATCTTCGGCTCTTGATCCGCCGGCCATTTCACTTTGTCATACATAATTATAACTCTTTTAATTTTTACAAAGTTCCGTCAGATCCAGACATCCAAAAAGGACATTTGACAGAATTAATATGTGATAAATGTCACACTGATATCCAAAAAGCATCTGATGACAGGGCTTGGCGAAACCCCTGTCTATCTAGAAGATCTTGAAAAGCTATATTTCATAGAAGATATTCGAAGAGTTGCAAAATCAAGCAGATCTGTCAAGAAAATGAAGCCAGACTTATAGCCAAGAGATCTGGATCGGATCCAGCACCTTCAAACAATCACCAGTATCCCGTTAAAACTAAAAGAGCGTCAACGGGTTATAATTTAGTTTTTGGGAATCTTGATTCTCATTTTTGCTAAGTAATTGATTGACAGATGTTTTATCAAGTAATGATGCGCCCTTAATCTGTAAAGTCTCGTGTATCGAATATTTTTGTTCATCATATTGTGAATTATTGCAATTAGTATATAAGTTATGATAACTCTATATACCTGTGTTTTTACTGCATTTTCAGGGAAACAACTCCACCTGCAACCTATTTTTATACAGTAAAGCTATTTCTGCAGATTGACTGTCCGCTTTTAATTAGGTTGTATCAAAAACGGACACTGGGTCACTGCCAGGCAAAAAATAAATCATTAGAAATTAACCTATTACCATTTTGGCATTTAACTGGCATCCGTTTACCGCATACTCAATAAATGATACAACTTTACTTTCATATTATCAAATAAGTAAAAATGTTTACACATTACTTTAGAGCGGCCTGGCGTAATCTCCGAAAAAATAAGATCTATACCGCTATTAATATAGGAGGTCTAAGTATCGGTATTGCCGCCGGTATCATTATTCTGCTTTTCGTTGCCTATGAAAAGAGCTTCGATGACTTCCAGCCCGATAATATCTATCGTATCAGCGAAGTCCAGAAATTTCCGGGCATGATTTCTTCCCAAAAGGTGGCGCTGTCCATGTTTCCGATGGGGCCTACCATGAAAGCGGAGTTTCCGGAAATCAAGAACTTTACAAGGGTGAGCTGGCAACATAAATACCCCCTAACCTACAACCTGAAGAAGGTCTATTTTCCGCAGATGCTCTTTGTGGATTCCACTTTTCTGGAGATGTTCAATTTTAAAATGCTCGAAGGAGACTGGAAAACCGCACTGCAAAAACCTAACAGCGTACTTCTGACCCAATCCAGTGCTGAAAAACTCTTCGGCAAATCTCAGGCCATAGGCAAAACGGTCATCCACTATGGCGAAGACACAACGACTTTTGTCGTGACGGGTGTACTTGAAAATGTTCCGCAGCAGTCACAGATCCAATTTGACGGCCTGCTTTCCTTTAATACCATTTACCAGCCAGACTGGCTGAATAACTGGGGATCCAATTGGCTTAATACTTATCTTCAGGTTGCGCCTCATACAGATATCGCTCGACTTGAAGATCGATTCGACGCTTATCTTGAGCGTCATATGTCCGGTGGTGACCAGTGGAAGCAATACCAACTGTTCCTGTCTCCCTTTAAGGCGATTCACGCAAACACAGCAGACATCGGGCTGGATTACATCAACTATCAAAAATTTGACAATGGCTACACCAACATCTTCTTCATAATCGCCTGCATCGTCCTACTTATCGCCTGCATTAACTTTATGAATCTCTCTACCGCCAGGTCTTCGGAAAGGGCCAAAGAGGTCGGCGTCAGAAAATCCATCGGCGCTTCCAAAAGGCAACTTTGCATACAGTATATCGCAGAATCTGTATTATTAACGCTGCTGGCTACCGCGATAGCGGTCATTATCATCAAGTTGTCTTTGCCGGTCGTCAACAATTTAATCCAAAGGAAGCTTCAGTTTCCTCTATTTACGAGTATCTGGGCTGCCCCATTCCTTCTGGCCGGTGCGCTTTTTATCGGCATATTATCTGGCCTTTACCCAGCCATCTATCTTTCTTCCTTTAAACCCGTCAAGGTGCTGAAAGGACAGTTGCAAAACGGGAAAACTAAGGGGGCGCTCAGGAATATCCTGGTCGTAACACAATTTTCCAGTGCTATATTTTTAGTCACTGCCACATTTTTCGTAGTGAGACAAGTGAATTTCATGCGCAAGAGTGACCCGGGATTCAATACGGATCAAGTAGTCAACATTTCACTTGACGCTACTACTTATAGGAAGTACGACCTGCTAAAGCAATTATTTCTTAAAGGCAGTATGATCACCGGAGTAACGGCCGCCCAGGATGTATTGGGTAGTCATCTGGACCAGTCGGGCGTTACATTTAAAGGAAAAGGCCCCGAACGGTCACTTGCCGGCACCCGGCTAATCGTCGATCCGGATTATCTTTCCCTATACGGGATAAAACTGCTGTATGGCCATAACTTCTCAACGGATCCTTCCGCAAACGGCAAGGAATATATCCTTAATGAGTCGATGGCAAAAGAGCTGCTAAAAGACGAGCCGAAAGGCACAACTATGCAATCCCTGATAGGCGACAGCTTCGGATTTGACTCGCTGGGAAAAATTGTTGGAATCGCCAACAACTTCAATTTCAACTCCATGCAATATAAAGTGGAGACACTTTATATGTTCAATCAGAAGGACTGGGGGTATAGTAATATAAGCGTGAAGATCAGCGGCCACAACACGGAGCAGGCACTTGCATATTTACGGTCGACCTGGGAAAACGTATTTCCCGATCATCCCTTTCAATACGAGTTCCTGGATGATCATTTCAAAGAAGTATACCGGGCCGACAGGCAGGTAGGGACCATTGTCGGCGCCCTGGCTACGCTGGCCATCCTTATCTCCTGCCTTGGCCTGTTCGGACTGGCGACACATGCCGCGGAAAAAAGAGTCAAGGAAATCGGTATCCGTAAAGTGCTAGGGGCCTCCGCAAAAAGCATTGTGGCAATGTTGTCGATAGACTTCTTAAAATTCGTGCTTCTGGCAGCGCTCATCGCTTTGCCTATTGCCTGGCTCTCGGTACATCAGTGGCTACAAAGCTACGCCTTCAGAATCGCCTTGAGTTGGTGGATCTTTATTCTGGTGATTTTACTCGTCATGACCATCTCACTTATGACTATTAGTTTCCAAGCCATTAAGGCTGCCAGAGCCAATCCTATAAAAAGTTTAAAAACAGAATAACGTGAGAAAAGGACCTATAATTCTAGCTAGCCTATTAGCTGTCTGTATCTTGGGCGCAAAGGCGCAGGGACTGAAGGGTAAAGTAGCGAGGCTGGACGCTTACTTTTCAGCCAAGGCGGCACAGCATGCATTCAACGGCGTTATCCTGGTTGCAGAGGGCCCTAATATCATCTATCAAAAAGCCTTTGGCTATGCGGACTTTGGCACAGGGCGCTTGAATACCGCTCACTCCCGTTTTCCGATCGCTTCTATTACCAAGCTGCTTACAGCAACAGCGGTATTACAGTTGCAGGACCGGGGCTTATTGAATATTGAAGACCCCGTCCAAAAGTACCTGCCTGACTTCCCTTATCCCTGTGTGACGATACAACAACTGCTGACGCATACATCCGGACTTCCCGGCTGGGATGACGTGTTTGCCCAGGTAGCAAAAAAATATCTTGATAGCATATTTACAAATGCCGATGTTGTAAGTCAGTACGCCAAGGCGCATGCTAACTTAGCCTTCAAACCAGGCACGGCCCATATCTATAATAATGTAAATTCTGTTTTTGCGGCGCTGATTATCAAAAAAGTTTCAGGCATATCTTACGAATCCTATATGCAAAAAAATATCTTTGAACCTGCAGGAATGAAAGATACCTTTATACCTAAAATTACTTTTTATAATTATGACTCCATTGAAAAGAAGAACCTATCCAGGTTATATGTCACCCATCTTTTTAATGATCAAAAAGAAGCCGCAGACACCATGCGGGATACAAAAAAATATTGGCATAGGTATAATTTCCGGGGGTTTGGTGAAATCGTAACAACCGCATATGATCTTTTTCTATTCAACCAAGCCTTGTTAAATGGAAAACTTCTAAAACCAGAAACTTTAAAAGCTTCTCAGACGGCCATACATCTTACAGGCGGGCAACCAACACGTATGGGGCTGGGCTGGCAGGTGGAACAGGATAGCGTTCTTGGAAAAATTGCCGGACATGGTGGAGGGATCACCGGTTTATCCACTGGCGTTCTATATCAGTTTCATAAACAGCGACTGGCAGTTGTGCTGGACAATACGCAGCGCAGCGCAGAGGATATGGAAGTCGATGCACTGATGATCATGGCGGGTCGGAAGCTTAAAATACCCGGCAGAAGCATCGCCAATATTTTCGGACTTGCATTGGTGAATAGCGGTAGTATGGCTGCCAGAGACAGTCTTGAACGTTATAAGAAAAACCCGGCTTACGACTTGTCAGAGAATCAATTCAATCATCTGGGCTATGATCTTATGCGGTCCGGCAAGCTGAATGAAGCGCTTGTCACTTTCAAAATCAATGCAATGCTTTTCCCTCAAAGCTATAACGCCTTTGACAGTTATGGGGAAGCATTGATGCAGGCTGGGCAAAAGAATGAAGCCCTTCAAATGTATCAAAGATCCGTGGAGCTCAACCCCGGAAATACTAACGGTAAACGGATGATTAAGGAGCTGACAAATTAACGACCCATTGAAATTCTACCATACAGCTGGCTATCGATTAAGTTCCAAACTGGACGGCATAAAACTTCAAAAATCAAATAGAAATTAATCCGCAATTGTTTTTGAATTATCTTTAAGTGATAAAAAGAATTCCGTGTCAACAAGGCAATTAGACACTCAATTGGAATTTCAATAACACCTATGAAGAAAATTCTTATTCTGGGAAAAATAAAGGTCTGCTGGAGGTTATTCAAACAGCATTACAAAAGAAGCATTATACGACAATCAGCGTAAACGACCAATCGAAGCTTTTCACCACATTGGCTGAATACATTCCGCATCTTCTGATGATGGATATCAATCAAAAAAGCCCCGCTTGTAAAGATCTGGTTCATCAAATTATTTCCTGCCATCCCGGTTTGCCAGTGATCGCCATCAGCGGTAATCCGAAGATACAGAGTATCGTAAAAAAACTGGGGCTTGCCGCTTTTCTGCTCATGCCCTTTATGCTGAAGGAGCTGTATCATATAGTAGAAAATCCATTTGCGGGCCAGGCTCTGAAGTGTATTTAGTAAGCCATGAAGAAAAACATGAGCTACTCTCGAAGTTTCTGATAAGGCTTACCATCCAAAATATGATAGATAGCCTCAGCAATCTTATAGACGTTCCCTTGTCTTTGATTGGAGAGAATAATAATGACCCTATTGATACCATTCTCATTTTCCACATATTCCAGCGCCTGGTAGTGCATGGCCATGCCGTCGTGGATATGTTCTTTCACAGTATCCCCGGCTATAACACCACCGCCCAGTCCGCATTGGTTGCCCTCTTTAAAGGGCGTTAAGATTTCTTTAGTTGAACCGGAACTAATCAGCCTGAAATGACTGATACTTCTCGCCCATTTATAGAAATCCCTTGCAGTAAGACAGGTCCAGCCTGAGATGGGAACTTCGAGTCCATCCTGCTTGAGATTATTATCGAAGGATCTTGCAATCAACGGATCCTTTTCTGTCGGATCAACTATACCGTTTTTAATGCCGGCCTTATTAAGCATATTATGCTGAACAAAATCATTAAAGGACTTGCCAGTAATCTTTTCAATGATCATCCTGCGCAAAAAAGTATTGTTGTTATTATAAGCGTACCGGGTGCCAGGTTCAAAATCCAGCGCTTTTAAGATTTTCAGATCTTTCCAATTATCTGCATCTCCGTGTACCGACCCATATTTGACTTCTGGTAATCCGCTGGTATATTGCAGTAAATTCTTAATACTTATCTTATTTGCCCAGGCCGGCAGATTCCTAAAGAACCTGGATACTTTGTCACTCAACTTAAGCTTACCCTGCTCTGCCAGCATCATTATGCCGACCGCATCAAATTCTTTGGCGATCGACCCTATGTGAAACCTGTAAGCGGACGTCAACGTATCTTTTTTAGCCGCATTGGCATATCCTACCGCAGCTTCAGCTACAATCTTACCGTTTTCGGCAACTAGGACATTGCCATTAAATAGTCCCACCTTATGCCCTTCAGACAAATACCAGATAATCTGGTCAGCCTTCGATTGTCCAAAACAAAAGGATGTAGTCAAACAGACCAAACCAAGTAAGATATATCTCCTTCCAAAATGCATTGCATCTAATTATTTATTTCAATACGTAAAATTAAGAGCAAATCTCAGATAGTTGTCAGAAATTGGTCTTTACTAACTACCCGAGGAATATCCTTAATTATTCTAATGCTTCCGTCAGGAAGTTCCTCAATTAATTTGCCGTCCTTTATATAATGAATAGGTAAGTTTAAAGGTCTAGAAATACGAATAGCTCTAGAAGCAGCAGACTTGCCTGCTTTAATTAGTATTTCTTCCTCGTCTAATTCCAGAGTTTCCGTACTTACGGTTCCACTGATTATTTGAATAGTTTGCTGTAATTGTTCCAAACGCCATTGATTGATTGAAGCCCCTTCAACTAGATACTCTTTCAGCCCTATGAGTCGCCCATTGACGAAATTGCGTTGCTTGCTTGGAATTAACTCGATATCCGACCGAGATGATTATATCCAAGTTATATAGGTTCATTTTGCGAATTTTGCCGTCTGCCGCAACCTGTTCCAAAATGGAACAGGTTGAAAGTTGCTCTAATTCGCCAGTACTATATATCTTCTGAATATGCTTAACAATTACGGGCCTATTCACGTCAAACAATTTAACAATCAAATGAGCATCAAGCCATACTGTATCATTATCAAGTACAAGCTGAATATCCGTCCCACTTGAAGTCTTAAATATTTAAAAATCAGCTCTTTGCATATCTTTTCGTTTATTTACGAATGAGCTGTCCAAACCAACTTGAAATTTCAATTTTCCAAATACTTTTAACTAATGGAAAATCGTCAATATCATATAAATCTGGTATTTAAGACACTACAAGTTGTTAGAATGCAAAGCTAAAAAAATTAAAGTATAGCACTTAGATTTCCTGTAATTCTTGAGCGATTATTTTTCAATAATTGTATGTTGAAATAATACTATCACTATCACTTTCCCTTATTTTCTTTTGTTATGTCTTTACCTTCCTATTTGCCAATAAAGTAAATTCAACTTCACTAATTATCAATCAATTACATCAAATGAGGTGTAGTATAGGTGTAACAGGATGGACAATATTTATAGCAAAATACTGAAATAGAATAATAAACTGAACGCAATTTACTAATTATTTAATCCTATCGATTTAACTATAGTAGATTTTTTAAATCCTCAATGTTGGGTAACGCTTTTTTATACTTTTCTGGAAGTTCATTTTGAGTTTTATAAGTAATGACTCCCATTGGCTTTTTAATATCTCGTAAGGCAAACTCTACAATTTTACCATTTTTCTCTTTACATAAAATAATACCAATAGAAGGATTTTCATGTGACTTTTTTTACATACTCATCCAAACCTGTTAGATATAAATTCATTTTGCCTAAGTATTCACCTTTAAACTTGCCTTTCTTCAATTCAATCGCAATAAGGCTTTGAAGAGTTCTATTAAAGAAAACGAGATCTATAAAAAACTCTTCTCCTTCAATAATCAACCTAAATTGATTACCTATAAACGAAAAATCCGGTCCCAACGCCATTATAAAATGCTTAATGTTTTGCACTATCTCTTTTTCTAAGACTCTCTCATCTGGTTCTTCATCCTCATCTTCTAAATTTATAAAATCTAAAAGCATTTCATCCTTAAATGCGTTTAACGCGTTGTCTTTTATAGATTTTTCTGGAATCGTCAATTCAAAATTATGGTGTTTAGGATTAATTTTTTCGTGTGCACGCTCTTTAATCTGCTTTTTCAATACTGAAACACTCCAAAATCGATTGGCTGCTATTTTTAAATAAAACCACCGAATATCAAAATCTTTTATACTATTTACAATTACAACATGATGAGTAAACCCAACACTTAGGAAAGTTTTTACCAAATCGTCAGTTACTAACTGACGATTTGATGTAACAATTCCTTTACCACAGAGACGCTATTATTTTACTCCAATAGGTTTTTATTACTTATCCTTTCTCTGGCTTCCATCAATATATTATGGATCTTTTTCTCTAGCTCTATTTTTGAAGGTAATTCTGTCCAATATTCAGCAACCATTATTCCATCCTTATGCATTTCTAATAATTCAATTTGTTCCCGACTACTCTCTGCACATAAAATTAAGCCAATTGGCGGCAACTCACCTTCCTTTTTTTCATATTTATCAAGCCATTTTAGATACAATTCCATTTGACCTTTATATTTAGCTTCAAATTTACCTAGCTTCAATTCTACCGCCACCAAACGTCTTAAAGTTCTATGAAAAAACAATAGATCCAGATGAAAATCCTGACCATCAATTATCATTCGCTTTTGGCGCTCAACAAATGCAAACCCTTTCCCAAGTTCTAAGATGAAGGACTCTAACTCCCTAAGAATTGCGGCTTCTAAATCCTTTTCCAAATAAGTATCCTTGAGGTCAAGAAAGTCTAGAAAATAAGGATCTTTAAAATTATTATGAATGGCGGGATGGTTACTTACATTTTGCAGATTAGCGATTGTTCTTCTCTCAAATTCCTTATTTAAGATACTTTTTCTCAAACTTCTTACTCCAATCTTATCCTTGTTAACGACCCCTGCATAATATAGTTTGGCCTCCATAGTTTTTAAAGGTAATAAAACAAGAATATGTGACCAGCTTAATTGTCGTGACAGTGTCACGACAATTCCCTTATCTACAAATTGATCAGAAAATTGCATCATTCGGCGAAGATTCTTTTCTTCAAAACTCCTTCCATAGTTCTTCACCAATTGTCGTGACAGCGTCACGACAATTTCTCTTCCATAATCGGCACGTTGGTTCTGCAAAATATCGGCATTAATTCTCCCCCCAATTAGCCAATACAACATAATAATTCCACTATTTAATTGCGTCGTTACCTGAGATTTGCTTTGTTCAATAAGATGCGATAATTCATCATACAATTTATCACTATGTGCTAACTTATCATTATTCATCTTCATTTTAAAATTTATTCAAAATTAAACAAACAATCATGTCCACCCTAATTTCTTGAACGCATAAAAAACAATGGTAAGTGCAAATGTTCAACGAGAAATCCTAATTTCCAACTTACTTTACTTATTTTTCCATTTCGCCCTCACTTCCCAATACAGAATTTAATCACAATTAATCTTCAATTTGTTGTATCATTTGGGGGCAAATGAGGGACAAGTTTTTTGTTAAAAGTTCAGAATTTGCCAAAAATACAGCCAAAAATATCTCTGTCCTTCTTTGCCCCCCAAGATTTCCCCAAAACCTACAAAAACTTGTCCAATAAGGTGGCAGATCGCCTAGTGATAAGAAAAGTCATAATTTAAAGCCAGCTGCTTTTATACAGCACCTAAAACATCAATTTTCAATTTCCAGATCACAGATTTCATTTTTGCATGGAGCGGCTTGGATCAGTAACAAACTTGCCACCACAAATAAATTCAATTAATGATTGATAAATATATGCTCTTGATGATATTTAAGATTTTCTTGATCTAAAACATGTTTTTTATGATCAAAGGTCAATTCTCCACCTATACCAATTAAAGAATATTCAGAAGGATGAATAGTAAAGACTCCCTTATCAAACATCACATGATGATTCGGACATAAGCATAACAGATTTCCCAATTTATCTTCACCCTTATGAGGATTACCGAGAGGCTTAATATGAGCACCTTCAGCATATTTTATTCCTTTAACAGATATTTGAATCCCACACACCTGGCATTTATAATCATACAACTCTTTTACCCTTTTGGAAAGCTTAGTATCTCGAATAATCCTCAAAACTGTAGTTGCCACCCTTTCGGAAGTTGTGAATAATTCCGGGACAGCTGGTTTACCTATTTGAAGAGAATTTTCGAAAGAATTAATTTTTTCTAAACGGAACCTGCAGATTGTATACCCGTCCTTACCTTTTTCCTCAAAATGGTCTGTTACTCTATATAATCCACCGTATACATAACCGGATTTTGGACTAAATTCAGATTTGTGGTTAAATCCGCGCGTTAATCGAACTGGTAAGCCTGACATTTCACTTACCAAAAGCGCTTTATTTCCGAGCGTCCATTTTTGATCTGCAACCTGTCTTTTAGTATTTGCATCATTGCCTCCTTGGCCGGTGTAAATGATTTCGGAGCCTAAGTCCAAGTCATCCACATAACCACCATTTAAAACAATAGAAGAGGCTCCTACCGATTGATTCCCATCTATGCCAGCCACGAGTGCTAAATGAATTCCGGCTTCTCGTAGTGCTTTTCTGTCACTGAATGAATCACCTTCTTTTACATTGTCAATTTCTCCAAAAGTATAATTTGCCATTATTCAAATTAAAAGAATTTTTCAAAGAATCACAAAACTGACACAGAATTTATACAAACTTTGGACTCAAACCATTACCTATTCCATGAATACTCAGAAGACAAGTTTTCTTTATAGCTTAGAATGTATCAGAAATCCCTGCAAAGATATATCCATTGTTTCGCCAAGCAATCGAAATTTAGATATCATTACATAAACCCTTCATTAGCAATCTTCATTTATCATTTTCAAAGATTTAAATTGTATCCTTAAGTGGCATTTTTAATTAAAA
This sequence comes from Arachidicoccus terrestris, assembly GCF_020042345.1. NCBI lineage: Bacteria > Pseudomonadati > Bacteroidota > Chitinophagia > Chitinophagales > Chitinophagaceae > Arachidicoccus > Arachidicoccus terrestris. Next base: position 303,018 of record NZ_CP083387.1, read on the forward strand.
TCGCCTTGTTTCAAAATTCAGCCAATTCAAGATTTAAAAATTGAAGAAATACCTACTAACGTTCGTAACTTAGCATCTGAAACAAAAATCAATCAGGATATATGGAAACCATCCTCCTTCATACAATATCAACTGAAGACTTTTTGGAGAAAGTCAGATTAATGATAAGGGCAGAAATAAAAGCAGCCCTCCAGCAAGATCAGCTGTTAACAAAAGAAGGGGCATTAAAAATGGCTGGCATAAGCAATGCAACCTTTTTACGAGCGGTTCAAGCTGGAATCGTTAAACCGCAATTGTTAAAAGGGCGAAAAAAGGCGATGTATCTCGAAAGCGAAGTATTAATGATCGAAACGAAAAAGAGATAGTTATAGTTCCAGCATATCTTCGTCTTTTATAGGATTAAACTTCACATTTCGATTTGTAAGTAGTTTCAGGGCTTCATTAGCATAGTTAAAATTATGACACCACTTCTTACATCTGTCAATTAACTCCGAATCTCTATATTTATAAAAAGAATAATCAGTCTTTAAAACGGCGTAATGTCCTTTGTAGACATCAATAAATTCTATCATTTTGAACTCATCAAATTCTTTTCTTAATTCAGTGATATCATCCTGAACTAACTTTACATCCGGTTTGGGAACATCAGTTGTTTGGATATCGGCTAAATCATCCGGCAACAAATAAGCATATCTACCCTTTTTCTTTTCGAAAAATTCATCCATTTTTTTTTGAAAAAGGGCCTGGCTCGCGACATATTCTGTATAGCGTTGGAGATCAACATTTCGTTTTTTTAATTCATCCGCCAGCCGTTCGATGCTTTTCCTATTATATAGGTAGGAGTAACTATATTTTATCCAATCATTAAATCCAAAATGCTCACGAATAAACTTGCCCGCGCTCCAACAGCCTTTAAAATATTTTTCCAGACTATCTTCCGCGATCCACTGCCCTCTTTCAGATTGAAATTTTAAAAAAGACTTCGCAGCAGATTCCACTTTTTGCATGGAAAACTTACTATCAGTTGCCAAATCAGATAATTCCAGCAGTTTACCCAATATTAATTTTATATCCTTGATTTCCGAAAGAACGGTCGGTTTCATGATTAGAAATTTAAAGTGAGATTAAATTATCGAATATTATTATATTACTTAAAGCCAAGATTGTATGGTGGTCTTTTTTTAAAGTCTAGGCTCTCCCTGTCCACTTCATCTAGTAACGGGTCCATTTGAAGAATATACGGATCATACCAATTAACTTTATCTTTTGCCCAGTCTATCCATTTTCGAACAACCGAATAATCCCGGCTTCCAGCGTTTTTTTCAATTAACTGCTCCACATCACTTATATAGGCTCGCATTATTTTGATCTTTTGCCATCTTTCACTTTCATCTAGGAGGCATTTAAAAGCATCTAATTCATCGATTTTCTTCTGCCAGGCTTCCTTTTCAGACTGTATCCTAGCCTCATTAGCTGCGGCTAATTTTTCTCTCTTTTCTCGTTCAACCTTCGCCTCCGAAGCCTTCACCTCAAGGAAAGCTAATATTTTTGACAACTGTTGCTCTAATTTTAATTTTCCATCTATCCATTCTTTGCAATAAAATCGTTCAACTTTAAAATATAGCAATCCAGAAGGATGAAATTCAGTCGTCGTCCTCCAGGATGTAGGCACCTCCTTTCGTACTAATCTTTCTTTGAGGCAAACTTCAAACTGTTCCCCATCAATAACAACTAGTGACTTTCTTTGTGTTAATTCTACCGAATGTTTCCTTAGCTGCAAAAGCTTTATTAGGGAATCCCAAATCCGGAGCGCTCTGCCGACATTTGTGGGAGCTACTCTGGTTGTTAAAAGATTTGGTCCGTTTTCTATAACTCCTTTAAATGGAGAATAGTTTCTTTTGTTGGCTAGCATGAAATCCCTCGTTTCGGAAACGATTTTTAGAGGATTAGATAGGCGATCTGGAACAACAAGATGTTCTGCCAATCCATTTTCAATTTCCAATTGTTTTGCATGTAAAACTGATAGTTGCCCATGACGGAACGCATTATCCTCGTCTCTTGTTTTTAATTCATAATGATTCTCTCCATCGTGTTTAACTGGCAATGGTAATCTTTTGACTTTTTTACCAAATTGAACCTTTTGCCAATATCCTTGAGGCGGTAGTGGTATGTCCATTCTTAGGCAAACTTTTCGCAGACCTACATCCGTGATATCATATTTTTTCGCCAAGGTAAGCATTGGCGCTTTCCAAACCAGATCATATAGCTCGTCTCTTGAAAAGGTTATTCGTTCCATAAAATCTATATTTAAGACTTATAGTCCAAGTTTATCCTCTACGGCCTTTACTGCATAAATCGTTTTAGTGACGGCGTCAGGAGTAACAGAAATGCTATCAATTCCTCTTTCCACCAGAAACTTGGCAAAGTCCGGATGATCAGAGGGCCCTTGACCACAAATACCCACCCTGATACCCTCATATCTTGCCGCCGTCAACAGATTGTCGATCATGATCTTGACAGCATCATTCCTTTCGTCATAGAGGTCTGCCACCAATCCCGAATCTCTGTCCAGCCCAAGGGTCAGCTGGGTGAGATCATTGGACCCAATGGAAAAGCCGTCAATCATCTTCGCAAACTGTTCCGCCAGGATGATATTTGAGGGTATTTCTGCCATCAAATATACCCTCAGGCGCTCCTTATTTCTTTCCAGCCCATAAGTATTCATCACTCCGAGCACTTTCTCCAGCTCCTTTGGCGTTCTGCAAAAAGGAATCATAACCGCCACATTTCTTAGGCCCATCTGTTCACGAACCATCTTAATCGCCCTGCACTCCAAACCGAAGGCTGCCTGATACTTTTCAGAGTAGTATCTGGAAGCTCCACGCCAGCCGATCATCGGATTCTCTTCCTCAGGCTCAAAATATTTACCCCCAAGCAGGTTATAATATTCGTTACTCTTGAAGTCCGAAAAACGGACCAGCACCTCTGAAGGATAGAATGCAGCTGCGATCTTAGCGATCCCGAACGCCAGCTTCTGTAAGAAATAATCCTCCTCATCCTTAAATCCCCTAATCATTTCGGAGATCGACTTAGATAGTTCCGGATCATTCAGGCTCTTATGCTTTAGCAAAGCTAAGGGATGAATCTTGATATAATTATTAATTATAAACTCCTCCCTGGCCAGTCCGACACCTTTATTAGGATAGGCGGCGAACTTAAAGGCCATAGAAGGAGAAGCGACATTTAACTTAATGGCTGTTCTGGTTTTCGGCAGATTTGTCAGATCAATTTCAGTGGTAGAGAATTTAAGTATTCCCTCATAGATGATACCCTCCGCTCCCTGCGCACAGGAAGCGGTGATTTCTTGGCCAGCCACTAACAAATCTGTCGCGTTACCACATCCGACAATAGCAGGCACACCCATTTCCCTAGCAACAATTGCCGCATGGCAGGTCCTGCCCCCTTTATTCGTAATGATGGCAGAAGCAATTTTCATAATCGGCTCCCAATCAGGATCCGTCATATCAGTTACAAGCACATCCCCTTTCTGGAATACGGTACCGTCTCCTATCCTTTTGTCTAGCGAATAAAGAATATTGACCTTCCCGGTAGCTATCTTATCCCCCACTGCTATTCCCCTCAAGAGTTCTTTTTTATCCTGGTCTTCCTGCATTGCATATTCGGTGATCATACTCGGATTCTTGCGGGAATGAATTGTCTCCGGGCGTGCCTGAACGATATATAGCTGCCCACTTAAACCGTCTGTTGCCCATTCCACATCCACAGGACACCAATGCCCTTTGAGCCCGGTGTAATACTCCTCAATCTTACAGACCCAATCGGACAATTGAAGGATCTGATCATCTTCCAGACAGAAGCGCCACTGTTGCGTCTTATCAGTCTGAATGACTTTCACCCGTTCGTCCGAGGTATTGCCGTAAACCATTTGTTTATCCTTATACCCCAGTTTTTTCTCTATAATCGCCGGAAAACCTCGTTTAAGTAAAGGTTTATAGACGTTAAATTCATCTGGAGAAATCGCCCCTTGAACCACTAGTTCACCTAGCCCAAAAGCTCCGTTAATAAGCACACTGTGTTTAAAACCGGATTCGGTGTCAATCGAAAAAGCCACACCACTAGCACCCAGATCTGAACGCACCATTTTCTGCACGCAAACAGATAGGCCTACAGCGCAATGATCATATCCCAGTCCCTGCCTATAACTGATAGCACGGTCGGTAAATAGTGAGGCAAAGCAATTGCGTACTGCATCGATCAATGAGGCGTTCCCTCTAATATTCAGATAGGTTTCCTGCTGACCCGCAAAAGAGGCGTCCGGAAGGTCTTCTGCCGTGGCAGAGGAGCGCACCGCCACATCCGTATAGTCCTGATCATAAGATTTTGAGAGGGTCTTATACGCATCTATGATCTTTTCGCTTAATGTATAAGGAAATTTTGTATTGCTGATGGCCTGCCTGATGTTGAGACCCGACCTGCGCAAAGATTCAATATCATTAAAATCAATCTTCCCAATTTCTTTTTTTATAAATTCCTCCAGCCCGCTTTCCCTGATAAACCTGTAATAAGCCTCTGTGGTGATGGCAAAACCACTAGGAACCAGGATGCCCATCCCAGAAAGATTGGTTATCATCTCTCCCAGCGAAGCGCATTTTCCTCCAACTAAAGCAATATCTTTAATACCAAGCCCATTTAAAGGCAAAACAATTGGACTATTCATATTTATTTTTTTAAATATCTGTGTTTCAATAGATTCCAAAATCCAAAAGCAGTCAGTTTTGAAATCTTAAAAAAATACAATAACAAACATTTGTTATTAATCAATATAAAATTACCTTCGAGTTCGCAAATAGGCAATACAGGGTAAAAATTCAATTAAAATAACAGTATGCAGAACATCTGGCTGTTTTTTTAATGGCAGCAACTGATGCTTTTGAGGGGAAGAGGGAAGAAAAAATTTGTCAGTTTAAAAAGCCTTAGTTATGATTTTGGGTGCACTCGATCAGACTGATATTGACATACTAAATATTTTACAGTCCGACGCGGCAATGGCCGGAAAGGATATCGCCAAACTGGTGAATAAATCCACTGCATCCGTTCATGAACGAATTCGTCGTCTACGTACTGAAGGCTACATTGATAAAATTGTAGCTATCGTCAATAAAGGCAAAGTTCATAAACGGATTATGGCTTTCAGCCAGGTATTGTTGCATGACCACACAGATATTACCCTATTAAACTTTCAACAGGCTGTCGTCAAATACCCGGAGGTACTGGAATGCCATCAGATGGCTGGCAACTATGATTTCCTGTTGAAGATCGTCACAACGGATATAGATACTTATCATAAATTCTATCTTGAGAAGCTTTCTAAATTACCAAATATCGTTACCGTGCAAAGCCTCTTTGTACTCAGCGAAGCCAAAAATGAAACGTCAATTCACCTGCAATTGTAATACAAAATTGGCCCCGGTAAATGCCAGGGCCGCAACCAAAACTAACTGCTTATGAGAATACAAATATACTCCATATCACACATATGATTACACTTAAACACTAATATGCTTGGCAATAAAAAGTTAATTTGAAACACGACAAATCATTAATCCTTCGATTCTTTCCGAAGAATTAAATGATGAAGACCAGGGTCGTTCATAATCTCTTCTGTCACTGAATCCACTACATAAAACACATCCGCTTTGATCTTTTTATATACTTTTTCAATCTCCTCAAGCGTTATATCTCTGATTTTAGGAACGTTTTTAAATTTGGAAGCCTCTTTTGACAATTGCTTATGGTCATTTTGTACTTTTGAATGGAAGGCTTTCAGTTCAATGGGCACCTCCGGCGTATCAGCCACGATTCCTACAAATTCACCTGAAGACAAAGTCGCAATGGTACTCACCGGCACAGCATAATCCAGATTTTTAGATCTGGATATAGACATACCGTTATCATTAAAAGAGACACTCTCCTTTTCCTGGAGGATTTTCCCGATCCGTTCGGACACCTGCTTAGCAACATCACCGGCAGCCTGCCCAACCATGATATTGCCGCAGATATTTAAGACAACATCGGCCTGCTCCCTACCATAATTAAGCCTTAGCTGGCTTGCATCCTGAATAGCCAGCGTCGTTGAAATTTTATTTGACCTGCCGGTTGCGATTAGCGTATCCAGCCCCAGAAACGTCAACGTCGTAAATTCATCGATTATTAAAGAAGACTTAAGTTTGCCTGGCTGATTCATAATTTTGCTGAGCCGGGTCATAAAAAGGGATAATACAGGAGCAAAGGTTTCCTGTTTTTGAGGATTGTTCGCCATGCAGACAATTTTAGGCACCAAAGGATTATTGATATCCAGGGTAAAATCATTTCCGGATAACACATAATACATATTTGGCGCAGAAAGCCTGGCCATGCTGATCTTAGCAGCATCAAGCTGCCCCTCCAACTGTTCTTTGGAATCCGTTTTAAATGCGGATACAAAAGGATTGATAAAGGCTGATATCTCAGGCTCAATCTGAAGAATGGTAAATAAACTTTCAATTTCAACCTGCATAAACTCAATCACATGGGGCAGTGTACAATACCGTCCATTTTCAAATTTCCTTAAAAACCAGATAAGTGCAGTCAAAAAGTTTATAGGACTCTCCACAAAAAACTCACCCTGCTTTTTTAGCCAGCTCTTATTTAACCCCAAAAGAATGACTCTGGCGGCTTCTATAGCATCCGTTATATCCTCCATCATTATCGGAGTAATTGGATTGCAACGGTGGCTGTATCCTGGATTATTCAGATTGATCACATAAAAAGAAGGACAGTTAGCATATTTATCGCTATTTTTTAAAAATTGGTTATAAGCGAGTTTTGTAAGGGCATCATATTTATAATCATAGACAAGCATAGAAAAACCTTTGGATAGATGCTGACGGATGGCATGCTCAATCACAAAATAGCTTTTACCGGATCCCGGAGAGCCTATCAAAAGAAATCCACGCACAGGATGAATATTGATCCAGGAATGACGCTCTTTCCCTTTTAAATTATATTTGGCTGGCAGGTTAATAGAAAATTCATTCATGAGAAGCCGTTCTTCCTGTGGGAATGTCTCGCTGTCTTTATTAAAAACAGCTCCATTAAGCCTTCCTTTTATGAGCCGGGAAAGAAGGCTGCCACCGTTAATAATAAAAATAAAACCGAGCCCCGTAACAACTATATAACTGATAGCCAGTTTCCTAAATTCCCACCAGCAATAACAAAGTATCCATCCACTGGATAAATAAAGTAGGATACCCACAAAAAAATATTTCAAAGCCTTTTTTAACCTGATCTTTTCGCTTTTTTTACCACTAACACCTAGAAGAGATAAGAGAAGGAAACCGAGCGCTATCAGTTTTGTTTCCAGGAATCCAGCGAAAAAAGGCATATGGACTATATTTCCGAGTAACCTGTCCGTAATAGGGAACGTCAAACCCCAGACCGAGAAAGCCTTATAACATTCATAATAAAAATGTATAATAAGTATCACAATAGCAATACCTCTGGTCAGATCCATAGCCTGTTTCAATCCCTGTTCATTCTCTCCTGTTTTCATCTATAAATTTTAACTTGGTCCTAAACTCTGTTGATAATCTCTAGGATAGGCTCTGGCGTTTGCGCTTACGTCTCCTAATGTCCCTTTGTAGTTCTAGAGAAAGTGTTCCCTGATATTCCTCAGACGTCAGAATATCTAAGGTTTTTATTACAAAACAGCCCTTCTGAATATCAGACAGATTCCAGATCGGTTTAAACCACGGTTTTAGGGGTGCGTCAAAATGGCCTACAGGCGCAGCATGTTTAACTTTTTGAACCCTGGTTTTTGTATGCTTTTGCTGTTTTTGTCTTATTACGTTACCGGTTAATCTTTGCAACAACCCCGTTGCCGCATATGCTTTCCCTAACTGGCTGCCATTAAAAATGCAGCCAGTTTTATGATCCACATAAGTAATCCCATACAGGCGCCCAGCGTTATTTCGCCTAAGAACAGTGTCAATCCCCTTTTGTTTTAGTTGATTGGTAAAGCTATCTAATGAAATGTTTCCCCGGTATTGTATCAAACTAGAATCAATCACATTTTTAACACGAGGAAGATGTCTGACCTTTAATGGCCCGTTTAAAGTAAACTGCTGTTGCAAAAATTTAAGTGTCGGTTTATTGTAAATTAATGACGCCTTAACCGGAATTCCTACAGCTGTTCCTTTAGCATCAAGAATCCTGTAAACCAAGCCTCCATTTTTTTGAATCCGTGTCCCGCTACCACCCACGTCGGCCATGACATTGTATAATTTCAACACAGCGTTCAGCTCATGAAGTGACTCAAATTTATATTTGGTAAGGACATGATCCAGGACATTGGTAATAGCTCTTTTTGAACCGAATTTACCATATTGTATTTTCAGTGCATTTACTGGCGTCAGCTGATATGCCTGGCGATGTTTATTTGTCGCGACCGTCAGCTTGAAATCTTTTTCAATTGTTTTCGCTGCCAATAAAGATCTTCCTTTGGCGAGATTATGCAAAGAAATCGCTTTCCCATTATTTTGAATATTGGTGGTGACTATATGGACATGTTCATGACCGGCATCTTTATGTCGATAGACTAAATAAGGTTGATTACCAAAACCGATCTTTTGCATATACGCATCGGAAATACTTCGAAGCAATTGGTCGCTTATTCTCTTTTTATCCTCATCTGGAAAATTAAGTGAGATATGGACCGTATTTACCTTGACCTTTGTATTTAACGCAGTCTGCTTTTTTAAGCGATTAAAGCGCTCCGTAAAACTTAAAAGTTCGGTATCCTTTGGATAATTCCCTGAATGAAATACTTCTGCCCCGCCTAACCGGACCTTTTGCTCATTATACTGTATCGCATTCCTAAGCGAACTGCTTTGATGTACTATTGCAACCATATTTCTGAAATTGAATTAACTCTCAGTTTAATTAAATCAATCTTGTCCGTGACACTTTCCCGAATGGATTGTGACACAACCAGCCAGGTCTTAACCTCATGGCAAAAGGACAAGCTATTCAGCTTTCGAATCATCTGATTATAATTATTGCCTATTGCGGACAGTTCTTTTCTCAGTAATATAAGTTCTGTCATTAAGTCATCAAGAGAAGCATTTCTAACTTTAGTAACCACAGGTTTATCCAGCAATATATATCTTGCATATTCACTAAGCTTTCCACAAGTGGAATTTTCGGCTTTGCTTTTAATAATCAAATGCTGGGCAGGTGTTAACCGAATATGCAGCCATTTAGTCTTTCCTGTCTTTAGGGGTTTCATAATATAGGTCGTTATCAGGTTAATAGTGAAAAACAGACATAGCGACTTCGGAGCTATGTCATAAAAACCTACTGTGATACAGTAGTACTTCTGGCTGGGAACCGCATGCAGGTTCCCTCAGGACCGAATATCTGTTACGCGCTTTGAAAAAGGGTATATAAGGGATATTCCGCTAAATGCTACTACCGAATCGGGAGGCCTATTATTCTGGGCCCTCCACGGGCCCACCAGTCATTCAGGTCTTTAAAGCCTTTAAAAAGGCTCCTTTTATCAAAAAACAGCTTATTATTCAGACACACAGCCGCAGAGGTCATTTTATCTCCAGCTTCATCATTATCCAGATAAAGATCAACTGTTTCAAACTGCTGCAAAAATGTCAGTCTATTCTCAAAAAAAGAAAGAGAGTTCAGGATCAGAAAGCTAATAGCTGGATCTAAGTATGGTGCTCTGAAACAGAGAAAAGAAAGAAAATCAAAAGCCCCTTCAAAAACAGCTATTTGTGATACACCGGCATTTAAAAATGTGACACTTTTGGGACTACTCGACCCCTTAAATATGGGGCTTCGAAGTTTATAACCTCCCTTGTCATTTTGAAAGCCGAGTGCAAAATAACTTCTATTACAGTATTGATAGCGAACTTCAACGAGATACTTATCCGCAATAACTTTTGAGATATTCCGCATAGCAAGATACCTGATAAGGGACTCCGATTGCACTGGATGGACAGAAAGAATTTTGAGCGCACTCAATTTGGCATTTCTCTTAAGAATCGTTCTTTCCTGGTCAAAAGAAAAGCTTCCACCTGTTAGTCCGTGTTCCTCCAAACGCGTTAAGAACTCAGCAACCGACAAACCATGCAGGCGGATACCAAGATCTATGATAGCACCGCCCAATCCTTCACCGAAATCATACCAGAGTCCTCTTGCTCTGTTAACTTTAAACGAAGGCGTCCGTTCATTGCGAAACGGAGAATAATACCAATAATTATTGCCCTTGATTTTAATCGGCTGAATACCTTCTCTTAAAAGATAAATGACTATATCCAGTTCTTTCGCTTCTTTTATTGTCATATTCCGGTGTTTTTAGTTTCACAAACTCTGATATAGAGGCAAAAGTAAAAGGCCGGATTTTAAATCATTGCAGCAGTCTAAATACAGAACAGGTCAATTAGCGATAACGCGGTTTAAGAAATCTAACTTTGCTGGTGATAAGAAATAATGAATTAATAAATAGACAACTAATGTTAACCTCAAAAGATGCCACAATAGTATATGAAACGCTACTTATATCCCCCGGGATGAATGAAATCATAAAGATTCCCCTCGCCCTCAGACGAAAAGTATTATTAATGTTGGTTAAATTGATTGAGCAAGCAATAGACAAAGATGTGGTAAAAGAAGGTCTGCTGTCTGTATTGGATGAGGAAATGACAGAGGAGCTACAAAAAACGACTCAGGCATTACTGGAAAGAGGCGGCTTGGAACAGCTTAGTGAAAGACTAAATTCACTGAATCTTAAATAATGACGATAATCCTAAGAACAAATGCCGTTTATTTTTCGGATATCAGAAAAATAAACGGCATTTTGTACCTTCTAACAATATCCATAATCTGCCAAGCTGGTAAAAGCTTCAGCTGTTATAATCAGGTGATCCAAAACTTTTATATCGAGTAGATCTCCCGCTGCCTTAAGCGTTTTCGTGAGTTTAACATCATCCTGGCTGAATTTTAGGTTTCCGGATGGATGGCAGTGACAAAGAATTATTCCCGTAGCAGCAGCTTTCAAGGCTGTTGCAAATATCAGCCTGGCATCTACCAAAGTTCCCGCTATACCTCCAGAAGCGATCTCAACAACTCCAAGCACCCTATGCGCTTTGTTTACAAGCATTACTTTAAACTGTTCCAGCAACTGCAATTTATTTTTATCCCAGCCTTCCAAAAATATCTTATAGGCATCAAGAGGCTGGGTAATTTGCGGTCGTTCGGAGGCCTTAACTTTAGGATTATAGCTTAACTGTATTTCAGAAACTTTGAATGCCGGCTTGTTTGTGTTATTAATCATTTTCTTAAGTTTAAAGGTTATTTTAAAAAGCCCTGCAGACGAATATTGCGGAGCCAGAGATTGGCAAAATTGTTGTGTGACTTTTGCAGCCGTTCAATAAAACTGGTCAAACGACCATCAGAGATAAAGGCACTTTCTTCATAAATACCCAGTGCATCTTGCTGGTACATCTGTGCAAAGGCAAACAGGTTATCAAAATCTTTCGGGTAACCCCTTTTGTCAATTACAATAAAAACCATTTCGGGGCAACGCATCAGGTCACCGTTTTGTTCATAGTAATGAGCCAGAGACAATAAAAGCCCTTTTCCAAAAGGCGTATCAATGTCCCAACCAATTTTTTCAACTGTCAGCGGGAAAAACCCTTCCCTTTTGAGTTTTAGATGGGCCTTTTCTCCCATTTTGTTCAGCAGGCTATTCAACACCTTTGTTGCTGGTTTGTCTAATCTGTACATACGATAAATTTTAAAATGAAACAATACAAACTCGGCTTACGCCTCGTCCGTTACTCTCGTAGCAACCGGACCTTATCGCTGAAGCGGGGAATAAAAAGGTTTTGGCAATAAAAAATACGCTCGGGCATAACAAACCGCGAAGCGCCGCTTTGGCCCGAGGAAGATTTTTTTTGACAAACCGTAGGCAAGCCATAGCCATAGCGAAGGCGAAGACCTTTTTTAAAACGCGGCAGTGATGATATCTTCGCGACAGAGAAGATCGAACATGGGCATATTATACACCCTGCCTGCTTCGGCCTCAGGGCCAGACGTCCTCAAATAAACAGTATTCGGGACCACCAGCATCTATCAGAATGGCTAAAACATCAAACTGGAAGCTTCCATGCCAATGTGACAACCTTAAATAATGGCTGGCCGCAAGTAACATGCGTTTTATCTTCTCTTTATTTATTTTTTCCTCTCCCAAGCCATAACGCTCGGATGTAACAGTTTTTACTTCAACAAAATGAAACGTGCCATTTTTCTGGGCAATAATGTCGATTTCTAGTCTGCCATGCCGCCAATTGCGGTCCTTTATAAAATATCCTTGATTCTTTAGCCAGTTCGTGGCAAAGGATTCCCCTTTGGTGCCGGTGAATTGATTAGAACGACCTCGGTAATTTTTATCCGACATATTCAATTAATTTCAATTATTTACTTTTTCACCCATGGCCAGAGACTGGAGAACTTCATATGAATAGTCTCCGCAATATGTTCCAATTCTATATTTTTGCTTTCAGTGAGATCAGCAATCGTCCTTCCCACTTTAAGGATGCGATCCGCAGATCTGGCAGACAGTTGGAGCCTTTGCATTGAAGACTGCAAGTATTTTAGTGCATGAGGTTCCAGTGGGAAAAACTGGTTTATATAACCTTCTGGAACCCTAGCATTACAGATACCTTCACCCAAATCTTTATAGCGCAAATTCTGGAGTTCTCTGGCACGAACGACCCTTTGCCGGATCATACTGGAAGGTTCTTCTTCCTTTGTGCCACTATTCAAAAAATGTAATGGCTCCGGATCAGAAACAACTTGCAGGTCAATTCTGTCCAGCAGCGGCCCGGAAATCTTCTTTCGATAGTAATTAATTGCTTTATTAGAACATTTACACCTGCCTGATGGATGGCCAAAATAACCACAAGGACAAGGATTCATGGAGGCTAGTAAAATAAAAGAAGCCGGGTAAATTAAAGACATTCGCGCTCTGGCAATGTGGATTTTCTGCTCTTCCAGAGGTTGCCTAAGCACTTCAATTGCATTTCTTGAAAATTCAGGCAGTTCATCAAGAAAAAGAACTCCGTTATGAGCTTTGGAGATTTCACCGGGACTGCAAAAGCTTCCACCACCCGAAAGGGCGACGTCACTACAGGTATGATGCGGACTTCGGAACGGCCGTTCTGTAACAAGTCCATGATAGGCGCAAGGTTCTTCCAGCACGCTATAAATCCTTGTAGTATCAAGAGACTCCTTAATCGTCATTGGAGGTAGAATTGAGGGAAGCCTTTTGGCCACCATAGTTTTACCAGTACCAGGAGAACCGATCAGCAGTGCATTATGGCCACCGGCAGCGACAATCTCCATTGTTCGTTTCATCGAAGGCTGCCCCTTAATGTCGCTATAGTCCAGCGGTGCTTTTACAAACGGCGCTCTAAGTCCTGTGGCAGCGGTTGCCAAGGGCAACACCACACCTTTTGAAAAAGTTTCAGCTAGTTCTTTTAAATGCGTTACAGTATATACTTTGACGTCCTTCACAGGAGCCGTCTCCCCACCATTTCCTTTAGGCAAAATTATCGCCGAAAAACCAAGACCGCCTGCACAGGCTGCCATACAGAGCGCGCCTCTGACAGGATAAACGCTTCCGTCAAGACCCAGCTCCCCGGCTATCTGAAACGTCCCGATATCACTTGGTAAAACGAGTTGCTCCGATGCTGCCAAAATACCCAAGGCTATTGGTAAGTCCAGCGCAGTTCCAGTTTTTCTAACATCGGCCGGTGTAAGATTGATTACCACCTTGTTTCTGGGCATCCGATAACCGCAATTATCAATGGCGATCGCAATTCTGGAAAGAGACTCCCTGATGGAATCCCCGGCAAGTCCGGTAATTTGGTATCCAAGACCACGGCCGACGCTAACTTCGACCCCGATACGCTCTGCCTCCACACCTCGAAGACTGCTTCCATAAATGACGCTTAACATGGCTGAAATTTTTATAATTAGCGATCAAGATTAATCAGTGAATGGGCTTTGATTTCTGTAACAAGATGCTCTTCCCCTTTATCATCTGTATATTTTCGGTATCGAAGGCTACCTTCTACAAGGATATGACTGCCCTTAATAAAGCTGCGCTCCGCCATCTCGGCATAACCACCCCAGGCAATCACCTGATGCCAGGAAGTACTGTAAATCTTTTCATCCCCTTCCCTTCTTAAAAAGTCATGGGTAGCCACATTTATGATCGCCATTTTTGAACCATTGGAAACGGTTTTTACTTTCAGATCAGCGCCCACATAACCAATCAGGCGGACTAAATTGTGTTGCATAACTGTTGTTTTTAGTTATTAAAAATTGAACAGTGCAAAACTAATTACAAGGCCACCTGCTAGTCGTTTTTTAAAGGCTTATAGTCGCCTATAAATGGATATAACCGTTTATAAGCACTTATAAGTGGTTAATATTAAATAAATATTCAATTCAAAAACATGATTTACAGCAACTTATTTCCTCTTTAAAATCCATTATGAACTTCAAGAAAAAATAATTTTAATTTTATAGTCGCATTTTTTCAACCTTCGAAATGTATGCTTATGGCATTTTTTGATTTCCACACATCAAAAAGGGACATTTTTGATTGGGCCAATGCGCCCTATGCGCCCGGTGGAAAACCCTTTTTATTAGGCTGTCAGGTGATATCCCTGAACAGTGGTTGGGGCGATATGCATTTTCATTTTTATCCCAGGCCGAAATACACCATTTATGTGAATATGTATGAATCCAGGCAGCATAGAAAAACCGTGGCGGAGTTTCATGGAGAGAGCCTTGAATTTACTTTTATGATGGGGGGCAGCATGGTCAACCAGGTGGGCGGCTTCAAGGAGGAAGAGGTAAGGACGATGCAGTATAACATCAGTTATTATCCTGGATTTGAATCCAGGAGTATCTTTGAAAAAGATCATTTTTATCTTACTTTAGATATTCATTTCACAAAGGAATATATTGAAGAGCTTTCCGGGGAATTCCCGGTTCAGTTAGCGCCCCTCATAGAAAGTATGGAGAAACGAAAGCCATGCAGATTGAACCAATTACCTTTTTTTGCAGATATGTTTGTGAAGGAAGCAGGAAACCGGATTTTCCACTTTTTAAAAAATGGCTCCTTTTTTCCGATGGAGATGGACCAGGAAGTAGCTACGCTCATGCGGCATGTAATTGCACCGAAGTTACAGGTGGGCCGGGAGCTGCTGGATACAAGCAGGCGACAGGTTCTGAATGAAGTCTACGGTCAACTTACTCGGCAACTAATGGATATGCCGAAGCTGGCCAAATTACAACGCCAAGCGGGAATGAGTGCGACCATGCTCAGGGAAATGTTTAAAGCGACCTTTGGTCAAAATATGAGAGCAGCCTGGGTGAGTCACCGGATGGATGAGGCGCTTTCGATGATTGCGTATGAGCGGGAAAAGAAAATACGTGAAATAGGGCTGGAACTGGGCTTTTTAAATGTCAGCAACTTCTCAAAAGCGTTTATAAGCACTTATGGCACTTCTCCCAGAAGTGTACGAAAAAGTGGCAATTGGTGGAATTTGAAGTATATTTGATAATCCCAATACTTTAAACTACACTACAGATGCTACGATATATACCATTTGAAGGGTGGAAACAAACTGCCAATGAAGTGAATTATAAATACCCCATATCGGTCAACACCAATTGCCCACATTGTAAAGTAAGAGTTAACTACAAATTAAGTTGGGCGACCAGAACCAAAATAGTTGAATACGCAAAGTCATCCTGCCCATCATGTCAGAAACTCTCAATTTTTATCTTTATTACAAAAGCAAGTGGCTCTGGATTGTCAGGAGATTTATTCATAAATCCATCAGGCGACGTCCGCCACAGTTTAAGCGGTATAGAAGATGCACATGGATTATCCACTGGAATAAAAAACGCATATTATTCAACAATTCAGGCATTTAACGGCCATCAATGGATAGCTACAACTGTTTTATGCAGAAGAGTTTTGGAAGGAATCGTAAAAGGGATTGTTAACGAAAACGGAAAAAATGGCTCACCAATCTTAGCACAACAACTTAAGCAATTACCCGATCAAATTGATTTTTCCAAACCTATATTGACGCTTGCGGATGCTATCAGAAAAGCAGGGAATATAGGCGCCCATTTTGATGAGGATAAAGAACCCGATCAGGAGGTAGCAGAATCGCTTATGGATGTATTGGACTACCTAATTGAATACCTTTTCATACTACCCTCACAAATTGAGCAATTACACAATAAAATTGAAAAACTAGGCCAATCTGATGTACAAGAGCTCGACGAATCGGAATAAACATTCAGAAAAAGTATATAATAATTTATTATTTTGTTGAATCGGATAACTTTTTCAAAATAGGCCGGCTGAATTTTACAGGCATAATCAACCTGTAAAATCATGGCAAACTTTACAACGCAAAGTAAGGCGGGTTGCTGTAAATATTGCGGAAACCCCGTCAGGGGGCGTGCGGACAAACAGTACTGTAATGACATGTGTCGCAACGCCTACAACAATGCCAAACTGAATCAGGAGCATACTGAGATCAGGATGGTAGAAATGGCGCTCAAACGAAACCGGCGAATCTTAAAAAAACTGCTTGGGGAAAAGAAAATTCAGACGCTCCCTCGCGCCATGCTCTCGCAAAAGGGGTTCGCCTTTAGATACCATACCCATAACCACACTTCTGCGAAGGGGCAGCAATACACTTTCTGTTACGATTACGGATACATGGAGGCTGAACATGACAGGCTTGTCATTGTGAGGGCCTTCGAAGGATATTTTACCACCTAAGGGAAGTCGTCTGTCGCGGCGAATTCTTCAGAACTATTTACAAGCGTTTACAAACGCTTATATCCACTTACTCAAATCTTGTCCATTATAATTCAAATCTAAACTAATATTCTCATGGCTTATACAGCAGAAATCAGTAGAACGAATCCAAGTTGCTTTCTTTTTATCATTGACCAGTCGTCTTCTATGGCAGACCGGTATCGGGATATTCGCCGGCCCAAAGCTGACGCGGTAGCGGATGTGATCAATAGAATGCTACAGCAACTCGTGATCAAATGTGCTAAATCTGAAGGTATCCGGGATTACTATTATGTCGGCGTACTCGGTTACCACGAACATAGCGTGAACAGTGCGCTTAAAGGTATCTTAGCCGGCAAAGAATTTCTGCCGATATCAGAAGTAGCGGCGGCTCCGCTTCGAATGGAAGAACGGGTAAGGCGCTTACCGGACGAAGCTGGAGGGTTGGTTGAAATGCCGGTAAAATTTCCGGTATGGCTGGATCCAGTGGCAGATGGAGGGACGCCCATGGTAGCAGCCTTTACCAAGGCCAATCAGCTAATCGAAAAATGGCTGCGTTCCCATCCGAATAGCTTTCCCCCGGTCGTGATTCATATCACAGATGGGGAGAGCACCGACGGTCCGCCGTCCCGGCAGATGCAGCTGTTGACGGAGCAAAGGTCCAGTGATGGCTCCGTGCTTCTATTCAATCTGCATACCCATACAGGAAATATAGAGTCACTCTCCTTCCCCGGGCCGGACAGTAACCTGCTCGATCCTTATGCCAAATTACTGTTTGACAATGCCTCTGAGTTACCGGAGTTTATGCTAAATGTGGCGAAGCGGGAATTTGATCTTAAGCTTCCTCAGGGCGCCAGGGCATTTGTACTGAATGGCAGTATTGATCTGATCATTACTGCCATTGAAATCGGAACCAGACCTCGTTTACAACTCAAATGATCGTTATGTTAAAATATACTTATAGAGTACAGTCGGTACAAAAAGCGGGGAATCACCCGGCGGAAAATGAAGATGCCTACCTGACGCCAGCCAGTCACAAATACGACCAGAGTGACAACATTCTGCGGTTCGCTCTAGCGGACGGAGCGACGGAGGGTTCTTTTAGCAAAGAGTGGGCGGAAATTGTGGTTCAGGGCTTTGAAACGCTGGCTTTTGGTCCATTTAGTCTTACCGCAACCGTCGCCAGTATGGCTGAAGACTGGCGGCAAGCTGTCCACCACAAAACGCTGCCGTGGTACGCCGCTGAAAAGCTGTCAGCAGGTGCTTTTGCCACGTTTGTCGGTTTGGGAATTGATGTGCAAAACGGAATGTTTCAGGCAATCGGCATAGGTGACACGGTTTTGTTTAATATCCGTAAAGATCAGTTGATCAGCAGTTTCCCGGTCACCGACCCTACTGAATTTAGCAACATGCCTTCCCTCATCTCTACCAAGCCGGAGTATACTGCACAACCTCCGGGAGGGGGTTCGTATTTATCGGGTGATATCCAGCCAGGCGACATCCTGCTCCTTGCTACGGATGCGCTGGCACATTTTATCCTCATGGAAACGCATAAAAACGGAAAGTCAAAGGTCTGGAAGCACTTACAGAAGATCCTTTATACTAGAGATGATGCCGCATTCAAAACATGGGTGGAAGCCCGGAGAAGAAAAAATCAAATGAAAAACGATGACACGACGCTCATCATGATCAACTTTTAAACATGGATATTCAAAAATCGGAACTCTATCAGGCGGCCGTGCAAAATCCGGCGGTGGCATTTACCGACCCGGAATTGAAAAGCTGTTCAGTGGAATTGACACCACTTGGCACGCCGCGGCCATATGCCGGTAACTTCGCCGTGACGTACAAGTTTCAGGGAGCCGGGCAGGATTATGCGGTCCGCTGTTTTCACCGTGAGGTGTCTAGGCTCAGGGAACGGTATCAGGCATTGGAGCAGTTCATGGTCAGCAATTCCTCTCGGTTTTTCCTAGACGCAAAGTATATGGTTCAGGGCATACAAATGGGGCAGTTATCTTGTCCTATCGTAAAGATGTCATGGTGTAAGGGCGAAACGCTTAATCAATATCTCGCCAGAATCCATAAAAATACGGTGCAGGTGGCAAGGCTGATCCAGGAGTTTCGGGTTATGGCGGTGGAGCTGGAGCGGCTGGGCATCGCCCATGGCGATTTGCAGCATGGTAATATCATGGTGCAAGAAGATCGGCTGCTTTTAGTGGATTATGACGGCATGTACCTGCCGGAGCTTGTCGCAGGGGGCGCCAGTGAACTCGGGCATATCAACTACCAGCATCCGCTCAGAACGGAAAAGGATTATAACGCAAGGATCGACCGGTTTTCGATACTGATTATTTATCTCGGCTTATTGGCGGTTTCAGTGAAGCCAGGTTTGTGGTCAAAGTATGATAATGGCGAAAACATACTGTTTCGAAGTTCCGACTTTCTGGATCCGGAAGATTCGAAGTTACTGCGGGAACTCAGTGCAATCCCGCAATTAAGAACACATGTGCAGCGCGTCAAGTCTTGCTGCCGGACAGCTATGGATCTATTACCCACCTTAGCCGAGTTTCTGAGTGGCAATTTCAGCTGTCCCAGGATGACAGCCCTTAAAAAACCGGGCACTGCACGCAGGCAATATCTGATTCTGGACGCCAGCGACAGTAGGGTGCTGCTGAGCCACTACGGAGAAAAGGTGGAGATCATCGGCAAGATTATCTCCATTAGTGAAGGCTGGTCAGCTAAAGGCGGACAGTATTATTTGTTGAATTTCACCAGGTGCTATCCGGACCAGACCATGACGGTCGCTATCTGGAAAGAGGGTCTGGAAGATTTCAGGCAGGCTCGTAGAAGTATCTGGGATCTGAAGGGCAAATGGGTTAAAGTTCGGAGCGGCATTAGTCGTTATAATGGTACGGCACAAATAGAGATCAACCAGGCTAAGCAATTGGAATTACTTATAGGCGAAAAAAAGGCCGTAGCCATGCTGGGTCGCAAAATCTTTATGCGCCCGGAAAACAACCACTTAAAAGCGGGCCAAAAGAAAAATAGACAGATAAAATATGCCATTAGCCCCATACCTCAAACCAGAACCAAAAATAAGCAGGTCTTCAGCCGAAAAGGCTGCGTGATTCCGGTTCTCTCGGCCCTACTTGGCGCCATCTTATTCCAGATCATGCTAAGCGGCCACGGCTGGAAGTACGGCGCGGTAATAGGCCTTATATTAGGGCTGAGGACGGTTAGGAAATAGGAATTAAAAACAAAATCACAACCTATCCACAAAAAATTTGATCAATGCTCCGGCCCGGACGCGGCCATCAAACTTGTAAACTACCAATTTAGGTGCAATAGCAGGCCATTAATTTAGAGATGTATTAAAGAGATCCGGATCCCCAAAAATAACTTTTGAAGTGCCATACTATTATCTATCGCCTTTATATATTAAATTTAAAACCACGCCTAGAAACATCAAAGGATTGTTGAATTTTTTTTCGAATAAAAAATAAAGTAATTTTGGATAGATAAGTCAAAATCCCAAAACAAACTACGAAAATGGAACAATTTATAATCGATGAATCAAATTACATCCAATTTCTGCAAAATGGGCTCTCTCTCATAATCGACCAGGCATTTATTTCCAGTAACTCTCTGACTGTTTGTCCAAAATTAAAAATTAAAAACATTCAGAAAAAATCTCTTCAATTATTTATATCTGGAAATCA
This sequence comes from Arachidicoccus terrestris, assembly GCF_020042345.1. Lineage (NCBI taxonomy): Bacteria > Pseudomonadati > Bacteroidota > Chitinophagia > Chitinophagales > Chitinophagaceae > Arachidicoccus > Arachidicoccus terrestris. The sequence continues at coordinate 323,709 of NZ_CP083387.1, forward strand.
GTTACCACACACAGAATTAGAAATAACGGATTGCACGTATGACAAAATTGTTATCGAAAATTGCGCCTTCAAAAACGTGACATTTAATAGTGTTGAAGTCAGCGAACCAAAAGAAGGAGCAATGCAAATATATAAAACCTTCATTGACTCCTCAAATATCAAAAATTTAGGATTTTACTATTGCACTTTATACAATGGTATAATTGTCAGGCGAGGAACAGAAACAGAATCTTTGTCAATTGATAATACTCTTATTGATCGAAACTTCACATTTCTCAATTCCAAATCAAATTCAATTTCCGTTAATGCTTCAACGATATCCGAAATACAAATTATTAGAAGCGACTATCCGAAGGAAGGAGAAACAACCGAGGTTGAAACTATTAACATCTTCAGGACTGAAGGATTAAAAAATATAAGAATATGGGAAGTCGCCTTTAAAGAAATTAATATTCGCAAAATTGTTCTTAATAAAACAGATAAATTAACTGATCACAACAACGAAATTTTCATTACGGTACCTGATGGTTGGAAAGATGTTGAAGAAATAAAAATTGGCAATGCCTATATATATTCAAAAATAGTGATAGCCATAGACAAAATAAAAAGTTTAAAAGTGTTTGACTCAAATTTAAACAAGGTATTCTTTAACTATAACGAGGTAAAGGAATTAGCCCTATTAGACTGCAAAATAAGCGATACCATATATTTTGGAAATATCTCATCTATTAAAATGGTTGACAAAATTTTAATTGAAAACTGCATATTTGAAGACACTTTTAATATGAGTTTAAACTTTTTAAAAAAAGAGTTGAAATTAATAGGATTAATATTCAATAAATATCCATCTTTTTTCAATAGAAATTTACTACACAAAAATTGCAAAACAGATTTCAATTATTCAAATCTCAGGAATTTAATTTTTCAAAGAATAAATTTTGAGAATTTTTCATTCAAAAACTTTGACATTAGTAACGCAGAATTCAAAGATTGCACCTGGCAATCTGATGAAAGAAAGGGAATTATAAAGAATACAATAACAGATGACAACAAAGAAATTAAAGATACAAATCAACTGATTAAAATAAAGAACATTTATGCCAAGCTTAAACTTTCAACCGAAAAAAGCTCAGACTTTCTTAATTCAGAGAGGTTTAATATTTCAGAACAGGACATTAAACGCAGAATTCACAAGAGCAGAAAACATCACGTAGAATATATTTTAATGGGCTTCCATAAAGCCATTAGCACCTACAGTGAAAACTTTAAGAAGCCCCTATTTTTCATTTTATGTGCTATTTTGATATTTGCTTTGGTATTTTTATTTTCAGGATTTTATTCAGGTGACAGACTTGTAAGATATGCGTTATCATGGCAAGCCTCTAATGGCATACAAACCATAAAAGATTTTTTTAATTCTATCATATTTAGCACTAAAAACATTCTTCCATTTCAGATAAACAAGGAGTTTTATTTACAGTCAGGCGAATCCCTGCCATTAACTCAGACGCTTGAATTGATCCAAAGAATAATAAATTTAATTCTGGCAGCATGCTTTACTGCTGCCTTTGTAAGATATTTACGAAAATAGAAAAAGGTCAATTAAATCGTGCAAATGAAATTATTTCAATTTGAAATTTTTAGGTACTTCTTTCACGGGGACGTCGATATTGATTTTGTATGCCATAGGGATATAATCCTTTAAATCATCGCTTATACTATTACCAATATGTTTCTTCGGATAATATAAATTTGCGCTGATATTTGAACTAAGAGTGATAATTGAGTTATCAGGATATAATAAAGAAGCGCCCACCATCCAGTGCATGCTTTCATCTCTCTTCTCGGATAAGTACTTCGCATCGCCAGCGAAACCCCATCCCGAGATTTTGCCCGCTTTACTGACCTTTTTATACAATTGATAATGAATTTCGATTACATTAGCGACCTGAAGCACGCCGAATATTGTTTTAGGAGAAAGTGTAGGGTTAGCCTTTCTAATGTTCTTGATTCTTTCGTTAAGGCGCTTCCAATCAACATCACCATTAACGATTGACGTATTACTTGTTTCCGTAACCGTATATTTTACTTCGTCCGTGTTTTCCATATTACCAGAAACGAAGCTTAGATAAGAAGCAGAGAGTGCCAAGGATTTATCGGCGACCTGACTCATTATCAGTTTAGGCTCTGTTTTAACTTTTGGCACAAACGCGTTATTTTTCAACACCTTTTCTCCCACCAAATAAGGCCTGTAATTGCCCCCCGATGAATCGGGTATTAAAAGCACCAACGAGCCAGGTAAATCACTTAAGACATTCTGGGCTAAAATTCCATGAGGAATTTCGATGATATTCAACAGGGGACTTTGCTTGTCTGTCACCTGGGCATTTATCGCTCCAGCTGAAAGCAGGCAGATCAGCAGCAAGAATTTCATTTTCATAGTTGTCAATTTTTAGTTTTGATATAATGAATAAAGTGCAGTTAGGCATGCTCTCATAGGTGGTAGCAGTTTGTATCGAATTAGCTCATTTAAGCGGATATAAGCGTTTATAAATTCTTAAACGGTTCTTTTTGTTCTAGATTACGGGATAAGATCTATGACAATGATATTAATGCGAAAACGAAAACGATTGTAAATACCTATACGAAGATAATGTGATTTCGGGATAGAAAGATCAGGGAGAGGGCGGCAATATTAAATTCGCAAAAAGAATTAATTTGTAGAGGTTGATTATCAATCATGGAATTTTTGGAAGTGGGTGGGCTGGTGTGATTGTGTGGTGGATGGGTAGTGGCGTTTATCAAAAAATTATCTTTGGGGGTAATCCAAGAAAGACCAAGTTGGCACAATGTACCTCTATAATATTTAGTCAATAGGTGCAGATTATCGGAGAGCTGACATCCGATATGCGGCGCTTCCATCTGGAGGGGACAACGCCCATGGTGCTGAGAGGTCAGAGTTTCAAAGCGCTGATGCAGGAATTCAGAGGCGAATGGTTCAGCGCCTGGTATAGCCGCTATTGGATCAAGAGTCCGACGATACTTAACGCCAGAGGTGATATTCCCTTTCTGGAGCTCAGGATCGCCTGGCGTAATATCATCAGAGGCAGCATGGAAGCGATCAATGAGCCGGAGCTCAAAATGCATTATTTTACGATCAGCTTTGACACCCATGTCAATACCACCGCGATATTCGAAGCCGCGGCTCAATACGAGACCTTCGACATTCATATCGAAGTCAGGATGCTATATGAATTCGGGGTGGATTATAAGGTACTGCAGGAATTTATCGACAAGGTGCTGACCGGCACGGCGGGTAATATCGGCGACACCACCTACAGCTGTCCAAAAATCATGATCGACGCTGTCTTCGCCATACTCACCAATCCCTATAGCGGCAAGGAGATGAAACTCTTTATGGAATGAAAGATCAAGGACATACTGATTGCTGCGTTAGTCAAGATCGGAACTCCGGAAAAGATCTTACCTTCGGTGCTGAACAGCATGGATAAGGAGAAGCTGGACGCGGCCAGGCAGATTATCGCTATGTCCGTCCCCTCCTACCCCGGCAATAAGCAAATCTGTAGACATACAGGGCTGAATGAAACGAAGCTCGGTGTCGGGTTCAAGCATTTTTTCGGGGAGTCGCCCTATGACTATTTCCTGCATCAGAAGATGCTGATGGCAAAAGAAATGCTACTTTCGACCGACGAGAGCATAGAAATGGTTTCGATTAAGCTGAATTACCGGTGGGTGACGGGGTTCGCCAGGGAGTTTAAGAAGCATTTTGGGTATAGTCCCTCGGAGTTCAGGGGGAATTATAGGAAGACGAGGAAGAAATATTAACTGCACTCAAAAAGAGTCAACGAGGGTCTAATCCATTGGAAATTATATCAGACCTTAATAACTAAAGGTGTTGGGAAATATTTGAAGGTCGACATTCAATGAAAATACTTATTTTTACCTAACACCGAAACACATTAAAATGAAAAACTATCTGTATTACCCAAATATGGAGCCTCCGACAAAAGAATGGCTAAATTTCGCAATATTATATTTGGATAAATTTGAAAGTATTGTACCATACAATCGTCGCCACCTTGTCAGTGATCAATTTAAGCAATTAGAGAATGAATCGGATTTGGTAGAATTCTTTTCGCCGACATCTGATCAAGGAGTTAATGCGACTAGAGATGCTATAGTAGAATCACAATGGATGTTAAACCATTGCTACCAATCTGGCCATTATTTTAATACCATTAATATAAATCGAGATTGGAAAAATCCAAATACTTGGGATTACCAGCTTTACTTCGAAAAATATCATATTGAATGGAAACTTTTTTGTGAGAAAGAAGGCATTGGAAGAGTAAACAAGAAGGGAATTATGCTTCCAAAAAGTTTGGCTTTTCTGTACATGACGCATTTAGCAAAATACATCGCGTTTGAGCAGGATCTAGATATCATAACTGATAATTTAGAGTTTGACAAATATGTGAATTATTCAAGAACTAGAACGATAGTAACAAACAATCAAGATCAGTTTATTAGAGGTATAATAAAACTACAAACTCCAAGGGACATTAATGAAATCCCTTTAAATAAATTGATAGATTTCCGTAATAAGAATCGCGATTTAATTAGCGCTTTTAATATTCAAATTGATAAAATAGAAGATTCCATTGGAAAAGGTATTTCTGAACAAAAGTTTATTGACGATTATAATTATACAATTAAAGGAATGACAGAAGCGATTTTGCGTTTATCGAAAGAGCTAGTTCTTGTACCATTGGGGTGGTATGCGTTGGTTCAACATGCACAAGCATTGGCACCACAATACATCAAGGAAGTGTTTAGTAGCCTTGCAGCTATTGGCGGAGGAATCTATGGCGTTAGAAAAGCGCTTCAAAAAAATCAAAATAGCAGAAAGTGTAAACGATATCTAACGAATCTTACCAATTTGAAATAGACATGTATTCCTTGACTACGAGATCCTTCCACGCCTAAAAAAATAAATTTAATTAAAGCTGTCCTCGGTCCATATATTTCTCTCAATACGTTTTTTCTTAACATCTTCAGAAAAAAGTACATTTAAGTCCCTTCTATATTTTTTAATTAAAGCGAGATCTTTGTCTAAAAACTTAAAACGTTCAACAATTTCATCAACCGGTCCTATTTCAACTCCAATCCACTTTCTACGTTTTATTTCTGCGACAGCAAAAGTTGTCCCTGACCCACCAAATGGGTCAAAAACAATATCACCTTCCCTACTTGACATTTCAATTATCCGGTCCAATAACTTAACAGACAACTCGTTAGCCCCCTCTCGGCGTTTATGTGATTTATGGCGAACAGGAGGAATATCTAACCAGACATCGGAGAGATTCATTCCCTTAGGATTCAATTTATTTTTGTATCCTCCGTAATCTTTAATTTCATTAAAGCATTTCCGGCAAGTATCAAGAGATAGCCTATCCGGCTGAAAATAATTAGGCCTAGGTCCCTTTGTATAATAAAGAAGCGAATAATGTGATGGGTAAAGCCTATTACTTATCGGCAAAGAGAACTTAATATCATTTGCAATCCAATTCTTAAAAATTAACCTCTTAGATAAAAAATCAGCTATAAAAATATTCCATTTTGGAATATTCCAAATAAATAGCGTCCCTCCAAATTTTAGAATCCTAACACATTCATCTAACCACTCTTCACACCATAGTTGATATGCCGTTTCTGACAGATTGTCATCAATATTAGACCTATATTTTTTATTTAAATTAAAAGGTGGGTCAGCAAAAATCATATCGATGGAATTATCTTTAATATCCTTCATTGCATCAATGCAATCACCCTTATATAAGGTACCCAATTTAGTTTGAAGACCTATCTTGACTTTTTTGTATTTATGCACTGGCAAAGTTCCTTTTGCCATTTTTATTTTTAACCTTAAATCGTAAATGCCTAGTTGAACTTTTAAATCATCTGCTTTAATTCCATAAAATTCTTCAATTTTGTTCAATTCACTGGTGGTTGGTAAAATACCATTCTCATTGTAATACTTGAATTGTCCCCGATTTAATGAAAGGACCTGTTCTACCTGGGCAAAATCCTTATGATTATCCTTAATCCCCAAAATATCATTCAATCTATTAAACATCCTGTTTTTTGGCAAATATACAAAATTGACTATAGTCTACAAATTTTTACATCACATTTCTTGATCTTTATGTGAATGGAAAAAGATTATAAGGATTTTGAAATAATTGTTGGCAACAAATTAAAGGAAGCCAGAATAGAGAAAGGAATTTCACAGGAGGATCTTTCAATAAATAGTGGGCTAGATAGATCGTACATTTCAATGCTTGAAAGAGGCAAAAGAAATCCTACATTGTTAGTTATTTTTAAACTCTGTCAAACACTTGATATCAGCCCAAATCTGCTTATAAAAAACATAGAAGACGCTTTATGAAAGTAATCTCCATAAATATATTGAATGCCCACGGAGATTTTGCTTCTTCTCCAGAATTTCTAGATATTCAAAAAGAACTTACAGATGCAATAGAAGAGGTGACATGGGGTAATGAAAAAGAATTTTGGATCAAACCTGAGTATAAAGGTAACGGTGTTAAGCCAATTAGACACCTCTTCATTGACAAGCTTACTCCAAAAGGCTGGCAGAAAGAAATTAGAATGTCGTTTGCAAATGGCATGAACCCTGGGCCAATTGATGCAATAAGAAATACAAAATTTGGTGTCTTCGCAGTTGAATGGGAAACAGGAAATATATCTTCATCTCACAGAGCGTTAAATAAAATTGCAGTTGGGATAATTCAAAAGCAAATAGTAGGTGGTTTCCTAATATTACCTGTTAGAGAGATGAGCCGATATTTGACCGATAGGATTGGAAACTATGAAGAAATTGAACCATATTTCCCAATGTATGAAAATCTGAAGTTAGAGGGAACATTAGGCGTAATCTCAGTTTCATTTGACAGTTTAAACAATGATTCTCCTTTAATCCCTAAGGGAATTGACGGAAATGCAACTAAGATTATAGGACAAATATAAAGCAAAGGAGATTGTACCCTTTTTGTTCGTCTAGAAGGTACCTCTGAGCTTATTGATCCTTTTCTATGCCCTTGTCAGCATCGGAACTCTGGAAAGGATATTACCTTCGGTTCTGAACAGCACGGACAAGGAGAAGCTGGACGCGGCCAGGCAGTTTATTGCTATGTCCGTCCCCTCCTACCCCGACAATAAGCAAATCTGTAGACATACAGGGCTGAATGAAACGAAGCTCGGCGTCGGGTTCAAGCATTTTTTGGGGGAGTCGCCTTATGACTATTTCCTGCATCAGAAGATGCTGATGGCAAAAGAAATGCTACTTTCGACCGACGAGAGCATAGAAATGGTTTCGATTAAGTTGAATTACTGGTGGGCGACGGGGTTCACCCGGGAGTTCAAGAAGCATTTTGGGTATAGTCCTTCGGAGTTCAGGGGAAATCACGGGAGAGGTTGAAGGGGGACGGGTAGTAAATGTTTTTAAGCGGATAGAAGTGCTTAGAAATGATTAAATTCGATTTTTGAATTCTTCTTCTAATAACAAAATAATCTCCGCTACTATTAAAGGACAATAAGCGCTTTTTGCCACCTCCTATCCTGCTCCAGGTTGGCGGCCCTGTAAAGGAAACCCGGCTGGATGGGCAGGAAGAATTCGTGTTCTATCCCTGGTATTATTTTGTAGATCCGGTGGAACATCTGAAAAAATATGGCATATCAAAATATATGCGCTGGAAAAAGAAGCGTAATTAAATCTTAAACAAATAGCATATCCAACTCTCTTTACTTTATCTGCGGCATGGGGGAAGATTTATCGATGGATACGATTTTCCGCCGCATCATTGCCTTATCTCTAAAATGTCGGGAGATCTCCTGGGTCAGTTCAGTGTAGTTATTCTTCTGTTTGTTTTCCTGGTAGTAGTAGATCTTGATGGATTTACAGTTTTCATGTTCGAAGATCATATTGAGCATGGTACGATCGGAAAGTCCACAGGAGTGGCCGAGAATGAAGACCTGGTATTCATCCGCATCCAGGAAACGAATTAGGTTATAGTAGTTGGAGGTCTTGAAATAGCCAAAGGATTTGATGTGCTCAAAATAGCCATTGTTTTTCTCCAATTCCATTTTCGCGTAGTCGGCGTCGAGCTCGTCTCCGAAGCCGAAGATGATAGGATTATCAGGATCACCAAGCTTTCCATGGATATAATTGACCGAGATGTTTTTAGCTATTGCTTTATTTTGTAGGTATTGCTCGATGGTGTCCGTATAATTGAAATTCAGGACCATAGCTTCTTTAGGTGGTTTATTTTGATCCAGGTCTGTTTTTAAAAGTTCATTTATATTAATTGGACTGGCAAGGATATCATAAAATGCAGGCTGGAGCATTACAGGTTGAATTGTCTTAAGGTAGTCTTCCAGTTGCTCCCTAATAAAACTGAATGCATCATTGAGGGCTTTCAATTCCTGCGCTTTTGTTTCCGATTCGGCAAATAAATTAACCTTTAATTTCTCATAATACTCATTTTCAATTTCTACCCAGGTAGATGACAAAGATTTAGTCATGAGACCATCTAAAAATTCAGACCTATATTTTACAATGAAAGGGTTGGAATCAAACTCCATCGTTTCAGTGTGCATCAATGATGTAAATCCGTTGGTATGAATTAGTTTATCTACGAACTCAGCAATAGGATTTGCGATAGAATACAATAACATAGTGGCATGCTGTGTCTTTTGAATCCATAACAACTCGTCCTTATATTCGCCGTGCTTTAAGCACCGCTCAAAACTTTTTTCGAGATACCAGAGGATAAAATCATCATATCTTGTTTTCAGTCTGTGGGCCAGATCGAAGCCGTTGCCAATTAAGAGCAGTCTGTTCATAATAGCAGTTTGCGCAGGGCAAATTTAATAAATTTCCTGCCGTTGCCGTTAAAAAAGGCCGCCCGGAGTTTTGTATTCCGGAGCGGCCTGTTAAAATAAGTAGCAGATAGTTCTGCTCTTTGAGCATAGGGCCGTGACTAAAGACCCAGACCGCCTAATAATTGGGCTAAAGTAGCCAGTAATCCTGATAGGATACCCATAGTTTTACATTTATATTTGTGATCGCCTACTCTGTTTCGAAAATAGGGTTTTCGGCAAATCCCCTTCAGCTAACTGAAAAACAAAAGTACATTCTACAGTGTCAGAATCTGACAAAACTACCAGTTGTTCGGATTTAATTATATCGAAGCTCCTAGTCTACCAATCTAGCGCATAATCATAGTTTGGATATCTTATTACGTCCACTATACTCTTTCTTGATATTTACAGTAGATCAGCATTCGGGCGGAGAATCGAAACACCAAAGGACTTTAACCCCAATACCTTAATCTAAAAAAAATTACACATCATCCCTCTTGACGCAAATCCCTTGTTATGCAAGAATTTTCAATCATCACCTGTTTGATAATACTTATCTCTGTATTGTCGGAATTCAGAAACCGCAAAGTTTCCGAAATCACAACACTTTTCTAAGAACTCCTGATAACCAGTTTCTTTTAATATTTCTATTGGAATCCTCTCAATTACCTCTTTAGATTCTTCAACGCTGTCTAAGAGAGGAAGTGTTGGTATAGGGCCTTTCTTTAGAAATCTTGCATATGGCGTAAAATCCATTATAATCCAGCCAAACAAATCATATTTGTCCTTTAAGGCAAAATATTCACCCTTTTCTTTCTCATTCATTTTCTCGAACCATTTTGGCAATATTGGTTCACTATAAGTGAGAATTGGATCAAGTCGTTTGGCCATTTGCGGTGAAAAGTATGATTCGTACCAACTCTCGAAAAAAAGTGCTTGAAAGGCCTCCCAAGTCAAGAGCTCGACATTTGTACTTTCAGAAGCAGCGACTGAGCCTGATTGAAAATCACTAGTCGTAATAACATAACCAACATTGCATCCTAAATCGTTAACAACCGTCCTAAAGCCGTGAATAACATTTTGAGGAACATTTGTTTTCCAATATTTACATTCACAAACAATAGTGTATCTCCGGCTTTTAATTAATTCTTCTGCGTATACATCTAATTCGACTTTGCCCCTAACGGTATCAATAGTCAACTCCTTCTCAACCTTAAATCCGCATTGCTCCAAAATGTCTGATACCCTATTTTGTAAATCTTTCCAGTCTTGTGGTTGCTTAGTAGTTATTGTCATGTAATAGTTATTAAATTTTCAGGTTTCTCGCTATAACGTTTTACGCCTCGTCGTAGTGGCAAATTTCTAGAACTAAAGCTCAATAGAAGAACTACACTTGACTTTGGCTCTACCGTGGAACTGTCAAACTATTGTACTGCACCCACCAATATGCCGAAGCGTTATTGTGGCCGGTCATCTTTTCATTTGAGTGCTTTATTTATCTGTTGAACAAGGTTCTTGATATTTTTTTGTTCATTCGCTGTCAATCCCTCTGCTTCGTTATTTCGTGTCCATCGAATAAATGCCTTAGCTAAACTATACTTTGAAAAATTGGGCACTTCATTAGTGAAGATATCAATTATTGGTCTATTCGGTTGACTTGTCACTTTTTCAGATAAGTTAACTCCATATACCTCTTTAACAATTCTCACGAGTGTTTCTCTTAACAAATCTTCTATTTCTGCTTTAGCAACTCCTGGAACAAAATCTTTTGTTCTCAAAATATTTTTGTTTCCCAAAGTGTGAACCAAGTTTTCTTGTTGGGCAGCTTGGTCTCCTGCTGCATCAGAGTCTAAAAGTGCTGCAACCTTCAAGTTATGAGCAAAAAGTATTGTTGCGTAATAGACGACTTTCCCTGCTGAATTAGCAAACACTAAAGCAATTTTATCATTAAGCCTTTCTATTCCTGCATCACTCAATAGTTGGGCAGATGCATCTAAATACCAATAATCAGTAATTCCTTCTAAGATTAGGTTTCTTTGTTGTGAAAATAGACTTTGAGCAAGGTCATAACCCAAAGCTTCTTGTAATGGAAGAAGACCTGCTGGGTCACTGGATGAAATTGTTGTGTGAACTTTAGTCCCTTCTTTCCGATTTTTCATTTCCACAACTCTGACTAAATCTAACTCATCCGGTCCAACGAGAAAAGGTGAGTGAGTTGTATAAATGGTTTGATTATGTTCTGCAAGTCTAGTTATGGTTTCTCTAAAATCCCTTTGTTTTAATCCATGTAAACTCATTCCTGGCTCATCAAGTAGCAAGATTGCATTTTTGTGCTTATCCATTGCTTCAGCAAAAAATACGACAAAGAAAGAAACTAACCATTGGAAACCTTCTGAACGTTGGTCTAATTCAATGTCAACGCCAATATCATCCTCTACAACAACTTTCAAATATTGCCCATCTGCGATTACTTTCAGTTTATCCGCTTCTGGCCTGTCAGGACTTGGTATCCATACTTTTTTGATTTCTTCTGTTAAACGAACACTTGCAGCATTTAATTTGTAGCTTCTAGTGTCAAGTTTGTCTTTATAAACTTTTAACCCATCTGGATTATTAATGTCTGGGCTTTGTGTTTTACCAAGATTTGAAAGTTCTCGTGCTGTAAAACCTAGTAACTTTAATAAACATAGATTCCCGTAATCATAATATTGATCGTCAAGTAAGTTTTTTTCTGTCCTTGTTGCCAAGTGCTCCAAATGGACTGAAGGTTTTACCTTGAAGTAATTATTAAATAGGATAAAAACGGGTTTTCTTTTACTCAAGATAGCTAAGACCACATCAAACTTACCGTTGAACTCAATTTGCTCAATTAGCTTTTCGTAACGATTCTCTTCTTTTTCATTATCTTCTTCAATTAGAGCATAATTTTTCTCAAGGAAAGACTTTAGGCTTTTACAATTTTCGGTTGATAGAATAGAGGAATCTTCGAAGGTATCAGTAATTGGTTTTATTAGAATGCTAGGTTTCTTTGTTTCTTCTTCGGGATATTCAATTGAGTATTGCTTATCTAAATGTGCAATAAGTCTTGAGATGTCTGATTTGATATCCTTATAACTGAGCCGATTAGGAGCGTCAATTAATTTGTGATGTGTTGAGTTATCTATGTTCTTATAGAATTTATATCTACAGTTTCTGAACTCTTCAGGGATTTCTATTTTGTCATTCTCGTCAAGTTCAAAATAACCTGTTACAACCGTTACATTTTTCGGATCAACCTTTCCTCTGTCTATATCATTGAACTGGGAACGAGGGTAATCTCGTAAAACTTCAAAACCTTGCACATCTGCTGGTTTATTAAGCTGTTGCAAGGCTTTAAGCAAGACTGTCTTACCTGCTTCATTAGGGCCAACCATTATTGTCTTCAAAAATTCAATCTCAAATTCTCCACTATCTATTATGCTTCGATAGTTTTGAACTCTTGCTTTTACCAATCTCATATTTTTCTATATTTTTGTTTTGTTGTTTGTTGTCAATAACACTTACCACCAACGATCAAATATGGGCAACTTATAGCTCTCATAAACTAAAACTAATCAACCTGCTGATTGCTATATTAAATAGTTCACCATTTATTGTACTCGTATAAACGCATAAAAAATATTTAAACTGTGCCTACCCTTCTTCAGAAAATAAAATACATTACAAACTAAAATACATTATGAAAAGTTCATGAAATCCAGCGAGCAGGCACAAAAACAAATTCATATTCAATTATTTATGCATAAAAATGATATCCTAAGATTACTAAGTTAAAAAATAACTTTTAATGTTTCCTTTTTTTTTTGAACACTATTAACAATATTGATGGCTGGCAAACTTCTCATCCAGATCTGTTTCTTATGCAAATTGGCAGCCCTGAATTCGCCACTTCCGGACACGTTTGCTACTGAAACAGCCGTACGGGCAAGCGAAATCATGTAAAATTAAAATAGGATAATCGGAAAATTTCCGATCAAGTGACCTATATTTTACAATAATGGTACTATTCCTTCACAAAAGGATAGCCGCTTACAAGCGAATGTAAGCGAATGTAAACGGCTATAAGTATTTAATAGCGATTCAATCTCTTCAGGATTACTTCTTCAGAATGGGACCGGAATTTATAGTATGTCCCAGATTATCCTGGGATATGGAGAGCACCTCAGATGGCCCTGCATTCGGGGCAAGATAATTTGTATACTTATCAGATATGAATTAATTTAGCTGATGAGATTTGATAAACATTATCCGACAGAATGGTTAAAGCCCTACATTAAATACTTTGTCGTGTCGGAAAATGAATTAGAAAATTCATATAAAGTCTTTCCTTCTTCGGGATTAGTTGCCGGTTTTCAATACAAAGGTCAGCTCTCAACATTAAAAAACGATGCAGAGAACAAACTGACATCAGCAGGCATTACGGGAGTTTCAGACAGTTACAAAATTTTTAAAAATTCGGCGGACATCGGAACGATCCTGGTTTACTTTACTGAAGTCGGATTTACGCAATTTGCGGCACAACCCGCTCACGAATTGTTTAATTTGAGTCTTCCTCTTGACAATGTGTTTGACGGAAAATGTGTATCAGAAGTAGAAGAGAAGTTAGCACTCGCTACTACCGACGGGCAAAGAATAAAAATAGTCGAACGATTTTTAGTTTCACAGCTTAAAGACATTCAGGCTGACAAATTGATTATTGAAGCCGTAAAACTGATTTATAACAGTAATGGAACAGTCCGCATAAAAGAATTAATTGAAAAATTATGTATCAGTCAAAGCCCTTTTGAAAAACGATTTAGAAAAGTCGTTGGTACCACGGCTAAAAAATTCGCGTCCATTGTCCGTTTCAACTCCGTTCTTGAAGACTTCGACAAGACCAAATCTTTGACGGAAATCTCATATGAAAACAACTACTTTGATCAGGCTCATTTCATCAAAGACTTCAAACATTTTACAGGTGACACGCCGGAAAACTTTAAACGATTTTTGTAGAAAAACGATTTTTTACAATTACAGGAATTTTACCGGTTGCATCTTTGCATTGTAATTGGGGCGAATCGTTTAACCATCAAATACAATGTAAAAAAATGTTTACAGCAGAACAAATTAAGGCGGCGCACGCCAAAGTGAAATCAGGAGCAGACTTCCCTTCTTATATCAAGGAAATCAAAGGGTTAGGTGTCACTCACTATGAAGCGTACGTTACAGACGGACACATTGATTATCATGGAGCAGACAGTCACACGGCGAGGGTACCTTCAAAATATGCCCCGTTAGTGATTGCCGACCGGCTAAAAACAGAACAATTTAAAGCGGATTTATCGGCGCATCAACAAGGCAAAACAGACTTCCTGACTTTCATTAAAATGTGTGCGGAAGCGGGCATTGAAAAATGGAAAATCGGTATGGACAAAATGACCTGTACCTATTACGATAAAATTGGCGCGGAAGTCTTAGTAGAGCGGATACCTGGATAAAAAGGCATTGGTATCAGGTATTATCCGAAGGAACAAACTTAACGGTATTGTCTGATGTCCTTGAAGAGTTGCGGAAGACCTTTTTAGAATACCTGCGAGGCGCCTTTCAGTATGCGAATCCTGGCATCCGGCAATGCCTTTTCATTGATCCGCATGTGATCCAAATCAACGACCCCGTCATTGCCAGAATGGTAAAGACCGATATCCATCGTTTTATTGCAATTTGGCAAGTTAAGCCAACCATAAATCAAGGGTGAAGAAATTACACGCTATTGCGGGTCTACTGGAATGTCCGGGGATAAAGACCCGATTATAGTAGTTCGAGGTTTTAAAATAGCCTTGCTTTCTCCTGTTCCAGTTTGGCATAGTCGTTTAAGGTATTCTTCTAATTTTTTCTTGAATAACACAATGACGAATTTGATCGATCAAATTCTTCGGCCAACTGATTGCTAACAAGTTGTAAAAATAGCCGGGCAAACTATTCCCATTTAAATTCGCATCCGGCATACCGATTTTGACATTCTGCTTGTGTGGATCAAAAATCTACCAGTATATTTGTGTCCATTGGCAATCGTATTTCTAACAGTGTCAGCAATCCATTGTTCTTTCCTGATGGGGCGTCTAGAGTCAAAAATCGACCACTAAAATGATTATTTAGAAGGATGACATTCAGGAAAAGACTGAGGTTATGAATCCGGGCTACTTGTCAAAGGGATTCTGATTTTTATGATTCAAACGGTTAATCATGGCAAATGAATTAGTGGCTCTTTTGAAAGCAGGTGATCAAGAGGCGTTCTCACAATTATACCATATTTATGCACCAGGCATTGCCGGCAAGATTCTGCGGCTCGTGAAAAGTAAAGCGATCGCGGAGGAATTGCTGCAGGATGTATTTTTAAAGGTCTGGGAAAAT
This sequence comes from Arachidicoccus terrestris, assembly GCF_020042345.1. Lineage (NCBI taxonomy): Bacteria > Pseudomonadati > Bacteroidota > Chitinophagia > Chitinophagales > Chitinophagaceae > Arachidicoccus > Arachidicoccus terrestris. Next base: position 339,099 of record NZ_CP083387.1, read on the forward strand.
CGTCAGACGATAGATCTTGACAAGTCCTTTCGGTCTTATCTGTTTCGTATAGCGGAAAACCTGGTAGTAGATCTATTTCGACGGGCAGCCTATAATCAGAAGCTTCTTAACTATTTAGCGGTCAACACATCAGAATTATATGACCCGATTGCAGATCAGGAACTTAGTCAGGAGATTAAGACAAGGCTGTTGAAGGCCTTAGACACACTTCCTCCCCAACGTAAGAAAATATACGTCTTATGCAAACTGGAAGGAAAGAGTTACCAGGAAGTAAGTGAGCTACTTGGCATCTCCCTTTCAACGATCAACGATCACATTGTCAAGGCTACCAAGGCCTTAAAGTCCTACGCCAGCGGCCAGGAACTGACCGCTGTGTTACTGATCACCGCCTACCTAGTAAAATAAATTTAATAATTTTTTAAAATTATTTATACCAGAGCCGATGAAAAGGTTACCTCCATTCGTATTAGCATAAAAGAAAGTTAATGGCCGGTACAGAAAATATCAGAATACTCTTTGAACAATATTTGGATGGACAGTGCTCCCGGACGCAAGTCCAGGAGTTGATGTTGTATTTTCACACTGAGCATCAGGATGAATTGCGAAAGCTAATACGCAAAGAGATCGAGCGTCCCGAGCACGAAATAAAAAATCCTGAAAGCGAACTGATGGTGGCCCGTGTTTATAAACGGCTGGAAACCCAGATCTTAAAATCCCGGTCGTTGCGACTACGCCGTCTCGGGTTAAGAATAGCCGCCGCCGCATCTATCATTTTAGTCCTGTCGATTGGAGCCTATTTCCTCCTGCACACACCCGTTCCGTCACAACAGATCGTGCAAGCTGACAATATTTTGCCGGGAGGCAACAAGGCGATCCTGACACTGGCAGGCGGACAGCAAATCATCTTAAATGATCTGAAAGACGGCACCGTCGCCAAACAAGGCACAGTAAATATCATAAAATCGGCGGATGGCCAGGTTGTCTATGACGCGTCCGGAGTGAGTGTAGGGCAGCTTATTACTGATAATACAATAACGACACCTAAAGGCGGGCAATATGAAGTAACGCTGCCTGACCACTCTCATGTATGGTTAAACGCGGCTTCCGCCATCACCTTCCCTACAGCGTTTCAGGGGACGGAAAGGCGCGTGAAAATTACTGGTGAAGCTTACTTTGAAGTGGCGAAGGACAAACAACATCCTTTTATTGTGGAAACAGCAACACAGCAAGTTCAGGTACTAGGTACCCATTTTAACATTGCTGCCTACGATGATGCGCTATATACCACCACTACACTGCTTGAAGGGCGCGTCAAAGTCAGCACGAACAGCGGCCGGATGACAACTTTAAATCCCAATCAGCAGAGTGTGGTGAAAGGTGGGAATGTGGAGGTAAAGGAGGTAATTGGGGAAGATGCCATCGCCTGGAAAGAAGGCTATTTCAGGTTTAACAACGAACCTTTGGAAGAAGCTTTGAAAAAGATCAGTCGCTGGTATAATGTCGACATCAGCTACCGCGATGAAGAAATAAAACATAAGACTGTCTACGGCACCATCAGCCGGTTCAGTGATCTAAGAGGCGTTATACAACTGCTGGATCTTACAAAAGCTGCTAAATTCGAGTTACAGGGCAACAAAGTGATCGTCTTAAAATATTCATCCAACTAACGAAGATCTCTCATCGGTCCAACAATTTAAAAAAAACGTAAATACAGAACCACTGGCGGTAAATAAATAGAGATAAACACTCTCCCTATCTGCGGTTCGACCTAAGAATGGCAGAATCAGTTTAATTACTTCATTAAAAATTGAACAAATGTATAAAATTTTTAGTCAAATTTTGTGCAGGCAGTACTTTTATGCCTTAAAACCAAAGCAGTCATTTAGAATGACGATTGCCTTGCTGACGCTTATCTTCATCTGCTTACCTTCTGCTCAAGCCCAGACAGCCAAAATCAGTCTTAAAAAGAAGCATATTACCTATGATCAGGTATTCAGAGAGATAAAGCGGCAGGCCGGTTACGATGTCGTGCTAATCTCGTCACGGATACAGAGTACACAGAAAGTCGACGTCAATTTCTCCGGCACCCCCCTCAAAGATGTACTTGATACGCTTCTTACACCGCACCACCTCGGGTATGTTATACAGAATAAGACAATTGTGATCCGGGAAATCTCCCAAGGGAACTCCTCAGCCAAACAATCCGATGTGGCCCGAAGGCAACCTGAATTTCATGGACGCATATTGGACGAAAACAACAAGCCCCTCATAGGCGCCACTATTGCGGTAAAGGGAACGGACAGAAAAACGGTAACGGATAAGAATGGTGAATTTGTTTTCCCCAACGTCAATACGGGTGATATCGTAGAGGTCTCTTTCGTCGGGTATAATCCGGTAACCATAGTGATCCAGGCGAATAACATCAATAATTTTATGATACAAATGACCCCGGTCCACAATGAGCTAAAAAGTATTGTAATCACCGGTGGCGGGATCACCCGTAACCGCGAAAGCTTTACCGGCGCCGCAGCTGTATACAGTGGCAAAGATCTTAAGGCGATCGGCAATCAGAATATTATCAAAAGCCTTGCAACTTTAGATCCGACATTTGTCATTGTTCAGAATAATGCCCAGGGCTCTAACCCCAACACGGCTCCCAACATAGAAATCCGCGGTAAAACCACGTTCAGCAATGTCAATAACCTGAATGATCAATATAGCGCTAACCCCAATCAACCGCTTTTTATCTTAGATGGATTTGAAAGTGACCTCAGGACCATCTATGACCTTGATATGAACCGGGTCGCCTCGATCACCTTGCTGAAAGACGCCGCCTCTACCGCTTTATACGGATCAAAAGCTGCTAACGGCGTTGTCGTCGTTGAAACCAAAAAGCCCGTGCCAGGCAAACTGCAGGTATACTATACGGCCGATCTTTCCATGGATATTCCGGACCTGAGCAGCTATAACCTGATGAATGCCTCTGAAAAGCTGGAATTTGAGAAATTAGCCGGCCTCTATTATGCCCCTTTAGGAAATCAATTCGGAACGCAATGGCAAAATGACTCCATATACAACGCGAGGCTCGCGCAGGTTGCCCGAGGAGTGAATACGGACTGGCTGGTCGCTCCGGTTCGTTCCGGATTCACAGAAAGGCATGCCGTGCAGATCTCTGGCGGAAGCAAGGAATTAATGGTACAGGCCGGTGTCGATTTTCGGAATCAGAACGGCGTCATGAAGGGCTCCGATCGCAATACCTGGGCGGGAAATATAGATATCACTTACCGAAAAAACAAGGTGAATATCACTAACATACTTACGGTCAACAACCTCGTGACCAATAATTCTCCCTATGGTTCCTTCCAGGATTTTGCCAATGCGAATCCCTATTATCCTAAAAATACAAATTCCCCGTTTTTGGATCCCGGAATAAACCAGGCGCCCAACCCACTGTATAATGCCAGTTTGTATAGTATCAACCAAAGCAAGACCTTTGGCCTGAATGAAAAGATCCAGGGGATTTATAGTTTCACCCATCATTTCAGACTTGAAGGAGGCCTTCAATTCAGTAAGAGCAGTACCAACGGAGTGATTTTTATTCCGCCGGACAATACGGCATTTGCCGGTATGTCGCCCTACCAACAGGGCTCCTATACGGACAGTATAGCGGAAAACACTTCCTACAGCGCCTACCTTACGGCCAGTTATGCCCGTGTTTTCGGTAAACACCAGATTACGGCCAACATCCGGGGAGATATACAGTCGACCAATTTCAATTTTTCATCTTTCGCGGCCACTGGTTTTCCGTTTGGCACAAATGGCAATCCCGCCTTTGCTTATGGCTACCCCACAGGAGGCCGTCCCTTGTCCACTACCGCGACGCAACATACCACAGGGGGCCTTGGAAGTATAAATTACGCCTACGATGGCAGGTTCCTGCTGGACGCGACCTACCGGCTGGATGGAGCAAGCACATTTGGTGTCAATAATTTGTATCATCCTTATTATTCAGTCGGTATAGGCTGGAATTTACATAATGAACGATTTTTAAAACCCGTTACCTGGATCGACATGTTCAAGCTCCGTGCGAATGTCGGTTATACCGGTAACGAAAATATCGGCCAGTTCACGTCCACCTCGGTCTATACATTTTTGACCGGCGCGAACTTTTTCGGACAGGGGTTAACCCTGACTTCACTCGGGAATCCGGATCTTGACTGGCAGAATACCCGGCAGGCAAGCTTCGGTACGGACTTCTCATTTCTGAAGGGCAGGATCACCGGTTATGTCGAGTATTTCGATAAATTTACCAGCCCCTTAGCCATTGTTGCTGCGGGTGCCTTGCCGTCCTCTGCCGGCGCCAATTCCAATTACGTGATTAATGTAGGAAATCTGACCACTCGCGGGACAGATTTTAATGTGCGCGTATCGCCGATTTATGACCTGAACAACCGGATTGTCTGGACAATCGGCATTATGGGGCAGCGTCAATGGAGCAAATACGGCGGACTGGCGAATAAATTAAGTTCACTGAATGCGCTTGCCCAGAGCAGTGGCACCCTGCAAAGGTATCAGGATGGCTACAGCCCTGATGACATCTGGGCGGTAAAATCAGCCGGCATCGACCCTGCGACCGGCCAGGAGTTGTTCTTCAATAAGGACGGTACCATGACCTTTACCTACGATCCGACGCAACTTGTGATAGCAGGGAACGCGAATCCTACGATACAAGGGGTGATCAGCTCCAACGTGGCCTATAAAGGCTTTACGCTCGGATTGAATCTACGGTATGCCGTCGGCGGGGACATAATGAATTACGCGTTGTTTAACAAGGTCGAGAACTTGTCGGTGGGGCAAATGGTGTACAACCAGGACAGAAGGGCTCTATATGATCGCTGGAAAAGCCCCGGAGATGTCTCCAAGTTTAAAGCCATAACGCTTAGGGGTTCCAGCCCGATTTCATCGCGTTTTGTAGAACAGGACAGCTATCTCACCGCAGAGTCATTTAGTCTCGGCTATCGCATTGCCAATAAATGGCTGGAAAAAAAGTTCGGCATTCAGGCATTGAACATGACGGTTTATACCAATGAGATCTTTCGTGTCGAAAGTATCCTGAGTGAAAGAGGTACCGATTATCCTTACGCGCGTACCGTTTCATTCAGCCTAAACGCATCATTTTAAAATGAATAAATCATGAAAAATAAGTTCATTTACTTTACTGCCGCAGTTGTTTTACTTATCACTGGTAGCTGCAAAAAATTTCTCGAAGTGCAGCCCGAGGACAAATATCTTGAGTCGCAGGTATTCGGCAACGAAAACGCCATTCAGCAGGCTTTGAACGGAGTCTATCAAAACCTGGCGTCAAACGCGCTTTACGGAGAGGCGCTGACTAACACGGATATAGAAGTAATGGGCCAGCGATTCAATACGGCTTCCCAGCTATCGTTTCAGGATTATCAGACATATAACTATACCGATGTCGCTACCGAGTTTGAGCGCATCTGGACCGCCTTTTACAATAATATTCTGCAAGCTAATCAGTTTGTAGAGAAGATCGACGGTGCGGCGCAGAAAGGAATCATATCCCGACAGCATGCGGCGGAACTGAAGGGAGAAGCGATAGGTTTGAGAGCTTTTATGCATTTTGACCTGTTAAGGATATTCGGCCCGGTGATGAAAGTGGCGCCTACCGGCGAGGCAATTCCTTACTATACCAAGGCCGACGCAAAGGGGCAACCTATCCTTAACGCAACACAAGTGATTGATAGCGTATTAACGGATCTGAATAAGGCAAAAACGCTTTTATCAGCCGACCCGGTCATTACTGAGGGAGTCGACACAGCCAGCCATAATTATTACCGCGGCAATCGTGCTCAGCGTTTTAACTATTACGCCGTCATAGCCCTTGAGGCGCGCGTACAACTATATAAAGGAGACAACGGCGCGGCACATGCAGCTGCGAAAGAAGCATTAACGGCGATCGATAAATGGTTTCCCTGGATGCCCTATACCGATATTTTAAACAATGCGAATCCGAACCGAATATTTTCCCCCGAGGTACTCTTTGGTATATATAATCAGAATATGTATATCAATTACCAGACCTACTTCTCTCCTACATTGCAAAATTATACTGTACTGAACGCCTTGCCGGGAAGACTAAGTGCCGTGTTTGAGAACAACACAAATGATTACCGTTATACCACGACCTGGGTCGCAGGAGGGGCCGGACCGGAACTGTATTTTTACAAATTTGCCGACCTGACGGATCAGAGCAAGCCCTGGCGGTTCCTGCAGCCGCTTATCAGAAAGTCTGAACTGTATTATATATTGGCGGAGACCGATCCTGATCCGGACCATCAGCGATATTACCTGAATACCGTCCGCAACAACAGGGGCCTGACCAATCTGGTCGCAGGCGCCGATATGCCGGCAGAGATACAGAAAGCATATCAGAAGGAATTCTGGGGGGAAGGGCAGCTCTTTTTTTACTACAAGAGAAAGGCACTGACCACCGTGCCAAGTGGCAATAGCCTGGGCACGATCGCCCCCGCCTATGTCGTACCGCTTCCCGTATCTGAAACCAGTCCACGTTAACGCCCAAAAGCATACATATTATGAAACAAATATTCACCGTAGTGCTGGCATTTGGCATAATCGCAGTTGCCTGTAAGAAGGAAGAGATCATGACCTACGATGCACCTGATAATATCTATTTTAATTACGTACCAGCAAACGCGCCGCTGGACACAGTAGGTATCGCTTTCGGTTTTTCACCTGCATCGGTAAAGGACACAGTTTACAAGGTGCCGCTGAAGTGTACCGGGCCGGTGTCCACCCATGACCGGACGTTCAGCGTTGCCGTCGACACAGGCACAACGGCTGTTGAAGGCACTCATTATATCCTTCCCTCATCTTTTGTCTTTCATGCAAATCAGCTAACGGACAGTTTACCGGTAACCATCTACCGGACAGCCGATATGCAATCTGAGCCGATCATTCTGAGATTGAAACTTGTACCCTCAGCCGATTTTCAGGTGAAGGTCGAAACCACCGTCGATAATTTTGGGGATACGATCAACCTGACAGGTTTCGGCATACATATTACAGATATGGTGGTCCCGGGCCCTTACTGGACCAATGTGTTCCAGCAATATTTCGGCGCTTTCAGCACCAAAAAAGTAGCCCTAATCAATCAGGTCACCGGCATGCCGCTGGACTACTACATCACAGGATGGCTGACTGACTTTTATTTAAGTTCGCGCTGTTCTTATTGGGCCATTAAAATGGCCAATTACCTGAACCAGCAGAAGGCCGCCGGCAATGCCGTATATGAGGCCGATGGCGCGACGCCAATGACCATGGGCACTTCCTATCAATAATCCATTTAATTAAACTTATCAGAGGATGAAAAAATATTTATTTTATGGTGTTTTGTCGATCATTTTGATACTGACAATCGCTTCCTGTGCCAAGGATAGGGGAAACTATTTATATCACCCGATCAATGAAATCTCATTTAGTAATTTCGATACGGCTAAAGGATATCAGGTGCTTTTTGGTGACAGCCTAAAGATTCATCCGACCCTCAGCGGAACGTTGGATAAAAACGCGACGGGTGATTACAGCTATGCCTGGTCCTGGGTCACCTATAACCAATTCCAGAATGAAATTGATTCAGTCTTTTCGACTACCAAAGACCTGAACGCGCCGGTCGAACTCTTTCCAGGTACCTACACCCTTCAATACCGGGTTACGGATAATGGAACCGGTGTAACCTTTCAGGCACGAACAAAGGTCAATGTCACCACAGCGGTGTATGAAGGCTACCTCCTGCTGAATAAAATCGGCGGCCAGTCAAGACTGGATATGTTATCATACGACGCCGCCAAGGGCTCATTTGCCAAATATATCGACGTGCTGAAAATGCAGGGGTCTACCGTTCCAATGAACGGGATACCTTATCAGGTATACTGCGCGACCTATGTCTCTTCAAATATCGCGACAAGGAACTACGGGATTTTCATACTGAACAGTAGCGGCTGTAATCGTATCGATCAGGAAACCTTCGGGTACGACCCGGAGATGAATATCCGTAGTCTATTTATCGGCGATGTACCGGAGGATTTCGCACCCACGCATATGATGGCCGAATGGATCCGCGGTATAGTCGGCTACCCGCAGCTGTATCTGTTCGACGGTAATGGAAATGTGTATAGCGCCTCCTCGTTTAGCGGTTATGCCTTTCATTATACACCCTTGAATGTCTACAGTGCCGGCGCGGCCCCATTTCCTGTAGCGTCATACGGTGTTACCAACGGTGCTGCCGGTTCGTTCTATGACGTCGACAAAAAAGCCTTCGCCCAGAATGCTTCCTATAACAGCGTGGTTTTGAATGCACCTGCCTCAAGCCTCAACTACCCCTCAGGTTATAATCTGATTTATATGGACAAGGATTATAACAATAACGCGTTCGCCATATTAGAAGACCCTGCTACCTCCGACCGGTATCTGATGCGCTTCCCGATCGGCGGGGCCCAGACTTATTTCCAGAAGATCACGGGCACGGATATCGCGCAGGCGACACATTTCGCTAGCAGTCCGGCATTCGGCTATTTGTTTTACAGCGTAGGCGGCAAGGTTTATGAGTATGACCCTTCTCTTAGAACCAGTATCCTTATGATTGATAAGGGCGCCAGCAACATAACTTATTTGAATTTCCAGCACTTTTTCAACAGAGGGATCTCCACGGTAAACCCAAAGTATTCCACCTGGGCAGATTATCTGAACGTGGCCTCCTACGGATCGTCTGAGACCAGCGGTACATTCGAGTTATACAATATTCCTCCGATTAACGGACAACTGACTCTGGTTCCCGGTTGCAGCTGGACAGGCTTCGGTGAAATCGTAAGTGTGAGTTACCGGGAGCGATAACCATATATAAACAAAGACCGAAGGTCATGACCTCGGTTCAGACTTTAATTATAACCTAATGAACATTTTAAAAATGAAAAAAATAAGTTTACTATTAATGGCTGCCTGCTCGGTGGGCATTATTAAGGCACAGGATCAGCAATATACTGTGCAGGGCCGGGCGGAAGGTTTCCCGGCGGGCCAAAAGGTGGTTCTTGTCCGTTACGATCTGGCAAACGGCAGAAGGGATGATTCGGCGACCCTTAATGCCCAGGGTAGATTTTCTTTTAAAGGCAGTGTGCCGACCCCACAGATCGGACAGCTCTTATTCGGAAATATGGAGAGCGCCATCTGTTATCTTGAAAAGGGAATAATTAAGGTTGATTACAAAAAAGGAAAAAGATTTCCTGCCCTGTCGGGCACCCCTTTAAATAAGGACTTTAACGATTATTACCTGATGATGGATCAGCTACTGGATAGCGCGAACGAAGCCGATCATCCAGACAGGCCATATACACGATTCAGTAAAGAATTGCAAAAGCCGAGACTTCGACTCATGCAGCAATTCGTGCCCAAGCATCGAAATTCCCTTTTAACCCTTTATCAGTTGAATGCCAACGTTGCCCGTTTTCCAGACGAGGCCTCCGAACTGGCCGCTTTATATAATCAGCTGACACCTGAGGTGCAAAAGACGACAGAAGGAAAAGACATGGCAACCCTGATCCGGGGTTTAAGCTCCAACAAAATCGGTGATATGGCCTTAGATTTTTCTTTGCCGGATACCACGGGTAAGTTGATCAGCCTGTCTGATTTTCGCGGAAAATATGTGCTGCTCGATTTCTGGGCCACCTGGTGCGGGCCTTGTCTTGAGGAGATGCCCAATGTCGTGAACGCCTACAGGAAATATCATGACAAGAATTTTGAGATCGTAGGGGTCTCACTCGACCGGCCGGATACGAAAGAGCTTTGGAAGAAGGTAATCAGAGAAAGACAGATGGACTGGGTACAGGTAAGCGATCTGAAATGGTGGAACAGCAAGGCCGCATTACTCTATAATATACAAGGCGTGCCGGCCAATTTTCTGATAGATCCTAAGGGGAAAGTCATCGCGACCAACCTTCGTGGCCCCGCGCTGCAGCAGAAGCTGGCTGAAATCTTCAGAAAATAGGCTGCTACAGATTTCGGCCCCCTGCTCCGCCTCCCATTACACCACCTATAATAATTTACAAAAGATAAAAATGAAAAAGATAAGTTTGATGTTATTATGTACCTGCGCTTTACTGGTCACCCATGCACAGGGCCTGAAATATACGATAACCGGGACCATGGACAGTCTTCCTTCAGAAGGCAAGATCTGGCTCAACTGGTATGATATTGATTACGGACACCATATAGATACCGTAAAAATGAATGCGAAGGGTGAATTTATGTTTACGGGAACCGTGCCGCGTCCCGAATTGGGACAATTACTTTATAGGAACGGCAGATCCTATGGCGGAGTGGTTTTCTATCTGGAAGACGGCCATATTCATGTAACAATCAAAAAGGAAAAACGGTTCGCGGTGGTGTCCGGCACCCCGTTAAACAAAGACTTCAATGACTATTATATAATGATGGACCGGCTGCTGGACAGCGCGGATGCTGCGGACCATCCGGCTCAGCCCTATACCCAATTCAGTAAGGAGCTGAAGGTGCCAAAGTTACGGCTTATGCAGCAGTTTATCCCCACACATCCGAATTCTCTTTTAGCGCTCTATCAATTATATGTCAATGTAGCCCGCTATCCGGATGAGGTGTCCGAACTTGTCCGTCTATTTAATCAGCTGACACCCGAGGTTCAAGAGACGAAAGAGGGGAAGCAAATGGCCACTTTGATCAGAGGCTTGAGCGCCAATAAGGTCGGCGATGTGGCCTTAAACTTCACTTTGCCGGATCCCACAGGTAAGATGGTCAGCCTTTCTGATTTTAGAGGAAAATATGTGCTGCTCGATTTCTGGGCCACCTGGTGTGGGCCCTGTCTTGAGGAGATGCCCAATGTCGCGAACGCCTACAGGAAATATCATGACAAGAATTTTGAGATCATTGGGGTGTCGCTTGACCGTCCGGACACAAAAGCGCTTTGGAAAAAAATGATCAAGGACAAGCATATGGATTGGGTACAGGTGAGTGATCTGAAGTGGTGGAACAGTGAGGCTGCGTTACTCTATAATATACAGGGCGTACCGGCCAATTTTCTGATAGATCCTGAAGGAAAGGTCATAGCCGTCAATCTTCGTGGTCCCGCGCTACAGACCAAGCTTGCTGAAATATTTAAATAAGATTCAGATATTCAATTGATTTCAATTATAAGGGTGACATAACCCTATCTTTTATCCACTACAATGAAAAAACAAATATTACTTGCCCTGCTCATTATGGCAGGGTCCTGTCGGATCTTTGCCCAGCACAGGAACAATCATAACAGAGCCGCTACGGTCGTATCCAGAAGTGATACCACGAAAAAACCCACTCCAGCGTCCAAAACAACGATAAAGCCTTTCGATAAAGTAATTACATCCGAAGCGGTTAGCAAGAAGGGTTTATTTACGGTACATGAAGTAGACGACCATTATTATTTTGAAATTCCCGACAGCCTGCTTGGCAGGAAGTTTCTCGCTGTCACCCGGTATACAAAAACCCCGGGCAACGCGCCTAAATATGGAGGAGAGCTGGCCAACGAACAGACGCTCTACTGGGAAAAAGGGGCGGATAAAAACCTCTTGCTGCGTGTATCTTTACTCTTGAATGCGAGTAAGGATACAACAGAGGCCATTTATAAAGCGGTAGAAACTTCCAATGTTTCCCCCATTGTGGCCAGCTTTGATATCAAAGCTTATAGCAAAGACAAGAAGGGCTGTGTCATAGATGTTACCAATTTCTTTAAGACAGACAACGAAGTGGTATCAATCCCCTCCATGGAAAAAAGAAACATGAAATTAGGCGCTCTGGCAGCCGACCGTTCCTTTATTCAGCGGATAAAAACGTTTCCCATCAATACGGAAATAACAACGGTTAAAACCTATAATTTTCAGGGCGGTACCCCAACCGCAGGCTCGGGGCCCGGCAGACAGCCAATACCCGCAGGGCTATTAACAGGTGCGGTAACCTTTGAAATGAACACCTCCTTTTTGCTGTTACCAAAAGTGCCGATGCAAAAACGCTATTATGATAAACGAGTCGGCTATTTTTACGACAGCTATACCGCTTATAATGACAACTCGGAAGGCGTCAAAACGCGTGACTACATTGTCCGGTGGCGATTGCAGCCCAAACCGGAAGACATGGAAAAATATAAGCGCGGTGAACTGGTGGAACCCGAAAAGCCAATCGTGTATTATATTGATCCGGCCACGCCTAAAAAGTGGGTACCCTATCTAATCGCCGGTATCACTGACTGGCAAAAAGCTTTCGAGCAAGCCGGCTTTAAAAACGCCATCCTGGCTAAACCCTGGCCGGTTGGTGACACGAACATGAGTATGGAAGACGCCCGTTATTCCGTATTACGCTATTTTGCCTCACCCGTTTCCAATGCCTACGGTCCAAACGTCCACGATCCACGCACGGGTGAAATACTCGAAAGCCATATCGGCTGGTATCATAACGTCATGAAACTGGTGCATGACTGGTATATGGTACAAGCCGGAGCCATTGATCCAAGAGCGCGCAAAATGGAGTTTGATGACTCTCTAATGGGGCAGCTGATCCGCTTCGTCTCATCACACGAAATCGGTCACACCCTCGGGCTGCGCCATAACTTTGGTTCGAGTTCTACCGTCCCTGTTGAGAAGCTACGCGACAAAAAGTGGTTAGACGCCCACGGTCATACGCCTTCGATCATGGACTACGCGCGTTTCAATTATGTAGCACAGCCCGAAGATCATATTGACGAGAAGGGGATATTTCCACGTATCGGCGACTATGATAAATGGGCTATCGAGTGGGGATACAAACTTTATCCGGATATCGCCAATGCCGAAGCGGAACAGAAAATGTTACTCAAATCCACAACAGCCCGACTAAAAGGAAACCCCCGATTGTGGTTCGGTCACGAGCCCAGCTTTTTCAGCACAGAGCCCGTTGATCCGAGAAGCCAGAGTGAGGACTTAGGGGATGATCCGGTCAAGGCGAGCAACTACGGCATTATGAACCTGCAACGCGTGATGAGGAGCCTACCCGAATGGACAAAAGAAGATGATGATTTTCAGGATAACTTAAAAAGAATGTGGAATGCGGTTTTGACTGAATACAGAATGTTTATGGGACATGTGGCCAATTATATCGGAAGCCGCTACATTAATAATAAGACAGATATGGAGGCTGGTCCTGTATTTGTTCCCGTATCCCGGGAACGGCAAAAAGAGGCGGTTGCCTATTACACCAAGCAGGTATTTCAGACGCCGAAATGGCTTGTCCCTCCCGTAATGGTTAGCCGGATTGGGATAGAGCCGATCGACGAAATCAAGAAGATCGACGAGACCGCCATACTGAACTGCACCAATAGTAGGGTTCTTTATAATATTGTTTCTATTTCGCAATTCTCTTCAGACCCATACACCCTGCCCGAATATATGAAAGACCTGGAAGAAGGCATATGGGGGGAGCTTGATACACACAGGACCATAGATATTTACCGACGGAATTTGCAGAAGATCTATATTGATAACCTGAGCGCTATCGTTAAACCACCTGCCACGGGGGCGGGATCCCGGCCAGTGGCTTCCCGAAAATCTCCTGCCGAGCAGAGTGATGTGGTTTCCTATATACGGATGGATCTGATCCACCTGAAAGAGCGCATTCAGAAGGCCTTGCCGCTCATGCGAGACCAGATGACGCGCTATCATTTAATGGACATTCTTTCCCGAATAGACAAAGCGACCAAAGATAAGGAAGGCGATTAATGAATGCTCAATAGATCCTGTCCCTCACCGATTTCTCATGTACTTATACAAAAGTATAACGGGGTTTCTATTCCTGGATGACCCCTTTTTTTTAAAGCTCTATTTTTTTTAGTTATAATAACAACGCGTCAGCGGTGTGGCTTGAAAGTGAACATTGTACGGAACTACTCCATATTCATGTAAGCCACATGTTTCCCCCGTCGGAGTCTCTACTCCCGGCGGGTTTTATTTACATCAGTCGGGCAGCCGTAAGTATAGACCACTCAATGTATTGGATCAGACAAACATACCGATTGACTTTGAGCACCTTATGAAAAGTGGCATTAACAACAGCTTTCTCACAGTTTTAAGTTTCATTCAGTTTCTGATTGCTCACTACTCCACCTGTGGCATGGGGGAAGATTTATCGATGGATACGATTTTCCGGCGCATCATAAGTTTATCTTTAAAATGGCGGGAGATCTCCTGGGTTAATTCAGTGTAGTTGTTTTTCTGTTTGTTTTCCTGGTAGTAGTAGATCTTGATGGATTTACAGTTTTCATGTTCGAAGATCATGTTGAGCATAGTACGATCGGAAAGTCCGCAGGAGTGACCGAGAATAAAGACCTGGTATTCATCGGAATCCAGAAAACGGATTAGGTTGTAGTAGTTGGAGGTTTTGAAATAGCCGAAGGACTTGATGTGTTCGAAATAACCCTTGGTTTTTTCCAGTTCCATTTTTGCGTAGTCAGCGTCGAGTTCATCACCGAAGCCGAAAATGATCGGGTTATGAGGATCATTAAGTTTACCGTGGATATAATTGATCGTGGTCTTTTTTGTCGCAGCATTGTTTTGTATATATTGCTCAATGGTGTCCGTATAATTAAAATTCAGGACGAGTGTATCTTTAGGTGCGACATTTCGCGCCAGATTAGTTTTTAATAGTTCATTTCTATTGATTGGACTGGCAAGGATATCATTAAACGCTGGCTGGCGAATGTCTGTCGGGATGGTTCCTAAATATTCCGTCAATTCTTTCTTTATAAGATTTAATGCTAAATTGAGTTTATCAAGTGCCTTCTCTTTCTGTTCAGTGTTTAACTTGCTATTCAAAATTTCCTTTAGAGCTGTGTAATACTCATTTTCCACATCAACCCACTTTTCCAAATTGCACTGCAAAAGGAGCTTTTTAGGAAAATCTAATTTGAGAGTAGCCTCAAAGGGAGTTTGCTTTGGCGCTCTATTCCTTAATGTGGTTATATAAAAGCTTTCTTTGCTTAATCCAAAAAGCAAATGAAGTTCATTTTTTTTATATAATGCCCCAATATAATCGCTTATTGGATCTCCGATTGGAGAGAATTGATGGGCAAGGTGTGTTTTTTCAATTGTACATATTTCATCCACATATTGGCCCTGTATGTAGGCCTGCTTAAAACATTTCTTAAGATACCAGAGGATAAAATCATTATATCTTGTATCCAGACCATGGGCCAGGTCGAATCCGTTGCCAATTAAAATCAGTCTGTTCATAATTGCAGTTTGTTTATCCTCAAATTTAATGAATTTTTTGGGCATTGCCTTATGAAAAAACTTGCGTAAATAGATAAATAATGATAACTTAGATGATCAAAATCTTTAATCCGTAATTTAAAACTCATTTCCCTCAAATTCATTCTTGCGCCGTCAGCGGAAAAAAGCCCGCCGCCATTTAACAATTCCTAATACCTCATGAGATGTATAAATCAATCGCTTCTCTTTTAATCTGTCTGTTTACCGTTTCGGCTTCCTTTGGGCAAGATAAACGGATCGAAACAAAGCTTGATAGTCTTTTGACGAAACAATTTAAACCGGCGGAACCGGGTTGTGCGGTTTTAGTCGCGAAGCATGGCCAGATAATTTATAAAAAAGCGTTTGGTAGCGCCAATCTCGAATTAAACGTTCCACTTAAGCCGGATATGGTATTTAATCTCGCCTCCATTACAAAACAGTTTACTGCCGTCGCGATCTTGCAGTTGGTAGCGCAAGGTAAAATTTCATTACAGGACAGCCTGCAAAAATTCATTCCTGATTTCCCTTCCAAAGGTCATATCATAACCATCGAGAATTTACTGACCCATACTTCAGGCATAAAGGACTATATGCAGATCGATTATCGTAATTTAAATATGGAACGATGGGATTTCAGTCCTAAACAGCTAATCGACAGTTTTAAAAATTACGCTTTGGATTTTGAGCCGGGCACCAAATTCTCATATAGCAATTCAGGCTATTATCTACTAGGTTATATCACCCAAAAAGCTTCAGGAAAACGTTATCAGAGTTATATTCAGGATAATCTTCTTAAGCCTTTAGGCTTGACGCGCTCCTATTTTGACAGTGCGAATATCATTATTCCAGGTCGCGTCAACGGCTACCGTAAAGACGGATCATCCTTTAGGAACGTGGACTACTGGAGTCCGACGATTGAATACGCCGCGGGCGGGTTAATCTCAAACGTCGAAGATCTGTTCAGATGGCATGTAGGACTATATTCTTATAAAATCCTAAAAAAAGAAATGTTGAAAAAGGCGTTTACGCCTTATCATTTAAAAGACGGCACGACAACGGGATACGGTTACGGTTGGTTTGTACGTACATCAAACGGTGTAAAATCAATTGAACATGGAGGAGGTATGCCAGGCTTTTTAACCAATGAAATATATTATCCGGATAGCGATACATATATCGCCGTCCTCTGCAACAACGGAACCGTTTCGATGAATGATCTGACAGTCAACATCGCGCAAATCGTTTTAGACAAACGCCTACAGGAGAATTTACACGTTGCTCCAAACGAACTTGATAAATATGTCGGCGTTTATCAACTATCGATAGACAAAAACAGAACCATTACCATCCTAAAGGAAAATGGCCACCTTATCGCGAAAGTTTCTGAGACTGAAACGATTCCGCTGGTCTTTCAATCTCCAACGAAATTTCAATTTAAAAACATGTTGGACGCGCATTGCGAATTCGTAACAGAAGATGGCAAGGTCACGAAATTTAATGTCAGTCAACACGGACATTACGAGTGGATAAAGATAAAATAAACGGACGCCACCGGCGTCGGCAATGCTGAAATACTGAAATCCGTTCTATTCAGGAATTCATTAATGAGACCGGTCTTTATCACAGGCAATTGGAAACATTTTATTTCCGAGTAAGCAAGGCGGCAAACACCTTCAGTCACGCATTAATAGAAAAAATAAAAGATAACCTGCACACCTTCTCTGAAGAACGCCTAGAAACCTTAGCTACCGAGTATTATGAGAGAATGGATGATGAAACCCTAGAAAAATTCATAGTTAAATTGGAAAACAAACTGTCTTGTAAGCTCCCCTTTAAATAGAACGAGTTAGAATTAGACAAAATTGTTTAATTTTAAACCGTTCAAATATGAAGAAGAATCAATTTAGCGCGACTCAGATCGCTAGTATTTTAAAGGAGCTTGATGGCGGCAAAAGTGCCGAGGAAATAAGTCGAGAACGTGGCGTAAGCAAAGCCACACTCTTAATTGGCGTAAAAAGTACGGTGGCATGGAAGCTAGTGAGATGAAACGGGTGAAGGAGTTGGAGGAGGAAAATACCCGCTTAAAACGTATGTATGCCAATCTGGCAATGGAGCTTGATGTCGCTAAATACATAATCGAAAAAAAGTTGTAAAGCCTTGCCACAAAAGGGCTTTGGTAGAAGAAATACGTAAGGAACTGCCAAAATCAGTGAGCAAGGCTTGTCGGGTTCTCGGTTTAAGTCGAAGCGTATTGCACTATAAATCAATCAAAGATGACAGCACTTACGTGGATTTACTTCGTAAGCATGCTGAAGATCATCCTCGTGAGGGTTTCTGGAAGGCTTATGGCCGCATCCGCAACCAGGGTGTCATAGTAAATCATAAACGACTCTTTCGCATTTACCGGGAAGCTGGCCTGTCTCTTCGTCGCAAATGTAAGCGCCGCCTGCCCAATAGAGAGAAGCAGCCATTAGTTGTTCCGGAGACCTTTACACAGAGCTGGAGTATAGATTTCACCAATGACGTTCTGAGCAATGGACTTAAATTTAGAAGTTTTAATGTTATTGATGACTATAACCGTGAAGTATTGTACATAGAAGTTGATTACAGCTTAAAAAGTAGCCGTGTAGTGTGGGTGTTAAACCACCTAATCAACCGCTACGGTAAACCACAGAATATTCGTATGGATAATGGCCCGGAATTAATAGCAGGGTTAATGACTCATTGGAGCGCAGTAAACGATATAACTTTTCAGTACATCCAACCTGGCAAACCCATGCAGAATGGCTATATAGAGCGATTTAATAGGACTTACAGAGAAAATGTACTGGATGCTTATATCTTTGAATCGTTGGATGATGTAAGAGATATCACAGATGAGTTTGTAAAAGACTATAACCACGATCGGCCACACGACTCATTAGGAGGTCTTCCACCGGTGAGGTACCGGGAAGAAAGCGGCCAAAAATTGATTGGGGGCTCGTTCCGCTCCGGCTACGCCTCCGCTACACTCGCCCCCAATCAATTTCCCCAGGAGAGGGAAGAAATCTAATCTCTAAAGGTTCTATTTTTGGGAAGCTTACAGTCTGACTCAAAGGCCCACGAAAAGTAAACAATGAGAAGTGCGCGCATGCCGGGTGATAGCGACAGGGATCTGTGTTTACTTGCAGAAAGCCATCAGTTTGTTTATCCGCAAATTTAATGAATTTCAAGAGGCTCTCTTGGGCTTACAACACTAACTATCTTAGCAAGATAGAAAGTTATACCAGGAGATTACAAAAGTATGCGCAGAAAAATGTGTTATATTACGATTTTATGTACATAAAAATGTAATCGGCTATATTTTTTAGTTTCCAGCAAAAGAAATGAATTCGCTGGGGAGTATAGCAAAAAAAACGCATTTATGATACTATCATTAATTCTTTAGAATTGGACTGGCATTCAGGGTATGTCCCAGATTGTCTTTTAAGGAGGCGGCCGTGACAAGGCCTTATATGGACCTTAGCCGCGTCTGCATTTTCGGCCATTCCTTGGGCGGCTATTTGCGGGCCAGGCGTGCTAACAACGCCGGACTTCTATAAGGTCGGTATCGCGTCGGCACCGGGCGATCTTTATCAGGCGGCAGAAGTCAACGAACCGTATATGGGTTTACCTAAGGATAATCCCTAAGGTTACAGGTATGGCTCCAATGAAGCGATCGCCGGCCAGTTAAGAGGGAAGGTGCTTTTTATCCACGGAACCAGCGATGAAAACACACCTTTATCCACCACGATTCGGATGGAGGATGCCTTAACAAAGGTCTGGAAGTCTTACGATCTGTTGTTACCGCCGGCAGAGGGCCATTCCTTCAACCAGGGTAAAAACGGGAGGTAGGTGGCGGACAGGATTGTCCGGTACTTTAAAGAATATCTGTAAACAACCAATGGTAACGTCGGTACAAGCCTCCTATTGTTGAGCTCTGACTTTATGGTAGGATAGCCACAATGCAGGACATTTGATGATAAAAGGTTGCTTTTTACCCTCCAGCAGTTCTTTCTTATTTACAAATTCAACTTCTTCGATTCTGACTTTAGGAAATCCAATTTCAATGTTCACTCCATGAAGTTCTACGGTTTCAGATTCATTAATATATTCTTCAATCATAGTGCCTTGAAGATATTTTCTGAGATTCTCAATTTCGTATATTTCTTCGTTACTAGGTTTCAAAAGTACCTGATATTTAGGATCTGGAAGCTTTTGAAACTCACGACCCTGAGTGATGTCGAATAGTGTATTGACCTTCCATATATTTTCATCATTTATTTCCGCAAAGTCGAATTTAGTAAATCTGACTTCGAAGTACCTTTCAATTGTCTTAAGTTTTTCAAAATAGCTAAGGTGAAATTTAGCATATTCATTGTTTTGCTTCGCTTGAGGATTAAATGAATGAGGTCTTGGGCCATTGTCAAGAAATACCTTAAACGGCATGCTATCAACTAATCTTTTTACCAGTTTAAATATCTTTATTTCTTCATCCATGTTGTAGCAAAATTGGTCATGTTCAAATTTTGCATTTAGCTCTACTCCTTCAATTCCATTTCTAGTAATAACATTATTATTTACTTTAATTATGTATGTAGATCTTCCGAAAATGATCGTAATTTGAAAGCTATTTTTTGAACTGAAAAATTGATAATCCAAATCTGTCAATTCAAAACCATCTTCAAAAACGATAGTAAAAATTCCTTTACTTGCTGGTTCAGGGCCAATTTTTATTGCCTCAACATCGTTCCACCATGGAATATTTATGCCTGCAATTGAAGCAGTCAAAGACTTAATTTCATCTCTCGAAACGGTTACCGGATCAAAGTGACGACCATCTATTAAGTCACGAAACAAACCTGCGTTTTGATGCTTAGGAGCGATTGCGAAGTTAACAAGACCTTTTATATCCGGGGAACTTCCGCTAATGCTTTTAAATCTTAGCTTTTGCTGTCCGAATTCAAGAACAGGTAAGATCTTGTGAAGCTTTAAGAATTCTATACCTGTGTCAATACTTACCTTTTTTTGTTGAATATCGTTGATTATGTTATACTTGAGATTACACAAAAGTGCATCAATAAAACTTCTGGCATCTTGTTCGACAAATTGTATACCTTTTTGAACCAGTTGCAGCTTTTGAAGCGGGCTGATTTTTGGCGAGACAAAGAAGACCTGTTTCATGTCAGCGCCTAATTCAATTTTAAGTTTCTCAAAAATAACCTGTATATTTTCATCCTGAAAACTATACCCTATAAATAATATATGTCTTGTTGTGAATTTTTCTTTTATAGCATTCCAGAACGCCTCATCTTCGCTCTTTTTAGAAAAATAACCTAAGTAGTCATTCGTTGTAAGAATAATCCGATCCTGGTGGCTAAAATCTCCGTGCAATTTAAATAACGATGGCTTATTATTTTGGCATATTGCCAAATCCCTTGAATTACAGACTACTTGGATTCCATCGCCATACACCTTTTCAAATAACGTATCGTAATTCGTAGTAATTATTGACTTAAAATGTGGGATTAGCCTAATATTATGGTGAACTGAGGTATCTTTTATTTTTATTTTGTCGAATATTTTCCCTAATTGATTTAATACAAATTCTCGGCCCTTAGTAGTTTCAATACATTGACAGATCTTACCCAAATCCCGGCAACTTTTCAATTCCTTCTTAAACTGAGGATCTATAAAGGGCTTCATTTTTTTAGCTAAATCATTACCGCTGGGATATCCAGCATATAGGGACAGGCCTGCCCCTGCAAACAAAACAACCTGTTCGCTTCGGATTAATTCAAATAATTTATCGTTCTCCATATTGATCGCTGTAAGTTTTACCGGAAATTATATTCCAGCGTTTTTTGGTCAATAATGTCGGGCCGATAGGTATATTTTAAGCCGGTTAAACTGTCAATTAGTCTTGTTTCAATATGATTTTCTTTACTCATTTAGAGTCATTTGAATTTAGAGGTTCAAATATAACACTAAATTATATTACTGTAAAACAGAAT
Organism: Arachidicoccus terrestris; assembly: GCF_020042345.1. NCBI lineage: Bacteria > Pseudomonadati > Bacteroidota > Chitinophagia > Chitinophagales > Chitinophagaceae > Arachidicoccus > Arachidicoccus terrestris. The sequence continues at coordinate 360,508 of NZ_CP083387.1, forward strand.
AAATGGCTAATTTTATTAGTGAACAACAAAATTCAGATAAAACGAACGAGTTATGATAAAAGTATTTAATTTTAGGGTAATAGATTAAGAAAATGAATTCTGACAATCCATCTGCTAAAGAGAACCCAGAACTTGACCCGGCTTCACCAAGAGATGTGGAATTAAGTGAAGAGGCCATATACAAGGAAAAGCTGAAAGATTACAGTATTAGTCTGGAAAAGATGCGAGATTTTAGTACGGATTTATTCGAAAAACAACTGATATATGTTGCTGGTGGCTCAATTGCGGCCTCCGTTTGGGTGATCGATAAATTTCTGTCCGGTGTGCAAGATGGTTTTATTTGGGTATTATTGAGTTGGATGGCTTGGGGCGGAACAATCGTAGTCAATCTCCTTTCTCATGCGAGGGCTATGATGTTATATAATCGCACTTTAGGTGAAATTGTCAGCGAAAACTATGATAAAATTAAAGCAGACAAAAGAGGTGAGGTAATTGAACGGTTCAATCATATAAGTTTGATTTTTTATTTTTGTGGCATTATTAGTTTTGGAATATTTTGTAGTAAGAGCTGGAAGGATTTTAACAGACCTAAAACTTCGGAAAACAATAAAATTGAAATCATTGATTACAATAAGAATAAAATTGAAAATAAATTAGACAGTTTAATTAAAGAGATACATTCATCAAAATTACTCATTATGCAGCCTAACTCTGACGGCACACGGGGAGCGGTGCCAGCGCCCGGGCCAGCACCTTCCAATGGAGGAAGCAAGCCTAAAAGCTAGTAATATTATTTTTATTTATCAACCTTAAAAACTAAGTATTATGCCCAAAAATGGAGGAACAAAAGGAGGGGTACCGTCACCAGGTCCGACTACACCAGGGACAGGGGGAAGTAAACCAAAATCATAAAAGGAATATGAAACCAAGAAAATCGAATTCTTCAAGCAAACCGGCGGCTAACAAAAAGGAAATCCGAAAAGCAAGAACCAAAAAGGCGGGCGCTGTTCCGCCTAAAGGTCCTGTACATCCAATAAAATCTAAAGATAAAAAGCCAAACGATTAATAATCTAGATTTACAAACCGGCGGCAAAAGTTTTTTCCTGGAATAGAGCTTGTCTTCAATTTCAAAAATCAGGGGGTAAAGGTTTTGTATGCCATATAACCAAGGCAAAATTAAATATGAGTTCAATCAATCAGATCATAAGACTGATATTTATAACGCTCCTAAGCATTGCATTATTGCAAATGCCCGAGTCCTATTATCAATCACTAAAGTTGATTATCGGTATTGGTATGATTGTATTTGCTTACAGGACGGATATCTTTAATACCAAACGCGGGATAACAGAATTAATCATAGGTATAATTTTTATTGCAACAATGGATTCTGAATTGACACGGCGTTTTTGGCAAATAATAGATATAGCCTCAATCATATTTTTGGTCTATTGTGTTATCGATGAAAAAATAAAATATGAAGTTCATAAGAAAAGACAATAAGGCATTCCTATTTATCTGGCTGTGTCCTCTGATTTTATTAATAATTGCATCCAGAAATCAAACGTTTTTATATAAGTTTTACGAAATTATTGGTATCCACGTTCAGTATTATGATGAGCAGGTATATGAGGATGATCAGGACAGCGAATATTATGGATATCACCCTGGTGGCTGGACGACAAAAACCTGGGTGAGGGGTGTATATTCATCTGATCAGAAAGCAATTAACAAAATTGAGCTTATTACCAGCTTTTTCTTTTGGAGCTATCTATTCATTCCCGGATATTTTTACAGAAGAACGCTTATAAAAGACACTGAAACGGAATAAAGTCGCTGCTAGCCGAAACCGAATTTTCACTAATATATTTAGCCTTAATAATTATGCCTACTTTTAAATTTGGAAGTATAAGAAAAAAATATTAACTTTGTGGAAAGTATATATACTTTCCACATTGAAATAACACTCCTTTTCTAACCCTAACTTTTATATTTAAAATCACCTAGTTTGCCTCTATAATTTGGAAAATTAAAATTTAATAATTAATTTTGTCAAAGTATATATACTTTGACAATAGAAGATAAATAAAACTGGAATATTCAGCCTTCTTTGCTCTATCATTGTGTTACGAATTAGGAAATACAAGAAAAAAACCGTAACTTTATAATATTGAAAGTATATATACTTTCAATAGAGATACTAATGAAAAATTTCTATGGCTAATAAATCCCGATTTGTAATTGCTGAAAATACGATTAAGGCCTTTTTCAAGAACGGAGAAAAAAAAATATTTAGTCGTAAAGAATTAGGAGAAGTTCTTGAACAAAACAGGTCACTATGGAAGCTGCCAATTACCATGAACAGGGACCAATTTATTGACCGACTTCTCGAAAACAATATTTTGAGCAGGACTGTTATTGAGTTCAACTCAAATATACGTAAAGAAAAATTTCTAGAAGGGGAACCCTCTACCCTTCAAATAGCCTCTTCACTAATCAACAGATCATATTTATCACATTTTACTGCCGTGTTCCTTCATGGATTAACAACACAGGTTCCAAAAACCGTATATATTTCATTTGAACAAAGCGAAAAAGTCTTCGATAGAAATCTTACACAAACAGCCATCGATTCAGCTTTCTCAAAACCACAGCGGCGGTCCGGCGTAACCGCTACATATAAGGATTATACCTTCCTCCTTCATAATGGCATGTATACGAATCGTACCGGCGTTTTCGTCTCAGAAGGTCTGCCAATAACGAATATCGAAAGAACCCTTATAGATATAGCGGTTAGACCAGCCTATGCGGGTGGGGTGGACTCTGTATTAGAAGTCTATAAAAAGGCAATCAGTAGGATTTCCATTAATAAACTCGTTGCCACCCTTGACAAGTTAAATTTTATATACCCCTATCACCAAGCTATCGGCTTTTATCTTGAAAGAGCGGGTCTTATCGAAAAAAAGCTGGAACCGTTAAAAGAGAAGGAAAAGAACTTTGATTTTTATCTGACCTATGCGATGATGGAAAAGGAATATGATGAAACCTGGAGGATTTACTATCCTAAGGGAATGTAACCGCCTCAAATACATTCAATACAAAATTAAAATAGAAGTCGAAGTCTTCGAGTTTTTCCATCTGTGAGATCGTATCTTTAACACTGTTCCAGTTATCCTGGTGTAAGGCTTTATTATTTCTGATCTTCTTGATGAATGCTAAGGGAACTTTTTTAGCTTCAAAGATGTTTGCTATCAGCTCCTTGTTTTCATCAGTATTAGGGTTTATGGGAAATAAATCCAATATCAGATGAATGTCATAAAAATCTCTGGCCCTAGCTCTTGGACTAAAAGAAGGAATGACTGACCGGTAATCCGGAAGCTGCTGACAGATGGCTCTTAATTTCTCAAAAGCAATCATTTCAGGTGTATAGACATAGATCTTGTATCCGTCAACGTCAATTTTTGATTTCTTCCCGACATGTTCAAACTTACTGAATTCCAACTCAAAAACGGGAGAATGATTCGGATTTAGGGGAACAGAAGCCCTTCTGATTTTATCCTTATTGCCCACATTCTTATCATAACTGTCCTTGTCAATGACTTTAAATTCAACTTTATAGCCGCCCCAGAAATCGATAAGCTCCTCACTGATCTTTTTAGGCTTGTTCAGGAACTTATAATCAAAAACAACAAAATTGTTTTCAAGAAAAGTCTGCCTTAAAGTGGCCTCGATTCTATCTGATATTGCCTGTTGTTCTTCGGCGAAGTCACCGTCAAAAATAGAGTAGTCCAGATCGTACGAGGTTCTGGAAACTATATCACTATCCGGTTGGTAGGCAAGATCAATGGCATTACCGCCCTTGAGGACGAGGATCTCCATCAACTCATCATCAGAGGCAAGGGCAATTATTGTAATGCGTTTTATTCTATTTACCAGTTCTATATCCATGAATTCAATTGTTTTAGCGAAAGTAAGGGAAATTCTGAAGCGCATGCCCTTCCTGTGTTGTCTTTTATGTTCTATCCATTTATAAACGGATATAAGCATTTAAATGAGGGAAAGAAGGGTGCCGTTCTTCAACTTGTCCATCATGTCGAAATTCCGACAGATTTTCGACATGATGGACAAGTTGATGTCGAATGGTTCGACATTTGGGCGGAGAGCCTTATGCTACAAATTACCGGGCATTTCCCTGACTGGCGTCTTTTTTATTAATCCGTAGGTTCATCCTGAGCGGATTCTGTTCTTTTGAGAACAACCATGTAGTTTATCGGTTTCATTAAAATCTGACTTTGGACATCACCTGAAACGATGTAAAATTTACCGCGCCGATTTATCTTGTCATAATTGTAGATTCTGTAAATGAAGTAATGTTCTTTATCCAGATTCATAAACGCAGTTTCGTTATAACTAAGATAAAACGGCGTATTGCAGTCACCTAAAGTGGTTTTTACTTCGATATATCTAGGGTTCCCGTCAATATCGAAAGATAAGATGTCATAGCCCACACCGTCGGGCACTTTTCTGACCTGATCCGCCTGTTCTTTTCTATTTGCTTCTATTAGAATCTTTTTTTCGTAGTCAATTACCAATTGCTCTCCAGCCTCCCCCAGTTCTTTTTGTACCCGATCTTTCGCCTGATAGTCAATAGCCACGGCCTTAAAGTTGCTTTCCCTAACGGGAAATTCGTGATAACCTGTTGGCCTCCTGCCTTCTTCTAAAGGAATCCTGGCGCCCTCCGGCCAGAGCATGGCCGAAAGCCCATCATAAAGAGGCATACTCTGCCTTACAAACCGAAGACAGGTTTCGATAAGAGAATCCCAGTTTTCTTCGATAAGTTCTTTAAGAGGAATTTTGTTCCAGTGGACATCCAAACCTTCAATAAAAGACTTACATATAGCTTGCTGCTTAATGTTCAAATCTGAGCTGGACGTTGTCCTGTAATCCAGTTTATAAACAAAATCATTATGCCTTTGTCCACGGTCCTCTCCGACCTCAATACCGAAAGTAAAGAAAATATCGCGCTCCTTTCCGGAACCCCGGTAGACTTTTACCCAGGTGTATGGTTTGAATGCTGAGCCCCCAGCCCTTTTGTCCTTTCGGGACGTATTGTCCCGTTGGATCCAATTCTGATTGTCTTCCAGAATAAACCCGGGTAGCTGTTCAATAATACGTCGCCCCAGATACTTTGTTTTATGCCAAACGGATTCTTTAAGTTCTCTAGCAATTCTTCTGTGTTCCTCGTTTTCCTTTTCGTACGGCTTGCTTTCCCATTTTTTAAATAAATCCAGTTCACTTTTGGTAAAAAATGGTTCCATCTTATTAGCGGACAATATTTTATTCATAGATCAGCTATTTTTTTATGTCTCGATTCAATCAGTTAAACTTATTTTAATTTTTTCCAATATTTTTCTAATTTTTTCGGCAAATACGACAGTTTTTATTTCGTAAAATCGTTTATCTTCAGTGAAAATGAGATATCCTCTCTTGCTAGTCTGTTTATATTCCTGATTTTTAACAATCTCAAGCTTGTCGATCGTTTTGTAATCCACCCCGTCTCTTTCAAACAATTCCGCCTCAATGTGGTTTAAACCAATCCAGATATCCAGCACGATCGTTTTTGCGTCAATGATGAACTCAAAGGCAATCACTTCTCTCTTCCATATCCATTGCTTAACGAAACCGGTTAGCCCGGATGTATCGATGTTATCAGCAACCTGCCGTCTTTTTCTAAAAAGCAAATTTTCCATATTTACCTTTTCGGCAAACAAAGCGTCAATGAGATCATTATTTTGGAAAAAGAAATCAAAGGTCTGTTTGTTTATTGTAGAATCATCCATACCAGTCAAATTTTCGATGGTTTGTATAAAGTCGTTCAAAAAAATTAAATGTGCATTATTTGTTTCAAGGCAATAATCACTCAAATGAGCTTTCAATCGATCAAAAAATTGATTATAGGTGACTGAAATAAAGCCATTATCTACGGGTTCCTTTCTTGGAGATAAAACAATGTAATACCGGTTCTGCTTTTTGCGAAAGCGTTTTTCAATTGTATCCTTATAGTTTTTTAGGTCGTTTACGAGCCGATGAAATATTTTGTTCTCAATCGTTATAACAAAAGTGCCGCATTCAATGATCAGATCGATTCTTTTCTTTACATCCGTAGAAAATTCCCGTTCTACAGACAACACCTCAAAGGATTCGTTCACATTTTTAAAGTCCGCAATGCAGTCTGTGATCGCTTGTAAGAACAATTCCTGAAAGCCATGCACCTGACGGGTATCAAAAAAGAAGCTTAAAATATTGGAACTGACATTCTCAAAATGCGGATAACCGGAAAGTTCCATGTAAGTAGGATCGGCAGCTTTTAGCGGAGCAGTCTTTTTAAAATTCTCCAATAAGACTTCCAACTCGGCAATTGTGTGAGAGGCCATTTTTTTGTCAGTTTTGATAATGCTAAGGTAGTGTAAAACTTGATTAAATAATTTTATTTTTTGGATATGGACATAGGTTTTAATACAGGGATGACAATTGGTCATAGCTGCAACTAATTTCGAGTTCTAGATACTTAATTCTGCACACAGCAAGTGTGAGTTTACTTTTATTTTGTGTAATAATCCCAGGCGGATTTGGCGATCGAGGCGATAATGGCTTCGCCGTCTTTATAGTGTTCAATGGTATTGTGGACGAAGATGGACAGAATAAGCCGGTTGCCATCAGGAAGTTCGATGATACCGATATCATTGATGGCGCCGGTAAGCCCCTCATCATTGGTAAAGGAGCTGCCGATGCGGTGGGCGACGACAGCGCCCCTGGGTAGCTGGCCTTTGATCCTGTTTTCACCGACGGAGGTGGCGACCATGGTGGTGTAGAGAAAATGCGTGGCGGATGGTGAGAGCAATTTACCCTCATAAAAAAGCCTCAACAGATCCGTGGCAAAATCAGGTGTGGTGGTATTCAGGAACTGCGCGTCCCAATTTTCGTGCATGCCGGCTTCGTCGTTTTTGATCACAAAATGGGGGCTATTAATAAATCTGTCAATGGTTTTCACCCCACCTATCAGCCGGATGAGAAAATCACAGAGGTTGTTGTCGCTGACCTTGATCATCCAGCCTATAGCCTCCCGCAGTGTGATATTGAGGTTACCTTCGGGATGCTTGTCGCGGAAGGGACTGTAGGTATCTGGCAGAAGATCCTGCTTTTTGATAAAGAGCTGCTGGTCCAGGGAGAGCTTACCCGCATCTACCTGATGCATAACGGTTAGTGCCACATGGAATTTGAAGACGCTGATCATGGAATAGGGCATGTCGCCATGGATGCTAGTCCGCTCCCCTGTTTTCAGGTTAAGGATGGAGACGCCAACGTCCGCCTTTTTGGTAGCAAGGATATTTTGGATCTCGGTTTTAAGTGTACTGCCCTTTTGTGCGGATACGGATATACAAAGCGTCAGGAAAAACAGGATTAAGGTAAAAACTTGCCTTTTCATGGGGGATTTTGAAACAAATGTAAGGAGAAGATTTCTCTATCGGCGTTGCCTGACCGGAAATATCTATCAGGAAAACGCGGCGTTCCATTTCCTGACCAGCTTTTTAGTTCATCCGAGAAGTACGCAGCGGCGAATCTACTAAAAGCCTTTTTCCTTAAATATCGAATTCTATACCAAAGCTCTCCTCTAGAAATCCCAAGGTGTCTAATTGGCCACTCATCAAACACTGAACATTCCTATTTGAAAACAGTCCAATATTGGATACCCAATTGGCATTAGATCTATTAACTGTCTTTAACCAATTAATGCCAACGACCCATTCTGTTTTCTCATTATCAGCATTCATAAATAAATTTTCTTTAAGATAGGGCAGTTCTTTTACGTAATTTTGGTTTGAGATCTTGCCATTAAGAATATCTGCATTTAAGCTAAGCTGTTGCATTGCGTACCCATTAAACACAAATTCCCTTATCGGTACTGCTTCCTTTACTAATTCACCAATCCCCACATAACCGGCTCCTGTGATAAATGCAGCAATTATATCACCTTTTTCCAATTTACGCAATTGTCTACTGTAAACCAGTCCTTGACCAGCACTTAGAAAGCCATATTCATTACAAGCATCCCATTGCCTTCGCTTCACATACCTCTTCAAATCTTTTGCAGAATTTTTTGCATCTTCTCCGACGTTTACAAATCTGATCGAGCCTGTGGGAATTTTTATCACCATAGTATTAGTTTAAAAGTGTTTATAGCATCTTAATAATGTTATATATTTCTAATTGGCAGAAGGCGAAGACAAATCTCAACTTTATTAAGGATTAGTCTTATCAACCTATTTAAATAACTTATCCTTTTCAATGGGCCAGCATCCCAGTATTTCTAGAAGCGCGTCTGAGATATAAAGCATATTTTCAGCATAGACAATTTTTTCACCAATCGAGAAATTATCTGAATCTCCAACAGTAACAGTAAACTTAGCCATTGGATTCTTTGAAGGGACTCTAACTTTTTCAAAGTGTTTAAACCCAAAATGTATAAATTCACAACAATGTTTATACAACTTTAGCGTATTCGGAAATTTCTCATTCAATTTTTGCACAAGATAGCCATCTGTTAAGCGTTGTTTGTTAAATACAAACTTGTCTATGGGCTGTCCCTCCAATATATGCTCTATCAGTTTATCAGGTTCATCCACTATATAAATCGCATGATACCTTATTAAATTATCCAATTGAAGCCTTATATTATTAACTGCAGCTAACATATTGTTATTTTCGACCAATAATTTAAAGGCCCTGTTTAAGGATATAGCCCTATTAATAATTGATAATGCAATAAAATCCAAGGTAAATTGCAAAGCATTCCCTGATTTCATCACTAACTCGGCACACGCTAAAAAGGATTTTTCTTTTGCCGACAAATTTTCAAGTAAATGGTTTAGTTTGTCTTCTTTAATACTCATATAAGCTTAGATTGTTAGTTCAATATTTATTTGCATTTTTTTTCTGGTTAGTTAGTTTTAACAAAAATAGTAAATTTGATCCAAATTAACACTTATGAATAAATCGGACAAACCATCTTATGGTGATATCGCGCATGCTATCGCAAAAGGGATACTCGGCAGTCTGCCGGGTGGCAGTTTCGCCGCCGAATTTTTTAATCTGATTATCAGTCCTCCATTGGAGAAAAGGAAAGCAGAACTCATAAACGATATGAATGGAAGATTGACAGAACTACAAGAAAAAGGATCTATTAATTTCGAACATTTATCGGAAAATCCAGATTTTATAGACGTAGTATTGAAGGTCACTTCCAAAATAATCCAAACAAGTGATGAGGAGAAGAAAAAATGCTTCCAAAACGTTATTGTAAATACGGCCTTAGGAGAAATGCCGGAAAAGTCACAGGCGGAAATCTATCTAAATATTTTAAGCGATTTCACAGTTTGGCATTTAAAGATTCTCATTTTTATTAATAATCCTAGTCGATGGATGAAAAAAAATAATAAGAACCTTCCCAATAGAAGCAATTCCTCAATTTACGATATTCTGATTTATGCCTTTCCGGAGCTGGCATCAATGGAAGATTTGATAAACTATATTTGGAAGGATCTACATAGTCTCCGATTTCAAGATAGTCCAAGTATCTATACAACAATGACTATAGAAGGTGTAACTGAAAACCGAACAACTAATTTTGCAAAAGATTTTCTTCGATTCATAACAGACAATGGCGATATTTAAGTCGAATTAGAGCATTTAACACTAAAGCAATAATTGAATATTATCATGTATTTAGTGTTTTTATTCTGATATTCTTTTAAAATCGTACATTTGTGACAAAATTTAATTATGGAAAAGTTTCTAACTAAACACGTCATCGGTTCAGACGTTGATTTCAGAAATTGTGAAGACCAAATCAGTTCCGAATATACTGGTGACAGAAGCATGGATAACGCCATTAATGATTTAATTTGGCATGTTGAAAAGGTTGGATTCAAAAATATTTCGGAAGGAAATATTTTTACTTTTAAAGGATATCAAATTACTATCGGCCAAAAGAAAACACTCAACCTTGGAGGTTGGACTTTTTCATGCACTGGCGCAAAACATATTGGTTGTCACGAGGCAATTAATTATACTATTGAAAAGATATAGGTATTTATCCGTAGGAACGGACGTCTTAAAAGACTATAAGTGTAAAATATAGTCTTTTTTAATTACCCATTTAAAAAGATTGGAAGGTATTGTCTGCCGGGATGCCGTAGTGTTCATAGCCCAGGATGGAATTGACGATCACCATATTTCGGTAGGTGCCGAGGCCGAGGTCGGCCGAATTGAAGCCGTGTGTGTGTAGCTCGGCGTTTTGAATAAAGATGGAGTCTCCGGTCTTGTCGATGGCGTAATTGCGGTTAATAGCCAGGCGGCCTTTAGCGTCGAAACTAATTCGGTCTTTTATGCCTTCCAGAAACGCGGGCGGCTGGTTTTCATAGCCGGTGGCAAGGATGGTGGCGGAACTCAGGTGCTTATTCATTTCCATTGTTTCCGTGTGGCAGAGTTTCAGGAACATTTTGCCGGAGATTTCCAGGGGTCGGATATCCAGCAGTTCCCGGTGTGGCAGGATACGGATATCGGATTTCAGGTTGGGACGCGATAGCGAAATTAAGTAAAGCCTTTCATAGATCATCTGGATCAGTGACCGGTTGATGCCTTTATAGAGATTGTCTTGTCCAGCCAGGACTTTTCCTTTCATCTCGCTACTGAGCGAAAAGAAATGGCTCGTATATTCCGGTGAAGTCATTTCGCAGGAGAATTTGCTGTAATCCATGGGCAAAATGCCCGACCTGGTGATCCAGGTTAGTTGACCCAGCCTGTCTGGATATAGTTGCAGGAGGTCATAGAAGATTTCGGCGGCACTCTGGCCGGAGCCGATGATCGTTATATCTCCCCTTTCAATAAAGTCCTTTTTATGATAGAGATAGCCCGAGGCGTGAGTAAGGTAAGGCAGATACATTTTGTCCTGAATACCTTCCGGAATAAACGGGCGGGAGCCGATACCGATTACTATCTTTTTGGCATAAAAGTAAGCCCTACTTGTAAAATTTCCCTGCCAGGCAGTAATCCGGTAGGCTTGTCGTTCCTTGTCATATTCTACGTTTTCAACCTTGTAACCGAACTTAAGCGTTTTTAAGTATTTAGCCACCCAGGCGCAATAATCATGGTACTCGCTTCTAAGCGGAAAGTATTTCTCCAGAATAGTGAACCGAAGGAGCCGTTTTCGGGCTTTTAGAAAAGCGAGGTAGGAATATTTACTGCAGGGATCGGCCAGGGTGACGAGATCCGCGTGAAAGGGTACCTGCATGCGGGCCCAGGGAAGCAGCAGGCCGGGATGCCAGTTAAAGGAGGGATTTTCATCCAGAAAGAGACAGTTGAGCGTGGAAATATTTTCTGTAAGCGCTGCCAGGCCAAGATTAAAGGGACCAATACCGATACCGATGAGATCGTAGATAATAGGTGTAGTCATAGGTTAGTGTAAGAATTTAATTAAGAGTTTTTAAGAAGTAAGTAAATGCAGGAGATGATAATAGCGGCGGCACCGAAGCCCATGGCCACCAGTATAGACCCTGTAACACCGAGGCTGCGAAAGCCGATCAGGGGCAGTGACCAGCAGATCAATGGCCACTGAACTAAGTAAATCAGTGTAATCCTGCGGCTTAGAAAAGAGAGAAACTTGGTCAGAATCCGGTGTGGGTGACGGGTTGCAATCAAGTGCCAGAGATACAGCCAGATCAGCACAAGCCCGAGGTGATAAAAGGTGCCATCGGGGTAGGTCCGGTAAAAAGAGACCTCAGCGCAATGAAGGTAATGAAAAGGCATCCAGTCGCTGCAGGAAAAAAGGAGCAGTATCAGGCCCAGTATCGCTGCATAGCCGAAAATCATCTCACTACCCTTTTTAATATAATGCCCGATCACAAGACCTGCCAAAGGGTAGACCAGCCAGGGAAACAGCGGAAAGAAGATCCGGGGCGGCTGGCCGCCCAACAGTTGCAACAGATAATCCAGGATACCATTTCCATTATGCAAATCATAACAAAGGGGCGACAGCAAACAAATCAGAAGCGCCAGCAGTGCGGCTACCTGCGGATAACGGCGCAGTCTCGTGACCCAATAAATAAGCCCATAGGCCAGTGCCGCGAAGTGCAGGATATCGCCACTGAAGAGCATCTCAAAATAACCCGGGACGCCGCGCTCAACTTGCAGCTCTACATAGACACCAGCTGGCAGGATGTTAAGCATGGCAGGCAAAACGAATTTTAGAAAATTCAGTGTGTAACCCGCCAGCAGGAGCACTCCTACTCTTTTTAGAACGTCCTTGGGGTTTTTCTCACGACCCAGCACAAAGGAGATACCCATCAGCAGCATGAAGAGCTGCGCGCCGGGGCCTTCGGCGATAAAGCGCAGGAACTGAACTAGCCAGGTATTATAAACGGTCGGCGAAGCAAAAAGCAAAACGGCATGGATCGGTGCAATAAACAGCACCGTGAAACCTCTTGTGAGGTCCAGAGATTGAATACGCATGATTAAAGATTTTTAAAGTGGTGTCTGTGGTGCGCGGGCAAGAAACTCCGTTTTGGTGATCCTATAGAGGCTGGCCATTTTATCCGACAGGTTGATCCTTTTTTGAAAGCTGAAACCGGAACGCAGGGCCAATCGGTTCGCCAGCGTATTGAGTTCATCCGGTTCGGCGTAGAGGTCGCCGGCGTAAGGATAGGCGAAGTAGGCATCCATAAAAGCGCGCAGCATCATAGTCGATAGCCCCTTAAAGGTCTGTTTTGGTGGTGCCATCAGAAAATGCAGGCCGCAGTCGGCAGAAGTCGCATTAGGGATATACCGGTCCAGTTCGCTGGTCTTCCCCTTTACCTGATAGACATCGATCTCGCAGACAGGCTTGCCGTTATAGCAACCTATCAGGATATAGGCGTTGGGATCTTGCATGGTTTCCGTCAATTGCTCCCGCAAGGTGTAGGGAGATTTTCCTTTCATTTGCCAGAAACGGGCGGAATAAGGCTGGTTGACCCAGTGGAAGATCTGGAAGACATCTTTTGCAGTAAAGCTTCGAAAGATGATTTCAGCCGGTTCCCCTCTCCCTTCGTGAGTGAAAGTTTTTTGATAGATCGGCCTTTCCGATCCATAGGTTTTTAAAAACAAGATGGGCAGTGCTTGCATGGATGCAGGATTAGGTTAAGGTATAGTTATTACGATTATAATGCCTGCAAGCTAGGCAGCAGGGAGGCTGACCATCAACCCTGAAATGATCAAAAATGAGCTTATAAAGACTTGTTTAATAGGAAATTAAGTGGTATGGAGAGGGGGAAGAAAAGAGATTCATCCCACACAAGAAACGCTCGGATGGTTCAAATTTACCCATGCCGTGGGTAAAATTTAGCCACGAAAATGATTAAAAACTCCTGAAGACTTATGACCACACAATACTGTTAGTTTAAAATATTTCATGCTACGGTATCGTGAATACCTTTAGGTGCGGTAATTTAAACTAACAAGATTCTGGGAGAGTCCAGCATGGATTTAGATGAACTATTTATTTTTGGGTCTTCTAACCAGGCCGTCGAAAGCGCTGGCGTCGTCTGTCCGTTGGTATTCTCTGATCCGGTTTTCGAAATAACTGAATTACCCCTGTTTACTTTTCAAAAAGTTGATGAACGCGCTGCAAGTGACTAACATAAATTTTGCCTCATGAAAATCAACTTTTCTATCCCCCTCCATCAAAGCATGCCTAATCCCTGCATCATCGCTGGAATAACCGTACAATGAAGAAAATGCATTCTTCATTGCGGCATGTATTTTTCCCTCCTTTCCCAACTGCGTCAATGTCGCCCCTAATGTTGCTTTCTCATCCTTCGTAAATATTTTGCACATGGATTCTACCCCAGATATGGACTCTTTAATTGAGTTTCTATAATCCGGGTTTTTCTTATTGGTTAAATGCATTAACGCGGCATTTAAGTGAGTAGAAACAGACTGATAAATATCTTTCGAAGTTACCACATCTTCAATGGCCGAGATCTCAGTTTCTGAAGTAATGGGGGTAATTATCCTATTCACAAATCGATAAGCGCTTTTCTCTCTTTGGAGAACTTGGTTCACATCCTTAACAAAGTTAGGGGTAGCAAATCTTGCTGAAAATTCAATTAAATCATATGGGTCATACCAATTTTTACCTTTAAAGAAGAAGGTTCTGAGAAATGTTTTCAATTCGTCTTTGAAAACATGTTGTCCTTCACTAATAAAGGCAGTGTCAATGGGATGCTTGAAAAGATCAAGCCATAGTGCACGGTGGTAATTGTAAAGATTATCATTTAAGCCGTACTCAGACAAGTTATTAAAAAATGATTCTAAAAACACCGACCATAACGAATTTTTCAAATCAAGGTCAATTTCTTCATATTGTAATTTTTCTCTAACTGTTTTATATCCTAATCGTTCAGAAAATTTCATAATGAATTTCGGTTGAATTCAAATATACGGAACTTCCTTAAGTTGCAAGGACATTTTAATCCCCCGCTTTTACTATCAGACAGTTTGATTGGAAACGGAATAAAAATGAGATTTAGGATAAAATTCTATTTGGGTCTTCTAACCAGGCCGTCGAAAGCACTGGGATCGTTTGTCTGTTAGTATTCTCTGATTCTGTTGGCGGAAGGAACATTCAGCAGATTGAACTTTTCCCGAATTTCAAAAGCCTGGAGCGAACGTCTCAGCCTTCTATCTTGAATAATATTTTCTGCGCTCAGGCGCATGGACTCCTTCTGAAGGATTTTCGCTTGTTGCCGTTCTCTGACTTTTCTCTTTTTCTCTTCTTCCTGTTTTATGACATCGGGAGGTTGTGTAAGCTTCCCAAAAATAGAACCTTTAGAGATTAGATTTCTTCCCTCTCCTGGGGAAATTGATTGGGGGCGAGTGTAGCGGAGGCGTAGCCGGAGCGGAACGAGCCCCCAATCAATTTTTGGCCGCTTTCTTCCCGGTACCTCACCGGTGGAAGACCTCCTAATGAGTCGTGTGGCCGATCGTGGTTATAGTCTTTTACAAACTCATCTGTGATATCTCTTACATCATCCAACGATTCAAAGATATAAGCATCCAGTACATTTTCTCTGTAAGTCCTATTAAATCGCTCTATATAGCCATTCTGCATGGGTTTGCCAGGTTGGATGTACTGAAAAGTTATATCGTTTACTGCGCTCCAATGAGTCATTAACCCTGCTATTAATTCCGGGCCATTATCCATACGAATATTCTGTGGTTTACCGTAGCGGTTGATTAGGTGGTTTAACACCCACACTACACGGCTACTTTTTAAGCTGTAATCAACTTCTATGTACAATACTTCACGGTTATAGTCATCAATAACATTAAAACTTCTAAATTTAAGTCCATTGCTCAGAACGTCATTGGTGAAATCTATACTCCAGCTCTGTGTAAAGGTCTCCGGAACAACTAATGGCTGCTTCTCTCTATTGGGCAGGCGGCGCTTACATTTGCGACGAAGAGACAGGCCAGCTTCCCGGTAAATGCGAAAGAGTCGTTTATGATTTACTATGACACCCTGGTTGCGGATGCGGCCATAAGCCTTCCAGAAACCCTCACGAGGATGATCTTCAGCATGCTTACGAAGTAAATCCACGTAAGTGCTGTCATCTTTGATTGATTTATAGTGCAATACGCTTCGACTTAAACCGAGAACCCGACAAGCCTTGCTCACTGATTTTGGCAGTTCCTTACGTATTTCTTCTACCAAAGCCCTTTTGTGGCAAGGCTTTACAACTTTTTTTCGATTATGTATTTAGCGACATCAAGCTCCATTGCCAGATTGGCATACATACGTTTTAAGCGGGTATTTTCCTCCTCCAACTCCTTCACCCGTTTCATCTCACTAGCTTCCATGCCACCGTACTTTTTACGCCAATTATAGAGTGTGGCTTTGCTTACGCCACGTTCTCGACTTATTTCCTCGGCACTTTTGCCGCCATCAAGCTCCTTTAAAATACTAGCGATCTGAGTCGCGCTAAATTGATTCTTCTTCATATTTGAACGGTTTAAAATTAAACAATTTTGTCTAATTCTAACTCGTTCTATTTAAAGGGGAGCTTACAGTTGGACCAATTCTACCTTCAGAAATTCCATTAACCGGTCAACCTTATCATTTAAAAGATTAATTTTCATTTCCAGTCTTGTCAAATCAACATAGGATTTTTCTGATTTGTCTTTCTTCATTTCAGGTATTACTTTTCTTTTATTCATAAATTACGCGCAAGTATTCTAAAATCAAATTTTCAGATCAGCTATCTGAATTTGATGAATATTGTTTTCATGAATGCCTAACTCCTTCAAAGTTTTTAAATGCATCTCTTTTTCAAGTGCGCCATAATAAGAGATATGCCAGACAACTTCTTCAGAAACACTATTTTTTATTTCCTCAAAATATCTTAAATCAACATCGGAAATAGAATGCCCCAATACTCTTATTTCTTTTACTTCAGCTATGCTCTTAAAAAAAGCCGCATTGTTTCTAATGATTTCAGCGGTGTTTTTAAACGCTGTAGTGTAATAAGATAGAATCTCTTGTCTCGCAGTACTTGAGGAGTACTCAAAATCCTCTCCCATATGTTCTTGCCATTCATCTAATGCATCACCGTTCAACCCAGGAGGCGGCTCTTTCTTTTTCTCAATAAATTCAGACGGATCGGTGCCGTGGCCCAAAATAAGGTGACAATGATCAGCGGTTGACTTGTTATGAATATAGGTTATCAATTCCTCCGGCACACCATATATATTTTGCAAAGTTTCCGTATAATTAAAATTCAGAAAATGGCTGTCTGGCTCCAAACTGATTTTCGCATCATTGGGAACCCTATCGTAATCAACCTTCAGAATAAAGCTATTAAAATCTTTAATAAGTTGGGTAGTCAATTTTTCTATAATTAGCTGCATTTCTATTTGATAGGTATGCCAATCACTATCTCGAAAATCATCAGAACCTGGGCGGGCAACTAAATCAGAATTATCGTTCAACACACCCTCATAATCTAAATCAGCTAATGCTTGCTCAAACCTAGACCATAAAGCATATTCTTTATCCGTCAAATTAGGAGCAGTCATATCAGAAAGTGGGTAATATTCGATTAATAGGTCATAAACTTCTCCATTATTTTCTGCCAAATATTTTGCAAAACTCTGGTATCTGGTATCTAAATTATGGTAGATATCAAATCCATTTCCTATAACATATAAAGTCTTCATTAATGCAATTAATTATTTCGGATGTTTAAATATTGCTTATTGCAGTTTTGCTTTAACAGTTATCAAAATTAACAATTTTAAGATTCCTATATTCAAAAAATGTTGCTTAGGATAAGTTTTTTCCAGAAATGGAAATAGTAAGCGTTTTTAAGCGCTTAAATTCGTTTAAATGTGGCAATAGCCGTGGGATTGCCGGGGAAAAGCAGTAACTTTATAAGACGGGGAAAGTATAGAGAAGTATAAAATCTGAAGATATTCATAATCAGTATCTAGTAAACGGCTTAATTTTTATTTGGATATATTAGAAAAAATCCGCTTACATTTATGCGGCAATTTGTACAGTAATTACTAACTAACAATAACGAGCGCGGCGATCTCCATGTCAAGTTACGATACATACGATGATGCAGCACTGCTATTGCAGTTGAAGCAAGGCGGTGGTCATAGTGATCAGTCAGCCTTCAGGGAGATCTATGACCGGTATATGGAGAAACTGTATCGTTCTGCCTGCAGAAAACTCGTCAGTCCTGAGCAGGCGGAAGAGATCGTGCACGATGTACTACTGGATCTCTGGAGAAGAAGAGCGGAACTGGATATTGAACACCTGCCCGCCTATCTGGAAAAAGCTGTCCGCTTTAAGGTCATCAATTATGTCAATCGGGAGAAACTGCCCCGGTTTATGGAAGTATTCGAGTCGCTGTTATTTTCTCCCTATACCGCGGACAGCTCCTTTAAGGACGAAGCGTTTAATCAACTACTGGAAAGCTGGGTAGAGACGCTGCCGGAAAAGCAGCGGGCAATATTTGTTCGCCATTATGTAGACGGGCTCAGTACCCGGGAGATTGCCATTGAAACCGGTCTTGCCCATAAGACCGTACAGAATAACCTTAGCCTGTCGGTGCAGTACCTGCGTACCCGGTTCGGTCATCTGCTGATGACCATTGCTATACTGGAGGCATTTTCTCAATTTATTGATTAGCAGCAATTTTAACTACACCTCCCTCCTTTTTTTCAAAAAAGTTCAAAAAAATCCTCACTTTTTCGGGAAGATCCTTTTCGTTTTGTGACTATATAGGAAAGGGTCATTCTATGCAACTGTCAAATAAGGAAAAGAAAAGGTTTCAACAAATCTTCAAAAGGTACGAATCCGGCGTCTCTACGCCGGAAGAAATCCGGTTTGTGGAGCACTATTTTGACAGCCTGGACCTGGTAAATAAAAACGCGGACCCCTTTGCTGATATGACTCCGGATGCCAGCACTCAGCTAAAAGAAGACCTGCGGTCAAAACTGTGGGCATCCATATCTGAAAGCTCAGAACCTGACGATCAGGCCGGGGAAAAGATCCGGCCCTTGTATGCAAGATTCAAGCGTTTCGCAGCCGCTGCACTCATACTCACCGCCCTTGGGACCGGTTTATATTTTATTTTAAACAAGACCTCTAATCCCGACAGCACTGATCAAGTGGCTCGAAATACAGCCTCCTCTGCCTCTATACAGCCCGGGCATAGCGGGGCGGTTCTGACGCTGGCAGACGGAAGTACGATTGTGCTGGACAGTGCCAGCAATCAGCAGGTGGCCCTGCAGGGCGGTACCGCTATTTTAAACAGCAACGGTGAATTGCAGTATAAAAAAGGCAGCGCCGAAACGGCGCAAAAAGCCGTCACCATGAACACGCTTACAACACCCAAGGCCAGACAATATAGCCTTGTGCTGCCGGACGGCACTAAAGTCTGGCTGAATGCTTCGTCTTCGCTTACCTTCCCGACCGCTTTTGCGGGCGAAGAAAGAAAGGTGTCGCTCAAAGGAGAAGCTTATTTTGAGGTAGTGCACGATGCCAGCAAACCTTTTAAGGTCTTGGCGGCCGGTCAGGAGATCAAAGATATCGGCACTGAATTCAACGTCTCTGCCTACGCTGATGAACCGGGCATGAAAGCGACATTGGTGGAGGGGATTATCGAAGTGGCAGGTAGAAGGCTCAGACCCGGCCAGGCAGCTATCACCACTGAAAGCGGTCAGCTGACCGTCAAGGAGGTGAACGTCGCGGAAGCCACCGCCTGGAAAAACGGCAAGTTTATTTTTGAAAAGGAAGGTATACAGAACGTTATGCGAAAACTCGCGCGGTGGTATGATATAGAAGTGCAGTATCATGGCCAGTTGCATTCGCCGGCAGTTACTTTTACCGGTTCTGTTAGCCGTTTTGATGATATCAACAGAATACTTGAGAAAATCACCTATACGTCAGGAATTCATTTTCAAATTAAAGAAAGGAGGATTATCGTGAGCCAATAAACTAACAACGACAAACGCGACTTACCGGAAAAATAAAAAAAGGCAGGAGTAATTCGACCTACCCCCGCCCCAGCGTCCGGTCTCCGCCCAATATTCTTTTGCAGGAAACATTAGTTACAAAAACCAAACAAGCGAAATTAATGAAAATTATTCATTTTGCGGGACAGTTCCGCAGAACTGTATGCCGCAGTTCAATATTGCGGATCATGAAACTAACCGTAGCCATACTGATCATCGGTCTGACCCATGTCAGCGCAGCAATCAATGCCCAGATTACTATCAAAGAAAAAAACATACCGCTACAGACAGCGCTGAAAACTATCAGCCAGCAAAGCGGTTATGACTTTATCTACTCCGACCAGGTCTTTAAGGATGCACACCCTGTGTCCTTAAACCTTAACAACGCGCCCATCGAAACAGCGCTCAGCCTCTGCTTCAAGGACCAGCCACTCACATACAAAATTGAAGACAAAACCGTCATGGTCCGCCGAAAAACTATTTCCGACACCAAAACTGTCGCCAATAACATCGCTAATGCCCCTCAAGACAACGAAGTCCGCATCCACGTCACAGACTCTACCGGTCAACCACTCCCGGGCGCCAGTATTACTGTTAAAGGCTCTAAACAAGGAGGTTCAACGGACGCCCAAGGAAATATTACACTCACTAGTTTAACTGGTGGAGAGACATTGGTAGTTGCCTATATCGGTTATGAAACGAAAGAAATTACCATCCGTGATCGAGAAAATATATCGGTTGTCTTGAAAGTCAGCACCAATCCTCTGGATGAGATGCAGATCATTGCTTATGGTACGACTTCCAAACGCTTCAGCACGGGCAATATTTCTACAGTTACTGATGATCAAATAGAAAAATCCCCGGTGACAAATGTGTTACTGGCTTTAGAAGGACGTGTGCCGGGGGTTTTTATAAGGCAGCAAACAGGCTACTCGGGCTCCCAGGTAAATGTCCAGATACAAGGGCGGAACAGTATCGGCAGCGGCAATGAACCATTTTACGTGGTGGATGGCGTTCCTTATCCGGCTTCGTCTATGAGTAGATTAAGCACTATTTTGGGCGGTTCGGATGGAAGCCCGCTGAATTATCTGAATCCTGATGATATAGAATCCATCTCCGTATTGAAAGATGCCGATGCCACTTCTATTTACGGATCACGTGCTGCTAATGGCGCTATACTGATCACCACCAAAAAAGGTGCTTCGGGTGCTATGCGCATTAATGCCAGTTTCCAGCAAGGTATCGGTATGGTGCCGCATAAAATGGAATTATTGAATACACAGCAGTATCTGAATATGCGCAACCAGGCGCTTGCCAACGACAGCATAGATCTTAATACATCTCCCTGGAATACACCTAATTGGTTCAGTTCATTCGTTGACCTGACGCATTATGATACTACCCGCTATACCGACTGGCAAAAAGTACTACTGGGCAATAAGGCGCATTATACCGATGCCGATCTGTCTTTCTCTGGGGGAAACAATAACGTCAATTACCTCATCGGAACGAATTTTCACAGGGAAACGACCGTTTTCCCCGGAACTTTTTCCGACCTGCGTGGGAGCCTTCACTTCAATGTCAGCGGTTATTCCAATAACCGCAAGTTCCACATACAGTTATCCGGTAGCTACCTGAAAGACAACAATCAATTACCGGATTTTGACTATACCCAAACGGCATTAACATTACCACCCAATGCCCCTGCTTTATACAATCCGGACGGCAGCCTGAATTTTGATTATGTGGATGGTGTAAAAGCTTTTGATAATCCGGCGACAATGGTTTATAACCATTATAGCCTTAAGACCGATAACCTAGTTGGAAACGCATTGCTTAGTTATGAATTGCTTAAAGGACTGAATATCAAGAGTACTTTTGGTTATACCGAGAACAGGACGACGGAATGGGAATATCCTACAGACAGTGTATTTGATCCCTTAACCTTGCAGAATCCTTCCTTTTCCAGGTATTCGTCTTACGGTACTACCAATATGCATACATGGGATATAGAACCGCAAATAACGTACAATACTTCTTTTCAAAAGCATCACCTCGCTGTACTGATGGGTAGTAGCTTCCAGGAATCGACTACGTTATCGCAGTCCTATTGGTTGGATGGTTTCAACAGTGACCATGCTCTTCAAAATGTTAAAGCTGCAAGCAGCATCTCTGTAAGAAACAGTACGATATCGGATTACAAGTACAACGCCATTTTCGGCAGGATAGGCTATAATTATGACAACAAATACATCCTCAATCTGAATGTCCGGAGGGACGGCAGCAGCCGCTTCGGCTCGGAAAACCGGTTCCATAATTTTGCTTCCTTTGCAGGCGCCTGGGTTTTCTCGGAAGAAAATGCCATAGAGAGCAACCTTACCTTTCTAAGTTTCGGTAAACTGCGCGCCAGCTACGGAACAACTGGGAACGACCAGATACAGGATTACAGGTATTTAAGCCTGTATAACAACTACACCGCATTGGCAGGGATTCCTTACCAGACAGGTTCTACGGGCCTGTATCCTACCAGCCTTCCCAATCCCTATCTACAGTGGGAATCTACTAAAAAATTGCAATTCGGACTGGACCTGGGATTTGCCAAAGACAGGATACTATTGAATGCGAACTATAATATCAACAGGTCTTCTAACCAGTTACTGTATTATACTTTACCTGCCATTGCCGGGTTCACAGGAATTTCGCAGAACTTTCCCGCCACCGTACAGAATACCGGCTGGGAAATTACCTTATCGACCGTTAATGTCAAAGGGAAGGACTTTCAATGGAGAACAAGTGCCAATATAACCATCCCTAAAAATAAGCTGGTGGCATTTCCCAATCTGGCAACCTCCTCTTATGCGAGCTCGCTTGTCATCGGAAAATCCATCAATATCAGGCGCTTTAACGTCTTTGCCGGCGTCGATCCGCAAACAGGTATTTATCAATTCGCGGCAGAAGACGGCGGCTTTACTTCCGATCCCGGATACCCGGGTTATGGTACCGGGAAAACAGTTTTCCTAAACCTGGATCCCCGGTATTACGGCGGTATTGAAAACACCCTGGTGTATAAGAGTTTGTCACTATCGTTCCTGTTCCAGTTTGCCAGCCAGATAGGACGTAATTATTATTATGGGATTGATAATCCGGGAGGTCTTGGAAACCAGCCCTCTTCGATATTAAATAATGTCTGGCAAAAGCCGGGCGACCAGGCTAGTGTTCAACGATATTCCAACGGTATGTATGCTATTCCTTTGGCGAATGCGACCAATGGCGCCTATTTAGACCTTGAATCAAGTAATGTGTCATTCAGCCTGATCAACTATTGGCGGTTGAAGAACCTTTCACTTTCCTGGCAGTTGCCTAAATCCTGGACAGCGAAGACCGGGTTACAAACCGCCCGTATTTACCTGCAGGGACAGAACCTGCTGACTTTTACCAACCATTATATAGGAATGGATCCGGAGTCCCAAAGCCTGAGTTTACCGCCTCTGAAGGTTATCACAGCAGGAATCAATATTTCACTTTAAAATCTGTTATCATGCTACCTTTTAATATCAAGCGTATATTTTTATACATTATCCTATCCGCATTTTTGTTGGCAGGCTGTTCCAAGTTTATTGATGTGGACACACCCTATACCAGTACGAGCGCTTCGCAGGTGTTCAGCGGGAACGCCCCTGCAGCCGCTGCGCTTACCGCCATTTATATGCAGCTAAGCACTTCGGACATAAGGCCGGCCATCAGTTTCAAGTCGTTGCTGGTCGATTGCTCCCTGTATGCAGATGAGCTTGCAACAGCCGATAACAGCGATCAGACACCAAATGCGTTTTATACCAACCAGCTGACACCGCTGATCGGCCCCAGTTCAGAATGGAATGACGCTTATAATAAGATATACGAAGTCAATGCTGCCATCGAAGGTCTGATGGCTTCCGTCGGTGTTAAAGCTTCAGTAAAGCAACAATTACTCGGCGAAGCTTATTTTGTGCGCGGTTTCTTTTATTTCTATATGACCAATATGTTCGGGGATGTGCCACTTGCGCTTTCCACCGATTATAAAGCTAATTCCACATTGAGCAGGGCGTCTTCCGAAGACGTGTATGCACAAATGTTTAAGGATTTCAATAGAGCCGACAGCCTGTTAAGTGATGATTATTTAGGGGGCGATGCGCAATCCGTCACCACGGAACGCGTTCGGCCAACAAAAGCTGCAGCAGAAACTATGCTGGCGAGGCTCTATTTATATGAAAAGAAATATGCCGATGCGGAAACATTTGCCACAAAGGTTATCAACCGGACAGGCACGTATGGACTTGTAGCGCTTGATAGTGTTTTTCTTGAAAACAGCGAAGAAACAATATGGTCTATACCGCCCATCCGCACCGGCACGCAGGCGAATACCGCAGAAGGAAGGTTGTTTGTGGTTTCCGCTACTAATAATATTTACGGCCCGGCCTATCAGATAGCGCCTCAGTTGCTCAACAGTTTTGAATCCGGGGACAATCGAAAATCGCATTGGATCGGCTATGCTTTGGCCGGATCCGGATGGTGGTATTTTCCTTTCAAGTATAAGATCGGGGCAGACAATGTACCCCGGGCGGAGTATTCTATGGTATTGCGCCTGGCAGAATTATATTTAATTCGGGCTGAAGCCAGGGCGATGCAAAATAATATTTCCGGTGCACAAGACGATATTAATGCTATCCGGCATAGAGCAGGCTTAGGTAATACCACAGCCAATACACAGGATGCATTGGTTACCGCTATTTTGCACGAACGCTATGTGGAACTGTTTACCGAATGGGGGCAACGTTTCTTTGACCTCAAACGGTTGGGTAAGCTGGATGCTATATTAGGTGCGGAAAAGCCCGGATACTGGAATACGGACGACCAATATTTTCCTATACCGCAAACGGAAAGAGAAGCAAATCCGAACCTTACGCAAAATCCCGGATATAATTAAGATTACAAGGCTCCCGGTAAATTATGGAGATTGAATGCAGGATTGGTAAGCGCTCTTTTTATGCAGTCGTTTACCAATCTTCGGGAGCTTTCTTTTGTATGGTTTACACGCCGGCTACTTATTTACTATCATTTATAAATATTATTCAAATGGAATCTATTGTTAAGACCATAGGGTTGTCACATAAATATACATCAGCCTGGGCCATCAAGGACATCAATATAGATATTAACTCGAAAGGTATATACGGTTTACTGGGCTCTAACGGTGCCGGTAAATCTACCACTATGAATATCATTTGCGGTGTGCTCAATCAAACGAAAGGAGATGTTTTTATTAATGGCATTGACCTGCGTGAACATCCGATAGAGGCCAAACGAAATATCGGCTTCCTGCCACAGGTGGCCCCTATTTATTTGGACCTGACAATTAAGGAGTATCTGATTTATGCGGCCCACTTACGCCTGATGGAGGATGATCAAATTGCCGCTTCTATTGATGAAGTGATGAAAAAATGTGGTATCGAGCATATGCAGAACCGCTTACTGAAGAACTTGTCAGGCGGTTACCGACAAAGAGTGGGCATTGCCCAGTCTATTATACACAAACCGAGACTGGTGATTCTTGATGAACCTACGAATGGATTGGATCCTTTGCAGATCGGCGAGGTGCGCAACTTAATTAAGGAAATTGCCGTGGAACATACCGTGATCCTGTCCTCCCATATACTAAGCGAAATACAGCAACTCTGCCAGCAGATCATTATGATAGAACAGGGGCAGCTTGTTTTTTCCGATACGATGGATGCATTTAATAACTATATCGCTCCTCAAAGTATGATTGTAAGTTTTGAGAATCCTCCCGCTTCCAGTACGCTGGAAGCTTTCAAAGGTATTAACAGGATAGAGAAGATGACCGCCAAATCGTTCCGGCTGTTTTATGACGGCAGCATACAGGTAAGCGAACAGATCATTATGGAAAGCGTGCAACACCAATGGCGTATGACGGAGCTGGCTGTGGAGAAAAATTCTATCGACGAGATATTTAAGCAACTCACGAAAAAGGCTTCTAAAAATTAATCATTTAACAATCGCTCTCAATAAAGGAATACGTCTGATGAAAAGAATATACTACATAGCGCGCAACGAACTGTACAGTTTATATTGTTCTCCCATAGCCTGGGCGATGATGATTCTGTTTTTTTTTATGACCAGCACAGGATATCTCAATTTTATGTCAGGAGGGTTGGGCCATTTTGAAAGAGGCGGGGAGGAATTATTTTCTGCCAGGAACCAGACGGATGTTATCCTGGCAAACCTAAGAGGAGCCCCGGGCTATTTTCTGAATATCATTTCGAATATGTATTTGTTTTTGCCGCTCATAACGATGGGGCTCATCAGCAAGGAGACCAGCAGCGGCACCATCAAATTACTCTATTCTTCTCCCATTACCATCCGGGAATTGGTTATGGGAAAATTTATGGCAATGGTTTGTTTTGTGCTGACACTGCTGTTTTTATTGTTATTAACTGTCTTTCCTTTATGCCATAGCCTGACCCATCCGGATTACAGTCATATAGTTGCGGCCTTCGGAGGTTTGTTGCTTGTGCTGTGCACGTATTGCGCCATCGGGCTTTTTATTTCTTCGCTTACCTCTTATCAGATCGTGGCCGGCATCATTACTTTTGGCCTGTTCGCTTTTTTGGGAAGGGCAGATAGAATATGGCAGAATATTGATGTAATCAGAAATATCAGCTATTATTTGTACTTGCAGGGAAAGGCGCAGGATCTGATAACCGGTTTATTCAATACCAGGGATATAGCCTACTTCCTGATATTGACATTGGTATTTTTGTCCTTCACCGTTATCCGGCTGAAGTCGGCTATGGAATCTATTTCAAGACTGCGCAAATTCATTCGATATGCGATAGTAGTAGTAGCAGCATTTTTTTTAGGTTATATCACCAGCCGTCCAAAATTCAATCTTTACCGGGATTTTACCCGTGACCAGATACATTCTATCACGAAACCGACGCAACAAATGCTGGCAAAGCTGAATGACGGCCCGCTGGATATAACAGTCTTTGTCAATTTGCTACACTATACTTATTCCGATTTCGCACCTTCCCGTCATAATTTTGTCTATTCTTTTCTGTTTGAGCCATACGTCAGGTTTAAGCCGGATATCCGGATAAAATATGTTTATTATTATGATGCGGAGCCGTCTAGTTTTCTATTTCTGATTCATCCGGGTAAGACATTGCAGGAAATTGCCGAGGAAGAAGCGAAGAGTTGGAATATAAGCCTGAAAAAATTTCTGGGGCCATCTGAGATTCGCAAACTGGTAGATGTAAAAAAAGAAGATTACCGAAGTTTCTTCCAGTTGAAGTATAAAGGGAAAACCTCCGTTTTCAGGATGTTTGACGATATGATTCACTGGCCAAGGGAGGACGAGATCGCTGCTGCCCTGAACCGCCTGATAGCAAAGCCGCCTAAGATCGATTTCCTGTGCGATGAAATTGAGCGAAATCCATTCTTTGAAAAAAAACGGGATTACTCGGGCATTACCAGCAGTATCGGCAACCGTTTCTCGCTTGCCAACCAGGGTTACGACTTTGATACAATTTCCCTTAAGAAACAGGATATTCCCGCTAATATAGCTGCACTGGTTATAGCCGACCCCAGGACGCCTATCGCTAAGGAAAGCCTGGATAAGATCTTTCGTTATATACATAATGGCGGCAATCTATGGATCGCTTCGGAATCCGATCGAAAGGATATCATCAAGCCAATCCTTGATACCCTCGGCATTTCTTTACGGAATGGCTTGCTGATCCAACCCAGCGAATATTATTCCGGGGATGTTGTTTACAGTTATATAACGAAAGACGGCATACATACGGCGCCGCAGTTTGTTGAAGAACTTAAAAATGAAAAATTGTATTATGGAGACAGCATTTTCCGGGTTGCACTCGGAGGAGCCAGTGCTATGGATTATAAAGAGAAAAACGGATTCCATATAAGGCCTTTGTTAACAACAGACAGCCTGCTTGCCTGGAACAGGGTAGCGCCCATCAGTAATGATTCCCTACAATTAAAAGTAAAACGCCTGCCTTCAGATGAGAAAGGGACTTTTGTAACCCAGGTACTCCTGAAGCGCCCCGTAAATCATAAAGAACAGCGGATTATCGTCTCCTCTGATGCGGATTTTATGACGCCTTCGTTGTCAAGATACGACCATCTTCCCAGGCGGTATAATTATGATTTCGGCTTTTACAGTATGAGTATATTCTCTTACGGGCAGTTTCCTGCCAATACCATACGGCCGCAAACCGATAATTCTTATGATATAAAGATGGCAGACGTGTGGAAACAACGTGTATTGCTGTATTATATTATCCCCTCGATATTGCTTCTCATAGGGTCGGTAATACTTATCAGAAGGAAGCGTAAGTAAATTGTTATGTTCTTGAAACTTCTAATGTAAAAATAATGAAACGAATATATTATATAGCACGTAACGAGTTGTACAGCCTGTATTGTTCCCCTATTGCCTGGGCGATGATGATCTTGTTCCTGTATATGACCGGATCTGATTATATAGAATTAATGGCGAATAAGTTAGGGGCCTTTCAGAGAGGAGGTTTCTATTTATGGGGCGCCAGAGACCTGACCGATAATATCTTGTCTAATACATCGGGGCAGCCGGGTTATTTTTTCAGGGTCATAGCCAACTTATACATTTTTCTTCCCTTGATCACGATGGGATTGATCAGCCGGGAAAAGAGCAACGGGACCGTTAAATTATTATATTCTTCCCCTATAAGAATTACGGAGATCGTCTTTGGGAAATTTATGGCAATGGTTTGCTTTGTAGTAACTTTATTGTCATTATTGCTTCTTACCGTTTTCGCCTTATGCCACAGCCTGACTGCCCCGGATTACAGTCACATTCTCGCAGCGCTCATAGGATTATTCCTGGTACTTTGCACTTACTCTGCTATCGGGTTATTTATTTCTTCCCTTACTTCCTACCAGGTACTGGCAGCCATTATCACTTTCGGCATTTTTGCATTCCTGAACACTATCGGCACCTTATTTCAGGATATGGATCTGGTCAGGAATATTTCTTATTATCTGAATTTGAACGGCAAGTCGGAAAACCTGATTACCGGTTTATATAATACCCGGGATCTTGTTTATTTTCTGCTGCTGATCACTGTCTTCCTGTCTTTTACTATTATTAAACTGAAATCGGGAACGGAATCCTCTCGTGGAATCAGGAAATTTTCCCGTTATGCGGTTGTTGTACTTGTAGCATTCGTAATAGGTTATACGACCAGCCGGCCTAAACTAAACGCTTACGTGGATTTTACACGCGACCAGATCCATACCATCACGCCGCCCACGCAAAAAATGTTATCCAAATTAGACAGCGGCCCACTTAATATTACTATTTATGCCAATTTATTAGACCATGCTTTCTGGAAATTCAAGCCAGAAAGCCGGAATTATCTGTACACCCACATACTGGAACCTTATATCCGTTTCAAACCCGATATCCACATTAAATATGTCTATTATTATGACCTTGATTCAGCAGCAGCTTTATACAAGCTGAACCCGAGGAAAACACTTAAACAGATCGCTGAAAAGCAGGCCAAAACTTATAATCTTACATTAGACAGGTTTTTGCCTCCCAACGAGATAGAAAAACAGGTAGATCTCAAACACGAACAGTACAGGTGTTTTTTTCAGTTCGAATACAAAGGAAAGAAATCCATATGCAGGGTATTTGATGATTTGCTTTTTTGGCCAAGAGAAGACGAAATTGCGGCATCCTTAAACCGACTGGTAGCCTCCCCTCCAATAATTGATTTCATATCAGGAAATATAGAACGTAGCCCGTTACAGGACAGGGACCGTGATTATTTCAATATCACCGGCAATATCCTGAACCGCTTCTCATTGGTTAATCAGGGGTATGATTTTGATACATTATCCCTAAAAAAAGAGGACGTTCCAAAAAACATCGCTGCACTGGCGCTGATAGATCCCCGCACACCGATAGAGCAGGAATGTCTTGACAAGTTATACAAGTATATTAATGACGGCGGTAATCTTTGGCTTGCTTCCGAACCGGACCGGAAAGAAATTGTCAAACCTATTTTCGATACACTTGGACTTAGATTGCATAATGGTATGCTGATCCAGCCCAGCGACTATTTCTCCAGCGACTTAGTGTTTAATTACATTACCCCGGCGGGGAAAAATACTACCCCTCAGTTTGCTAAAGAATTGAAGGATGATAAATTGTTTTATGGTGACAGCCTTTTCCGTGTTGCTGTACAGGGGGCAAGTGTAATGGATTATACAGAGAAAAACGGTTTCCATATAGAGCCGCTGCTACTGACTGACAGTACCGTGAGCTGGAACCGGTTGGCACCAATCAGCGAAGATTCCTTACAACTAAAAGTGAACAGGCTACCCTCAGATGAAAAAGGAAGCTTTACTACACAGGTACTAATGACGAGAAAGATCCATAATAAGGACCAACGTATTATTGTTTCTTCGGATGCTGACTATATCACCAGATCTGTAACGGATTATAATCACCGTCCAAGACGCTATAATTATGATTTCGGATTTTACGAGTTGAGCCTGTTTACCTATGGCCAATTTCCGGCAAATACCTTGCGGCCACAAACAGACGATTCCTTTGATATTACGGTACAAGATGTCTGGAAACAGGAAGTCTTGCTGTACTATATCCTGCCGGCTATTTTACTGCTCGGAGGTTTAATTGTGATCATCCGCCGCAAGCGTAAATAATCTGTTTTTTATTCATCAACTAAAGATAATATCCTTGAAATATTTACAAACCGATGAGCAGACTTTGAATGACCTGGGTTTATTTGGTAAACCGGGACAGGATTCCATTTATGACTTATACAATCATACAGTAACACAGGGTGGTGGGGCAAGGCTTCGCGAAATCTTCAAACAGCCATTAAGCGATGCCCGGGAGATTCAACACCGTGTTCATTTATATACATTTTTCAGCCAAAAAGACTACAGGTTTCCGGTGGACAGTACGACCACCGGAACTGTGGCCTACTACCTGGAAAACACTGATGTTCGCAGTCAGTTACAAGTAGAAGGGCAAAGCCTCAGGCAGAAAATGAAAAATATGATTGCAGCCGACTCGGAATATGTCTTTGTGGAAGATGGGGTGCAGGCGGCATTACGGATGTTCTATCAATTGGATAAATTCCTTCGGGAGATCTGCACTCAGGTGGAAAGATCTGCTTTTGAAGGCTCATACAAGTCGTTAAGGACACTATTGGACGAGCACTGTTTTGAACAGGTCAGGTCACATATGACGGATAAATCCGAAGCCAGAATAAATGATTTGGTACTTTCTGAACTGGATAAGGCCCTGCGGTTTTCCCAAAGAGAAAAACTGCTGGAATTACTGGAGGGTTTATATGAGCTGGATGTATGCATCGCTATAGGGCGTACGGCAAGGAAAAATGATTTCCATTTTGCTGTTGTTTCAGAAGATAACGCACACAGCGTTGCTCTTGAAAAAATATTCCATCCGCATGTAAAAAATGCTATTGCAAACAATCTGCTGATGGATGCCAGTCACAATGTACTATTTCTGACTGGTGCTAATATGGCCGGCAAAAGTACACTGATGAAAAGTATTGGAATCGCTCTTTATCTGGCCCATATGGGCTTTCCCGTTGCGGCACTAAATATGCATTTTAGCGTAATGGATGGTATTTATACAAGCATCAACCTGGCGGATAACCTGAGTGCCGGGGCCAGCCATTATTATGCGGAGGTATTAAGGGTAAAAGAAGTGGCAGGGCAATTACAGGCGGGCAAAAGGCTTTTTGTCATTTTTGATGAACTGTTCCGCGGCACAAATGTGAAAGATGCCTATGATGCCACCATTGCTGTAACAAAGGCTTTTTCCCGCAAAAAGAATAGTCTGTTTATTATCTCTACCCATATCATGGAGGCTGGCGAGAAACTGAAGGAAGAAAAACTGGGAATCCTGTATCAATACCTGCCGACAGAAATGCAAGGGAATACACCTGTTTACACCAGGGTGCTCAGAGAAGGGATTACGGCCGACCGTCAGGGTATGGTAATTATAGAAAATGAAGGCATTCTGGAAATGCTGGATAAGGGATTACAATAATCAACTAACACAAGAAATAATGATTCATAAATCGGAAACTACATTTATTACGGACAGGCAAACCTTAGAAGATCTAAATTTACTTGGTAAATATAAAACAGGGTCTCTGTTCAATCTGTTCAATCGGGTAAAGACAAGAGGCGGAGAGCTTTTACTGGAAAGTATGTTCCGTTCTCCTTTGACAAGTAGCGCAGCTATCAACGAACGTTCTGAAAAGATCAGGTATCTGCAAAGCCTGCCGGTTGTTTTAGACATAGAATGGGACCGAACGGAAGACGCCTCCCAATATTTGACGGAGCGTCGCCCGTCCAACAAGTTGAGCAGTTATTTTGGTTGTTACAGGGAAAAGGCACAGGAAGTGCTATACCGGTCGGATAAATTCCGCCTGCAACAAAAAAACATTCATGCAATCCAGGAGACCTTGTTTTCAGCAAGCCAGTTATTGGGAGCGCTTATCCGATCTGAAAAAAGCGGCAATCCGTTGAAAGCTTCACAGGAGCGGCTGGCTAAAATATTAAATGCAGAAGAGTTAAAACAAATTAAGGCCAAATATCCTTACACGGTCGGACAAACAGCTCATCTTCAGTTTTTATTTTTAAATAAATACCGGCATGAAATTGATGAGTTGCTTCACCTGCTTTATGAGCTGGACGTATATCTGTCTGTGGCAGACACCGCAAGAAATAAAAGTTTCATATATGCCGAAGCCCTGGAAGAAAATACAGAAGATGTTACTTTACTATCTGTATCAAATCTAAAGCACCCTTCCTTGCATGGGGCAGTCGGCAACCCTCTCTCTTTGACACAAAAGCAAAATCTCTTGTTTCTGACAGGCGCTAATATGGCGGGTAAAAGTACTTGGATGAAAACACTGGGAGTAAGTTTTTATTTAGCTCATATGGGATTCCCTGTAGCGGCCAGCAGTATGCGTTTTCGCGTGATGGAAGGTATTTTTACATCTATTAATGTTCCCGATAACATCAGTATCGGCTGGAGTCACTTTTATGCGGAAGTGATGCGGGTCAAACAGGTTTCGCAGGAGGTCGGCAGTGGTAAGCGTTTATTTATACTCTTCGATGAGCTATTCAAAGGCACGAATGTCAAGGACGCTTATGATGCTACGCTGGCCGTTACGCAACGCCTGGCGAGATATAGCAACTGCGCCTTTGTTATTTCTACCCATATTATAGAAGTGGGAGATGCTTTGAAAGAAATCCCGTCCATACAGTTTAAATATATGCCGACTGTGATGGAGGGTGCCGTGCCGACATATACCTACCGGCTGACAGACGGCATTACTGAAGACAGGCAAGGGATGATCATCATTGATAACGAAGGCATCTTTGAGATGTTGGAATAATTAGTCACATATCCAAAAGGACTCTGATTGGTCGATCGATTATTTTGAAAAATTCTATTTCGAAACAAAAATATTAAAAAGTAACAGAATGAAAAACGGGTCAAAAATCATAGTTGCAATAATAGTTAGCCTATGTCATTATTCAAATGGATTTTCGCAGAAACCCTTAATAGACAGTTCGGTGTATAATAAATGGCCGTCGGTCGATGCGATCCAAATAAGCAATGACGGTCAATACGCTATGTATTCGGTTCGTTCCGGTAATTATTTCGGCAGGGGCATCCTTATTCATAAGATAGTGATGCAATCGACTGACGCTTCATGGAAAATGCAAGTGCCGGGTATCTCATCTTTTAAAGCCAATTTTTCTGCTGATAGCAAACGGCTGTTTTTTATCAATCCGGGAGATAGCCTTTGTATCGTTCGGCTCGGTACATCGGATATGCAATATATTTCCGGTGTTGGTTCTTTTCATTTATCAAAGGAAAAGAAGAATAGCTGGATAGCATATTCGGTAAAAAATCCTGCTGGCGAATTAAGAGTAAAGAACCTGGATAACGGAAAAGAGTTGGTGTTTGATTCTATTGATGCTTATCAATTCAGTAACGACGGGAATGTCCTGCTTGTCAAGAAAAAAACGAAGGATGCTAATATGGCCAAGCAATTGCTGCTATGGGTTGATCTGCAAAGCGGAGATAGCTCCACGATCTGGTCGGGAAGGGACGCCGGAAATCTTATATTGGACCATGCCGGTCGTCAACTGGCCTTTATGGCAAAGGATTCCATAGCGGGAAAACCGACAAGCAGCATCTGGTACTATAAGAAAAATACGACAGGGAAAGCGATCATGATCGCAGACGACCGTTCCGGAAGAATAGAAGAAGGCTTTGAATTAGCCAGTATAGATAGGTTTAGTGAAGATGGCAAACAGCTTTTTATTGAGCTAAAACAGTTACAACAACCTGTAAAATCAGATCCGGATGCTGTAAAATTAAATATATGGAGCTATATGGACGGGAGACTGCCTTCTAATCAATTAAAGCAGCCCAATAACGATATTCATTATAAAGCGGCTGTTCATTTGGACAATCACAAAGTAGAACGGTTACTGCAAGCCAATGAAGATTCTTGGCTAAGCGGTGGTGATTACCTGCTTATTAATCGCTATGCAGGAGTGGGTGACAGGGGTGAGCGCCTTTGGAATAAATTGGATCAGGCGACATATTATTTGAAATCAATAAGTACCGGAAAAGAGATACCATTGCCGTCCCTGAAGGATAAAGGATTGAGTATTTCCCCCGGAGGGAAATACCTGATCTATTTTGATACTGATAAGCAAAGCATTTTCAGCTATGAAATATCGACCGGCATTATCCGGAATATAACTAAGGGAGTCAATACGACCTGGCAGGGGGAATATGGGGACGATTGGCCCGGAGCCAAAAATGGATACAGGGGCTATTCTCCTGCAGGTTGGTTACAGGATGACAAGTCGGTCTTGATATATGACCGCTACGACATTTGGCAATTAGATCCCTCCGGTACACGTGCGCCGATAAATCTCACCAATGGATATGGAAGAAAGCACCATATTATATTTTACCTGATGGGCGATGACGCTTACATCCATCAAACCGTCATTAAGCCTTCAGCCAGGTTGATCCTAACCGCCTTCAACACGGATGATAAGGATAACGGCTTTTATAGTAAGACATTAGGTAAGAAAGGAGACCCTGAGCTCTTAACCATGGGCCCCTATATTTATAATATTACTAGTAACCCTTATCTACCTGATGGTTCCAATTTCACTCCTGTCAAAGCAAGGGATGCGGACGTATATATTGTGAGGAGGGAAAGTGCGACCCAATCGCCGAATTATTTCAGTACAACAGATTTTAAGACTTTTACCCGGTTAAGTGATATTCATCCTGAAAAAGGATATAACTGGTATACTTCCGAATTGCATAATTGGAAATCGCTGGATGGAAGAAACTTACAGGGCATCCTTTTCAAACCGGAAAATTTTGATCCGAATAAGAAATATCCTGTTATCCTGTTTTACTATGAAAGAAGATCAGACGGACTGAATGCATATATTAAACCTGAGAATTTGTGCAACGGTTGCACAGTAAATATACCTACCTATGTCAGCAACAATTACTTGGTTTTTGAACCGGACATTCATTACCAAATAGGAAACCCGATGCAGGGAACATACAATTCCGTCGTTTCTGCGGCTAAATACATTTCTACGCTTCCCTATGTGAACAGCAAGAAGCTGGGTTTGCAGGGATGCAGCTGGGGCGGTATTCAAACAGATTACCTGGTTACCCATACTTCCAATCTGTTTGCTGCAGCCTGCCCGGCATCCGGTGAATCCGATTTTATCAGCTTTTACGGCAGCCTGGATGGCGGTAATGGTCAAAGCCAGCAAAGCATGTTTGAGAACGGCCAGACAAGAATGGGTGCCACTCCCTGGGAATTGCCAGATAATTATATAAAGAGTTCCGCTATTTATAATGCTGACAAAGTAACAACGCCTTTACTGATCATGCATACAACCGATGATGGGAGATGCCCGTTTTATGATGCTGTCACTTTTTTTACAGCACTCAGAAGGCTTGGCAAAAAAGCCTGGATGTTGGAATATACCGACGGAAACCACGGCGTCAGCGGGAAATCAGCAGATGATTTCAGCCTGCGCATGAGACAGTTCTTTGACTACTATTTAAAGGACAAACCCGCTCCAAAGTGGATGGTAAAAAGTATTCCTGCCGGAACGAAAGCAGTGGAAGCCAGCCTTCAATTGATGCCTGAAGGTGTTAAGCCGGGAGCAAATTTGCTAACACCGAAAGAACAGAAAAAAACAGATGCATTATTAAGAAAATGAACTAAACAAAAATTCCTTAATCTATAAATAATATTATTAACAGTAAAATGAAGCGATTACTTAATATATTATTCTTTATCATAATTACTAAATCATTATCTGCGCAGAAGCCGGCTTTAGATACCAGTGTATATAATAAATGGCCGAGCATAGAAGAAGTACAGGTAAGTAACGATGGTCAATATGTGCTTTATAAAATTGTACAAGGAACTTACTTCCAAGGACCCCGTCAATTCATCAAACTGGTATGTGTTTCCGATGATAAACATTGGAAGAAGGAATTTACAAGTATACAAAAAGGATTTATGGCCTGCCGTTTTTCGCCGGACAGCCGGTACGCTGTTTTATCGCTTCCCCATGACAGCCTTCAATTGCTGCAATTAGGGACGGATCGCAGTGTGTATTTCTCCGATGTGCACGACTGGAGCAGTACCGGGAAAAAATGGATAGGATATTTACAAGAAAATTCAGGTCAAAGAGGCTTTGTCTTGTATGATTTTACCACAGGTGATAAACAATTCTTTCCCGGCATAACAGCATTCAAATTTACACAAGATGGCAAGAAGCTGATCCTGCAAGAAAAAACGGAGGATGAAAAATCTGACGGGATTGCTTTGCGAATTGTAGATATTAATAAACCCGCGGCAGTTCAAACTATCTGGCACGGCAAGCATTTGGGAAATATCATTTATGATACTTCGCACCATCAAATAGCTTTCGAAACAGGGAAACAGGGAAATAAAAGTATCTGGTACTGCAACATGAATAAGGATAAAAGCGCAGAAAAGCTGATCACGGAAAACGCTCTGAAAAATATCTCTCTTTTATTAGGTGGAATAGATAGATTTTCTCTTTTGGGGGATCGTTTATTTATCAAATTGCAGGAAAAACTTCCTGCAAAAATAAGTGATCCGGTTGCACTGAATGTCTGGAGCTATAAAGACCATGAGGTGCAAAACTCTTCGATCTCCCAATTCGGTGGGAATAAATCTGCAAAGAACTATGATGCAGTAATTTATCTAAGAGATAAACGATTGGTACAACTACAAAAGAAGGATGAATTTCCTTTTACGATCGGGTTACAATTTGGTGAAAACAGCGACAATACTGCATTAGCCACCTTTTCATATCCTGCGCCGGGTGTCGCCGTTAAACATATCCAATATCTGGTATCTACAAAAAACGGTCATAAAAAAGTATTGCCTGAGCAACTCACTTACTCCCAATTATCACCTGACGAAAAATACCTGGTATATTTTGACCGTAAGAAAAACAGTTTTTTTTCTTACAACATAGAGAGTGGCGTGTTTGCAAACATCAGTCAAACGAGTTTCAACAACTGGTATTATGACGAGCCGGGCTACAGTGTTAGCTTTGCCCCCTCCGGAGGTTATATCGCTGCATGGGATAATGATAGTACGGCCATTGTTTATTCTAATTATGATATATGGTTAATTGATATTACAGGGAAAAGTTCGCCGGTTTGTTTAACAAACCTGTTTGGTGAAAAGCACCATATACGTTTTAACTTATTATCGGACAACCGCCAGCTATTGCGGCTCGAAAATAAGGCAACACTCATTTTAAGGGCATTTAATACAGAGACAAAAGACAACGGTTTCTATCGTATAAATTTATCTAAGCCGCACGGTAATCCAGAGCTGCTAACCATGGGGCCGTACATTTACGATGTCAGTGGAGACGGCTCTATTTATGACGGGGTTAATCACCCTGTCATCAAAGCTGAGAATAAAGACGTTTATCTCGTGAGGAGGCAAAGTGCCGGTGAATATCCTAACCTTTATGTTACCAGCGATTTTAAACAGTTTCAGCAAATTACCGATCTGGCTCCCGAAAGGCAATATAACTGGTACACGACGGAACTACTTCACTGGATCAATGCTGACGGGGTGCTTTCCCAGGGTGTATTGTACAAAGCGGAAAACTTTGACCCTCACAAAAAATATCCGGTTATTTTCTATTATTACACTTCTTTGTCTGACAACCTGCACTCCTATATATTCCCGCAACCATCGGACGGAGCGTTAAACATTCCCTGGTATGTGAGTAATGGCTACCTGATATTTACGCCGGACATTCATCATAAAGGTAAATCGGAATATCAATATGAAGAAGCAACTCATAGTATTGTATCCGCAGCAAAATATATTTCTAAGCTACCTTATGTGGACAGTACAAAAATGGGCATAAATGGAATTAGCTGGGGTGGTATTCAGACCAATTATTTTGTTACGCATACCAATTTGTTTGCGGCTGCCTGTTCTGCATCGGGATTAGGGGATTTCTTTAGCCAGTACAACGGTGCCGATCACGGCAATTTTAGCCAGGAAGGTTTAGCACAAATTAACGGGCCGGGCAAATCTATCTGGCAATATCCCCAATGGTACTTAAAAAATTCTCCCGTGATGAACGCTCCTAAAGTTACTACGCCGCTTTTGATGATGGAAACGACTGCAGATGGCGCCTGTCCGTTTGATAATGCCTTTGAACTTTATAATGCACTTAGAATATCAGGAAAGAAAGTATGGATGTTGGAATATACAAATCACTCAGAAGCGGATCATGGAGTCTGGGGTAAATCTAGTAAAGATTTCGATGTCCGAATGCAACAATTTTTCGGCCGTTATTTAAAAGGAGAGCCTGCCCCTGTCTGGATGACCAAAGGTATTCCCGTAAGAATGAACGGCAGGACTACCGGTTTAGAATACGATACGACCGGCGCTAAACCCTAATAAAATGCATCAAAAATAAAAATTCAGATAATGATACAGACAAAAAGCAAGCTATGGTGTATAGCTATGGCATTATTATTTTCTGCAACAGGTTGCAAGAGTCAGCAACTAGCAGATTGGAAAATGCAGTCGGTAGTCCTGCAAACCCGTTGGGCAAAAGACGTCAATCCAGATAAGCCATTGAACGTATACCCCCGTCCGCAATTAGAGCGGAAGGAATGGCAAAACCTCAACGGTCTTTGGAAATATGCTATTACAGCGAAAGATACTACAATACCAAACACTTTTGATGGAAAGATATTAGTGCCTTATCCTTTGGAGTCCGCTTTATCAGGCGTAGAAAAGAAACTACTTCCCACGCAAGATTTATGGTATAGAAGAACTTTTACAGTTAAAAGCAAAAAATCAACAACAAGAACACTGCTGCATTTTGGTGCCGTGGATTTTGAAGCGACCGTTTACCTTAACGGCAAAGAAGTCGGTAAACACCAAGGAGGCTATCAGAATTTTGATATTGACATCACCGACGCGCTGAAGCAAGGCGATAATGAATTAGTCGTAAAGGTATGGGATCCGACCGACCAGGGACCGAATCCGCATGGGAAGCAAGTACTTGATCCGCAGGGCATTATGTATACACCAACGAGTGGCATCTGGCAGACGGTTTGGTTGGAAAGTGTCCCGCATGATTATATCAAAGGGTTGAAGATTATGCCCGATATAGATCAATCATTAGTCACAATAACTGTAAATTCAGATGTCAGCGGACCTGTGGAAATAACGACGGCTGGCAAAACCATCACGGGAAATGCCAATGAGGGAATCACCGTTCCGGTTGCCAATCCAAAATTATGGTCGCCGGAGAATCCATATCTCTACGACCTGACAGTAAAAATGGGAAAAGACGAAGTCAACAGTTACTTCGGTATGCGCAAGATCGCCATACAGAAAGACGATAAAGGCATTGATCGAATCTTTCTCAATAACAAACCCTATTATAACCTCGGTGTACTTGACCAGGGTTTCTGGCCTGACGGGTTATATACCGCGCCTACAGACGAAGCCTTGTCTTTCGATATCAAAGCCATCAAGGATATGGGCTTCAACACTATCCGCAAACACATTAAAGTAGAGCCTGAGCGTTGGTATTATTATGCCGACAAGATCGGTATGTTGGTATGGCAGGATATGGTAAACCCAGGCAATACAAAACCTGATGGGAAAGCAGAATTTGAAAAAGAATGTAAGGAGAATATTGCACAATTGTACAACCACCCATCCATTACTACCTGGGTACTCTTCAATGAGAAATGGGGGCAATACGACCAGAAACGGTTAACGGACGAATTAAAACAAACAGACCCTACCAGGATTGTCAACGGACATTCAGGGGAATACTTATACGTGAACGGCCAACTCAGAAGTCCGAGCCCCGATGCGTATGTGGATGCCGACCTCACGGACGTACACAGTTACCCCGCACCGAGGCTGCCAATGCAACAGCCGGATAAAGCGATGGTCTGCGGCGAATTCGGTGGGATTGGCGTTTCTGTTCCTTATCATGAATGGAACGATTTGAAAGGTTGGGGTTATGTAGAAGTACTGCCACAGGCGCTTATTACAAAGTATGACAGTTTGGTACATATATTAAAACAATTGCAAACACAAGGACTAAGTGGCAGTATCTATACACAGCCTTTTGATGTGGAAGGAGAGGAAAACGGGCTGATGACTTATGATAGGGATATGATTAAAATACCGCTGAAGAAAATAAGAGAAATAAACAGCCTGTTGAACCCTCTTGCAGGAAGCTATCAACCCGCAGGAAAATTTACCATAGGTAAGAATATTGATCCGAACGATAATGATAATCGCTACCCGGAATTATTAAAAGAATTTGAGAACGGAAAGAAAGATTCTGCTTTCTTAAGAAGATTAACGTTGATGGCAATGCGGAAAAAGGACAATATTAATGTGACGAGAGCTGCTATTGCATACCTTAAAAGTGTACAATCGCCATTTAACGAAAAAGTTCTTGATTTTCTTAAGCAGACAACGAGAACAACAAAAGACTTTGGATTCAACTTTATATTGAAAAACATTAAGTCTGTAAATCGGGTTTGGGGAAATGACGGAGCAGAGGCGTTTCTTCGTAGCATCATCTGGAAGGAAACTATAACTACTCTTAGAAAGCAAAAGGAAAGCTCTGATCTTGAGAAAGTTGAAAAAGAAACCATAGCAAAATACGATACCATTGGTGAACGTGCTGTATGGAGCGCATTGGCAGGTTATGCCTGGGAAGCAAAAAAAGTGTCGCCATTTGTAAAATACAAAGATAAACTCCATGCCAAGTATCCACAGGAGGTATCCAATTATTGGTATGTGAATAATGATGCATGGTTTGTATTTGAACAAAGTAATGAGAAAAAAGAGTTAGAAAGCGCTTTAGCATGGCAAAAAAAGGTAATGGAAAATGATCCCGATGCTAATGATTATGACACTTATGCTAATCTGTTGTACAAACTGGGGAAGAAAAAAGATGCCTTAGAGTGGGAAGAAAAAGCAGTACAACTGGCACCAGAAGATAAAGCAATTCAGGGTAGTTTGGAAAAAATGCAACAAGGCAAACCTACTTGGAAATAACTCTCCAGTGAGATATCTGATACTGATAAAAAAGCTTAGGAAATATGAAAAGGGCAGTATTCTAGCAGTACTGCTCTTCCATACGGCAATAGCACAAAACGTTTTTCAGGAAGGCTTTGGAATCCCCCCGGCTACGCCGGGGAGAGCGTTGGTGCTCCCTGCCCCGTATACATCAACAGATTCATCTTATCCCATTCGGACATTATCACTTATCACGGTTATGAAGACGTTACCCTGCATCAGAAAAGAATCGACGAATTAAAAATCAATAACCGACCGATGATCTGTACCAAATATATGGCGCGTAAACGCGCCAGTACCTTTCAGGTGATACTGCCACTACTTAAAAGAATGCATGTCGGGGTTATTAACCGGGGACTGGTAGACGGGGAGACACAGGCCAAATACGTCTGGGATGAACCGGTGTTGGATGGCAGTGAACCGAAGTTATGGTTCCATGATATTTTCAGAAAGGACGGCAGCTCATTTGACAAGGATGAAACGGAGTTTATAAGGACAATTATTAAACAGAAATAAGTTATGAATAACAGTGGATGAAGAGATGCAATTTCTCATGTACTTTTAAACAAGTATAACGGGGTTTCTATTCCTGGATGACCCCTTTATTTTTTGAAGAACACTTAAAAATGACTCCTATAAGATAGGACAGCATGGAGGCCATCAGTGAGCTGAAGATGCGTTATTTTACCATCAGCTTTGACACGCATATCAATACCACAACAGTATTTGCCTTGAAGACAGGTGCCTCCCGTATTCTCCCTTTGCCTTCCAATTACGGGAGCAGTTCAACCTGGTGAATGCTCCTTCCGCCAACCGGATCAAAGAATGCCAACGGGCAAATGACCCCAGCGCCTTCGATGGCCTGGCCCGAAGACCTAAATAAGTCCTCATAACCATAAGGCCATTGTCTGAAGTTGCTGCTGTATCATATTGACCTCTGCCTGGCCGTGTCCAGCTTCTCCTTATCCGTGCTGTTCAAAACCGAATGTAAGATCTATTTCTTTGATATTACATTCTATAAAGAGTTTCATTTCCTTGCCGCAATACGGATTGGTGAGTATGGCGAAGACGGCATCGATCATGATCTTGGGACAGCCGTAGGTCGTATTACCAATATTGCCAGGCTTACCGTTGAGGACCTTGTCGATAAATTCCTGTAACACTTTTTTCCCAAATCTTAAAGGAAACTGGGCCGTTTTATGGTATCTTTACCTGGCACCAAATCTGAATCTCCAAAGCAATGGCCCCCATACTTACACCCCTCATCGCCATCATGATCGCTCTGGCGCTGATCTCATTCAGCTGCTATTTTTGGTATCTCAAAAAGCAAATCAGAAAAAACGGCATAGAGACCGACGGTGTCATTTTTGAAATCCATCGACCCGTCTCCAGGCAAGAGACGTATAGGAGTCCCAGCTACCCCGTCGTACGCTTCGTGACCTGCAATAAACGGTGGATCACGGCTGAAAGCAAGATAGGCGTTCCCATGGGGGCGTATAAGCCCGGTAAACAGGTCAAGGTCGTCTATGACGAGAGCCGTCCGGAGCGGTTTTTCATCGACGACACCCTTACCCGGCTGGTCCCCTGGCTCATGGTCACATTCGCCACCGTCCTCATCATTACCGGTATTATCTACCTGATCCGCTTATAAACTCCCCCACATTACTTCGCAGCAACATTGTGAACATGTTGTAACTAGAAAGTTGCATAATCGGTTCTATTCCAAAGCTTTCAAACATTGGATGACCGCTTTAATAGATAAGGATTGTGACTGACCCAAATAATATGCCTCTTCCATTCTGGCGATGGAAGTATATAAGTAATTAAAATTCGGTAGCGGGCTTTCTTTTATAAAAGTAGTCAAGCTCGTCCTTACCTCTTCGAGGCCTTCTTCGGAACTGATGGCAACCTGATGTAATGCTTCCAGTATAAGAGGATCAAATCGATCAAAATAATCTAAAGATCGGTGTTCAGAACCTAGCGTCACTTGAAGCAAATCCATCAGCAATGGCACGGCCTCAACGTTCATAACTTTTGAAAAACAACGCCTTGCGTGATCCAAATCGAATGGAACGGTTTTACCAGAGCTCAAGTATTTCAAGTAATATACCAGTCCGTCCAAGCAATTCAAGGCAACCAGATAGCCAGCCGCCTTAAGGCCTCTTTCATTTGGGACCGGTTCAGTCACCAAAATCGATTGTAGAAATCCGGTCAAAAGCCCCTCTTGCTTCTTGTTTGAGAAAAGATATTCTACACAGCGCCATTGAATCACAGCGGATTCTGAATGGGTTAGGACATCCAGAACGGCATTTGTATCCCCCATTTTTTCAAATAACACCTCCAATATCTCCGCTCTTATATATTCAGGAACTTTATCTCTGGTCTTAATATAATCAAGGATATGGGGAAAGGCCTCCTTCAGATCGTTAGCGATCGCGTATTTGGCGTTGCTACGCCATATAAGCGAAATCTTGATTCCCTCTTTAATATTTTTGACAACGCGATCTTGCAAAGTCTTGCTATCCACCATTTCTTCCAGAAATTTTATATGCGATAGGGACCGCTCAGGCAGATCCGCATTGAAATCTTCGAACAAAGTGAACTCAAGCAGCATTTCTTCCGGAAGTCGTATACTCAGTCGTCTTACAAAATACCAAAGCATGGCGGCATAGCGATTATACGAAAACGTGCTTTCCTTAGCACCTTCTTTGACCCAGGCGATTTTCCCCCAATCTATATCCTTGCTAAGAGCAATGCATCGGTTAATCATAAACGTTTTCTGTACATCCGACAAGGACAATTGAGCATCACTCTTTACATGCCGGTATATTTCTAAAATCCGATAGTTATCAAATAATTTATCATTATCTACCCAGGCGCGAACCTCCGCCAATGACCAGGCCTTCTGATGTGTCAAATCTCTTAGGAAATCATATATGGTATTTGAAATACCACTATCCGAAGTAGCCAGAAGCTTTTCCGTTCGCAGTCTACGCACATCTTTATCCGTCAATGCTTGCAAGCCGGTAGCGTTAAAAAAAGAGGAAACTTCGGTTAAGAATTTCTCCTTGTCAAACAACAGATCAAAATCCCTTTGTTTTTGGGCTAACTGCTGGGCTTTATAATCCGGCAACTCCAGCCGCTCAAGGAGAATATGGCACCTTTCTTCCAAAAGCTGCTCGAGTTCGGCCGAAAAATTCCGCGCAGCATTCATGCTTTTGTTACGTGTAAGCGCCTCATGAAACCGT
This sequence comes from Arachidicoccus terrestris, assembly GCF_020042345.1. Classification (NCBI taxonomy): domain Bacteria; kingdom Pseudomonadati; phylum Bacteroidota; class Chitinophagia; order Chitinophagales; family Chitinophagaceae; genus Arachidicoccus; species Arachidicoccus terrestris. The sequence continues at coordinate 405,212 of NZ_CP083387.1, forward strand.
TCAGCATCTTGATTAGAATAAACACCATCCTCCACTCCTTTTACAAAATGAACCAAAACCTCCTGATCCGTCAATCTGGCTATTAAGCTGTCTTTTTCATAATGTTTTAATTCGGCATTATTCCAGACCTCATTAAAGGTTTGCACATTCGTTCCTGTTTGATGGAAGAAAGTGCTCAAGGTTATACAATAATCGGAATCAAAAGTTCTACCTGTTGTAATAAAAAACGCGTAAATGGCCGGGTACACGCTTTTATCCTCTTGATAAGCCTCGCAGGCATTGTCAACAACAGCGGCTATGACTTCATACTTATCATAATAATGCATATGTCGTCTATCCAAAGGGTCGGTGAAAAACCCAAGAATTCTCTTAATGGCCGCTGAGGAATTAAACTTCTTTAGCCCCCGATTCAGGTAAAAACTTTCATCCGCTAAATTAACTTCCCCTCTATCTTTGTTCCACTCATCCTCATTTGTCATAAAGACCCCCTCCAAAAACAAATCGACATAATCGTTGAGATAATCCGAGCCCCAAATAATCTTATAAAGGCCGGCCCTGATATATTGGTTGGATCTATTTGAGAACAGGCTGGTGATGGCCGACAAAGTCTCTTTACCATTCATTCCCAATGTGCCCATAGCGGATAACACGGAATGCACAAAGCCCACGTCCGATTGCTCCTTTTCCAAAGAGCTCATCAGCGTTCTCTCTAAATCCGGCAGATAACTGGGATATTTCCCCATATCCATTTCTTCCAGTAAATCTAAAGCATTCAACCTGACAACTTTCGCCAGGGCTTCGTCATTAAACGTGTGAATAAGATATTGAATAGCTTCCTGCGACTCGCCAAATGTCGCCAATTCACGGGTCTTGAATTTATTGGACTGCAGCCAGATTTGCTTTTCCTTGTAAAATTCGAAAATCCTTTTAAATATAAGCAATCGCACAGCGGGATCTACCCGCTCCCTTTCCGTTTTAACGATCATTTCTGGGTCTTTTTCCATGAGCCAATTGATCAGTTGTTCGGTTTCGGCTCCATCACCTATGTTCAATAAAAAAGAAAGCGTATTGGCCCAATTGGGTTTAATTCTATTGAAATCGGGCGCAAAACTTGCCAGGGATTTCAGGAGATCTAAAGGTTGATCCGCTAATAAATAAGCCGCCAGATATTCCCGGATATTATTGTGCTCAAATTGCCATGACTCTGTAGTTTGGACCGATTTATTAAAAGCTGAAAAATATCTCAGCGCTTTTCTTTGATCAGGCGGCTTAATGATTTCATATAATTCATCATCCAAGATATGATTTCTGCCCATGAGTTCCATGGCGAGTGCCACTTTCCCCGCTGTTTTCAGAATTTCTTTTTTTGACAAATCCAGTTCAAGGGTGGTCTCAAAATGCCTCTGATCAAACTTGATCCTCGACTCGATACATTGCCGGATAATAAAAGCCCTATCAGCCTCAAGGTTATGATGATCTTTATAATAAGTCAGCAGCAGATTCAGGAAAAATGGATTAAAAATAATATCAATAAATCCATGCTTGTCGGCCTCCGTTATAAAACGAGTTCCGTCCATTTGGAAAACAGAAGTTACATATTCTCTCACATCGTCTTCCGTCAAGTCGCTCAGAAAATAACAGTCAAATCCCTTTAAGTTTCCGCTCTCAGTATCACTGGGGAGGTTATAAAAGTTTGTCCGGCAGGACACGATTATTCTAATCTTGCTGTGCTTTTCCGAAAAACCTTGAATTTTACGGATCACCGTGGTGAAATGATCGGGAGGTACTTCATCTATCCCGTCTAACAACAACAATAAATTCTCCGGGTCCGCCTCCTTCCACTGCTCCGGCAATATCTCTTCCAGGTCCTTGTCCACATAGGTATTGAATCTTTGGTAAATTGGTATCAGCGGACTGATCGAGTCCAGCACCTCTCTTCCCAATTGTTGCAAGGCGATGGATTTACCAGCGCCAGCGTTTCCAAGCACGACCATTTTGTTGGCACACCTGGTTCCCTCCATCAGGGATTTTGCGTCAACACCTCCTCCCTCATTCACTTTCCGGATCTTTCTGGGAATATAATATTGCAGGGGGACAACAGTCTTTTCAAATAGCTTTTTTAACTCCCCAATATATTCCAGGGATGTTTGTCCATTTAACTTAAAGTTCCGTTTATCATTCGCAATCAAAAATTTTACTGTAATACCGAATAAGATAGAATTAATCTTATCTTTAAATTGCTCCGTCCGGTCAAATTCATTCACCCACCCGGTATCAGACACATCCTTTTTAAATTGCAGAACTTTTTGGGGTTGTATATCATTCGCGGCATCGGACTGCTTTTTGAAAAAGACATACATGAGCATAGCCTCTTTGTTCTGCTCCCATTTTTTCAAAGCGAGATAATACTCCTCTTCCGTTCCTGAACCAAACAGCTCACCAGTCTTTTGATTTAATTCCCCTGTAGGGGTGCCAAATCTATTCCAGAAAATCCCAAGATAGATATCATAGATGATGCGGTTATTGATAATCTCCTGGGGCCTGTCCCCATGTTCTCCAATAATCTGTTTCCATTCACACACCTGGAATAACAGCGGGCAATTCTGCTGTGTCAATTGGTTATTCACCAATTGACACAGCTCTTCCACCACTTTCTTTTCTTCTTCAACATCACCCGGACAGGAAACAAAAATTCGGATTAAAGTTATATTTTGGCTCATAGGCGTTATCATTCAATACACTAATATTCAATCCAAAATTACAAACAAATAACGCTTATCCCATAAAATAGCGCCAGTCCACAAGGAAATGTTGATAAAAATGTTGTTCCCGATAACTTTTTCCAGAGGCAGCATTCTTAGTCGTTTGTAAGCGCTTATATTCGTTTAAAAACGGGTATAGATTGGAGATGAAAAAATATCTTTCGTATTTTTAAAAGTAGAACGGGTTAGATGCTGGTGATGATGCCGTGTTACGCGGGAACATAGGAAGCAGAATATTTATTTGGAATTTTACAAAAAAATAATACTAACTTGCATTAGCTTTTAACAGATCTATTCAGAATGCAGGACAGACAGGACATACAGGCGGCATGGGACGATTTCGTGATGAGCGGAAGCGAAAGGGCTTACTATGTTCTCTATCGGCATTATCATAATTATTTGCTTTTCATAGCGATTCAAAGAGGTGTTTCCATAGACAGCGCCAAAGATAAAGTCAATGATCTTTTCCTCTATGTATTTGAACACCGGGAGGCGCTTAATAAAGTGCGGCACTATCATAACTATATCGTCAGCAGTTTTTTGCATAACCTGTTTAAGAAGGCCACTTATTATCCGGAATCATATGACGCGGCGGAGTCGGAACCAGCACTCGAATCGACACTAGTCGAGCCGGGGCCGCTGGCCGAGCGGGCCGCGATGGAAGAAGCGGACGCGGCCAGAGCGCTGATCCGGTCCTATATCGGGCAGCTCTCCCGGAGCCAGCGGGAGATGATTTACCAGAAATTCTATCTGGGACTCAGTTATGAAGCGATCGCAAGCGCCAAGGGCGTTACCGTAAAAACCGTGTATAATACGATCCTGCGCGCCGTCGCCAGGTTGAAAGAGCTGATGGAAGCCGATGAGACTTCGAGCTCCGGCCTGAAGGCCGCCCTGTTTTCTCTGGGTAGTTTTCTATTGTAGTTTTTAGTTGTCCGTTTATTTTGCTTTGCCCTAAATTTTTCTTGCCGTTAATCCATTGATTTTTATTTCGTTAACGCAGAATCCAGGAATTTTTTTAAAATAATTAAAAAATTCTTTAAAAAAACGTGGGAAAAATCGGCCCTCTCCGCTCTATTATCCAATTAGCGCAAAATTTCAACCATGAAGGACGAGGACGTAACCGATCTGCTCAGGCATGAAAGTTTTTTAAATTACCTATTTGGCAGAAACGCTGAAGATGAAAGGTATTGGGCGGACTGGTTGGAGCGTCACCCGGGATACCAGGACGAAGTCAACCGGATCAAGCGGCAGGTTCAGGAGATGGCCCGGGCTTCGGAAGAGTCGGTAGTCAAGCAGCATTATGCGGAGCTTCAGGAAAGGATCGCGATGTCAAGAGCCACTCTGGCCCTGCCGCAAGAGGGAAAAAAGATAAGACCACTTTGGCCAAGGATCAGGATCGCGATAGCCGCGGCGGCGCTCGTACTGGTGACACTGGGCGCTTATTACTGGATACAGCAAAAGCGGCCTGATGATCTCCAAGTCGCACAGGCAAAAGTGCAAGATGTGCAGCCCGGCGGCAATAAAGCCGTTCTCACGCTGGCCGGCGGCCGGCAGATAACGCTGACAAACGCGGCCACAGGAATGGTGGCAGAGCAAGGAGATATAGTGATACGCAAAACCAGCGCCGGAGAAATCGCCTATCAGGACGGACCGTCTTCGAATGACTTACGTAACGGGGGAACCGTCCAGATGAATACCATCACGACCCCCAGAGGCGGCAAATGGACGCTGACGCTGTCGGATGGCACCAGGGTCTGGCTGAACGCCGCTTCTTCCATCACCTATCCGGTGGCCTTTACAGCTAACGTACGACAGGTCAGTATTACGGGAGAAGCCTATTTTGAAGTGGTGCATAACGAACGGCAGCCCTTTACCGTGATGGCCGGCGGCCTTAGAATCGAAGATATCGGGACGGCCTTCAATGTCAAAGCCTATCCGGATGAAGCGGATACCAGGACCACGTTGGTCGAAGGCAGCGTCAGGATCTCCAACGGATATGGAGCGGCTATTCTGGAACCCGGCTACCAGGCGAAATCCGTCAGGGAAACAAACGGCGGGAGCATAGAGGTCGGCAAAGCCAAAGATCTTGAACAGATCCTGGCCTGGAAAAATGATCTTTTCATTTTCAACCGGACGGATCTACACAGCCTGATGCGAGAGCTCAGCCGGTGGTACGACGTAGACGTAGTCTATGAAAAGGGCGTCAAAAACGACGTATTCTACGGCCGGGTGCTGAGAAATAATACGCTTTCGCAGATACTCAAGGTACTGGAACTGGGCAACGTGCGTTTCAGGATCGAAGGCAAAAAGCTGATCGTCATGCCCTGACCGGATTATTCAAAGATTAAACCAAGGCATCATAAGATAGATTCAATACAACCTGGTGATGGGTCCAAAAAACCGGAAGTGCTCGTAACACTTCCGGCGGACATTGGAACGACCAAAAAACGCGTTCAAGCAATTATTTACTCATTCCAAACAATGCAAATGTATGCAAATTTCCGCATGTAGGAAAAACCCTAGCTGCTACCCGAAGTTTTTCCGATCTAAAATCCTACTGGTGATGAAACTGATAATCCTATTACTCACCGTGGCCTGTCTGCACGTTTCGGCCTCCGGCCTCGGCCAGCGCGTTACGCTCAATAAAAAGAACGCTCCCCTGTCGGAAGTGGTCAAAGCCATCCAACGACAAAGCGGCTACCAGTTCTTTTACAAGGGTGATGAACTCAACCATACCAAGGTCAGCGTCGAGCTTAAAAACGCCACCGTTCAACAGGCCATGGACCAGGCGCTGAAAGGCCTCCCCTTTTCCTATAAGATCACCAACAAAATCATCGTGATCCAGCAAAAAGCCCCAGCAAAGCAACCGAAACCTCAAACATCCGGCTCCGCCACCATCCAGGCGGCCGCGGACCATGATGTTCGCGTGCATGTCACCGACTCCACCGGAGAGCCCCTCTCCGGCGCCAGTGTCATCGTCAAAGGCACCACACAAGGCGGCATGACGGACCAAGATGGCAACATCACTCTTTCAGGAATGACCGGCAACGAAATACTCAGCATCAGCTATTCAGGATACGAAAGCCAGGAAATCAATATCAACAACCGCGAAACCATCATGCTTGTCTTACAACAAAGCACCAATATATTAGATGAAACACAGGTCATCGCTTACGGAACCACTACAAGACGTTTAAGTACAGGTAACATATCGACAATTAAAGCCGAGGATATCGAAAAATCTCCTGTAAGCAATGTGCTCCTCGCCATGGAAGGCAGAATGCCAGGAATATTCATTAGCCAAACTTCGGGTATTCCTGGTTCCGCAGTGACTGTCCAAATCCAGGGAAGAAACAGTATTCAAAATGGAAATTCTCCACTATATGTAGTTGATGGTGTACCCTATCCTGCAGAGCTTGATTTAGTCATGGGAGCATTACAAGGCGGCAACCCATTAAATTATCTAAATCCGCAGGATATTGAAAGTGTAGATGTTCTAAAAGATGCGGATGCGACTGCTATTTACGGATCACGCGCAGCCAATGGTGCAATTTTAATTACTACTAAAAAAGGATTGTCGGGACAGGTACGAGTGAATTTGAATCTTCAATCAGGTATTGGCCAAGTGACATCAAGGGTTAAGATGATGAACACTCAACAATATCTAGAAATGCGTCGAGAAGCGTATAAGAATGATGGTCTTGCTGTACCCAGCAGTTCCTCTGTCGCAAGTTCTTCTAACTATGATTTGACTGTATGGGATCAAAGTCGTTACACTGACTGGCAAAAAGTATTAATTGGCGGTACTGCACATTATACTGATCTACAAGGTTCTGTTTCAGGAGGCAATGATAATACAAATTTTCACTTAGGCACAAATTACCACAAGGAGACTACCGTCTTTCCCGGAGATTTCTCTGATAGCAAGGGATCAGTTTATTTCAATGCCAATACCGTCTCATCTAATAAAAAATTCAGATTGCAATTCTCGTCAAGTTATCAAAACGACGAAAGCAATAGCCCCTATTCAGACTATACAGAATACGCAGTTAAATTAGTTCCTAATTCACCTGCATTATATCAATATGACGGGTCTTTGAATTGGGAACAACTATCTAACGGAAATGCAACTTGGACTAATCCATTATTTCAAAGTCTTAGACAAGTAAATAACAAATCCAACAATCTTCTGGCAAATTCAGTTATTAGCTATGAAATATTTAATGGGCTTCAATTAAAAAGTAGTTTGGGTTACAATCATTTTGAGTCCTACCAGATTAGCACCAAACCGAAATCTTCTTTCGCACCACAGTATAGAAATATAATCTCCTCCAGTGCAAGCTATGGAAATAGTCATGTGGTGTCTTGGATTATAGAGCCACAGTTGACTTACAATTTGTATCGTAACTATGGAAAATTCAACTTCTTGATAGGTACAACTTTTCAACGGCGGAACAACAATGCAACTACAATCGACGGGACAGGTTATATTGACGAAAATCAATTAGAAAACATGGGAGCAGCAGCAACTCTTACATCTAGATATAACTTAAAATCCATTTATAATTATAATGCACTATTTGGTCGTATTAGATATAATTATAAAGATAAATATCTGGTCAATATATCCTCTAGAAGAGATGGCAGTAGCCGCTTTGGTTCTAAAAATCTTTTTAAAACTTTCTATGCCCTAGGAGCAGCATGGATATTTAGCAATGAGAAATGGTTTCAAAAAACAATACCAGCCATTAGCTTTGCTAAGGTTAAGTTAAGTTATGGTGCTACCGGAAACGATCAGATTGGGGATTATCAATTTTTAAGCCTGTATAATTCAATCTATATGGACAGAAATTATGGAGGAGGAACCGGGATATATCCGGTGGGGATTGCTAATCCATATATACAATGGGAATTTACAAAAAAAATCAATCTGGGATTGAATCTTAATATATTTGATAATAGAGTTATGTTTGAGGTGAATGCCTACCGCAACCGGTCATCCAATCAATTAATAAATTATGTATTGCCGATCGTTACAGGTTTTTCCGCCATTACAGATAACTTTGATGCTATCGTTGAAAATTCAGGACTTGAGTTTTCTGTTACATCCTATAATATTAAATCAGGTGGGTTTAGCTGGACAACCAATTTAAATTTGTCGAAGAATCGTAACGAATTGATATCCTTTCCGGGATTATCTCAATCATCCTATGCTAACAGGCTTGTTGTTGGACAACCGATAGGTATCTTAAAGGCTTATAAGTTTGCTGGGGTCAATCCCGAAACTGGTGTTTATCAGTTTACTGGATCTGATAAAAAGCTTACTTCTTCTCCTGTTTCGCCCGATGATCAGTTTTTGTCCATTGATCTTACGCCTAAATACTATGGTGGGATTCAAAATAATTTTACTTATAAGGGGTTCTCTTTAGATATACTATTGCAGTTTGTAAATCAAATAGGAGATAATGGTCTGAATCAATTCGGCGTCAATTGGCCTGGTCTATTTGGAGGGGCTAACAATAATCAACCTATCAATGTACTCAATCGGTGGAAAACTGCCGGAGATCATAGAAATATTGAACGCGTTTCAACTACAGCTGATTATTATAGCGCATTGAATTATGCTCAACAGAGTGACGCTGCGTTTGTAAACGCTTCCTATATACGCATGAAAAATATCTCATTGTCATGGAGACTACCCGAAAGTTTGTGCCACAACTGGAAGATGAACTACGCCCGTTTGTATATACAAGGCCAGAACTTATTAACGATCTCTAAATACACTGGCTTGGATCCTGAAACTATAAGTTCAACAACTTTGCCGCCTCTTAGGATCTTGACAGTTGGAGTTCAAATAGGATTATAAATAATGATACTAAAATAAAAACTTTGGATTATGATCACAAAATATAAATTTCTATATCGTATTACATTGGCTGCTTTTATTTTTACATTTATAAGTAGCTGCAGGAAATTCATCGAGGTAGACGCACCTGTTACCAGTATAAATAGTGAAAATGTTTATAGGCATGATAATACCGCTATTTCGGTGCTCACAGGAATGTATGCAGCAATGTATGGAAGCGTACTAGGGGATGCCAGTATAACAAGTATGTCCCTATTTCCGGAATTGTCATCGGATATGCTTTCTTTATATAACCTTAATGATAATAGCCTTCGTCCATATTATCAAAATGATTTGAATCCTTCAGTTTTTAGTAGCGATACCCACATGTTTTGGAATGTCTGTTACAGTCAGATATATATAGCAAATGCTGCTATAGAGGGCTTGAAAGCATCTACTAGCTTATCACCATCTGTAAAGAAACAATTGATTGGGGAGGCGCACTTTATGCGTGCATTCTATTTTTTTTATTTGGTAAACCTTTATGGTGATGTTCCTCTTACCCTAAGTACTGATTCTAAAATCAATAGAACAATGGGAAGGATGTCAAAGGAGAATGTTTATAAACAGATTATTGCTGATGGATCAGTGGCTAAAACCAACTTGAGCGATGGATACAAGGATGTAACACTAGTTAATAACTCAGAAGAACGTATTAGACCAAATAAAGCAACGGCTGAGGCACTATTAGCTCGAGCGTATCTTTACACAAAAGATTATGTAAATGCCGAAAAATTAAGCACAGAGGTTATTAATAATTCTTTGTATTCACTCATAAATGTAGAAGATGTATTTTTGAAAAACAGCAAAGCAACCATATGGTCTGCTCAGCCTATACAAGCAAATGTTGGCACGTGGGAAGGATATCGTTTTCCACTACCGGCAACAGGTCCGGACGATCAATTTTCTATTTATTTATCTAACAATCTTATTCATTCTTTCGAGCCATATGATTATCGTCTTGCCAAATGGACCGGGAATGTTACTGTAAACGGCATAAAATATTATTATGCTTATAAATATAAGGCAGGTTCGGGAACCACAAATTTGCAGGAATATACTATTGTTTTCAGACTTGCTGAACAATACCTAATCCGTGCAGAGGCAAGAGTTAATTTAGGCAAACTTACGGGCGCAAATAGCGCTGTCAGTGATTTGGATAGTATACGAAATCGCGCCGGCCTGCCGCCTACTACGGTATCTTCTAAAGAAGATCTGTTAAATGCCATCCTACACGAGCGGCAAGTGGAATTCTTTACGGAATGGGGGCATCGGTGGCTGGATTTAAAACGTCTAGGAAAGATTGACGAAGTAATGTCAGTCGTTTGTCCCAAGAAAGGGGGTACATGGGCTTCCTATAAAGCGCTTTATCCTATTCCTCAATCAGAGATTGACAAGAACCCGGGCATGAATGGTCAACAGAATCCTGGATATGCAGATTAATGTTGTATGGCTTTCATTCTTATATAGACAGCGATTTCGTCTATAAGACAAGTGTTTCACTAAAAAATCAATATCATGAAAAGAATTGGGCTATTGATCAGCTTTACTGCTTTTGTATTATCTGCGTTAGGGCAAGGGATAAAATTTGAGAATAATCTTAGTTGGGAACAGGTAAAAGAAAAGGCAAAAAAAGAACATAAGTATATTTTTATGGACTGCTTTGCTACTTGGTGTGGTCCATGTAAAATGATGGATAAGAATGTATATGCCAAGAGAGAAGTCGGTTACAAGATAAATGACCAGTTTATCTCTGTCAAAGTACAAATGGATAGGACGAAGTATGACGCTATATCGGTAAAAAGTTGGTATAGTACAGCAGGTAAAATGATGAAAGATTACCATATTACCGCCTTTCCGACTTTTCTTTTTTTTTCGCCTAATGGAAGACTAGTACATAGGGGCATAGGTTATCAGGCCCCGCAGCAATTTATCCGTCTGGCAGTGAATGCAACTATATCAAGTGCGCAATCCGTAACCCTCTTGGCTAACTATATAGATGGGGAAAAGAATTATTCCAATATGCTGAAATTAATTCAGATAGCAAAAGACGCAGGGGAAGATTCACTGGCAGGAGAGATAGCAAAAGACTATAAGCAAAATTATATGAATCGCTTATCAGAAAAACAATTATTGACAAAAGCCAATATTGATTTCTTGATTAATAATGTGAAACTTCTTTCTTCTCATGATTTAGTATTTAAGATAGCGAATGAAACTCCGGAAAAGCTAAATAAAATATATCCCAGATTAGCTGAAAGATTAAAAAATTATATAATCAGTAAAGAAGAAATATATGGTCAAATACTTACCGAAGATAATAAACCTAAAGTCAAAAATCCTGACTGGAATAAAATGGCGAAAATAATTGATAGAAAATATGGCAAAGGAACGGCCGAAAGCCTCATTCTAAATGGCAAAATTATTTTTTATCAATGGGCTAAAGATTGGAACAAATTAATTAGCAGTTATGTAACCAAACAAGAGAGATATGGACTTGATACTTCCGGTTTTGGGAAAGTGGGTATTAATAATTTTGTATTTGAATATATATTCAAATATCTTTAGTTTGGCTAATTTCTGGCATAAAAGAAGGAGGAAAATGAGGGATTTGCCATTTTTTCGCACTTCGATAATTTTTTTTCAATGTTCACGAAGTCGGAAAAATTAATATTTACACTTTGCGCCCAATTTTCAACTCTACATCTATTTATAATATCACCAGTAGTAACCCTTTGCTTTTTAATATTTACGTACCATTTAGGCCCAGGGAGTTGTTTTTTTGATTTGGACTGCTGCTGTTTGTGCGATGCCAGTATCATCATAGCATAACATGCGGATACAAATGCCGGAACTTTTGCTACCGCAGTTTTTTCCCGGATTTGTGCCTGACCACATCCCATTAATGTTTTCTGATCTCTAAAGCCGACTTCTATCTCCCATCTTCTAATATAAGCCTGGACCTGCAGGAAAATATCTATCTCTTGATTGGTTGATATTAAATAGGCGGGAGCACGATACAGTAATTTTGATTTTTTGGTGAGCCTATAGGAAACTGGCCTGATAATGATCAGCATTAAGTCTCTCTTACCTGATTTTCGCCAGCGTATATCTTTTACAACTTTCACATTGAATGTACGCATCTTTCCTGCAGCCCATGCTTCAACCTGCTGATAAGGATAGTCATCGCTTTGTCGGATTTGTTCTGGTGTGGGGAGCTCTTCTCCATAATATCGTTTACGTCCCTTTCCTGATTGTTGCTCTTCTGGTAGAGCATAAATTTTTGAATCCTTCCTTATGCGGCCAATGAGTTCTACATTTTCTGGAAGTTGCCTTAAAACAGTTCCATTCGTGTAACTGCCGTCCACGCTCAGGATAAGTTTTTTATTTTTATAGCCATCGTCATCTAAGCACTTTCTCAAGGCTATGACACGCTGGACGCCTACTTCGCTCATTTTTTCTTTCTTCTGTCTTTCCCGGTATAGTGCTACTTCCTGGTCGGTCGCATTTTTTGACGGCTTCTTGGTGGGAGGACAATGTTTGAAGTCTACCGGGATGGCCCTTGATGGACCGCAGAGGTCTTTTTCAATGAGCGATAAAGAGAGTTGAACAAATCGTTGGCCCCAAATGAAATTATTACAAAACGGGGGGCCAAGTGGATCCCTTAGCCATCCGGTCCCTGATATTTTCTTCCCTCTCTTCCTTAACAGGGTATCGTCCATGTGTGCATAAATAAAATCGCCTTTCTTTCTATTTTGATACACGACCTCCTTTCTAACTTCAGAAAAAATTGCATTCATATCCATTCTTTCACCCTTAAATATTCGATAGGCCGCACTCCAGTCCTTAAACTGATTCCCACTTGCTGTTAACATCCCTGTTATCGTACAACGTCCAATACATGAAATAACTCCGTGAGACAAATCGCGAGCTCTCTGAAAAGTTCTGGATTGCTTGAAAGCTGTTATACATCTATCGAATAATTCATTAAAGCAAGCAACTACTCCTTCTTTTTGGGGAGTTTTTTTTTAAGATCTTTTACGGATTCATCACTACGCTGAAGTACTAGGCGCTGGTGATCATCTATCACCCACTCAACAATCTCTCCTTGCTTAAATTCTATTGCCTGAGCCACGGCAGCTGGAAAATTTACATACCATTGCTCACTCTTTGCTCTTTTTATTATCTGAATTTTAGTTGGATATCCCATATCTAGTCGTTTAACTAGATATAAAGATCACAAAAAATAGCAATATAACCAACTAAATTGCTATTTTTTTTTGCCTTATCTAGAAAAAGGCCAAACTAGAGGTATTTGAATATATATTCAAATATAGTAATGACCCTAATGTTTTAACGACGGCAATAAACTGGATGGAGATCCTTTTGAAAACTGATCCAAACAGATATTCATGGATAGATACCTATGCAAATATTTTATATAAACAGGGTAAAAGGAATTTGAGTATAGAGCAGGAAAGGAGGGCTCTGGAAGGGGCCCGTAAAGCAAAGGATCAAAGAAGCATAGATTTGTATATCGAAAATATTGATAAAATGAGCAAAGGATTACCAACTTGGAACAACAAATAACTATAATATTAAATTTAAATTAATGAGAAGGTTAATAATTATTTATTTATTTCTTTTTATTACAATAATACAATTTTCTATTGCAAATGCACAAACAAAAAAAGCGATTGACTTTGAAGGCATTGATAACTGGACCTATGTGGGAAATTCCAAAATTAGCTCAGATGGGAATTATGCTTCTTACATAATAGAAAATAGACCTACAGGATATCAGACGTTGATAATTTGTTCAACAATCAAAAACTGGAGAAGAGAAATTGTCTGCAACGGATCTCATTTTGGCGGCGCTTGTTATTTTACCAATGATAGCAAGTATTGTATTTGCTCGCCCAGAGATAGTATTGCTATTATTAAATTAGGAACATCACAAATTAACTATATTCCTGATGTCGATAATTTTAAATTACTTGAGGGGAGTTTACCCTATTTTGTATATCAAGACAAGAACAATCCCAAGAAGATAATTATATACGACCTTCTTAACAATAGAGAAGATAGTAATATTTTTTGTGATACTTATTTATTAAGCCCTGATGGTATCCATGTGCTGTACCATATCAATGGCAAATCAGATAGCACCCAACTTTCTGAAGTTATCTTGTACAATATATCAGACCAATCCAAAAAAGTTATTTGGAAGGGTTCTGAAGCATCCAATTTTAAATTTGATTATTCAGGTCATAAAGTAGCTTTTATGGGAAAGGCAGTTAATAACATCCAAAACGAAATATTTTTCTATAAAACAGGAGATATGACTGCGAAGAAAATCGAAAGCCCAAAGGACTTCAACAGTAATTTTGATTTTACCGATTTAATCGGTTTTTCTAATAACGATTCTTTGCTTTATTTTAAAGTTCAAAAAAGAAAAATCAATCTCCAAACTTTAACTGAAAAACCAAAGTTACATATATGGGGATTTAACGATCCTACACTTAATCCAGCTCAACCTTCTACTCAAGAAAATATTGAATTTCTTTTCGTTGCTCGTCTTCGGGATCATAAACTTTATAACTTATGCAGATATAAATTCCGTGGAATGAGTTTACAAATAGCCAAAAACCGAGATGATGCAAAGATTGATAACACTAAGTTTCTCTATTTTAGCAATGCTGGAGGCGATATAAATGAATCATATTGGAACAAAGCCTCTTTAGACACCATTTCAATAATTTCAAGCATGAATGGACGACGAACTATTGTCGATGTTAATGTAACACCTCAAATGGCAAGAAGTTATAAGTTGAGTCCCAATGGAAAATGGATTCTTTATTATAATAGTAAAGAAAATGCATATTTTAGTTACAATGTAAGTAGCGGTCAACGAAATAATCTTACAAGCAAAATAAAAGAAACATGGTATTATTCAGAATATAAAGTGCAGTCCAACCAAGAGCCATTACTTAAAGGTGTTGTTGGCTGGGTAGATAGTACTAATGATGTAATCTTGCAAGGGCAATATGATATTTGGAGAATTAGCTTAGATGGGGAAAAGGAGCCTTTATGTGTTACTAAAGGATATGGTAGGAGTCATCATATTGAATTTATGCTACCTAAATCAATTGGTAGAGGCAAAGTAATTTTTAATAAAAATCAAATTATATACTTAAGCGCATTTAACCCACTTAACAAACGAAATGGTTTCTTTTCGACGAATATTAATGGAAAGCATAGTCCCACACTGCTATCCATGGGTGATTATGCTTATTATGTTCCTTGGACGAGTCATTCATGGGGGCAAATAGAGCCGGTTAAGGCAGCAAAGGTAAATTCGTGGATTGTCGGAAGACAAGCTACAAATGAATCATTAAACTATTATTTTACTAAAGATTTCAGGCATTTTAAGCCTATTAGTAACAATCATCCGGAAAGAAATTATAATTGGATGCATGCGGAGTTGATTAAGTGGAAAATGCCGGATGGGAATATTTCTCAGGGCATACTATACAAGCCTGAAGATTTTGACTCTACGAAGAAATATCCTTTGATTTTCCAATACTATGAAGAGTTATCTAACAATCTTAATGTTTATTTAAGGCCTGAAAGAGTTGTTGCAGACATAAATATTCCTTATTATGTCAGCAATGGTTATCTGGTATTCACTCCTGATATAGAGCGTACTAAAAATGGGGCAGGTGTAGATGCTTTAAATGCTATGACATCTGCTGCCAAATATTTAGTATCAGAATATTCTTTTATAGATGTAAAATCATTGGGACTAAGCGGACATAGTATGGGTGGATATAAAACTAATTTTATTGTAACACATAGCGATTTATTCGCAGCGGCTAATATAAATGCGGGACCTTCGAATATCTCATCATTTGCCTTTAGCCTATGGTCAGGTGGAGGTGGTGCCCCTCTTTCTATAGTTGAGAGAGGGCAATTTTATATAGGGTATCCTATTGGAGAACGGCCTGATTTGTATGTAACTAATAGCCCAATATTTTATGTTAGTAATGTCAAAACGCCGCTTTTAATGCTATACAATAAAAAAGATGATATTGACAATTGGAGGCAAGGAGTGGCTTTATTTAAGGCCCTCCGTAGGGAGGGAAAAAGGGGTTGGATGCTACAGTATGATGGCAGTGGACACATGTTGGACTCAAGAGATACAGCAGCTACCACTGATTGGACTATCCGGCAAAAACAATTTTTTGACCATTACCTTATGGGTAAACCAGCTCCCGTATGGATGACAAAAGGAATACCCGCATGGGAAAAAGGGATTGGAAATGGATATAAATTGGACACTAAAATAGTGACCCCTAAAGAATGGTTGCTGACTACAAAGGAAATAGAAATTCACACCTCTATACAGCATAGAAAACCTTTGACGGCAACTTTTCCATAGAATGCCACAACCCACCGGTCTTCACAAAATTCTATCTTTAACAAGAAAGATGATCGAACTTATTGCATCGAGCAATTGATAAATCCTTTATAATCTATATTAGTGCATTCCTCAATTAAGAATGTAAAATACCAAAAATGAATATTAGACTACAGTTACTAGGGCTCTTTCTTATTAGTAGTTTTAACGTTATACATGTTAATGCCCAGAACACTTGGGACCTTCAATCCGTCCCTATACAAACCCGCTGGGCACATGAGGTCTCCCCTATCAATACATGGAGAGCATATCCCCGTCCGCAAATGGAGAGGGATAACTGGCAGAATCTAAACGGCCTATGGGACTACTTAACTACCGATAGCACTGTAAAATCATTACCCGAGCAATACGGTGGGCAGCTCCTTGTACCCTACCCTATCGAATCGGCCTTGTCCGGCGTCAAAAAAAGCCTGCAACCTAATCAGTATTTATGGTACCGAAGGGCTTTCGTAATGGAAAACAAGGATCCAAAGGAAAAAACACTCTTGCATTTCGGCGCCGTAGACTTCGAAGCTACGGTTTATATCAATGGGAAAGAGGTCGGACGGCATTCGGGCGGCTATACCTCCTTCAGCTTTGATATTACCAGTCTGATTAAGCAGGGGAATAATGAAATCGTGGTTCGAGTGTGGGACCCCACGGATCAGGGTTACGGACCACACGGCAAACAGGTGCTCCACCCACAGAATATTTATTATACCCCCAGCAGCGGCATCTGGCAAACCGTCTGGCTGGAAACCGTACCCGAAGCGTATATTAAAGCACTAAAGATCACACCGGATATTGACAAGTCGGCCGTACGCGTCACCGTGCAGTCCGATGCAAATAAAAAGATTGAAATTACAACAGCCGGCAAAACGGTTAAAGGAAGATCAAATACCGATATTACCATTCCCATCTCTAATCCTCATCTATGGTCGCCTGAAGACCCCTATCTGTATGATCTCAGCATAAAAATGGGTAAAGATCAGGTCAAGAGCTACTTCGCGATGCGTAAAGTCAGTGTACAAAAAGACGAGAAAGGTATAGACAGAATCTTCCTGAACAATCAGCCGTATTATAATTTAGGCGTATTGGATCAGGGCTTCTGGCCAGATGGTCTTTACACCGCCCCTACAGACGAAGCCTTGGCCTTTGACATTAAAGCCATCAAAGCGATGGGCTTTAATACCCTCCGCAAGCATATCAAAATAGAACCTGCCCGTTGGTATTACTATGCTGATAAGATCGGTATGCTCGTATGGCAGGATATGGTCAATCCTAACCAGGGACTGCCGGAAGGCGCCAAGGCGGCCTTTGAAAAGCAGTGTAAAGAAACCATCGAAGAGCTGTACAACCATCCCTGCATTACCACCTGGGTGCTCTTTAATGAAAAATGGGGCCGATATGAACAGAAGCGCCTTACCGACCGGATCAAGCAAATGGATCCGACCCGACTGGTGAACGGACATAGCGGCGAGCTGCTGTATGTTAATGACGTGCTCCGCAGCCCGAGCCCGAATGCTTATGTAGATGCGGACATGACGGACGTGCACAGCTATCCTTATCCTAGAATGCCCATTAAGCAGGCCGGTAAGGCGCAGGTACTGGGTGAGTTCGGCGGTATAGGCGTTTTCATCCCCGGCCACCAATGGAACGCCTCAAAGGCCTGGGGCTATATACAGGAAAAACCCGCCGATCTCAAAGCCAAATATGAAATCATGAACCAGCATCTGCAACTGCTCAAAGCGGAGGGACTCAGCGGCAGCATCTACACGCAGCCCTATGATGTGGAAGGAGAACAGAACGGCCTTATGACCTATGACCGGAAAGTCGTCAAAATACCGCTGGAAACGCTCAGAAAAATACATGAGCCGCTGAATCCCGGTATCCGGACAGAACAGATCCCTGAAATTAATATACAAAACGCGGACACGACCAATCCTTTGACGATTTACAGTGACATGTTGGGGCAATACATTGAGGGTAGCCGCGATACGGAGTTCCTAAGGAAAATGGCTCTATATGCCACCCAGGCCGGCGATAAAGCCGGGGCACGGATGGCGGCAAACGACCTTATCGAAAACATCCGTCCGCCCTTCAGCGCGGAAGATATACAAACCATCAGCCGCTTTACCACTTCCACCAAAGACCCCGGCTTCGGGATCATGCAGCGGCATGCCGCGGCTTTCAAGATCGAACTGGGCGACCGGCCATACACCGTTAAAATGATGAACGCCATCTATCATGGGGAAATGGAACCGGTAATCAACAGCAGTGAAAATCCGGACTGGATGGCGATACGAAAGAAGATCTCGTCCTACGGCCCCCCGGGAGAAGAGATTTTTCTTCGGGCGGAGACGATCTATTTTCTGAACAAGAAAGACTGGGATCATTACAGGCCCGTAGCGAAAGAATATCTGGATAAATATGGTCAATATATTGATTCTAAAGAAAGACTCAGTCTTGAAGAACATTTGGATAAGCAATAGATTCTATAAGACTATAACAATTAAAAATTAGTGAATAACAGTGGATGAATGTCTCATGTACTTTGAATAGATGGTACAACGGGGTTTCTTTTCCAGGATGACCCCTTATTAAAAAGACTTGAAGCGCTTCAGGGCATCTGGGTACCGGCAGCCCAAGATGCCCTGAAGCCTTAACAAAATACACGATAACCTATAAAAGCATGACTATGGGCATGGAACTGGAAATTACGGAGAGTGGCTTCGGGCAGGTGGAAATCTTTAATGAGCTGACACCCGATATGCAGCGCTTCCATCTGGAGGGGACAACGCCCATGGTGCTGAAAGGTCAGGGTTTCAAAGCGCTGATGCAAGAATTCCGGGGTGAGCGGTTCAGCGCCTGGTATAGTCGCTATTGGATCAAGAGCCCGACGGTACTTAACGCTCGCGGAAATATCCCGTTTCTGGAGCTGCGTATCGGCTGGCGTAATATCATCAGAGGCAGCATGGAATCGATCGATGAGCCGGAGCTAAAGATGCATTATTTTACCATCAGCTTCGATACCCATGTCAATACCACCGCCATATTCGAAGCCGCGGCTCAGTACGAGACCTTTGACATTCATATCGATGTCAGGATGCTCTATGAATTCGGGGTGGACTATAAGGTGCTGCAGGAATTTATCGACAAGGTGCTGACTGGCAGGGCGGGTAATATCGGCGACACCACCTACAGCTGTCCCAAGATCATGATCGACGCGGTTTTCGCGATACTCACGAGTCCCTACAGCGGCAAGGAAAAGAAACTCTTTATGGAATGTAAAATCAAGGAAATACTGATCTCGGCCCTGGTTTCGATCGGGACTCCGGAAAAGATACTACCTTCGGTGCTGAACAGCAAGGATAAGGAGAAACTGGATGAGGCCAGGCAGTTTATCGCCCTCTCCGTTCCCTCCTACCCCGGCAATAAAAAAATCTGCCGGCGGACGGGGCTGAATGAGACGAAGCTGAGTGTTGGATTCAAGCATTTCTTTGGGCAGTCGCCCTATGATTATTTCCTGCATCAGAAGATGCTGATGGCAAAAGAGATGCTGCTCTCGACGGACGACACCATGGAAGTGATTTCGGCGAAGCTGGATTATAGGTGGGCGACGGCTTTCGCCCGTGAGTTCAAGAAGCATTTTGGGTATACGCCTTCGGATTTCGCAAGAAATCACGGCAGGCCGAGAAAGAGATAGAACGGATCTGCGCATTTATGAATTTAGGACGCAGGTCATTGAGACATTCTTTAGGAAAGTTCTTTGATAATATTGGATAACAGGTAGGCATTATTAATGAAATGCCGGAAGGATGAATGGTTACTCATACTGGA
The DNA here is from genome assembly GCF_020042345.1 of Arachidicoccus terrestris. Taxonomy (NCBI): domain Bacteria; kingdom Pseudomonadati; phylum Bacteroidota; class Chitinophagia; order Chitinophagales; family Chitinophagaceae; genus Arachidicoccus; species Arachidicoccus terrestris. Next base: position 425,178 of record NZ_CP083387.1, read on the forward strand.
CATTTAAAATGTCAAAAGGTGAATCCAGCTGAGGATAGAGCTTTTTTACGAGCTGGATCATCCCCTGACTGTGATAGCCCCGGACAATAGAGAGTGATTTACCTATGATCGCCATGATCTCGGTAAAGGTCTTATGCTCGTGGTAGCATAACCTAAGAATCCGTTGGCTGGGCTCAGTAACGGTTCGTAAGGCAGTTTCCAGTTTCTGGGAGCCATGGTCTTTTAATAGTTTTTCCCAGAAGGCGGTTCTGGCCTTTGGGGAATTGATAGCCTTCATAAGGAAGATTTTTATTGAGCAATTTAGAAGTTAAGTGATTGACTTCCCATGTTTTAAATGTTTATAGATGACTGTAAGTGTCTATAAGCGATTATAAGTATTTATTGTTATTACGTGTATAAAAGCGTTTGATTAGATATATGAAACCTGTTTCCGAGATTGACCGCTATGTCATTCAAAAGGTAAGGGAGCGGAGAAAAGCCTTGAAGCTAACTCAAGAAGATATTGGTGCTGCTCTTGGCGTTTCTTCCAGTTTTATCGCCCAGATCGAAAGTGATAATACTGACGCTCGCTATAACTTAAAACATTTGAATGAACTGGCGCTGGTGCTCAAATGCACCTTGTATGATTTACTTCCGGAGAAGCCCTTCAGATAAGGGTTTCCATCGCTCTCCCACTTTGATCGGTTCCGATACAAAGATATAAATTAAAAATCAGATACTAATCTATAGATAAGTATTTTTTATTCAAAAAAAGAAAAAAACGGTTTAGGGTTAGCGGTTTTGAAAAGAATGCAGATGGAATTTCTTTAAATGCCGCCTTCTCATCTCTTAGTTATTTATATCCCGTCCTGTAAGTATTATCAAGCTTGTTATGAATTATCGTCGCCACAACCAAAACTTCCGTCATTTGTGTAAGCTGCGTATCCTCAAATATTTTTGGATTATGTGCTTTGGGGTTCCTATACATTGAGAAAAAACCCTTACAGAAATTACCGAACCCTTTATGCTCGCTTTCTTCGCTCGGTGTCTGCAAAGTGTTAAAGGCCAACATTGGCTTTTTCTCTTTCCCTAATGCGAAACAATCATCCACTAAATCCGCGCCGTCAGAGTTGTAGCCGCTTTTCTGCCTAAGCTTTTCTGCTACACTTTTAGTAATTTCAAGAATGGCGTGGAAATAATTATCTTTCAGCCATTCCGCTTCGCAGTACGGAAGTATGTCAGCGTGGACACCAATACCATGAACCTTCTCTTTAATTTTGAGTGACCTGCCCTTCGCTTCAGAAATTGTTTTTGCTTTGTCCACAAGCTTTGGCAGACCCGACTTATCAATTTCAATCCCCTCATAGGCCAATTTTTCGTTTATACGCGCTCTATTATTTTCAAACGCCTCTTCAGAATTATATCTTTTTGGGTTTAAAAGCCTCAGCACAAAGGCCAGAACGTTATTTCCACATCTATCCTGTTCTTGCCGCTCCTTAAGCGCATAAAAAACTCTGTCCGTTTTGTTTGTTCCCTGTGGAGATTCAGAAATTCCTGCACTAGAGAATGCCTCTGTAATCTGCCTGTGTGTTAGCATATCTGAAATAATATCAGATAGATTTCTTAGTGTTATGTCATCAAAAGATTTAGTCATAGAAATATTCCTGGTTATCTTTTAAAAGAAAAAAATCGTCATTCCCTCTCCATAATAATTAATTTAAAATTTTAAATCAATTAACCTTTGAGTTACGTTTTAAAATCTTTTCAAATAAATACTTACTCGCAATATTGGATTGACTTTCCAAAAACTCCTCCTTTAAATATTTAGCTAGTATAGCATGAAGCATTGAAAAAGATGTTATAAACATTCTTATTGCTTCTTTAATTTTATGAAGTTTATCCCCAAATGGTTGTCTCGACGCTTCAAAATAAAGAATCCCAAAGTGATCATATTTGGAAAAAAGCAAATAGCTATCATAGATTTTAGATAATTCTTTGAATCTCCTAGTAGTTGCAATTCTCGTAAATAATTCAGCTGGAGAATATCGGTTTGCATTCCTTAAAACAGGTTTTGTACCATCATTCGCATACGAAGCAAAAAATATATTATACCTGGAAACAAGATTTTTATAAGTTTGCTCGAGCATTTCCCTCGAGATCGTATTAACATCCTTTGCCATTTTAACGTATTTCAGTGTATGTTCCAGACCATCCGATAACATTGTATCACAAAACGCCTCAGCGGCCTTCAATCTTGCAGCTTCATCTTTGTAATTACCCTCCTCAGCCATAATATGAAACAAATTATATACTGATAAAGCATCCAGCAAAAGACTCCTTAAAATAATCCCACAAGAAAATTCTAAGTCAGGCTCTTTTTCAATATTTTGAAGTAATAAGGCCATTGATTTTGAGCCCTTTGAAAGTCTTTCAATCATACATATACAAAAGAACGGCAAACCTATATTTGCTTTACCATCCAAATAATCCATAGTTGAATTGGCATGGTCAATAATAAAATTCAAATGCTTAATTGAAGTAACCATTGTAATCATGTTTTGGTAGAGATAGCAATTTACGACCTATTCTATTTAATGGCAAATTCAAAAAACGGTTTAGGATAAGTTGTAGACGACTCAGGGTTGGTGGTGCGCCTCCTTTCCTGCCCATCTTTGCTGCCATGGAAAAATATAAGTTAAGAAAAACAATCAAATAAAGAAGATGGGACTGATCACCTGGAAAATCTATTTCGAGTTACTGGCGCTGCTGATAATCGTCTATTATCTGGCTATTTATCTGCTCTTTTTTAAGAAATGGAGGGGTATAAAGCGGCATAACACGGAGCATGATTTGACTATAGAGGAGCCTGAAGGAACAAAATCAGCTCTCCCTGACATAGACGTCCCTGGCTCCTACTCCAAATTGACTAGAGATTTTCCGGATCAGACGCCTTAAAGAAAATGCCCCGCGGCGCAGCATAGCTAAGTAGATCATGATTTGTTGGTGAATAATGCAGTTTGGGGACTGCAAAAACTGCGCGCGGGGCGCCTATATTTTCATCTGGGAACGTAAAAAAAGCGGCTGCCATGAAGTCCGCTCCTGCGGTCGCCCGTCTTTTCTTAACCGGTTTGGGCGGGTCGGCTGACAGGTTCTTAAAGATTATTACATACTAAAAAACACCGAACAGAATATATGAGGGGAAGGAAAGGAATTGTGGTGATGCTACTTTTTATCAGTGTATCTATGATGGCAGAGGCACAGAACGGAACGGCCGGCATCGAGCAGGCCAATACGCAGGTCAGAAGTTATTTTGACGTAGGCTGTAATCTGATGTATGCCATCGGTGCGGTACTCGGCCTTGTAGGCGCGATCAAAGTCTACCAGAAATGGCAGCATGGGCATCCGGATACCGGCTCCACGGCGGCAGCTTGGTTTGGGAGCTGCATTTTCCTCGTGATCGTAGCAACTGTTCTAAAATCTTTTTTCGGGGTCTAAATACCAAGGAAAACTAAACCATTACCTATGGCAAACAGTGTCTATGAAATCAATAAGGGGATCAATCAGCCGCTGGTCTTTAAAGGTCTGAAAGCGCAGTATATCTGGTACCTCGGCGCAGGCCTGGTCATCCTGCTCATTTTATTCGCAGTACTTTATCTGATCGGTCTCCCTACAATGGTAATCCTTGCCTTTATCGGCACCGCGGGCTTCTTTTTGTTTACAAAGGTCTATAAGCTCAGCAAGACCTATGGGCAGTACGGGATGATGAAAAAAGCGGGCAGGCGGTTACTGCCGAGGGTGATCAAATGCAGGAGCCGGCGGTTATTCCTAAATCAATAGTAAAACGATCGTTATGGAGCATGAATTACAGGGTATCAACTTGGAAGGGGCATTATATATCGTGGACGCTAGGCTGGATGCCCTGATAGAACTCGGGAATGAACGCAACTTGCTCCGGTTTAGCGAAATGGATTATACCGACACCCATTATGAGCTGAAATACCAGCCGGATACCCGCCAGATTGCCAGTAAGCGGGAAATAGAAATTAGGCAGTATATGACTGTGAAGCTGCCGCATCTGACCAGCCTGGATCCGGAAGGTATGGCGGAGCGTTGCCAGAAGACGGCATCAGAAATCAGAGGAATGACGGATTATGATGCGCTGGTAGATCCAAAAGCCCTGGAACTTCGGATGAAAGGCGAACTGCCGAGGGTGGAGATCCTGGGACATACCTATTATGCGGACGTAAGGATGGGGAGTATCCGGCCAAAGGATGAGTTTCAGACCGGGAGACTGAACGCGCAGGTCCTGAATCAATATTTTTCCCCTGACGGGAGTCATTACCGGGTGCCCATGGATCCGGTGACTAGAGAGATTAGAGAAGTAAACTGGGAGAAAATCACAGAGATCCCGAAAAATATCGTTCTCGTGGACATTCCAAGCATCCAGCGGCTGGATCCGGTGGGCTATGCCCGGGATCTCAAGCTGGAACCCAAACAGTTTTTAAGGAACCATCCGCCCAGGCAGGAGCATGTGGCGAGGCAGGTGAACTGGTCAGATACGCTGGTTCATGAGATCATTCTGGCCAACAGGATCAGGGATTCCATGACCAGGCTGGAGCGAACGATCCGGCAGGATGTTCGGCAGAAAGAGCGGCCGAGCCGGCAGCAGAAGCCCAAGAATCTGCATTAAGGGGGCATAGAGCGTTAAGCGCTTAAAAGCATTTATAAGTATTTCTAATTATTTAAAAGCAGATAATTAAAACTTGTGGAAAAACAACTGGAAGATATCTATCCGATCATGGAAGTAGCCCATGACGCCATTATGAGTAAGCAGGGTGATATTACGCTCGCTTACCGGGTCACCCTCCCGGAGATCTTCACCATGTCTGACGAAGAGTATGAAACGCTGCATCAGGCTTTTGTCAAAGCCGTCAAGGTGCTGCCGAAAAACAGCATTCTTCATAAGCAGGACTGGTTCGTTAGGGAAAGCTACGAGGCCAATTTTGAAAAAGAAAGCGCCGGTTTTCTCTCCCGCGCCAGTGAGCGTTTCTTTCATGAGCGACCTTATCTGCATCACGAGTGTTTTATATTTCTCACCAAAATGCCGGACAGCCGCCGTCCGTCCAGCTCAGTGATCAACAGCCTTACCCGGCCGCACCTGGTACCGGAAGAAACAATGAGCGATTCAGCGATTCAAAGCTTTGAAGACGCCGCGGGTCAGTTTGCACATATTCTCTCTGAAGCCGGCATCGGCATACAGCGACTTAAAGAAGGGGACATTTTGAGCACTAAAAAAAAGCCGGGTATTATTGAACGGTATCTGTTCCTTTCTTCCGCAAATGCTAAGAGAGCCATTCTGGATATTCAGCTGAAAGAGCATTTAAGAATCGGGGCTAAGCACTTGCAAGTTTATACCTTGGCGGACGCGCAGGATCTACCGCAGTTATGTGGCAGCAGGATCAATTACGATAAATACTCCACAGACAGAACTAAGTTTTCCGTCGGCTTTGCGGCGTCGCTCGGATTACTGCTGCCTGTAAACCATATCTATAATCAATATATCATCCTTGGCGATACGGCGGAGACCATCAAGAAACTGGAAGCAAAGAAGCTACGACTGCAGTCCCTTGCTGCCTATTCCAGAGAGAACGCCATTGCCCGGGATGCGGTGAATGATTTTCTAAATGAATGTGTCACCGATCAAAGTTTGCCGGTAAAGGCGCATTTTAATGTAATAGCCTGGACAGAAAATAAGGCTGAGCTGAAAGATATCCGCAATCTGGTGACGACCGCTATGGCGGGCATCGACGCCACGGCCAAAGAAGAAACCGTAGGTGCGCCGCAGATATTCTGGGCCGGGATACCCGGGAATGCAGGCGATCTGCCACAAAACGATAGTTTTGACACCTTTGCTGCGCAGGCCTCATGCTTTTTGAACCTGGAAACCAATTACAGGGACAGTATCAGCCCCGTGGGTGTCCGGTTGGGAGATCGGCTTACGGGAAAGCCTGTGCACGTTGATATTTCCGATGAGCCGATGAAGCGGGGCATTACCACCAACCGCAACAAATTTATCCTGGGTCCCAGCGGATCGGGCAAATCCTTTCTCACCAACCATTTACTGAGAAGCTATTATGAACAGGAGGCGCATTTAGTCATCGTGGATGTGGGACATAGTTATAAAGGACTATCGGACATGGTGGGCGGTTATTATTTTACCTACTCAGAGACAAGTCCGATCCGGTTCAATCCCTTTTATATTGGCAAAGGAGACACACTAGATACCGAAAAAAAGGAAAGCATCAAGACTTTGCTATTGGCTCTATGGAAAAAAGATGACGAGGCGTTTACCAGGAGTGAATATGTGGCGCTCTCCAACGCTCTCAAGGGCTATTTTGAATTCATAGAAAGCACCGGAACGATCTTTCCCTGCTTCAATAGTTTTTATGAATACCTGCAGACGGATTTTTTGGAGGTACTGAAAAAAGATAAGGTCAAGGAAAAAGATTTTGATATCGATAATTTCTTATTCGTGCTGAAGCCTTTTTATACAGGCGGGGAGTTTGACTTCTTGCTTAATGCGAGCGAGAATCTGGATCTCTTGGAGCAGCGGTTTATTGTCTTTGAGCTGGATAATATCAAGGACCATACGATCCTGTTTCCGGTCGTCACGCTGATTATTATGGAGACCTTCATCTCCAAGATGCGCAAGCTAAAGGGCATCCGTAAGATTATTCTGATCGAGGAGGCCTGGAAGGCGATTGCCAGGGAAGGCATGGCGGAATATATCAAGTATCTGTTTAAGACCGTCCGGAAATTCTATGGCGAGGCCTGGGTGGTGACCCAGGAAGTGGAGGATATTATCTCCTCCCCCATTGTCAAGCAGGCGATCATCAATAATTCGGACTGCAAGATCCTGCTGGATCAGTCAAAATACCAGAACAAGTTTGAGCAGATCCAGGAGCTCTTGGGATTGACGGAAAAAGAGAAGGCGCTGGTATTGTCGGTCAATAAAGCCAATGATCCCAGTCGTAAATACAAGGAAGTATTTATATCGCTCGGTGGAATGTTATCCAAAGTCTATAGGACGGAAGTGAGTCAGGACGAGTATTATGCCTATACGACAGAGGAATCGGAGAAAGTCCGGATGCAGGGGTATACCGCCAAATACGGCAGTATTGAAAAGGGTATCCGGGCCATGGTGGAGGCGGAAGAGAATAAGTAATTATAAGCATTTTCAAGCAATGAATATGAAGCATTTAAAAACGGTTTTGTTGAGCATGGGATTGATCGCTCTGATCGCTTTGGCAGGCTGCGGGCACTCAGGGGTGGATGCCAACGATCTCTCCGGCGTCTATGTCCGCAGTTTTGAAGGAGAATTTTCGGTGGGTATAGATACCCTAAAGCTCGTGAAGAGGGAGAACGGTAGCGACGAACCCGATCAATACACCATTCAGCGGACACTCGCATATCAAAAGATCATTGACGGCGAAATGCAGGTGGACACCCTTTACAAGCATCAAAGTTGGCGTGGCATGTATGATCCGGAGCACCAGATATTGAAGATCCGGCCGTCCGGAAAGGCCTTAACGGTTGACAAGGAGCGTCAGGAGATCTCTTTAGGTGAAGGTATTTATCACAAAATAAAAGAGTAATGGCTATGAGAAGAGTTCTGATTTTACCGATAACTTTTTGTCTGGCACTGTCACTCAGTGCGCCGGTGGTAAGCCATGCGCAGCAGATTCCAGGCATCGGCAGTATCACCGGGCTGGTCAAACGGGTGATCAAGGCCATAGATCTTAAAGTACAGCGCCTGCAGAACAGTACGATCGCGTTGCAGAACGCGCAAAAGGCGCTGGAAAATACCATGTCCAAATTGCACTTAAATGAAATTGCCCATTGGGCGCAGCAGCAAAAGGATCTCTATGAAAAATACTTTAATGAGCTCTGGCAGGTAAAAACACTTATAAGCGGGTATCACCGGGTAAAAGAGATCTCTCAAAAGCAGGTAGCGCTTGTAAATGCTTATAAACGGGCCTGGGGGTTGTTGCAAGCGGATCAGCATTTTACCCCTGATGAGCTGGGCTATATGGGCAGCGTGTACAGCGGGATACTACAGCGAACGCTGGAAGATGCCGGCAGCCTGTTGAGCCTCATATCATCTTTTACCACGCAGATGAGTGATGCGGACCGGATGCAGATGGTGGACCGGGTGGCGAAAAGCGTCGACGCGCACTATAATGATCTCAAACGATTTAATGCTGAGAACGCGGTGCTATCGCTACAAAGGAGTAAGGACGAGAAGGATGCGGAGATCGTCAGGTGGATGTACGGGTTGTAAATTAAAATCAAAAGGCATTTTATGAAAAAGGTATGGGTCATTCTTATTTGTGTCGCGACAATTGGCGGTCTGCGTGCACAGACATTCTCAGAGTTATTTAAGCAAAAGAAAACGCAGGAGAAATATCTAGTCCGCCAGATAGCAGAACTGCAGAGCTATATCGCGCTTGCCGGAAAGGGATACGGTATCGTAACTGACGGACTGCAGTTTATCGGTGATCTTAAAAACCGCCGGTTCAACCTGGATAAGGACTATTTTTCTTCCCTGGAAAATATCAGCCCTACGGTCAGAAGTGATGAAGATATTACGAGTACCATCACGCGCTATAATGATATCCGGGCGCTCAGGGAGAGATCGAAAAAAGTCGGGCAGAGTCATTACCTCCACGCCTCGGAGAAGGAATACATTGAAAAGGTCTGGGCGAATCTGTTCTCGAAATGCAAGGAGGACATGAATCAACTGGAGGCGCTCACGACGCCCGGGAAGTACAGGATGAAAGAAAGCGAAAGGATAGACGCCATTCATAAAATCTATCAAGGAATGCAGGATAAATATGATTTTGCGTGTCAGTTTTATAATGAGGCCAGTATGCTGATTATTCAGCGAATGAGAGAAAAGGCAGATGTAGGGACGCTCAGGAATCTATATGATATCGAACCTTAGGGCTAAACCATGTCAAGGTAGCGCTCTAACCTAAATATTAAAAAGTATTCAAAAGGGGGGTAATAATGAATCGAAAATACTGGCTAATAATCTTGATGACAATTTACACAGCTTTTTTAGGAATGAACAAGCTCAAGGCTCAGGATCAGGAGGTAAAGCAGTTGCTGCTGGATGTGGAGAAGTTAGCGCAGTTTAAAAAGATCCTATCGGATATGAAGTCCGCCTATACGGTGGTGATGAGGGGGTATACGACGGTTCGGGATATTTCAAAAGGGGATTTTAACCTCCATAAGGTATTTCTGGACGGGCTGATGGCGGTGAGTCCGGTTGTCAGAAATTATAAGAAGACAGCGGATATTGTTTCCATGCAGCTCAATACCCTCCGGGAATATAAAGCCGCTTTTAACCGCTTTAAAGCAAGCAACATGTTTCAGCCGGATGAAGTCCTTTATATAGGTCGGGTCTATAATAATCTGCTGGATGCCAGCCTTAAAAACCTGAGTGACCTGACGACGGTCGTAACGGCCGGGCGACTCCGGATGTCAGACGCGGAAAGGCTTTCAGTCATCGACCGGCTCTATGATGACAGTTTGGATAAGCTCAGTTTTCTGAGATCCTTTAATAACAATACATCGGTGCTGGCGCTGCAAAGGCGAAGGCAGTTAAGGGAAGTGAGGACGGTGGAAGGACTGTATGGGCGTTCTAATCCATAGCATTCGATGAATGCGTAAATACTTATAAGCACTTAAAAATACTTCTATGAATATAAGCCGTATTCGGGCCATTGCCATAATGGTTCTGGGGATCGCTGTCCCCAATTTACTGCTGGCGCAGGACGGAAGCAGTTCCCTGGCTGGGGATATCCAGGGGCTGCACGCCGTCCTGGACCAGCTCTATAACAAGATGATGCCGATGTGCAGTCAGCTGATCGGGGTTGGCCGGGCCATCGCCGCTTTCGCGGCGCTCTGGTATATCGCGCAGCGGGTCTGGCGCCATATTGCCAGCGCGGAGTCGGTGGACTTCTATCCCCTTTTGCGCCCTTTCGTGATCGGCTTCGCGATCCTGGTATTCCCGGCGGTGATCGCCATGATCAACGGCGTACTGAAACCCACGGTCACCGGAACGGCAGGTATGGTAACGGGCAGTGACGCCGCGGTAGCGGCGCTTTTAAAACAAAAAGAAGAAGCAGTGAAACAAACCGATGCCTGGCAGATGTACGTCGGCCAGGCGGGTGATGGCGATAGGGACCGTTGGTATCAGTATACGCATCCGGGCGAAGAACCCGCCAGCGAGGGCATGTTTGAAGGGATCGGCAACGATATCCGCTTCGCGATGGCGAAGGCTTCTTATAATTTCAGGAACTCCGTCAAGGAATGGATGAGCGAAGTCCTGCAGGTGCTGTTCGCCGCAGCCTCCTTATGCATCAATACCATACGGACCTTTAATCTGATCATTCTGGCCATCCTGGGCCCCTTGGTATTCGGGCTCGGCGTTTTTGACGGCTTCCAGCATACGATCCGTCACTGGCTGGCCCGGTATATCAACGTGTTTTTATGGCTGCCGGTAGCCAATATTTTCGGGGCCGTGATCGGCAAGATCCAGGAAAACATGCTCAGGATCGACCTTGCGCAGGTGCAGTCATCAGGCGACACCTTTTTCAGCTCGACGGATATGGGCTATCTGATCTTTATGATCATCGGCATCATCGGCTATTTCACGGTGCCTTCCATCGCAGGTCATATCATGCATGTGGGCGGCGGAGACGCCATCGGCAGCAAGGCCACCGCGCTGGCAGGCGGTATCGCGGGTGGCGCCGTAGCGGGCGCCATGACCGGAGGAGCGGCGGGCATATCCGTCGCGGGTACAGCCGCCAGAAACATCGCCGGCGCTACCGGGCATTTTGACTCGGGTTATCACCAGGGATCTTCCGGCGGCGGTGTGGCGGCAAAAGCGGGCCGGGCTTACGGCCGGGCTACTCATTATATGAAAAACAAGCTAAACGGTAATCCATAAGTGAGTGTAAGTATATGGAAATGTTTATAAGCATTTATAAGTCATTAAAACATTGACCCAGTCTATGTTCCAGAAAATGAAAAATATTGATAGCGCATTCAGGTATGTTCGGCTGTTTACAATCATCATCGTTATCGGCAGTTTGTTGCTGGACGGCGTTGTCTTTTTTAAAAGTTATCAGCTGTCGGCTTCCTCACAAAGTAAAATCTATGTACTGGCCAGCGGCAAGGCGATCGAAGCCTTCGGATCGGTCAGAAAAGACAATCTCGGCGTAGAAGCCAGAGATCATATCAAAAGGTTCCACGAATACTTCTTTACCCTCGCCCCGGATGACGATCAGATCAGGATGGGCATTCAAAAGGCGTTATACATGGCGGACGGCTCCGCCAGAAACATCTATAGTAGCCTTCAGGAGAACAATTATTACGCGCAGCTGATTTCCGGAAATGTCAGCCAGGAAGTGATGATCGACAGCGTGCAGCTGAATTTAAACGCCTATCCCTATTACTTCCGGCTATATGGGAGCGAGAAGATCGTGCGGCCAGTGAGTACTACTTACAGAAGTCTTGTAACGGAAGGGTATCTCAGAGAAGTACCCCGCAGTGACAATAATCCGCACGGGCTATTGATCGAAAAATGGAGCATTTTAGAAAACAAAGATTTAAAAACGGTCGCCAGATGATAAGAAACAAAAAAAGGAGGCGCCAGAAAATAATCAGTCAGATTTTTCAGAGGCTTGATTCAGCCACCCGCCGCAGACAGCACCAGATGGCAGAATATCTCAACCGGAAAACGGCAGGCTTCAGCCAGCGCAGATGGATTTGGCTCCTACTGCTGTTCTCAGGGCTCTTTGGCGCGGCGGCCTTGAAAGTTGGGCTCAACAGCATGAACAGGCCGTTTCAAGGCGGGAATTTTCAGCCGGGAGGCATATCAATCCCAAAGCTCATTAGTGAGCGGCGGTTCATGGATAGTCTGGCAGGTTTTGAGCAGTGGCGTAGGAATCATTATAAGCATTTAGAAACAATTAAAAACGGGAGTCATGATAGACAAATCAAATAGTTCAAACAAATCAGGTGATATAAAAGATCTGAAGTCGATAAAAAAAGAGCGGCAAAGGAAATTTTTAATCGTGCTTCCGTTGGTCGTCATTCCTTTTATGACGCTACTATTCTGGTCAACCGGTATTGTAGGCAGCGTGGACGCGCAGAGCGTGAAGGGCGCTGCTAATAGAAAAAGCGGATTTAATTTTCAGCTACCTGTGGCGAGGCAGGCCAGTGACAGCAACTGGAATAAGATGCAGTATTACGAGAAGGCGGATAAGGATTCGGAGCGGATGCGGTCACTTATCAGAGCAGCTGAGGCTTCTGAGGTGGGTGAAACACAGGATATTTCGGGGATGGCCATGCCACTGGATCCAAAGGAAAAGGCAATCGAAGAGAAGATCGCAGCCATTCATAAACGCTTACAGGCACCTCCAACGGCTATGGATGACGTCAATCCTGAAAACTCTTCGTACGCCAATGAACTTCCAGATCCGCCGCCAGCGGAAAAGGCTGCGGCGCTCCGAAGAATCCGGGAGACGGCGCGATGGGCGGCGGGCGGCAGTTTGCCGGAAGAAATGGCTGGCGCAGAGGCTCTTGAAACGGCAAGTGTCGATCCCGAACTGGAAAAACTGGACGGGATGCTCACTAAAGTACTGGACATCCAACACCCGGAAAGGGTGAAGAAAGAAATACGGCAAAGGTCGGAGCAAAACAAAAAACTCGTGTACCCTGTCCGCAAAAAAGAACGTACCGTTACGGTGTCCTTATTGAACGGTCATCCGGAGCAAAAAAGAAGCGGCGGATTTTACGGGCTGAATGGCAGCGACCCGACGGACAGCACGTCTATTAGGATCAACACGATTCCGGCCGAAATCCCCGAGGAGCAGGTACTTGTCAACGGGGCTACAGTGAAGCTTCAGCTCCTGTCCGATGTCCATATCCATGGCGTCCCAGTAGCTAAAAATCAACCGCTCTATGGAGTTGCGGCGCTGAAAGGCGAAAGACTGGAGATTCTTGTCCATTCCATTGGATATCAGGGGCGGATCTTACCGGTGGCGCTCTCAGCCTATGATCTGGACGGACAACAAGGGCTGTTTATTCCAGGTGCGATTTCCAGAGATATCGCCAAGCGCTCAGCTGGTCAGGCGGTGGAGACGCTGAATTTCGGGGCTTACGGGGCCACGCTGGGTGCTCAGGCGGCGAGCGCGGGCATACAGGCGGCTGGACGGCTGATCGGAAAGAAGGTACAACTGGTGAAAGTACGGGTTCGAAGCGGCTACCGGCTATGGCTGAAAGACCTGAATATCAAGGAGAACGAATAGAGCGTGTCTTATTGGATAACTACCCTGTCGTTTTGGACACATGTATTGTATTGTCCTGTCCTATCGGATAAGCGGGATGTCTTACCGGACAACTTTTCCGTCTTATTGGACACATTGAATGTCTTCCCAGACACCTGGGTTTGTAAAATTTCACTTAAACGAAAAATATAGAGCGATGAGAAAATGGATTTTGATGACGGTGATCAGCATATTCGTAAGTGGCGGTTTATTCGCTCAGCGGGTAATAGCGCCTACGGCAGTGTCGCCGAGATGCCGGGTGGCGGTCGCGGTCAATAAGACCAGTAACATTATCTTCCCTTATGCCATACGAAGCGTGGACAGGGGAAGTGAGGGCGTGATCGCGCAAGTGGTTAAGGGATTCTCCAATATCCTGCAATTGAAGGCCGGGGATACGGCGTTTTCCGAGACCAATCTGACGGTGATTACTTCGGACGGTAAATTCTATTCTTTTCTGGTGGCCTACGCGGCAGACCCGAAGGTTCTGAACCTCTCTTTCAGAGGGCAAGGGGAAGCGTACGCGGACGGGCTGGCTCTCACGGACGGCCATAACGAGCAGGCGCTTGAAAGGGACGCGGCGGGGATACTCCAGGCCGGCAATTTTTTACATAAGAGCATCGTCAGTCAAGGCATGCGGCTCCGGCTCGCCGGCATTTACCTGAAAGATGACCTGATGTGGTTCAGGCTGCGGCTCACGAATTATTCCGAGGTGGCTTTTGACCTGGACAACACGACGTTTTCAGCGGTGGATAAGAAACAGGCGAAAAGAACCGCCAGGCAAGAAATACGACTTTCACCGGTGTATTCGGAAGTGGTCGAGTCGGTAGAAGGAGGCCGTTATACGGATCTGATCCTGGCATTTAAGCCATTTACGCTATCCGGGGCTAAGCGATTAAAAGTACGTATAAACGACAAAACGGGCGGCAGACATCTGATTTTAACCCTTCCGTCCAGAAAGCTGCTCAGGGCGAGGACGCTTGAGTAGAAAACATACGACCAGCGGATAAGCATTTACAACTATTTATAAGTAATTAAAAACAGTAAAAATGGAAAATGAAGTAGAGCAGTATCACGAAAGGCAATTTCAGCGTATCGGCATGCCGGAAGCCTATAACGACGCGCTAAGAGAACAGATGCGGCAGGGGAAGGAAGAACTTCATGTCAGGCTGGAAAAAGAGATCGACGGTGATAAGGTTGAAGCACTGATTTATCTTAAGAAATTACCGGCGCTGAATTCCTATGAGCTCAAACGTTTTGACCTTAGCTTACAACGCCCAGGTCAGAATGAAAACATTTCGCAGCGATTCTACCTAGGAGAACACCGGAAGATCTATAACGATGACGGCAAGCTGACGTACCGTCAGAACCGCTATACCCTAAAAGAGGCCTATAACCTACTCTCCGGTCGCCCCGTCTATAAACGCCTGGTCAGTCGTGACGGCGTTTCCTTTGAGGCCTGGGTAAAGATGAACCGGCAAAAGAAACTGGCGAACGGCAACCATGAGCTCAATTATTTTACCAAAAACTACGGCTATAAACTGGAAAATGTCCTGAAAGAGTATTCCATCAAGGAACTCAACTTACCGAAATACCTGGGTTATATGATGGAGTCCCTGAACCGGGGCAACCTGCAGCTGGCGACCTTTGTGCACAAAAACGGGGTGGAAGAGCAACTCTACATCTCCCCCGGCATTAGGACCGGATCGCTGCATGTCTACGATCAGGAGAAAAGGCTGATTCCGGTGAAAGCCTTAATAGAGCGTGGACTGATCTCAAGGGAGCTTGGGCAGAAGCTTGGACAAATTGAAAAAACGCGTCAAGAACAAAAGCAGGCACCTCAAACAGCGCAGAAACCAGATCAGAAAACCCGGCCCAAAATGGAGTAACATTCAGGATATGTGCGTTCAAAAATCTTCTATCATCTTAAAAAGAGAAGTATGACCAGTGAAGTGAATGTGGATGATTATCATAAAAACGAGTTTCGGCGCATCGGTATTGAAGAAGGGTTTGGAGAGCATGTACAAAAGCTGTTTTCTACCGGCAACGATACAGTAGACTATAATTTTCAAAGAAAATTTGGCAGGGATCAATTGGAAGGAACGATCCGGTTTAAAAGAGACGAGCTGTTAAAGCGGTACGACATCAGCCATCTTGAGCTTCATTTACAAAAGGCCGACACCGTGGAAAAAATCGGTCAGCGCTTTTATTTTCAAAAACTAAGGGAAGTAGCGCAAAGGGACGGATCGACAATAAAACATTCATTTAAAGTTACCGTGCAGGAAGGTTATAATCTTCTTTCGGGCCGGCCCGTGCGTAAACTTATGCTCGATAAAAATAACATGCAGATCGACAGTTGGATCCGGCTCAATTTCAAGGAGCTCTCTCCAATTTCACGTAACCACAAGCTTATAATAGAGCCCGTTGCAAGTTTTGACTTAAAAGAAGTCTTAAGAGAATATACCATATCAGAAAACCAGCATCATGCACTCATCAAAAGTCTGGAAAGAGGGGATCTTGCAATGACTACCTTTCTCAATAATAAATCAGAAACAGAACGCCTATATATCTCTCCCGACACAAATATGTATTGCCTTAACCTATATACCCATGAACTTAGGCCGGTTTCCTTAAATGAACAAAAAGAGCTGGGGATAATACATCCCTCTCTTATCAAAAGGCTGGAGCAAATACCTTCCACAAGAGAACTTTTAAAGAAAATCACATCCCATACATTAAAGAGAACACAAAAGATCGGGTGATATGGAATCAGAAAACGTCAACCTATTCGCACTTATAGATAAAATGCAAAACGATTTTAGGGTCGGTCCTCTGCATATCAGTCTTATGATGGCCATTCTACGGTTCATGAGAGAACAGCAAAAAGGAGATGTCATTACCGTTAAGGGGCAGGTATTGCGGGAGGCCTCGAAAATTGCCAGCAAGAGCGCTTATCATAAGTATATCTCGGAGCTGCATCATTACGGATATATCCGGTACGAGTCTCAAAGCGGCAGCAGGAAGGGAAGTCGTATATGTATAACGGAAGCATTTTAAATACCACATTTATCATTTAAAGGGGGCAAGGGATGTATGAATACAAGTTCGAAGAGTTACCTCGTGCGATCGGCCTGTTGCACGAGAAGGTGGATCATATAGAGGTGCTGTTGGGAAAACTTAAACCCCAACAAGAGAAAGTCCCTGATCTGCTGACCATAGCGGAGGCGGCCGCTCTATTGGGTCTGGCAGTTCCTACGATATACGCCAAGGTCTGCCATAGAGAGATCCCCTTTTTCAAACAGGGCAAGCGGCTGTATTTTTCCAGGCGGGAGCTCCTGGAATGGATCCAGTCCGGTAAAAAGAAAACTTTCAAGGAGCTGAAAGAGGAGGCGGAAGGGTATTTTAAAAAGAGAAGGTGAGCTACAATAACAACTATACAAAAATATTGAAGTAAAATCTAGTTTGAACAAAAAAATTGCTATATTACTACTTATAGCATTACCTTTATCTCACAAACACATACATATGGTAATTGATAATAGCCAGAAAATAAAGATTGAACAAAAGTTCGAGACAGCTCAAAATTCTTTGGTATTACAACAATCTGACCTTTCACTTCAATCCGTTTCTGATATGGTAGCAAATGAATCAATAGACATAAGTCCAAAATATCAAAGAAGGGAACGATGGAATGATGATAAAGAATCAGAATTAATTGAGTCATTTTTACTCAATATTCCAGTACCTCCTATTTATTTGGCAGAAGATGAATATGGAATCTATTCTGTAATAGATGGGAAACAGCGAATTACTGCGATACATAAATTTCTTTCCGGGAACCTGAAATTGAAGAATTTAAATAAATTTCAAGAACTGGACGGTTTATATTTCTCAGACCTTCCGTTAAAATTGAGTAATGCTTTAAAGATTAGACCCTATTTACGCGTTGTTACACTTTTACGGCAATCAGACCCCGATTTAAAACATGAAGTATTTTTACGGTTAAATAAAGCGGGCGTACCTTTAAATTCTCAAGAAATTAGAAATGTCGCCTATAGAGGAAATTTCAATGATCTACTGTTTGAATTGTCCGAAGAAACATATCTAAAACAACAATTAAAGTCAACGCGTGAAAGCAAAAATTACAAAGAAATGATTGACGTACAATATGTCCTCAGATTCTTTACAATAAGGGAGTATTGGAAAAGCTTTCATGGAAATATGGATAAAGCAATGGATGAGTTCATGGCAAAAAATTATAAAAATGATCCATCGACCGTGGCAGCTCAAAAGAGAATTTTTAAGAATGCGTTGAAATTCTGCGAAACGATATGGGGAAATGAAGGATTTATGAAGCCTGATTCAAATAGACGAATCATGCAAGGTTTTTTCGACATACAAATGGTTTGCTGCACATTTTTAAACGAAGCCCAGTACAAAAAAGCCATGAAAAGCAGTGCAAAAGTTAAATCTGGATTAAAAAATCTTTTAAAAAATGACAAAGATTTCGAAGAATCAGTGTCACAGTTTACGTCAAATGCGAAAAATGTCCAAAAGAGAATTAGCACATTTATAAATGTTTTAAAGCAAATTTAATTTTAATGACTGCAAAAGATGAATTGTTGGAAAGATTGAAGTATATCGACAAAGCATCCTACCTTCCAGAACTAATTGATAATTCAATCCAAGACACTGAACACAATAAAATTGCGAACCTTCTAAGGAAAGGACTAAGCATCGTAGCATTTAATATTTTAGAAGATTTTATCAGAAATCGAACATATGAAGCACTTGATGAACTCTGTAATACGAGTATCCCATTTACCAATTTACCCGACACTCTTCAAGATTCGTCGATAACTAAAGCGTTGTCATCCCTTCAGTTTCAGCAAAAGATCTTAAAAAAAGAAGGTGAAGATTATAAATCAATCATACAAACCGAAACTCTTAAAATTGCATCGACATTAAGCCACCCATTTCAAATTTCAAAATACTCTTTTGTGAATGCCAATTCAAATATTTCAGCTGAAGAAATAAAGGATCTATTAAAAGCATTTGGTGTGTCTGGAGGATGGTCAACACTGCAAAAAATTGGCAACAGTATAGGTGCAGGCATTCCAAATCTAAACTCTGCTTTTTCACTTGCAAGTGAAAGAAGGCATAGCTCTGCACATTCTGCTTCCTTCGGATACAATCTAAATTGGTTGCAAAATTTAAAATACGAGATTATTGGAATTTCATCATCCATAGACATCGTATTAAATGCAAAGTGTCGCCAAGCAAAGAAATTCCCATACAAAAAAATGGACACCTTAAATTTTGAAAAAGAAATCAATATAAGGTTTCTTCAAAAAGAAAGTACACAATATCTATGCAAAACAAACCTAACAAAAAAAACATTTAAGACTTGGACTTCTCTAGAAAAAGCTCTTCAGTTTTACACAAAAAACTATAGATTGAAGAACAAATTATTTTTAATGATTTTAGATGAAAACAAAAGAATAATTGATTGGAAATAGATTAATGCTTCAATTAAAGTATCTGGAAGGTTATATAGTGTATATAGCCAAATAAACTATAGGAAAGATCTATTTATTTATTTAGATATTTAGTGTAAATCGAACAGTTCCAACAAATCATTTCCAACTTAACTACCCGCCTACCAGTAATCGCCATCAGTGGTAATCCGAAGATGCAATCCGTGATTCAAAAATAAGGGTAACGCGATTTTTTCTCATGACTTTTACTTTGGAAGAGCTACATCATATTGTGGGCAGTCTATTGCTAGCTGGAAACCAAGGTACAATCGAGTAAGGCCTGAAAAATAACATTAACTACTCTAGTTTTTGAAACGGCATGCCATCCAAAATATTACAGATCGCCTCAGCGATCTTATAGACATTTCCCTGTCTTTGATTGGATAGAATAATGATGACTCTGTCTATCCCATTTTTATTATCCACATATTCCAGCGCCTGATAATGCACCGCCACGCCGTCATGAACATGCTTTTTGACGGTATCTCCATCTATAACACCACTCCCTAAACCACACTGGTTGCCTTCCTTAAAGGGTGTCAGGATCGTTTTTGTAGACGCCGGGCTGATAAGTCTGAAATGGTTAATGCATTCCGCCCATTTGTAGAAATCCGTCGCATCAAGACAGGTCCAGCCTGAGATAGGCACTTCGAGACCGTCTTGCTTAAAATTATTATCAAAGGATCTTGCTATCAGCGCATCGGTTTGAGTCGGATCAACGATACCGTTTTTAATGCCGGCTTGTTTAAGAATATCCTGCTGAACAAAATCATTAAAGGACTTTCCCGCAACTTTTGCAATGATCATCCTGCGCAAAAAAGTATTGTTGTTATTATAAGCGTATCTGGTGCCCGGTTCAAAATCCAGCGCCTTTACTTTTTTCAGATCTTTCCAGTTATCAGCATCCCCGTGTACCGACCCGTATTGAACTTCCGGCAGGCCGCTGGTATATTGCAGTAAATTCCAGATACTTATTTTTTTTGCCCAGGCCGGCAAATCAGGAAAAAACCTGGACACTTTGTCACTGAGTTGCAGTTTACCCTGTTCCGCAAGCATCATGATACCTACCGCATCAAATTCTTTGGAGATGGATCCGTTATGAAACCGATACGCCATGGTCAAAGTGTCCTTCTGGAGCGCATCGGCATACCCTACAGCCGCCTCAGTTACAATCTTCCCTTTTTCAGCGACCAGAACATTGCCATTGAAAAGACCCGCCTTATGCCCTTCAGACAAATACTCATTAATCAGATCAGCCTTGGATTGGCCAAAAGTAAAAGAGGCGGCAAAAAAAACAAACATCATCGCGACATAAATTCTTCTACAATACATACCATTATTCATTTAAATTGTTATCATAAAGCTCAATCCATTCAGTCAGAAAAACAGAGGCAAATCTCAGATAGTTACCACAAATTACCTACAATTTGGCGTAAGCCGAATACCGTTCATCAAAATTTTGGATCTTAACTTTTTGCCGGCTCGGGAAGTCCGATCTGGATCACATTATTTAACTCCAGCTGGATACGGGCTGCGGCAGCGATTTTCAGCTTATCGACTATCTTAACATAGATCTCCGTGGTTTTCACGGTTTTATGACCCAACATTTTAGAAACGGTATAGATATCCGTCCCTGCGGCCAACTGCAAGGTCGCGTAGGTGTGCCTGAAGCCATGAAAGGTAAAATGTTTTTCAATACCGGCCTGTTTCAACCACTCAGGCAGATGCCTGGTCACATCCTTATATTCAAGATTTGCAAAAACATACGGACTCCGCCCCCTTTCTCCCAAAAGACTATAAGCCTGATCAGAAATGGGCAAAACAACGGCCCCGCTGGTCTTTTCCTGAATAAATTGAATATGATAGAAGCCGGCGGAGCCGATAATTTCTGACCATCGCAAATCCTGAATATCAGAAAACCTGAGTCCTGTCAGGGCAGAAAACAAGGCCGCCCTCTTTACGACCAAAGAATCACAATAGGCATGGGCCATCCGCTGCAATTCTTCCAGAAACAGAAACGGCCGGTGCGTTTCCTTAGATGCAATAGGCTCTACCCTTTCATACAGGTTCACCAATAATAATCCCTTTTTATAGGCTTCTTTTAAGGTCAGTCTGAACCTTGAAAAATAGCTGACAGCGGTATTTACGCCGATATTCCTTTTACTCCTGCCCACAGCGGGACCGGACAGAAGATACTCAGAGAACGCCTCACATAGACCTTCGGTCATCTGTTTAAAGGTCACCTTTTCTCCTGCAAAAGTCTTGAAATACTGTACTGTCATCTTCCAATTGTAATCCCCTTTGCGCTTATCCGCCTGCAGTTGCAGGAAGTCGATAAAATTGGCATTGAACCTCTCTTCAGAAAGAAAATCGAATCGCAGATTCTGAATATCCAGCTGCCGTCTCGCCCGGATATTCTCGGCCAGATTCATAGTTTCCGTATTATGCTCCCTTTCCAGCCGGTTTTTAGCTTTTTTATAGGTAAAGAGTTTCAGGTAATGCTTTCTTTGAATTTTACCGGTTCCTGGATTAATTACTGGGGGCCATATATCCAGAAACAGCGTATATCTTTCGTTACTGATCTCCTTTTTGCGTAGTGTCACCTTGCCCATCGTGTCTGTTCTTTAAATAGTTTTTTATAATCCTGTCCACTGACCTCTTTGGAACATAAACTAATCTCCCATCCTTCAGCTTAGGCACCTTCTTCCTTTTTAGCAGCGTGTACAGGGTTTTCTGACCAATATTAAATTTTGTCTCTACTTCTTTTATGTGATAACAATCTTCCTTTGTGAGCGGCTTTATCTCTTTGGGTCCAGTGGATGGAATAATCACTAATTCCGGCCTCTTAAAGATGTTTTCCATTTCACGTCGATGAATGCGAATCTTCCGTTCAGAAAGATTAATCGCCATTATTTTCCCATTATCGATCATCCGGTAAACCAGTCTTATATGACATCCTATTATTTTCGCCACGTCTTTTACGGTTAAAATGTCGCTGAAATTTAACTGTTCCACCGGCGCCTTCATAACCTTAACCGTTTCATTATTTGACTTGTCAATTTTTTTCTGACGCTGACGTAGTTTATAATTCTTACGGGCACATTGTATCGAACAAAACCTGGTGACAGTCGTCTGTGCGCAAAACGTTTTCTGGCAATGCTGACAAACTCTTTTAATACGAATATTTGTACTCATCGTAAGTGTATTTAAAGGCATTTAAGTATACATAAGTGCATTTAAGGGTATTTATGTGACATGATTTCCCCCCTGCTTTTCTATTCGGCACAAATATAAAATGTGGGGGACAAATAGGGGACAAACATGTCACATATAAGAATAAAAATTAATACAATTCACAAAACGAAGAAAGCCTGTAAAACTTAATTTACAGGCTTTTACTTATTAATATTAATAGTTATTTCTTAATTTTTTGTGTGCATTATTTGCCAATACAAAACTTTCCAAAAATAGTTCCTAAAATGTCACGATCAACTTCAATTTTACCTGTGATCTCTCCCAAGAAATGGAGACACCTTCTAATATCAATTGCAAGTAAATCTCCGGTTACCTGATTTTCCATTCCCATCTGAATATCTTCAAGGCTTTCGGCAATTTTCAAAAGAATTGCATGATGTCTTGCGTTAGTCACAATCGTGTTTTCAGTCTGAAGTTCTTCGCCAACAGCTTTCAAATACATTAACTGTTTTAGATCTTCGATACCTGTTTTCTTTTTAGCAGAAATACAAACAGACTGACCATCAGGATTTTTAACGGACGCTACACTAGCAGCAGTTACTGCATCCATTTTATTAAATACCTTAATCGTTTTCGTTTGGTAAGGCTGCATCCAATCTACATCAACAGGCTCAGAAGTTGTACTATCCACCAAATATAAAATTATATGGGCGTTTTCCGCATTGGATTTACTTCTTTCGATACCCAGGTTCTCAATATGGTCACTGGAATGTTCCCTGATACCCGCTGTATCAATCAGCCTGAACAAAATGCCATTAATATTCAGGGTTTCTTCAATCGTATCTCTGGTCGTGCCTGCAATATCGCTGACAATAGCCCGCTCTTCATTTAAAAGTGCATTTAACAATGTAGATTTCCCAGCATTGGGTCTGCCAATTATAGCCACCCGTACGCCATTTTTAATTACATTGCCCAGCTGAAAAGAATCAATCAGCTTTTGAGTGGCTGACTTTATCTGACTGATCAAATTCATAAATTGGCTCCTATCCGCAAACTCCACATCCTCCTCGGAAAAATCCAATTCGAGCTCTATCAAGGCTGCAAAATGAATTAACTCTTCCCTCAATTTTTGCAAATCTTCGGAAAACCCGCCTCTTAACTGTTTTAAGGCCGTTTGTTGTGCTGCCTTACTATTAGAGGCAATCAAATCGGCTACTGCCTCAGCCTGGGTTAAATCCATTTTTCCGTTAAAAAAAGCACGCTCTGTAAATTCGCCTGGTCTGGCCATTCTGGCCCCTGATGCGACCAATACCTGCAATAACCGTTGTTGGATATAAGCTGAGCCATGGCAGGAAATCTCAATAACATCCTCACCGGTATAAGATCTGGGATTCCTGAATAGAGATATTACCACCTCGTCGATAACCTCATCCTGATATCTGATGACTCCAAAGTGCAGTGTATGCGTTTTCTGGCGGCTTAAATCCTTACCGGCAAATAAAGCGTTCACGATAGCGAAAGTCTCTGGGCCACTGATTCTTATAATACCTAAAGCACCCGCACCTTGTGGCGTAGCAATAGCAACAATCGTATCTAGGAAACTCTCCGGTAAATGACTCATATATAAAATTTATGCAAAAATACAATATATCCCCGGAGAACCTTGTTTTCCATGTAATTACAGCCAATCAGACCGTCAACTACACTAAATCTAAAAAATTCATATTTTTTTGGGATTTAGATACAAGTGAATAGGTATATTGCATACTTATAATCTAGGAAAAATAGGACAACATGATAAAAAAATTAACCAGTCTGGCCGCAATTGCGCTTATCTGCATGGCTGGAGCTAAAGCACAGACCTTCAAAGTCCCCTTAAGCTGGCATATGCTGGATCCCATAAAAGACAGCGGTGTGTATGGTGTGTCAGCAACAAGAAGCTATGATGAGTTACTCAAAGGAAAGACTTCACAAAAGGTCATCGTCGGTGTCGTCGACTCTGGCGCTGATACCTTACAAGAAGACTTGAATGATGTCCTTTGGCATAACCCCAAAGAAATCCCTCATGATAATAAAGACAATGATAAAGACGGATATGTAGATGATTATTATGGCTGGAATTTTCTGGGAGGCAAAAGTGACACCTCTAACGTTACCGATGACACCAGAGAATCTTCCAGATACTATTTTGCTTATAAAACTCAATTCGAAAAATACAAGGATTCCACACAAGTTCCGGCTAAAGACCGGGAGCATTACCGGATCTGGCTTCAGGCCAAAGACATTGAACTGTCGGCAACCGATGCGGCCAAAGAAGCTGCAGCTATTGAAAGAATCTCCAGCCTATTGCCCCAGATCAGCGATTTTAGCAAAGTGCTGCTAAAAGACACTTTTAATCTGGAAGATGTGAAAGCCTATTCCCCAATCGACCGTAAGACCAGTGCAGAAAAGCAGATCTATACGATCCTGCTTGAAAAAGTAGCACCGGGAACAACAAATATCACTTTGCCCGGCAAGCTGAGCCAATTGATGGATAGCCTGAAAACAGCTAATCAGTTACCTCAAACGGCTCCTCCGGCCTATCGCGCGAATGTCGTTAAAGACAACTATAATGACTTCAATGATAAATACTATGGAAACAGCAACATTTCTGCCGGCGATGTGATGCATGGCACCCATGTATCGGGCATCATAGGAGCCGTCAGAAATAACAATCTTGGCATGGACGGTATCGCAGATAATGTAGCCTTGTTAGAAGTCAGAACCGTCCCGGGCGGTGGCGACGAGCATGATAAAGACGTCGCACTGGCCATTATGTATGCCGTTGATCATGGCGCGAAAGTTATCAATATGAGTTTCGGCAAACCGATCTCTCCAAATCGCAACTGGGTGGAAAGTGCCATCCGGTATGCGCAGAAGCATGACGTTTTACTCGTACACGCAGCCGGCAATGACGGAAAAGACATTACAGGAATGCCCAATTACCCTACGCAATATTATGGCCCGAATGACAGTAAAAACTTCGACAACGTCATTACGGTGGGTGCCAGTGGCGCAATGGAAGATGACCTGGTCGCGGAGTTCTCCAATTTCAGTAAAACAGCGGTGGACGTCTTCGCCCCCGGTGTGGAGATCTATTCCACGCTGCCTGGAAAAGACAATTACGGTTCACTAAGCGGGACCAGTATGGCCTCCCCTGTAGTCGCCGGTGTGGCTGCTGTCATTCGCTCCTACTACCCTAAATTAACGGCACCACAGGTCAAACAACTCATCATGGCCTCTGTCACTAAAATTGATTTTCCGGTAATGAATCCGGCAACGGGAGAAGCAACAAAACTAAGTGAACTATGCATTTCCGGAGGCATCGTCAACCTGTACAATGCCCTGAAAATGCTGGAAGACCATCAGTTCCCGCTTAAAGGGACGACAAAATAATTCTTCACCTTTACTACAACAGTAAATGGTAAAAAGGGCCGGTATAGTCTTGATGACTGTAGCCGGCCCTTTTTGTAATGCGGAATTAATAGTAAAATATATGGTGGTTCACTTGTATGTATCTGTCCTACGCTGCACCGGTCCTAGGAGGCCGCAAAGAACACAGGTCGAATAGAAAATATAACAACCCCTGTTGCCATAACCCGATCAATCAGGCCACCTATTCCGCCAGTAAGCCGTCAATCAGTTCATTAAATTCTTTTACGTAATTCGTATAATAAGATCCCGTACCAGGCCCCTGGAAGCCGGTATCGATCTTACGCACCTTACCGGTCTTGTCCAATATAATCGTTGTTGGGAACATTTTGATCGGCGTAAACTGGGGCAATGTTTTTTCGGTCCTTTGCTTATCAGTTACCGTAACCCCTGTTATCAGTACGGGATACTGTATATCATAAGCTTTCTGAAACTTCAGCAGACTCTTTCTGGAACGGTCAAAATCAGTCGTCAATTCATAAGCCAGGCTGATCACCTCTATCCCTTTATCTTTATTAGCATTATAGTATTTACTTAGAAAGGCGGTTTCATCCATACAATTGGGGCACCAGGATCCCATCAGGTCAATTATGACGACTTTATTCTTAAACCGCTTGTCTTTAATGGATACTGGTTTTCCGTCTAAATCCTTAAATGTAAAATCCAGATAGCCAGGTTCGCCTTTTTTAAGATACATAGCTGCCTCGTTAGGTAAGCTGGGCGTATCGGTTTTATAAGCGCTAAATGACTGTTTGCTGGAAGCACCACTATATTGCATACCGGTTAGAGAATCTCCCTTCACCTTCGCTTTAAACAACAGGCTGTGAATTCCGTCAAATCCTGAAAAATACAAAGAGTCACCCGTGACAATGCCCTCCAGATATCTGTCATCTCCATAAGGCGTCAGTACGGAACCTGTAACCCTGGCTCCCTTCTGGTGTAAAGTAGCAATTGCAGGAGAAGTCTCTCCCGACCGGCTCTTAAAGGTTACCTGCCATTTGCCGTCCACACTTTGTTTTGGGATGCCCAGGCTGGGGTCAAAACGAACTGCGTGTTGCGCTGAGGCTGTCAGTGGCAAAACGATTTCCTGACTGGTGGAGGCTCTTTGCCATATCCCGCTCAGGCTATCCTTATTGATAATTCTAAATCTGAAGCCTGATTCAAAAACCGGCATTCCTACGATGAGCGAATCTCCTTTAGCTACCACATCTGGCACGCGCATCTGCTCATCTCCATTCACCACATAGAAAACGAGTTTGCCATCTTCTACCGCGCTACGCAGGTTAAATACGATTCCTTCTCCATCCGGTCTGTGAATTACAGCCCGCCACATAGACTGGTTAATCTGGGCCCCTCCCCAAAAGGAGAGCAACAATAGCATTAATAAGACACTACATTTTTTCATGGATAAATCATTAATTCTCAATCTTCATTCAAATAAGAAAGGCAAAGGCCTGTTCAAATTTTCAGACGAGGTGTTTTTGTTATTACAAGGCAAAGGTAACGTAGATCCATTAAAATTTTAAATTTTAGTCTATAATATTTGTAGACTAAAATTCTCACCCTATCTTTGCCTCCGGTTAAAACCGATACAAGTATACAAAATGGCAAACGACAAAGAAAAAGGCGCACCGGCATTTATGAAGATCACTACATCCTATTATTGTAGCTGAGCTGCGCCTGATATTACGATAGAATTTCTACGTTTCTTTCCCTCATTTCTATTCGGAGCAAGGAACAAATCTTCTAAAATACAATGTAAACTACAGATCGTTGTATGACGCGCCAATGACAATTCCAACACTGAGAATTGTTATTGGAGTCCGCTATATCATACATAGCGGCCATTAACCGTATCTGTCGTTTACAGGCATCTCTTTATATCAAATACATCAATTCAAATTATCCAAATCTCAAACAAAATGAAACATCGTTACCTATTATCGTTGTTACTCTGGGTAAGCTTCTCAGCACTGCATGCACAGACGCCGGCAGTAAAGGGAACTGTCCACTCAGATACCGGCACCCCCCTGTCCGGGGTAAGCATCCGCATCGTGGGCGGCAAAGCAACTTTAAGCTCCAACCTGGGCAATTTCACGCTTACAGCCAACGCCGGTGATACACTAAACTTTTCCTACATCGGCTACGAGCCTGCACAAATAGTTGTTGGTGACCCTAGCACTCCGATTGACATAGCCTTACATCAATCTTCCAGTGAACTCAGTGAAGTCGTTGTCACAGCCCTGGGTATCTCAAAAGAGAAAAAATCACTTGGTTATTCAGTGCAAGAGCTAAAAACAGAACAGCTCAATACAACGCAGACCCCGAACTTAGTCAATAACCTTTCGGGGAAGATAGCGGGTGTCAGAGTCACTAATTCTCAGGGAGACATGGGCTCTTCCAGGATTGTGATTCGTGGAGAAACATCTATTGCGGGAAACAATCAGCCCTTATTTGTCATAGATGGCGTTCCTGTTGACAACTCCCAACTGGGTGCCGGCGGTTCAAGAGACTATGCCAATGCAATCGCTGATCTGAATTCTGAAGACATTGAATCAATGAGTGTTCTAAAAGGGCCCAATGCAGCAGCCCTTTATGGCAGCCGTGCAGCACATGGTGTCATCATCATTAAAACCAAATCAGGCAAAAAGAAAAAAGGACTCGGCATTAGCTTTAATTCTAACAATACTTTCAGCAGTTTGCTTGTGCTTCCTGAATATCAGAATGTATTTGGGCAAGGAGGTAACGGACAGTTCAGTTACGTCGATGGCAACGGCGGCGGCCTAAATGATAACGTGGATGAAAGCTGGGGCCCCAGAATGGAAGGCCAGTTAATTCCCCAGTTCGGCTCAAATGGAGAAGCGGTCCCTTTTGTTGCACATCCAGACAATGTCAAAAGCTTCTTTAAAACTGGGTTTTCTACATCCAACAGTATTTCCATCGCCGATGCGGGCGACAAATACAGTTATAGAGTCGGGTTCAATGACGGGCATCAGACAGGTGTTATTCCCAATTCAAAACTCAATAAAAGAAATATCTCTTTAAACAGCAGATTCAAGATTACCGATAAACTCAGCCTTTCGGCCATGGCCAACTACCTGATTTCAGATGCACCCAACCTGCCGGGCATTGGTGGCAAGAGGGCCAGCAGCACAATGTTACAGTTTACCTGGTTCGGCAGACAAGTGGATATGCAATCACTGAAAGACAGCTATTTTTCTACCGGCAGCCCCGACAACTGGAACAACGCCTATTATCCGAATCCTTACTTCGGTGCCTATGAAAATACCGTTCAGCAAAGAAGAGACCGTCTGATTGGCGACGTCGGACTGACCTACGATATTGCTCCAGGTTTAACCGCTCATTTTCACAGCGGTACAGATTATTACAATGACCGGAGAAAGCTAAAAATTGCCTATGGCACCAGTGGCACCCCATTTGGATCTTATGAAGAAATTGGTTACACCGTTAATGAAAACAATACAGAAGGTACACTTAATTTTGATACAAAACTCAATAGTGACTTCTCACTGAATATTCTGGCCGGCGGTAATATCCGTAACAAAACCTATGAAGAGAATGATCAAAAGGCACCAAGACTGGCCGTTGGCGGCGTGTATACCCTGGATAATTCCAGAGATCCGTTAATATCCAATAACTACTACAGTCATTTAAAAGTCTATAGCCTTTACGGGTCCGCCCAGTTGGGTTATAAGAACTATGCTTTTATCAATGTAACGGCCAGAAATGACTGGTCTTCTACCCTGCCTGAAAATAATCTTTCCTATTTCTATCCGTCTGTAAACGGTACGGTCGTATTCACAGATTTATTCAATATTAAAAGTGATGTACTGAGCTATGGCAAGGTGCGCGGTGGCTGGGCAGAAGTGGGCGCTGATACAGATCCCTATCAACTCTACAACACCTATGGGTTCTCCCTGTTTGGTTCCAGTCCGCTGTTGACAACTTCAGGCATCCAGATGAATGAAAAGTTCCAGAGTGAATCCACCACTTCAACTGAACTGGGTCTGGATCTGGGCTTCTTCCACAGCAGAGCTACATTGGATATCAGTTTATATAATACCAACAGCTTTAACCAGATCCTAAAAGTAGATATCACGCCTACTTCAGGCTATACGCAACAGTTATTAAATGCAGGCAAGATCAATAACAAAGGCCTGGAAGTGGCCCTGGGTGTTACGCCTATAAAAAACGAGGACCTAAGCTGGAACTTCTCTGTAAATTTCGCGCGGAACAAAAGCGAAGTAAAGTACCTGGATGATGCCGGGCAACTGGAGAACTATACATTAGGCAGTGATGGAACGGTACAGGTAGTCGCAGCTGTAGGCAAAACCTATGGCACCCTTATTGGAACGGCCTATCAGCGCGATAACAAAGGTAATATACTGGTTGGCTCCAATGGCCTGCCCCAAACCGACCCCACACTGCAAGACCTGGGGCACTTTACACCCGACTGGAACGGAGGATTCTACAATAATTTAAAATATAAAAACTGGGGGCTAAGTTTTTTAATTGACGCCAGTATCGGCGGCTCCATATATTCTGGCAGTAACTCTACGGGACAATACACGGGGGTACTTGCTTCCACACTCCCTGGAAGAGGCGCGGAATTCGGCGGGCTCAATTATTACTATCCGAACAACGATAAAAACAAATTGCCGGTGGCTGCCTCAGGGAGCGCACCCAATGGTGAGAAAATATACGATGATGGCATAATTGCGCCGGGCGTAACCGGTGACGGAAAGGCCAATGAGCAGATCATACCGGCTTCCTTATACTACAAGACCATTTCCTCAGTGGATGAGCAGTATGTATATGATGCCAGTTATGTCAAATTCAGAGAACTGCGTATCAGCTACCAATTACCGGGCGCCTGGTTGTCCCGTATAGGTGTTCAGGGTGCCAGCGTTGCACTGGTAGGCCGCAATCTTTTCTTTATTTATAAAAAAGCCCCCAATATTGATCCGGAAACTGCCTTTTCTACGGGCAACGGACAAGGTCTGGAAGATCTTACACTGCCCACTTCCAGAAATTATGGCATCAACTTAAGTGTTCAATTCTAAAAGTTCCAATCATGAAATATTCACTCAATAAATTTCTATTTCGCTCAGGTGCATTACTTATAAGCGGTGTGCTGATCCTGGGCATCAGCTCCTGCAAAAAAGAACTTGTTCGTATCAATAAAAACCCCAATGCAGTAGAAAATCCGACACCCGACTATCTTTTAGGCGGCGCAGAAAAAAGCGCTGCAGACGCCTATTGGGGAGCGACCGCCAACTTCGGATCCAGCCAGCTGATTATTCAGCAATGGGCGGCGATTCAATATACGGATGCGGACCGGTATATTTATGACGCCAGCAGTTTCTCTTCTTTTTGGACAGCGTTATACTCCGTTTCACTGACCAACATTAAAGTGATGATGAAACTGGCCGAAGAGGCTGGAAATAATAACTATATCGGTGTCGGCCATATACTCAGAGCCTGGAATTTTCAACTGCTGACAGATGCATATGGCAATGTCCCCTACAAAGAATCCGGAAAAATTGAATCGTCTTCCCTGGCAGCCTATGACAGCCAGCAAGAGGTTTATACCGGTATACTTAGTGAATTGGATACAGCTTTAGTACAACTCGATCCTAATGGCACACCTATTGAGGGTGATTTGATCTACGATGGCAATATTGCTAACTGGAGAAGATTTGCCCGGAGCCTGCAGTTGCGCATCGCACTCAGAATCGCAGACGCAGACCCGTCGCTGGCAAAAGCTACAGTTCAAAAAGTACTGAACAGTAAAGAATTGATCAGTTCCAACGCTCAGACAGCGCAGTTCGTCTACGATGAATCTCCGAACTGGAACCCCGTCGCCAGCAATTTTTCTACACGTAATGATTACAGAATTTCCAAGACAGTTGTAGACCGGTTATATGCACTCAAGGATCCGAGGCTGCCCGTGTATGCCAGACTTCCCGAAAATGATAAGATTACCAAATATGTAGGTGTTCCCAACGGCTTAACGACCTCAGACGCCAACAGCCTGGGACTGGCCAACACCTCTAAACCCGGCACATATTTTTCAGCAGATAATGCACCGGCAGTTATCCAGGCATACAGTGAAGTACTCTTCTTAAGAGCAGAAGCCGCAGCAAGGGGCTTCAGTTCCGAAAACCCGGCTACGCTATACAATGAAGCCATCACCGCCTCCCTGAAGCAATACGGCATCACTGACGCAGCAGTGATTGGAGCCTACCTTGCTCAGGCCTCCGTTAAATATGACGCCTCCAATTACAAGAAATCCATTGGAGACCAAAAATGGATCGCACTATTCGGAGAAGGGCTGGAAGCCTTTGCCGAATGGCGCAGACTGGATTATCCAACGCTCCAGGCAGCTGTTGCAGGCAAATACGGAGATAAAATTCCGGTACGCTTTATTTATCCCTCAACAGAGCAGACATTAAATGGCAAGGCCTATAAGGCGGCAGTGGCAGCCCAGGGTACTGATGACTTGTTTACCAAACTCTGGTTTGATAAACATTAGTTTTTAACCTGCTATTCCCTCATGACAAAAAGGTCGCTGTAATTTACCTGTTATGGCGACCTTTTTGTAATTTGCAAAAAGGACAGACAAACAGCTCTGCCCGGGGGCTATCATTCTCATCCATGAAATATTTTTCCTTATCATGATCACTATACATTCAAAATTTCCCCATACGACCACCAGCATTTTTACAGAAATGTCCAAACTGGCCATAGATAATAATGCCATAAACCTGGGACAGGGATTTCCGGATTACCCCATGGACCCGCTCCTGATTAAAGCAGTCACAAAAGCAATGGAAAACGGCTATAATCAGTACGCGCCATCCAGCGGCTACGAAGCCTTCAGAAACCTGTTAGCAGCAAAGGCCCAGGCCGAACTAGGGCAGTCATTTGACCCTGTGACGGAAATCACTATTACGCCCGGGGCCACCAACGCACTTTTTACCGTAATTTCCACCTTTGTCAGACAAAAAGACGAGGTGTTGTACTTTGACCCGGCCTATGACAGCTATCACCCGTCGATACTCGCCGTCGGCGGCATTCCCATTGCGGTGCCCATGCAATACCCCGACTTCCAGCTGGACATTGATCTACTAAAAGGGTATATAACGAAAGCCACCCGGATGATTATACTCAATACACCACATAACCCAACGGGCGCCACGCTTAAGTCAGCGCAATTAAAAGCGCTCCATGAATTATTAAAAGACACGAATATTATCGTACTCTGCGATGAGGTTTATGAGCATGTTATTTTTGACGACCAGCCTCATCATTCTCCATTAGGCTTTCCGTTTTTAAGAGAACGTTCTATATCGGTACACTCTTTTGGAAAGATGTTTAATTGCACCGGCTGGAAGACGGGGTATATTATGGCCGACGCCCCGTTAATGGCAGAAATCAGAAAAGTGCATCAGAACAATGCCTTCAGTACATTTTCTCCGGTCCAGATCGCGCTCACTGAATATATGCATGATCCGGATACCTACCTAAGACTTGCCGGGTCCCTGCAAAAGAAGAGAGATCTTTTAATGAACGCCTTAAAGGGTAGCCCCCTTAAACCCTTTCCGGTGGAAGGCAGCTATTTTCAGTTATACAGTTACGAGGGCTTTAGTGAGATGAAAGAAAAGGACTTCGCTGTCTGGCTGACCAAAGCAGCCGGCATCACAGGGATCCCCCTCTCCTCTTTATGCGAAAAGTTCGGTGATCATAAACTCATACGTTTTTGTTTTGCCAAAAAAGAAGCAACCCTTCAACAGGCGGCTGAGAAACTGAGCCAACTGGGCAAAACCCTGACCCCTCCCCATTAATAATTTAGTGAAAGACGGTATCAAATAAAAACGAGCCGGCAGGAAGCGTCCCTCCAATACCGACTCGTTTTTATTTACTTTATTTACCGGGGCTGGAATTTATCCGGCGATCTTGGTCGCTTTAGGCGCTTCACAGCCAAACTCAGGGTCTTCACCACAACTGCATTCGGTTTGTTTTTTCAGGATTCTTTCCCGGTGCTTGAATCCCCAGCTGCATAATTCATTGATAATATTTTGCAGGGTCTTTCCGTAATCTGTAAGTTCGTACTCAACGGTTACGGGTCTGGTATGCAAAACAGTACGGGTAACCAGTTCATTGATTTCCAGATCTTTTAATTCTTTGGACAGCATTTTGGCACCAATGCCTTCAATATTTCTCTGCAACTGCATAAAACGGCATTTACCCATTGTGTGTAAATAACCAATAATAGCGACTTTCCATTTACCGCTCAGCAGATCCATCGTGTCATGAATGGCCCTTAAGCGGGGTTTGCATAGCGCATGTAATTCTTTCTCTTCGTCTTTATTGTCAGCTGTTCCTTTATTTGCCGTAGGTTCTATCAGCTTTTTTCTATGATGATCTGTTGGCGTCAGTGTTGCATTTTCTATCATGATTGTCAATACTTGATTTTAAAGTGGAATAAAATAGTTTCACTCGAGCAATTACTATCGTTTTAACTGCCAGTTTCAAAAGTAAACTATTAATACTGGCTGGCCCACCCTTTTAACGATTCCATGTGGAAAACTTGACCGTTTTCTGACAATCCAAACGGATTGCCGTTGCAAATGCCTAACTTTAACCTTTGACAACCAACAGCTTGTTTTTTATACCCTTTAAAACACACGTAGCTAACGCTTGCCGAGCTCAATAACCTGACATCCCGCGATATCCGTACCATTGATATGGAACTTAATCAGTGTTTGCACCTGATGCCAGCCTTGCTTGCCACAGGCACCCGGATTCATGTGCAGGCAATGAAGCTTCTCATCATACATGATCTTCAGAATATGTGAATGACCACTGATAAACAACCCTGGCTTTTCCTTCTTAATGATCTCTCTTACACCAGGCGCATATCTGCCCGGATACCCCCCAATATGGCGCATCAATACTTTTACGTCTTCAAGATAAAATAGATTATCCAGGGGAAAACGGCTGCGAATGGCAGTACCGTCGATATTCCCATACACTCCCCTTAAGGGTTTAAACGCCTCCAGCCTATCGATCACGGACGAGTCCCCCACATCACCTCCATGCCAGATCTCATCTACATCGGCAAAATGTTCGAATACGGCTTCGGGCAGATAGCTATGCGTATCAGATAATAAACCAATTTTTGTCATGCGTACTAAAGGCTACTAGGGTTCGATGCGTCTTTTAAGATAAGCCGTATAGTCGGTCTGCTTACATTCATAAGTGCTGTCCATGTAAGCAGAAGATATCAGAAAATCGGCTGTTGCCGGACAACAGGCCATGGGAATATTCCAGACAACGCCCAGGCGCAACAGCGCTTTTACATCACTGTCATGCGGCTGCGCCTCCATAGGGTCCCAGAAAAAAATCACGATATCTATTTGGCCATTGGCGATCATGGAGCCGATCTGCTGATCACCGCCTAAAGGGCCGCTCAGCACTTTATGTACCGGCACGCCTAGATGCTGTTCAATCAACTTACCTGTGGTGCCGGTAGCGACCATCTGATGCGGGATCAGCTTTTCTTTGTTTTCACCGATCCAGGCAATCAGATCATCTTTCTTGTGATCATGGGCAACTAAAGCAATGGTCTTCTTTTTTTGTAAAATCCTTGGAGCAGGCATATTAATGTATTGTTATAATGATGATAATTGGATGACATCAAGCTTTATTGCCCTCATCCTGAGCCGAATAATCAATGATAGGATGCCTTTCAAAAGGGTGTTTCTCATCAAAAATATACCGGTAGGTGACCAGCTGTCTGCTGAGTTTTCCGCCAAGCGCCTTGTAGATATTCAGCATCCTGGGATTCCAGTCACCGGTCCAGCCCATTTCGTATTTCTCATAAGAACGTTTCTTCTGAATGCTGATCGAGCCTTCTGTGATCATAAAAGCGTCCACCCCCAGCGCCTGGTACTTTGGTACCACACCAAAGGCAATACCCGTAAAGCGTTCACAGATACCTTTTTTTTTCATCCATAGGAACCGCAGTTTCTGCAGCAGGCCAAACTTCCCATTAAAATGTTTAAAATATTCATTGAGATCCGGTATGTTGATCCACATAGCAATAGGTTCATCCCTATAATAGGCAAACCAGATAATCTCTTCGTCTATGATCGGTTTCATTTCATTGAAATTACGGATCATATCTTCTTTGGTGATCGTCTTGCCTTCATGATGCTGCGACCAGGCCGCGTTGTATACCGTTGCAAACTCCTCCGCATGCTTTTCAATATTCTTTAAATCGATATGACGTGCACTGTAATCCTTTTTATTTTTAAACCTGGCATGCCGCTCAATATATTTTTCAGGCAGTTCATCGGTTATGAGCATGGCAAAATAATACTGATTGTAGAAATTGCGAAACCCGTAATTTTCAAACAGCTGTTGATAATAAGGAGGATTAAAGGCCATACCATAAATGGGTTCCGCATCAAAGCCCTCAATCATCAATCCCCACCAGCGTTCGCGGTCTCCAAAATTAATGGGGCCATCCATCGCCTCCATTCCTCTTGTTCTTAACCAGCCGGCCGCCTGGTCAAATAACATATCTGCCGCTTTCTGCGAATCTATACATTCAAAAAAGCCAATACCACCTGTCGGATAATCTGTTCCAAAATTTTGGTACTGGTCATTGATAAAGGCAGCGATCCTGCCGATCACCTTACCGTTATCTTTAAGGATCCACCTGGTGGCTTTCCCGAACCCATAACATTTATTCTTAGCAGGATTAAAGACGTCATCAATATCTTTATCCAAAGGTTGCACGTAATGAGCAAAAGCACGGCCTATCTTGGGTGATATCTCCAAAAAATCCCTTTTATCCGCCTTCGTATGCACTTCAAAAATCTCCATTCTTCGCCCGTATTTGCTCAAAAATAAATAATGCCTAAAAATAAAAAAAGTATTCCACTGATTAATGTAGAGTGTCCTTACTTGATTGTATCTACATTGCGGTTATAGGCTGCAATCAAGCCTCTTACAGCATGCGTCGTAAAAGGTATACTATCCAGTGCTCCTGCCAGATCCGGCTGGTCTAATAACAATTTATGCAGATTATCCTTGGCCTGCACTTCACTGGCCATCACCCCGTTTACATTGAGCAAAGGGCCGTCATTTTTCCTGGCCAGCCAGACCACGTAGCTAGCGGGTAAATTTCTGGGGGAGACCCGGGTGGCGGCGCCATATGTAACATATTGATAAAGATCTATTGTTCCGCGTTCCAGGCACTGCATCCAAACCGGATCCACCCTGGAAGAAACGCTGACACTCTTAAACCAGATGCCGTCATTTTTATAGGCTTTGTATTGTTTAGCATCCAGCGGATGCTTCTTGCCATTAATGGTAAAACTGCTATGTCCGAAGACAGGTTTATTATAGCGACCCACCAACACCTCGCCGTTATTGGTAATCAAAGAATCATGTTGACCAAAGGCCGCAACCGAACAAAACAACAGAAAAAAAGAGCCGAGTCCCAACGCCTTTTTTAACACCTCAGGCGCGAACACTTTATTGGTCAATCGTATAATGTAACCGGTATCCATATATCTATTTTATTATCATCTTAATTTGATTACTACCTGTAAATATAGCTTTAAATAAACAGTCGGTGCGATTATTGACATTATTACAACAGTTCTGATCCACAAAATATTTCTTTTTAACAAATAGACAGATTTTAGCGGGCTTTTACAAAGGAAAAACGCTGCTCACCTAATACACAAAAATAGAGACCGGCAGCAAGCGACTCGACATTAACTGCAGCCTTTCCAACCTGGACAGCAACCTGCTGTACCTGCTTTCCACTGGCATCATATATCTTCAGTACGCCTGCTTTCGACACCTGCAGATACATCATTTTTTTTGCCGGATTCGGATAAACCGACAGCTTGGATTCGGCGTTTTGCGCGATCCTGATCACCTTGTCGTAATAACTGCTGCTACCATCCTTATCGACTAACTTCAGCCTGTAATAAGCAACAGGTCCTTCTTGCGGTGTCGTCACCTTATAGAGGCTGTGGCTCCCGGTGGCCGTTTTACGAATGACTTTCGCAAATGCTTTTCCGTTGGGGCCAGATTCTAATTCATAGTGGTCAAAATGCGATTCAAGACCGCTCAGCCATTCAATGGTCGCCAGACCGCCGGCGTATGCACCTTTAAATGAAACAACGCTGACCGGTAATGTGGCGCCATCAGGATTCTCATATGCACCCATATCCACGTAGCTGCCGACAATCCTGTTCTTACCGGCAAGATCAGTCGGCGTACTGGTCGCCACTGAGTCATTGATGCCTTTATTAATCGCGGGGCTGGTTAACCGGAGGGAAAAATCTTTCCCGGCCACATCGGTAAAGACCGGCGCCTGGTTCAGATTACCTGCTCCCGGCCAGGGCTGAGCGCCGGGAAAGATACTGTGACTTACCGAAAAGACCGTATCTATTGCTACGAAAACATTCGTTATACCGGTACTGCCCGGATGCCAGAAAATGCAGTTGAAAAAGCGGGCAGAATCCGGCTTTGGCAGCATAGGATCATCATATACCTGATTCTCAAAATAGAGTTCATTGCCTTGTCCGGTCGCCGTATTAGCTGCAACTGTCAGGTTATGATATCTGGCTGCTCCGAAAAAACTGTAAATACCGCCACCTGAGGCCGCATTATTTCCGGTAATCAATGTGTTTACTATCACCGAATGGTTACTGCCCGAGCTAATAAGTCCTCCTCCATTTTGAGCAGCTGTATTGTCTTTTATAATGACGTTCTTCAATAAAGCATTTGCCGTCCGAATAGATACACCTCCGCCGAAATTGGCATGATTCTCTGTCACGGTGGTGTTTAGTACCTGAGAAAATACATCTCCCCCAACCGGCGTTAAAATAAAAATACCGCCGGCCTCTGTTCTTACATACTGCATTTGAACGTCTTCAATACGAACTCCCGGAGATTGCTGCGAGTAAGTCGCGGCCCCCCCTGTTACGACAAAGCCATCGATTTTCTTATCCTGCCTTGCCGGATTAGCCCCCGCTATTATCACCACATGGCATACATTGTCAGCATAGTCTCCGGGGGCGCCGATATCTCCGCTTAAAACAGTAGGATAGGCCTTCCACTCCCGATCCTGGAGACCAGGATTCCCTGTACCGGGAAATCCTCCATACAAGTATACTTTATTGATGAGAACAAAGGCATTATCTATAGTTCCGTCCGTATGACGGTTCGCTTCATCGGCATTATAAAGCGGCTTATAAGTTCCTTCCGCTACAAAAACCCGGATAGAATCTCCACTCAGCCAGTTGGGGTTTGCCAGATCCTGATCTCTGGCCCACAGCAACACATCCGCTAATTCAGGAACGGCATTAGCCCAGCTGTTCCCGGAATGTGTTCCGCCTGTCACACTTCGATTGACATAGACAATGCCGCCCGGCCCCGGGGTAATCTGGCCACGGAGCTGATTAAACGACAATAAAAAACAGGCAACAAATAATTTAAAGCATAAAGAGGGTAAATTTCTATCCATACTACAGGTTTAACTGATATTAAAAAGGTTGGTGAGCACATTTGAAACAGTTGAGTAAAAGCCAATCAACGCTAGAAGCTATCACATATTTTCGCCTCAAAAGTACAGATTCTCAGGCTTAAATAAACGATGCGCCCATCCTTTTTTAAAGCGATGGCTACGTCACTGAATGCAAACAGGCCACCTGTCCTTATCCTGAGGACAAATGGCCTGTTGTAAATTTAATTAAAAAGCGCTTATACCCGTTCTATCACCATGGCGCTGGCTCCGCCGCCGCCGTTGCATATACCCGCAGCACCGTACTTCGCACCACCCGCCTGCAGAACGCCGATCAGCGTAACCAGAATCCGGGCGCCGCTGCAGCCCAGCGGGTGTCCTAAAGAAACAGCACCGCCATGTACATTAACTTTATCCGCCGTAATGGCCAGGCGTTGGGTGTTGACAATACCTACTACGGAAAACGCCTCATTGAGTTCAAAAAAATCAATATCGCCGATCTGCAGTCCGGCCTTTTCCACCGCCAGAGGAACGGCGACCGCGGGGCTGGTCGTAAACCATTCAGGTTCCTGCGCTGCATCTGCATAGCTTCGGATAATTGCCAGCGGTGTAAGTCCCCGTTTATCTGCCTCTTGTTTAGACATCAAAACGAGTGCTGCGGCACCGTCATTCATGGTAGAAGCATTGGCGGCTGTTACTGTCCCGTCCTTTTTAAAAGCGGGTCTGAGCGAAGGTATTTTTTCAAATTTTACTTTAAAAGGCTCTTCATCCTTATTAATGATCAGGGGCTCACCTTTGGGATTAGGAAGGGTAAGAGATGTAATTTCACCATCGAAACGACCGGATTCCCAGGCCAGCTGACTTCTCTTATAACTCTCAATGGCAAATTGATCCTGCATGTCCCTGGTAATATTACACTGGTCTGCACAAAGCTCTGCCGACATGCCCATGGCTTCCCCGCTGTAAGCATCCGTCAGCCCGTCCCCGGCCAACCCGTCCTGAACACTGTCTGTGCCGTATTTGAAGCCAAAGCGATGGTTTTTCAAATAAAAAGGCACCTGGCTCATATTCTCCATTCCGCCTGCTACAACGATGTCCCTGTCACCTGCCCGTATTGCCTGAGTGGCCAACATGACTGCCTTCATGCCGCTGGCGCAGACTTTATTGACGGTTGTAGCAACCACCGTAGACGGCAGCCCTGCCTTTAATGCCGCCTGCCGGGCAGGCGCCTGACCTGTACCCGCCTGCAATACCTGCCCCATAAAAACTTCTTCAATATCTGATACACTGAGACTAGCTTTTTCTATAGCCGACCGAATAACCGTGCCGCCCAGCTCAGTGGCCGGAATGTCTTTCAATACACCACCGAAACTTCCTATCGGCGTTCTGGTTGCACTGATAATATACACGGTTCTTTCCATATTTTCCATAAAGTGTTTGTTTTTAATCAACCGGATGGCCAATATGAGCATCCCGCACCCAAAAATAACATTTGTTAGCTAAATAAAAAAGCCGCTGCCGGAATTTAACCTTTGCAAGGATAAAAAACAGCTATCTCGACCAACGGAGATTATACATGAAAAGCTTCCTTTTAATAAATAATTATTTATTTTGTGCCTATCTATGCAAAACGGTTCTTCAGTACTTCAAAATCCAATTGAATATCTTAAAGGGGTCGGCCCCCTGAAGGGAGATTTGTTGCGAAAGGAACTAAGCATACATCATTTTGAGGATTTACTTTATCATTTTCCGATACGACATATTGACCGCACAAAAATCAACTCCGTTAGGGAAATTAACCCGGCGACAGACTATGTGCAGCTTAAAGGAAAAATCGCCTTCCATGAAATGCTGGGACAGGGACGGTCGAAAAGACTCGTCGCCGAATTCCGGGACGGAACCGGCGCAATAGAGCTCGTCTGGTTTCAGGGGGCTCATTGGGTGGCAAAACTTTTAGAAAAAGGGGGTACCTGGCTGATCTATGGTAAGGTCAGTTTTTTTAACGGCAAAGCACAGATGTCGCATCCCGAAATGGAATCTGCAGAAACCCAGGAGATTGCCGCTAAAGCCTATTTGGAGCCCATCTATCCTTCTACGGAGAAGCTTAAGACAAAAGGCCTGAACGGACGGCAGATTGGCAAACTGACTTTACATCTTTTGCAGCAGCTCTCGCCCCGGGACCTAGCCGAGAATATTCCGGATGCGATCTGCCAGCATCTGCAGCTCATGCCCCGGTTTCAGGCCTATTGTTATATCCATTTTCCGCCCGATGATGCAGCCTATAAACAGGCGCTGAGACGGTTGAAGTTTGAAGAATTGTTTATTGCCCAAGTCCGCTTAAACCTCATCAGAGTCCGGCGTGGCAGGCACTCCAAGGGATTACTGTTTGACAGGGTCGGTGACCTGTTCAATATTTTTTATGAAAAACACCTCCCCTTTGCGCTGACCGGGGCCCAAAAAAGAGTACTCCGGGAGATCAGACAAGACACCGCCCACGGACACCAGATGAACCGCCTTCTGCAGGGAGATGTAGGCAGCGGCAAAACGATCGTTGCCTTACTCAGTATGCTGATGGCTGCCGATAATGGCTTCCAGAGCTGCCTGATGGCCCCTACTGAGATCCTGGCCGCACAGCATTTTAGCGGGCTTTCCGAATTATTGAAGGATCTGCCCATTGAGCTCAGACTGCTGACAGGGAGTACCAAGGCAAAGGACAGACGAGCGATACTTGCCGGTCTCCTTGATGGGACGATCCATATGGTGATCGGCACGCATGCTGTTATTGAAGATAAGGTGGTCTTCAAGAACCTGGGGCTGGCCATTGTGGATGAGCAGCATCGTTTCGGCGTCGCACAGCGGGCCAGGCTCTGGAAAAAATCAGTCATCCCTCCGCATATTCTTGTGATGACGGCTACACCAATCCCAAGAACGCTGGCCATGACTGCCTATGGAGACCTGGACTACAGTGTCATGGACGAATTACCTCCTGGCAGGCAACCGGTGACAACCCTGCACCGGACGGATATCTACCGGATGAAAGTCATGGAGTTTATCCGTTCAGAGATTGACAAAGGACGGCAGGCTTATGTTATCTATCCACTGATCGAGGAGAGTGAAAAATTAAGTTACGAAGACCTGATGCAGGGTTATGAACAGGTAAAGACCTATTTTCCGGATCATCGTTATAAGATCAGTATGGTCCACGGCCGGCAATCACCGGAAGAAAAAGCCACCAATATGGACCGGTTCGTCCGGGGTGATACACAGATCATGGTCAGTACCACCGTCATAGAAGTCGGCGTCAATGTTCCGAACGCTTCAGTAATGGTGATTGAAAGCGCTGAAAAATTCGGGCTCTCGCAGCTTCATCAGCTGCGCGGCCGCGTGGGCCGGGGTGCAGAAAAGAGTTATTGTATTTTACTTACCGGAAATAAACTGAGTCAGGACGCCCGTGAAAGGATCGGCATTATGTGCGCCACCAATGACGGATTCAAGATCGCGGAAAAAGATCTGGAGCTGCGCGGTCCGGGCGATATTGAAGGAACCCGTCAAAGCGGGGCACTGAACCTTAAGTTGGCCAGTCTGGTCGAAGACGCAGAGATACTGCAAGTCGCTAAAAAACTGGCAACAGCGCTTGTTGAATCTGATGAGCACCTGGAAGACCCTGCCCATGCCATGCTCAGAGGATTCTTGATGCAGACCATGGGCAAAACAGCATGGAGTAAAATCTCTTAGTAAAGATGCGATTCGTTGATACAAAACAAAACCTGTAATTTTACCACAGGGAGCTGACTTCCCGGTTAAATACGCCTTAATGCCTAATTTTTATTACCATGCCTGAAAACTTGCATCATTATCATTTAAATCTGGAATGGACCGGCAATACCGGCCAGGGAACGCAAAGCTATACTAATTATGAAAGATCCTACCGATGGCACAGCAACCAGAAGCCGCCTATTGAGGGAAGTTCTGATCCAAAATTCAGAGGCGACCGAACGAAACACAATCCGGAAGAATTGTTACTTGC
The DNA here is from genome assembly GCF_020042345.1 of Arachidicoccus terrestris. Taxonomy (NCBI): domain Bacteria; kingdom Pseudomonadati; phylum Bacteroidota; class Chitinophagia; order Chitinophagales; family Chitinophagaceae; genus Arachidicoccus; species Arachidicoccus terrestris. The sequence continues at coordinate 468,360 of NZ_CP083387.1, forward strand.
AGCCCTAAGCTCCTGCCACATGCTTTGGTATCTGCATTTATGTGCGGATAACCATATCACCGTACTTGAATACAGGGACAAGGCCACAGGAACTATGGAAGGAGAAAAGCAGCTGACAACGGATAAGGGGCATAAACAGATCCGTGGAGGGCACTTTACCCATGTGTTGCTCAAGCCCTTGGTTAAACTGGCACACAAAGAAGATATAAGCAGAGCGACGGCTTTGCACCATGAGGCCCACACGCGCTGTTTTATCGCAAATTCGGTAAACTTTCCTGTCGATACAGAACCCGCATTTGCGTTTCCTGAATAATAGCTATATACGTGCTTTATTGTCTGGGCAACGTTCAGAAGAAAATAAATCAGTAGCAGGATGTACTAAAAGCAGGTTGGATCAACCATGTCATATCACCCAAAAAAGCTTTGGACATCCTACTTGAATGAAGCGATCTTTTTTTGATCTGAAGCGCTTTTTTGTCTGTATCTTTTAGGGCAGCAAAGGAAGGCAAATTTTAGTAATCATCTTGACCATAGCGTTTGCGGTATACAGGTAACCACTTCAATAAATCAATTTTATGAATCGTAGACAAGCCCTGAAAACACTGGGACTAGATCCGCTCTTAAGTGTACTTTCTGCGCCATTCCTGTTTCAAAAGCAGCCGGATTTATAGCAGTAAAACTGCGGGTAAGCATAAAGACAGTATAATTTACCCACTATTTTTAAATCGTTCGATATCTTTGTCCTCTCATGAGTGGCAGCTCTGGTATGTAGCGTAGCTGCCGGTAAAAAAATCAAGATGCGTCAGCTACAACTTCTCGTCTTAATAGGCAGCACAAAAGAGCATTCTTCCAACCAGAAGCTGGTTGCGTTCATAAAAAAAGAAGCCGCAGGCCTGAAAATGGCGGGCAACAGCGATACTGCGCCCGTTTATTGGGAAATATTTCCAATCAGTAAACTTCCTTATTTTGATCCCGATCTGGACAAAGCCGCTGCCGGTCGTTTAGAGAAAGATGCGCAACAACCGGTAGGCACGGTCCCCGCTGCCGTTGGGGAGCTCCGGCAAAAAGTTGCTGAGGCGGATGGCATACTCATCTGTACGCCGGAGTATGTTTTTAGCCTGCCCGGGATTTTAAAAAACGCACTGGAATGGCTGGTTTCTACAACGGTTTTAACAGATAAGCCCATGGCACTGATCACCGCAGCAGCTTCGGGCGAAAAGGCCAAAGAAAGCCTGGAACTGATTGTAAAAACACTGGGCGGTCAGTTTGATACAACAACCTCAATCCGTATTCAAGGCGTCGCCGGGAAATTTAATAGTGAAGGTGAGCTGGCAGATGCCGGCACTGTTCAAACGCTGAAAGACCTTTTGTACAGCTGGTTTGCGCTTATGGAGCTAAAACAACAAGCACAATGAAGCTGCTTTTTCCGTCATTTGCCAAGTTCCTGTTGCTGACAGATCAGGCAATATCAATCCATTATACTTCACTGTAAACGACCGGATCCGGTTGTACCGGTTCCGGCAGATGGATTACCCCGAATTGCTGTTCCAGGGTCAGGCTTCGGGCTTTGATCAGATCAAAGATATCTTTACCATACTGTGCATAGAATCCGGCAATATTTTCAGTTCTCTCCTGCAAACTTCCGGCAGGAAATAAGCGCTCCTTTAACTTTCTGAGCTGACCGGTTTCAGTTTCCAGCCTTTTGCGCTGCGCTGTTTTCATTTTTGTCACCAGTCTGTGGGCTTTATTCTTAGCGGCTGTCGCGATGGCCTCCGTATGACCTGCAAGGGTTGAGTCCACAGCGGCAGCTTTCAATCCGATTTTTGCATAGAGCTGGCTTAACTGTTCCAGCTCCCCGGAAAGATCAATTTCGACGCCCTTTTTTTTCAAAAGCAGATCCTGGATCTGGTGAAGGGGCAGGAACAAATCTGCGGGCTGCAGCGCCAGTTTATGCATGAGTACCGTTTCTTTGGGCGTCAGCAGCATGAAAGAATTTCTTAAAAGCAGTACCGGATAAGGAATGCCGGCAGCTTCATAAACGCCTTTCATCTCCAACCAGTAGGCCAGTTCGCCTCCACCACCAACAAAGGCGATATCCGGCAGGATCGTTTCCTGGAAAGGTCCTCTGAGCACCACATTTCCACTAAAAAGCTCCGCTCTATCCTTCACCTCTTTTTCGATTTCAGCCCTGGACCTGGTAGCATCGCGCCCGTCGATACGGTAAACATCTCCATCTTTTATAATACGCTCTCTGTGATGGCCTTCCTGATAAAACAGGTTAATAGGCCGGCCGTGGGTCTGGACCTTATAACCCGCTTTCTCAATATTTGCGGTAGTCCTCTCCAGCGCTTTATGGGAAAAACCTTCCTCCAGTTCTTTTAAAACAACAGGCTCAAAGACTTCTTTGAGTTGTCTGTCGTCTGGCATCAGGATCAAAAGGCCATAACGTCCAAATAACTGATGGATAAAAGCGAAAGTGGCCTCTTGTATTAGCCGCCCTTCCCTATAACAATCCCGCAGAATCCGGATGAACTCCGGCCCATAGGCCCCTACACCCACCTGGCCCTCCAGTTCATCAATCAGTGCCAGTAATTTTTTATCTATTTTCATGCGGCCGACCGGACCGGTCTGATCCGTTTGCCAGACGTACTTTTTTCCATCTACCTGCATCTGTCCAATCTCATCCAGATCAGCATCCTCACTACCCATATAATAAAAAGGAACAAAATATTTCTGCTGCTCCTTATATGTTGCGTTCAGCATTTCCGCCAACTGTATTACATGGAGTATTTTATAGACCAGATATAACGGACCTCCGAATATATTCGGCTGGTGTGCCGTGGTAACCGTAAATGTATTGGAAGATCCCAGGGCTTCTATATTCGCCTCTACTTTTTTATAAGCCGCCAATTGACCACTTTTTTCATAATGCGAGCGCATGTTGTCAACCAGCACCTTTCTGATAGCTGTGGAAAAGCCCTTTTTGGCTGTTATGGCCGCTTCTATGCCGGCCATATCCGGCCTGTGGGCATAAAAAGGCCGGAGCGCATCGGCACCCCGGATATAATCCAATACTATTTTGGAAAAATAATTTGTTGCTGCGTAATCTATAAATGTCCCGTCGGGACAACATTTTTCTTTTGCCATGCTAAGGACTGCATTTAAAGGGCACTGTCTGTTCTTATTAAATATACAGACAGGCGGGTCCGACAAACATTGTAAATGGGCCGCAGGCCGGAGATAAACACTTTATTCTACCAGTATGCCTTCCAGGTCATAATCATAGGCCTTGGTGATCTTCACCATTACAAAATCACCGGGGTTAAGTACTTTACCAGATTGTACGACGACTTCATTGTCTACTTCCACACTATCAAATTCCGTACGGCCCAAATACCGGCCGGCTTCTTTCTTATCGATCAGTACGCGAAGCGTCTGACCGATTTTTTCCATATTCTTTTCCAGAGAGATTTCCTGTTGCACTTCCATGATCTCCTGCGCCCGGCGCTGCTTCTCCTTAGCAGGAATATTATCCTGCAGGGCATATGCACTGGTATTTTCTTCATGACTGTACTGAAAAATCCCTACTCTGTCAAAACGGTTTTTAATCAGAAAATCCTTAAGCTCTTCCACGTCCTCCAGTGTCTCGCCGGGAAAACCGGCGATCAGTGTTGTCCTGAGACAGATACCTGGATTGGTCTCCCTTATTTTATCGATCAGCTCTTGCATCTCCTGCCTGGTGCTTTGTCTTTTCATAGCAGAGAGCATATGATCAGAGGCATGCTGCAAAGGCATATCCAGATAATTACAGATATTCGGACGGCGCTTCATGACTTCCAACACTTCCATCGGAAATTTATTGGGGTAGGCATAATGTAAGCGGATCCATTCCAGTCCCTGTACATCGGCTAATTTATCTAAAAGTTCTGCCAAGGCTCTTCTCTTATAGATATCCAGACCGTAATAAGTCAGTTCCTGCGCGATCAGCATAATTTCCTTCACACCTTTTTTGACCAGACTTTCAGCTTCTTTTACCAGATCTTCAATCGGCCTTGAGATGTGCGTGCCTCTCATCAGCGGAATCGCACAAAAAGCACAGGTTCTGTTACAGCCTTCACTGATCTTTAGATAAGCATAGTGCTGCGGTGTGCTTAAAAAACGCTCCCCTAATAATTCAGCCTTATAATCGGCCTCAAATTTCTTAAGCATTAAAGGCAGTTCCATGGTTCCGAACCAGGCATCTACTTCCGGGATTTCACTTTCCAGATCCTGACGATATCTTTCGCTCAGGCAACCGGTAACGTATACCTTATCCAGATCCCCCTGCTTTTTAAGCTGCACCTGTTCTAAGATCGTCTGAATGCTTTCCTCCTTGGCCTTATCAATAAACCCGCAGGTATTGACCACCACGACGTTGTGGTCTAACACTTGATTCTCATGCGCTACATCAATGTCATTCGCCTTTAACTGACCGCTGAGCACCTCGCTGTCTACCAGGTTCTTGCTGCATCCAAGCGTAATAATATTGACTTTATCCTTTTTGAGCGTTCTTGCCTTCATAATTAAGTGGCAAAATTACTGATTTTATAGCTGTTCCCCTCTAATTAGACAGAATAGTTCTATCGCTAATGCTTTACCAATGGAAAGTGACTATTTGCTTCAGTTCCGGATGCAGGCTTTTAGCTACGGGACAGGTATGAGCAATGTTTTCAACGATTTTACGCTGTTTATCATCCAGCTGAATTCCTTCAGGCGGATAAATATCAACCTGCAATTGTCCTACCCTGCGTGGCTCCTGCGCCATGGTTTTAACCACCTCCAGGTGTGTGCCTTCAAAAGAATTTTCCCACTCTTCCGTCTTGATACCGATAGTTGTGATAATGCAGGTACCTAGTGCAACGGCTAATAAGTCTGAGGGAGAAAAGGCTGCCCCTTTGCCCTTGTTATCAACCGGTGCGTCTGTCGTGATAAGTGTCTTGCTTCTGACATGTGTAGCATCACATCTAAGTTCCCCTTTGTAAACGATCTCTGTTGTCATGGGTATATCCATTTTTGTTGTTAAGTACGATTTGCATCAAAAATAATCACTTTTTCAATGCCTCCGTTCATCAGAGGGTACTTGCCTGTAACCTGGCAAGCTCCAGAGCCGACAGGCCGGCCCTTCCAGTTACAGGAACGCCACTATACTGGGGGATAGCCTCACAAATATTTGGTTACGATCGGTTTACGAAAAGCAGCACTCAGGATAGCTGCTCGCATTGCCGTGGCCGCATTATTTTCTTCCCTGATTATTATGTACTTTTGCATACCGTGTGTTGTCAGTCAAATGATATCGCGGAAAAATTAAACATTAGACGATCATTATATAATCATATAGTATGCAGGAATTGCCCGTTATAAGCGAAAAGCCCAGAGTGAAGAAACCCGACTGGTTGCGCGTAAAACTGCCTATTGGACAGGAATATAAACACGTACGCGGTCTGGTCGACCAACATAAGCTACATACCATTTGTGAAAGTGGCAATTGCCCGAATATGGGCGAGTGCTGGGGTGCCGGCACCGCTACATTTATGATTTTGGGTAATATCTGTACCCGCAGCTGTGGATTCTGCGCAGTGGCCACTGGCAGACCGGAGGCCGTTGACTGGGACGAACCACAACGTGTGGCAGAAGCCATCAATCTGATGAAAGTAAAACATGCGGTCATTACCAGCGTGGACAGAGATGAGTTAAAAGATGGCGGTTCCATTATCTGGCATAATACGATCAAAGCCGTTAAGGCCCTGAATCCCGACACCACCCTGGAAACCCTGATCCCTGACTTTAAAGCAGACAGAGAAAATATCCAGCGCGTGATCGATGCCGCTCCTGAAGTCATCTCCCATAATATTGAGACCGTAGAAAGGCTTACCCGTCAGGTACGCATACAAGCCAAGTATCGCCGCAGTCTGGATACCCTGCGCATACTCAAGGAAGGAGGAGCCAGAACCAAATCCGGAATTATGCTGGGGCTGGGAGAAAGTAAAGAAGAAATCGTAGAAACATTAAAAGATCTGGCCGGCGTGCAGGTAGATGTGGTCACTATCGGACAATATCTGCAGCCAACCGGCAAACACTTACCGGTTGCCCGCTTTGTCCACCCTGATGAATTTGCCGAGCTTCGCGAGATCGGTTATGAACTGGGTTTTGATTATGTGGAAAGCGGCCCGCTGGTACGCTCCTCTTACCATAGTGAAAGACATGTTGATCCCGGTTATGGCCGCGGCAAATGGCTGGAAGAGAAAGCGCTTGCCGGATAAAAGACTTTCATTTTACCATTTCCTTATATATAAGCCAAATAGCTAATAAAAAACAAATATTATCTATTTGGCTTATATTTTTTACTATAAGCTATTTCCCTTATATTTGTACAATGATAGCCGTATTAACAGGAGATATAGTAGATTCAACACACCACGATAAGGATAGATGGTTACCTGGCTTAAAGTCCAGGCTGGAAAGTTGGGGCAAAGAAGGCCAGGACTGGGAGGTCTATCGGGGAGATGAATTTCAGTTAAGACTCGGGGCTCCGGAGAGGGCACTGCTGGCTGCTTTCAGTATTAAGGCACATATAAAGGCAATAGCCGACACGGATATCAGAATCGCCATCGGACTTGGCGCACCGGAAGCTTCGGGAAATAAAAACGCGGAAAAAACACCGCTTACACAGTCCAATGGCCCAGCTTTTATTTACTCCGGTCGTAAACTGGATGAGATCAAAAAGCAACGTATTCACATGGCCATTGCTTCTGACGACCAGATGCGCGACCAGCAGTGGAATCTATTATTGCAATGGGTACTGCTCAGTGCAGATAACTGGTCAAGTGTATCTGCTGAGATCGTCGACCTGGCACTCACCCACCCGGAACTGTCTCAAACAGATATGGCAACCCGGCTAAATGTGCAGCAGTCCGCCATCAGCCAACGCCTTAAAAGAGCGGATTTCGATTTACTCTGGCAAACACTCGCCTTTTTTAAAGACAAAATTCAGTCCATATGCAGGTAAGCATCCTACCCTCCCTACCTCTGACATTTTTGTTATTGTTACTCGCACATTTACTGGGCGATTTTGTACTACAACCCAGCGGCTGGGTCAGGCAAAAATCCCGACTGGGTTTAAAGGCACCAGCCTTCTGGTGGCATATCCTGCTTCACGGATTTCTCAGTTGGATTTTTATCGCCCAGCTGAATTTCTGGCCCTGGGCTATTGCCATTATCCTGCTGCATGGCGCAGTAGATCAACTTAAATGCTCCATGGAAAACAAAACAGGGCGACGACATACGCCAAGATACCAAAGGCGCTGGTTCTGGTGGGATCAGCTGTTACACATCATCCTACTGGCTATGGTGGCTATTACATGGCAGGCGACCCAATATGCTGCTGTTGATAACGGATGGGGCCTGGTTTTTCAGCAGATAAAACAAAGCCTGGCTGACTGGTGGACACCGGATCATATTTTACTGATCACAATGATTATTTTTCTAACCCGCCCTTCAGCCATTATTATCCGGATGCTGATTACAGGATGGACACCCGCTTACAATAACCAGTTGGAAACAGATTCCCTGAAAAATGCCGGCACTTATATCGGGATGCTGGAAAGGTTATTTGTATTTACTTTTCTGATCTGTGGTCATTTTGAAGCGGTCGGTTTTTTGCTGGCAGCCAAATCTATTTTCCGGTTCGGTGATTTAAAAGCCGCCAGAGACCGCAAGCTGACAGAATATGTATTAATCGGCACCTTACTGAGTTTTGGGCTGGCCATCATCGCTGCCCTGATCTATTCACATGGAACCCTGGTGTAGAAAAGCTTGATTTTTATAGTTTAACAGGAATCAATTCCGGCCATCTGGACCAGTTTTCAAAAAAACACTATTTTTAGCGCATGGAAAATCTAACGATCAATATGGAAAATAACGAAATGCTATCCTTTGAAGATTTTAAAGACGCTGTACTAAATGACTATCGCATTGCCGTGGAAAGCAGGGAAGCCAGTCTGTTAGGCCGCAGAGAAGTGCTGACGGGAAAAGCGAAGTTCGGCGTATTCGGGGATGGGAAAGAAGTCGTTCAGGTGGCAGTAGCCCGGTTTTTTAAACCGGGAGATTTCCGCTCCGGTTATTATCGGGATCAGACCTTTGCCTTTGCCACTGGTATGGGGACCATTCAACAGTTTTTTGCACAAATGTATGCAGATGCGGATATCAATAATGAGCCGTTAAGCGGTGGCCGTAATATGGTCAGCCATTATACCACCCCCAATGTGGATGAAGCCGGCAACTGGCTGCCGCTGGTAGATATGAAAAATACCGCTTCTGATATGGCTCCCACTGCGGGGCAGATGCCCAGGGCACTGGGGCTGGCCTTCGCCTCCAAAGCCTTCCGCAATAATCCTGCTTTACAGACCGCAGCACAGTTTAAAACACTTTCTGACCATGGCAATGAAGTCTGTTTTGCGACCATCGGTGACGCCGCTACTTCAGAAGGTCATTTTTGGGAGATCATGAATGCCGCCGGTGTGTTGCAGGTGCCGCTGGCCGCTTTTGTATGGGACGACGGTTACGGCATTTCAGTGCCAACCGCATTACAGACCACGAAAGGATCTATTTCTAAGGCCATGGCAGGCTTACAAAAAGAAGAAGGCACCAATGGCATTGATATTTATGAAATCAAGGGCTGGGATTACGTGGCCTTATGCGAAGTTCTGGAACCGGCAATAGAAAAAATAAGAACCACCCATACGCCGGCACTCTTTCATATACAGGAACTCACGCAGCCACAGGGACATTCAACCTCTGGCAGTCATGAACGATATAAACCGCAGGAAAGGCTCCAATGGGAAAGAAATTGGGATTGCCTGAAAAAAATGAAGGAATGGATGCTCTCCAGTGGGCTGACCAATGAAGAAGAAATAGCCGCCATCCATCAGGAAGCAAAAAAGAAAGTAAAACTTGCCCGGGATCAGGCCTGGCAAAATTATATTGAACCACTCAAACAAGAGGCTGCAAAGGCGGCCGGCCTGATCCAAAATGTAACGACAACAACAGTCGCCAAACCAAAGATCAAAGATGCCTTGCAAGCCATTGCAACAACCCTTCGCGGCCACAAGGATCCGCTACGCAAAGACATATTGGGCGCAGTGGCAGAGGCCCTGGAACTATTGCAGTATCAGCTCATCAACCCGGAGGTCAAAGCGCTGGCAGATTATCAGCATCAAACCACGGCAGCGTGGAATCAGCTCTATGATCAGTATCAATACGACAAAGGCCCTAAGTCGCACAAAAACGTCGCCATTGTCCCGGCAGATATTCCAAGTAATGCGCCCGTTATCAACGGCTTTGAGATCCTGAACAAATATTTTGACCAACTCTTCGCCCATAACCCTGCCGTAATGGCATTTGGAGAGGATCTGGGCAAGATAGGAGATGTAAATCAGGGCTACGCGGGACTGCAGGCCAAACATGGCGTTGAGAGAATATTTGATACGGGGATCAGGGAACTTGCCATTATGGGCGAAGGAATCGGCCTGGCATTAAGAGGCCTGCGCCCCATCGCAGAGATCCAGTATCTGGACTATCTGCTTTACGGCCTGCAACCCTTAAGTGATGATGTGGCCTCTTTGCACTATCGTACGGCAGGCAAGCAAAGCTGCCCTATTATAGTACGCACCAGAGGCCACCGGCTGGAAGGCATCTTCCACAGCGGGTCCCCCATGGGAATGATCATTAATGCCCTGCGCGGATTCTATGTATGTGTACCACGTAATATGACCCAGGCCGCCGGCATGTATAATACACTTCTGCAATGTAATACACCCGCGCTCATGATTGAGTGCCTGAACGGTTATCGATTAAAAGAACAACTACCGGCCAATCTGGAAAGCTTTACGGTGCCGCTCGGCGTCCCTGAAACTATTCGTGTGGGGACAGATATTACGATCGTCTCTTATGGTTCAGTGCTCAGGGTGATACAAGAAGCCGCAGACCGGTTGGCAGCCCTGGGTATCGACTGTGAGATCCTGGATGTACAGACATTGCTGCCCTTTGACACGGAGCACCTGATCAGCAGATCCCTGGAGAAAACCAGCCGGATTCTGTTTATAGACGAGGATGTTCCGGGCGGGGCTTCCGCCTTTATGTTCCAGCATGTCATGGAAGTTCAGGGAGGATACAAATTGCTGGACGTTGCTCCCAGAACGCTACCCGGAAAAAACCACAAACCAGCCTATGCCAGTGACGGAGATTATTTTAGTAAGCCCAATGTTGAGCAGATCATCCATACCGTAAGAGAGATGATGGCCGAATAAACCTCGGACGGATTACATACACAAAGAAGCCTGCATTCGTAAAGAATCGCAGGCTTCTTTGTGTATGCAGGATCAGTCTTGCTAAGCTATACTTTGAATCAATAAACGATATTCATGCAGTTCATCCTTAAAGATCTTTAATGCCTTGCCAATATGTTTTTCCACCGTACTCAATGAGATGTCCAGTTTCTTTGAGATCGCTTTTTGACTTAACCCTTCCTTTCTGCTCAACATAAAAACCTGACGGCATTTTTTGGGCAACCTGTCGTACGCCTTATCCAGCTGATGGGATAATTCCTTGACTTCCAAGGGAGAAAAATCGGTTTTGCATAAGGGGAATGAAAAAACGGTTTTGCTATATTGCATACGGACGGCTTTGGACCGGTATTCGTTCATAATTTTGAAGCGTACGGCTTTATTGAGATAGGCACTTAAAGAACAATTGATCTCTAATGCATCTACTTTCTGATATAGGGCAACAAAAATCTCCTGCACCAAATCTTCAGCTAAAGGCTTGACACCTAACTTCTTATGGGCGATATTAAAAAGCAGCGGAAAGTACTTGCAATAGATGGCTTCAAACGCTTTGGGGTCTTTTTTAGCGCGTTTGAGCAGGGTGGCGTCTGTGGTCATTTCCGAAAAATCAGTCATTGTTTGCATCATCATTCGGTTTTTATATTGTTAAAAGTAAGCCTGCAAAACGGAATAAACAAATATTTTTGGCATTTTAATAACAGTTCCGCTACTGACGTTTGAAGGGGCCTCCAAAATTACACGGAGGCCCCTCTTTTTTAAAAGCCGGGCGGCGGGCTGGCGTTAATACATCTGGGGGTTAACAGCCATGACCGGATCCGTATTATTCCTTGACCAGTCGGGCAACATACCCACCTCCGGCCGGCATCTGAATATGGATAGCCTCTCCTTTTTTAATTTTTAAGGTCTCCATCTGAAAGTCCTTGGCATTGCGGTCCGCGTTCACTCCATCTTTCCAAACCTGCATCGTATAAGTAATGCCTTCAGGCAAGAAATCCAATGCAATATCGAGTGCCTTGGCCTTTTCCCCGGTCATTGCACCGATATACCAGTCTCCGTTTAAGGCTTCTCTGGCCATTGCCACTTCAGCCCCTACTTCACCTGCCAGGGCTACACTGCTTTTCCAGACAGAAGGCACCTGGCTCAAAAATGCCATGCATTTAGGGTTTTGAATATAATGGGTCGGAATATCACAAAGCATTTGTAACGGGCTTTCGTAAATCACATACATAGCCATCTGATTGCATCTTGTTCCCATTGTATTTGGTTCAGACGGGTTAATCGCAAACTGATCCTCATTTGCATTGGCCATACCGCCAGGCGTAAAATCCATAGGCCCTGCCGCCATACGGATAAAGGGAATGGTCGTCGTGTGTTTGGGCGTGACCAGTTTAGAGAATTTACTCATCTCATTACCCAGAACACCTTCTGAGGTCATGATATTGGGCAGGCTTCGCATCCATCCTGTTGGTTTATATGCGCCATGGAAATCCACCATAATGTGGCGTTTCGCCGCCTCTCTTGCCAGGCGTTCATAATAACCGACCATCTTCTGATCATCGCGTTGCATAAAATCAACTTTGATTCCCTTTATACCCCAACTGGCAAAACTGTCCAGTGCCATAGTCATTTGCCGGTCCATCACCAGCCAGCTGGTCCAAAGCAGTATACCCACGTTTTTGCTGGCGGCATACGTAGCCAGCTTCTGTACATGGATGTCCTTTTTCTGAGCCATAAGGTCCCTGGTATCGCACCATCCTTCATCTAAAAGAACGTATTCAATATGATGGGCTGCGGCAAAATCAATATAATACATGTAAGTGCTATCATTAATACCGGCTCTGAAAGGCACATCATAAACATTATTATAATGCCACCAGTCCCATTGAACCTTGCCGGGTTTCACCCAAGTGTAATCGCCGGTAGCAGGCCTTGCCATCTGATAGACCAGTTGATTGGTCAGCAGGTCCTTGGCAGCACTTTCTACCATCACCACCCTCCAGGGAAAGCTTCTTTTTCCAGTTACTTTGGCGATATAATTTTCCCTGCTGACAACTTTCTGGTCCCGGTCGCTGGTTATCTTCAATTCTTTAGGATAGTGTGGAAACACGGCGTGTATATTGCCCTGAGCGCCGTTTCTTATCCACATGCCCGCATAATCAAAAAGATCAGATTCGGTCACGAGTATCTGTGTTCCATCTATTTGAAATAATGCCGGCAGGCTGGCTAGCTTGTCAGCTGCCATTGTATCCAGCCGGTACTCTTTGTACTGCCTTTCATTATGAGAGTAAAAACCGTTTTCTTCAGGATACCATGTTTTAGCCGAAGCCGGCAGGTTCCAGTTCGCCTGTTCCGCCATAACATAACCGGGCTGGTCACCACGACTCACCCACCGCCAGCCAAAGCCTCTGTCATAAACGCGCCACTCTAAGGACAGGCCGTTTTTGAAGTCAATATTCAGGGCGTTGTAATGATCTTGGATTGAAGCTGATTTTTGTGGTACGACCGGATACAATACATCGTTAACACGACTGGTTGCCGACTTTTTAATTTTCCAGTCCTTATCACTATGTTCCATCTGTAATCCTAAAGCAGAGGGCTTAATCAACACTTTTCCGTCCAAGACACTCGTATAGGTAATCTCATGATCTGAGACATTCACGGCAATGGTCAGGTGCTTGTCCGGAGACTGGACCTTTAACGTTTTTTGTGCGTGAGCGGTAAATAAGCCTCCGGCAAATGAGACTCCTATTAATAATGCCATCTGACGGAAACAAATCGAGGTAATTGCCATAGTAGTTTTATTTTTTGATCAGTTTAATAGTGCAGGAAGAGCTGGCGGCCAAAGCCGACTATAAAGCATCTTTCATCGCAGCCTTATAGATGGCTTTGGCCCATTTTTTTCCAAGTACTGCGGAGCCATCTGTATTGGGGTGTAGATAAAATATGCCTTGCCGGCCATTTTCCAGTGACAGTTTTGTCGTGTAGTACTTTTTAAAATAGCTGTATGCAGACTTGTCTCCCAAAAATACCCTGCCCGGCATTGTTTTTTTATATTGTTTCACCAGTGCCTCAATTTTCGGGTTATAGCTTTCCAGACGCGCCCGTCCTTCCTTTAAATATTTGGCGCCATTTTGCGTATTGTCACTATACCACGGGGCTTCCTGGATAACGATCTTTGAACCAGGATACCTCCTTAGCAGACTGTCTATAATAATGGTTAAGTTTTGCTGATATTGATCCGGTGACACCGGTGCACCATTTGTTCCCTCAATGGCACTATCATTTGTTCCTAACATAATGGAGAACAGCAACAGCGTCGCTGATTGTTCACTGGCCGTTAAGGTAGTTTGTTCCTTGTAATAGGCATCTGCTGCATCGGCAACGTTTTTAAAGTTAGCTGTACCGGGCAAAAAATCAAGGGTCGTCGCTCCACTCCTACCGGCGTTATAGAAATCGACTGCCTTAATGAGTGCCATCTGGCCAAGCTCTGTGGCGGCTACCGCCGGCGGAGCCTGGTGTGCTTTGTCCTGAACCGCTGCACCATACGTAATACTGTCTCCTATAAAGACCACACGAAGCGTTTTCTTTTTCACGCCGTTGAATGCGGATAGGATGGCAAATACAGCAATCAGTACCCAGAGGTTTCTTTTATAATAAGTTGGCATTTAATTTTTCTTTTTAATCAACAACAAACGTTTGCATGCAACGTGCCCTTAAAGATAGGCAAAAGAATAGATATGAATACCGGTTCACGGAAATAAACACCCAACATTCTTGCTACTTTATGGTGCCGCCAGCTATCTTCATTTCACGCATGACTGCCTGCTATTCAAAACACCTGACATAGCAGCAGTCCCCATGCTGGCGCTTCAGTACCTAAAGGACGGTACAATAAGCCTATTGCTACACAATCATCCCATATTCAGAAATTCCAGTACTTTTATAGCCAAACCACTATAATAGGATTTAGCGTGAAGCAACAACACTTAATCGACGTTATCAAAGGAGATATTACAAAAATAGCCGTAGACGCCATCGTTAATGCAGCCAACACATCGCTTCTCGGCGGTGGCGGCGTAGACGGCGCTATCCACAGAGCAGGAGGTAAAGAAATTCTGGAACAGTGTGTGATGATAAGAAACCGACAGGGTGGCTGTAATGTCGGACAGGCCGTTATAACCACCGCCGGCCGCCTCCCGGCAAAGCATGTTATCCACACAGTCGGCCCCACCTGGAATGGCGGTCATAATAATGAGCAGGCCCTGCTTGCCGCCTGCTACCAAAATAGCCTCCGGCTGGCATTGGAAAATGGCGTGCATTCTATTGCTTTTCCTAATATCAGTACCGGCATATACCGGTTCCCGAAAAAGGAAGCCGCGGAAATCGCCGTGAAAACAGTACGTACTTTTCTGGATGAAAACGACCAGATAACAAAAGTCCTCTTCATCTGTTATGATGAAGAGAACTTTCAATTATATCAGGATCTGTTATAAGACCTCGTTTTATGGTTGGGCATTTTTTAGGCCCGGTGGAGCAAAGCTCTCACCGCATAGGCTCCAGGCGGACCAACTATTTAATATACCCTTTTTTAACCAGTAAGGCCATTGCTTCTATTGTCGTTGCGCCAGAAATGGCCGATCTTAAATCTCCCCACCTTTCTGCATCGCCCGGATTTTTCCACCAGGAATAACTGAACTTGATGTCGGGGCTTTTCGCCGTACCCTTCTGCCACAGATATTGCGCGTTATTTTCCAGAAATGCGATATAACGTTCCCTGTCCGGGTCAGGCAGATCCGGATTCTGGATCAGTATTGTAAAATAACGGACAAAGATACCTTTAAAGAGATTGACATCATTGCCGCCGCCGTTGCCACTTTGCTCTCCATAATCCGTCATCACGCCATATGTCTTGTTAATATTGTGGCTAATATGATAATTTGTAACCCGGATGGCATCATTTAAATAAGTAGTGTCCTTAGTAATATCATAGAGTTCGAGGGCCGCTCCCATATAAGTGCCTACATCATAGGAATAATCTCCATGTGTGTCATCGATCTTTTCAAAAATTCTGCCTGAAGAAAGAATAGTCCGGTTATATTTCATCCAGTTGTAAATCTTCTCCGCCCACTCAAGATCATTTAATCCTTCCACCACCTCATATGGGTACAACTTATATCTTCTGGCAGCAATAATAGCCGCAGGCCCGTTGGCGGGAATACCTTTTGCTTCTCCCAGGTCATCGGATTCTTTACGCCATTTAATGCCGCCACCGTCATAATCTGTCCATCCTTTTGCAATCCACTCCCAGAGTGACTTTGAGGAGGCAGCATAGCGCTGATCACCTGTAGCGGCCAGTGCCCTCATATGTGCCAGGCAATGCCAGCCCATATCATCATAAAAATCATTTTCCCAGTTGTCACTATACCAATTTTTCTTGCGGACGCCTTCATACCAGTCATAAATAGCCTGCTTATACACATCAGAGTTGGTTCTGAGATAGGCATCCACCAGAACATCCAGCCCATGGGCTTCCGGCCAGTAATCATTCCACACAATCTCCCCGTCATAGGTATTATTAAATACATGCGAGGTCTTATTCCAATACCTGGCAACAAAGGAACTGGTACTGCTGTCAGCTGCCGTTATCCAATTCACGGGGTAAAAATCCGGCTTCGTTGTTTCATCACCGTTATACGGATCCAAATATTTTTCACAGGAACAAAAAGCGACCAGCATGCTGCCGAATAGCAGCCAGACGATGGCTTTAAGGGGCCTGTTTTTATAAAGTGTATTCATGTTCAAAAATTTTAGGTTGCATTTGGATGCAGAATTTATAATGATCTGGGGCATATGGCCCTTTCTTTTAAAACCTGCTCCTTCAAAGTAACTGTTTGTTAACGCAAAAAGAGCAGGTCATTTATAGAAAAGTCAATGTAAGAAGTTAAGTATCTTGCCGATATTTAATAAACCATTCGCGGCACCTTACAGCACCATTCGGCTACTTTTTTTATTTAACGGTATGCGTATAAGGACCCGTTCCCTGCAAGAACAGTGACACAGTGATAACTTGCCCATCCAGACTGTGGTTGAACTTCCATTTATGATCCCACTGTGAGGTCTGATCCAGCAAGGTAACATAATAGTAGTTAGCGGGAGAGCTGGCATCAGGTGGACTATCCGTATCTATTTTAGTGCCCAGCTGCTCTGTCCCTGCTGAAGTTTCCATCTGGAATTTATAACGCTCATCCAATCCCCAGCTTTCTTGTTTCAAATGAAGCGTTGTAGAGCCGGACCAGACACCCAGGCCCTGATAGTCCAGATTCAGGATGATAGAATTAGTCGGACTGAAGAACACGCCAACACTTTTGATTGTCGTCATCGTTGTCCCTTTATTGGTAAAATCAACGGTAATTCTGTATATGCCGTCGCTGGCAACGCTGGAGCTTTCATCACCGGCTGCCTCTGCCAGCTTACCGTCATCATTGATATAATATGTGCTTGGCGTACCTGAGATGCGGTCTACAAACTTATAACCGGCACCGGCTTTTAATTTGGTATAAATCTCAAACTTACCATCGCTTACTTTAGTCATCTGAATGGCTTTTCCCAGGTCGTCTCCGGTTTCTGAGCCCTCCCCTGTTAGATACACATTATCAGGTATGACTTCAAAACCTTCCAGCCTTTTGACGATCAGCTCATTTTTCTGAGAAGAGACCGCCGAGCTGATGCCCCGCCAGGAGGAAACCGACCAATATATCGTCCCGGTTTCTCCGGTCGGGATGCCGGCGGCAGCAGCAGCTTTGTTGATATCAATATGTTTAATATTCGCATATAGTTCCGCTCCGCTGTTGTCAGAAGCGATCCGGTATACGGGGTTAATGGTATCAGAAGCTGAATAAAAATCTACCTCATAGCTGACAAGCTGACCGTCCTGAGCATGACTGGGCGCCCATTGGAAGAGCAGCGCAGAACCTGCCTGAGTGCTTAAAACAACCTGTTGATTATCTACGGGGGCGTAGAGCTGGTCTACAGCAGTCACCTTAGGATCTTTATATTCCATATCGCTTTTCTTGCAACCGATCATTAGGCTGAGAAAAGTAAGCACGACAAAGATTTTTGGCATTATAGTTTTCATCTCTTTACTTTTATTTATTTATGATTAGTCGGCGATTTATAGGGGCAAAAAATATCCGACTGACTGTTTAATAATTTTAATAGCCAGGATTATTGGGTTTTAAATTCTGGTTCAGATCCATTTGATCCAGTGGTACAGACCAGAGATAGTCTCTTGCATCGGAAAACTGATACTGTGCGACCCGGATATAGCCACCATCCACATTCTGATCGCTGCCGGCAAACTTAAAGCCGTGCAAATAACCATTTAAGACATCCTGTCCAATTTTCCACCGTTTTATATCAAACCAACGCAGCCCTTCCATAGCCAGCTCTACACGGCGTTCGTTTCTGATGTCTGCTCTTAATTCACTCTGGTTTTTACCAGCGGGGTAATCCAGGGCTTTGGCGGCGGTAAATCCGGCGCGTTCCCTGATGGGACGGATCGACTGATTCCACTCAGATTCATTGATTTTCCCCAGCTCATTACAGGCCTCGGCATACATCAGCAGCACATCTGCATAACGGAACATAATGATATTCAGACCTGATTCATAGTTATCACTCATGGTCCAGTCGAAATATTTATGGACATAATACCCGGTCTTGGTCTGCCTGTCTACCGGACTGATATAAGAATCGTCCGTTCCGCTACCTTTCGCGGTACGGATAATATCCACAGAACCGTCTTTG
Source organism: Arachidicoccus terrestris (assembly GCF_020042345.1). Taxonomy (NCBI): domain Bacteria; kingdom Pseudomonadati; phylum Bacteroidota; class Chitinophagia; order Chitinophagales; family Chitinophagaceae; genus Arachidicoccus; species Arachidicoccus terrestris. The sequence continues at coordinate 486,545 of NZ_CP083387.1, forward strand.
TTCAGCCATTTATAGTTATCATACACAATCGTCGCATATAATCTGGGATCCCTATTAACATAGGGATCACTTTCCTTGTAGCTGGGGTCTTTATCTGCACCTTTTACCGGCAGACCATTCATCGTCATATAACAGTCCACTAGTTCCTGTGTCGGATTATCAGCGGAGATTTCTGCTTTTTTAGAAATAGGCGCCATGGCTTTCATGTTAGACCAGGTTTTAAGGACAGGTACATACGTCATGTCCAGAATTACCTCGCTATTATACTCCTGTTCCGGTGTAAAAAGCATAAAATAACTCATGTCCTTATCCGCATCGTAGGTAAATAAGCTATAATGACCATAGGTTTGCTGGTCACTGATCATTTTTAACGTCAGGTCCTTTACCTTCTGATAATTATTTTCATACAAGTAGGCTCTGGCCTGGAAGGCCACCGCAGCGCCTAAGGTAATGCGGCCCCTTTCATCCTCACTGAGATCATCTGAAACAGGCAGATGGCCGGCTTTAATTATATCGTCCAGTTCACTATGGATAAAAGTCATTATTTCGGCCTTAGGTGTCCTTTTTATATTATAGGCATCGTCCAAAGTTATTTCATCAGTAAAGAAAGGCACATCGCCATAGTAGTTGACCAATCTGAAATAAATAAAGGCCCGGATAAAACGGATCTCATCAATCATTCTATTTTTTGAGGCCTCATCAATATCCTGAATGCGGTCAATATTACTCAAAAAAACCAGGCAGGTTTTAATGCCCCCGTAGTCATCTCTCCATTCATTTGCGAAAAGCCCCAGTGCGGGCGTTGCTTCACCCCGTCTGATCGTAAAAGGATCACTGGTTCCGTACGTATGCACCAGGTTATCACTCAGCTGCTCATCCTGCCACATATCTCCCGCGCTGTACATCTGATTATAGGCCATATTTAATACCAGCTTCGCTTTACTGGCCGAGATCCAATAGCTCGCATCCGTAAATTTGTCCGTTGGGCTAACCGTTAATTTCTGACACGAAAAAGACAGGGTTGCAGCCAAAACAGTCATTATTATATATATCGCTTTTTTCATTTTGAATCATTTTAAAAATTGATATTAATACCAGCTCCATAGAATTTCAGCGTCGGATAGTTTCTACCGCTGTTACCTCCGCCTGCATTCAACAGGTTATCAAACTCCGTTGATTCCGGATCGATAAATGAGTTCGGGGAAAAGGTCAATGGGTTTTGCATGTTGATATAGGCCCGCACGGCTTTCAGGCCCCATTTCCCGGTTAGCTTTTCAGGCAGTGAATAACCTAACTGGATATTTTTTACACGTATGTATTTGGCATTTAATATCACCAGATCGCTGGGGCGTCCCCAGTTATTGGAAAAAGAAGAAGAGTTATCGCTGGTTAACCTTGGAAACCGGGCATCTGTATTGGTAACCGTCCAGGTATCCAGCTGATGCTGAAATATAACGGGATACCAGGCACCGTTATGAAATGGCATGTAAATATCACCTCTTAAAGACTGCAATCTTTTACCTACTCCCTGAATCAGAACGGCTAAATCAAAGCCTTTATAATTCACAGAATAGTTCAGACCGAAATTGTAGTGCGGGAACCCATCCCCCAGATATTGACGGTCGTTATCATCAATAATTCCGTCTGCGTTGCGGTCGACGAATTTAACGTCACCGGGCTGGGGAGAGACACCCACCGGAATGGCAGAATTTCTGATTTCTTCTTTGCTCTGGAACAGGCCATCGGTTTTTAGTCCGTAGTAAGCGCCCAGGGGCAATCCGTTTCGCTGAATAAAACCTACATTATCAACAACTCTGATCTCCGGATTTCCCAATTCCAAGGCTTTGTTCTGGGTATTACCGATGTTAAAAGAAGCTGCGTGACTGACTTCACCGGTTTTAAACTGATAATTGAACGTCACTTCCCAGCCTCTGTTTTCCATGGAACCGATATTCACATCTCCCAGGGTGGTTCCGATTACGGTCGGTGTGACGGGACTTAACAGGATATCATTGGTCTTATTATAAAAATAATCCAGATTTACAGTCAGCTTATTATTGAAAAAACCGAGATCGGCGCCGATATTTCTCGTATTTACTTTTTCCCATTTCAGATCAGGGCTTCCGATTTCAAACCCGGTACCTGAGTAACTCGTATTATCAAAACCTACCACGTTGGAATACACCGTATAAGTAGTAAAATATTGGTAATCTCTAATTTCCTGATTACCCAGAAGTCCCCAGGAACCGCGCAATTTCAGGCTCCCGATATTATCCTTATAGGATTGCATAAAAGGCTCTTCTGACATTCTCCATCCCAGGGATACGGACGGAAATACACCCCATTGATTTTCCTTGGAAAACCGGGTGGATCCATCACTTCGAATGGTAAATTCTGCAGAATATTTTCTGTCATACGTGTAATGCAAACGTCCGAACACGGACTGGATCACTCTTTTCAGTGTACCGTTTACTTCGGTTCTGCTATTGTCAAAAGATGTCTGACTTTCTCCTTCGGAAACAGGTGTTCCCAGATCAGGATCCGTAAATGAGGTAATAACGCTGATCGATTTCTGATTAAGGACTTCCTGCGAGACACCGGCCATTGCCGCAATTTCATGTTTCCCAAACTGTTTATTGTAATCCAGCAAAAATTGCGTATTGATCAAAACTCTTTTGGAAGAATAGTTTTCGGTATTCCGGTTCGTATTATTCAACACAGGTTCTGTACTCTCGATACTGTTATAGGTTGGATACTGCAGGTTACGCACAAAATTCCAGTCGGAGTTCAGATCATACCCAAATACGCCTCTGGCCTTCAGGTCTTTGGTAATGGTGAAATCCAGCGAGGTACCGACAGTTACCCAGTCATTATTATGTTTATTATACCCGCCCAGTTCTAAGGCGGCAGCCGTATTTGTTCCTACGGAACTGACAATATAGCGGCCATCATCTGACAATGGATTATTAAAATAGTACTTAGGTGTGCGGCTGGCATCTGCAATTTTGAATCCGGCATTCGCCTGATCACTTTTGCCATCATTGCGTACATATCCCAAAATCACATTTAGTTTGAGCCTTTTAAATTCCGTGGTATAATTGGTACGTAACGTATAGCGTTGGATCCCGTACCCGGGCCCTATAAAATTACTTCCCTGACCAAAATAACTACCTGATACATTATAGGTGCTGGCAGCGGATCCTCCCGATACACTGGCGTCATAGCGTTGCTGGCCTGCATTTTTAAAAATGTAGTCCATCATCCAGGGAGCGTCCTTATGGTTTTTCAGATCCAGGATCTGCTCAGGGGTATAAGCCGGGCTATTGCCACCATTGGTCAGCGCAACGTTCAGTAAGGTCGCATTTTGCCAGCCTTCCACCGGGCTATATAAGATATCCGCTGTCTGGACCCCACCCGAAGCCCCTACCCTAATATTAGGCGCCATGTTTTTGGCCCCATGTTTAGTGGTAATTAAAATTACCCCGCTGGCAGACCGGGAGCCGTAAATTGCCGCAGTACCTGCATCCTTTAAAATGGATATCTTATCGACATCATTAGGGTTCAGACTATTCATATTACTGAAGTCAGAGATCATCCCATCAATCACAACTAATGGCGATGCATTGGTTTTCGTATTTAACCCTCTGATATTGATGTTCATCGAATTATTGTTGGGATCCATGCTTTTTTGCTGGATCACCAGACTTGGGGCCAGCCCCTGTAAAGCCTGGGTAAGATTACCCACCGGACGGTTTTCAACACTTTTTGCGGTGACCTGGTCTACAGCGCCAATCAGTTTTTGCCGGGTGGTCGTTCCATATCCAATGATAACAACATCACCTAAGTCCTCGGATGTACTCTTCAAGGTCACATGTATCTGATTATTGTCAGCAACAACTACTTCCTGGGTCTGATAGCCGATGTAGCTGAATTGCAGGACGTCACCTGTTTTCGCTTTGATCCGGAATGCGCCTTTTTCATCAGTCGTTGTGCCCTCCGAGGATCCTTTGATCAAAACAGAAACACCTTGCAAAGGTTTACCTGTCGAATCGGTCACATTTCCCTGAACAGTATTTTGTTGAGCAGCCGGCAATCCCACAGCGTTCTTTGTTATATCCGGCTTTCGGGCAACAATCAGGATCGTCCTGTCCTCAATTTTAAAGGACAATGGCTGCCCCTTAAGACAAAGAGCCAGGGCCTCCTGAATATCCGCATTTTTAATATCCACAGTGACCGGCGCGGCCTTATCCAACGTCCCTTTTTTGTAAAAAAACACATATCCGCTTTGTTTTTTGATACTGGAAAGAACTGTTTTAAGCGACGCATCTTTAAAAGAACAATTAATATTCTGCGACCTTACCTTACCACTCACTTGCAGCGCTGCAATGAAAAGTAATGAAAGTATAAACTTCATGGATAAAAGGAATTGCCTTCGTCCCAAAGACGATAAATTTATGTGCATACTCTTGCAATGTTTGGGTTAAACAATAAAATTCATTCAATCATTTTTGGTCTGTCTATCTTAAACAAATATCTCACGCGTTCTGCTTCTAGCGCCCGCCATGGCTGTCAGGGGTGGATCGTCAATATATCGTCATCCAACGTATAATGTATCCCAGTCCCCGCTATAAGATTGAGTGCCTGCGATAAATTCAGACTTCGTTGGATCTCTCCTTCAAATTTCTGGTCAGGCACATGCCCTTCATACTTTATCTGTACATTATACCAGCGCCCCAACTGCCGCATGACGGTTTTAATATCCGCATCCTCAAAATGAAAAAATCCCGAAAGCCAGGCAATTGCCCCATCTGTGTCCACCTTTTTTATGTGACCGTCCTCATATTGCTCACCGGGACGCAACGTATCCCTCCCGACCCGGACACTTCCTTCTAAAAGGGTGGTTTTCACCGAACGGTCATCACAATAAGCTTTAACGTCGAAATGGGTTCCCAGGTCCCATATCTCATCACTGCCCGCCATAACAATAAAAGGCTGTTGGTCATCATGTTCCACTTCAAAATAAGCTTCTCCGGTAATTTCTACGCGTCGTTCCTTGCCGATAAATCTGGAAGGAAACCGGATGGATGAGCCGGCGTTCAGCCAGACCCGCGTACCATCGCTCAGGCTGAGTTTTTGGGTTCGGCCGTTTGGTGTTTCCAAAACGCCGTAATACACTTCATCACTGCTTAGGACGGTGATCCCGTCTGCAGATTTATCAATACCGTGGCCCAGTCTGCCACTTTTCAAGGTATCCAGCAAATAGGTTTTTCCGTTAGAAAGTGTCAGCACGGCACCCGGATGACCGGGCAAGGCGTCTTTGATAATTTGATTGTGACCATTATAGGCGGCAATCTCGCGGTCACTATTTTCTTTAAAGAAAAAAAATGCGAAAGCCAACAGAAAACAGACCAGCACGCCGGTTGCTTTTAGCAACTTTCTTCTCCTTTCTTTTCGCACGTGCTGACGTACGAAGAGCCCTTCCGGTGAAGGGTGATTTTCCGATGACAAAATTCCGGACAGAATGTTTTTGGCAATTTCATCGGGCAACTCAAAGCTGCCACTACCTGAAATGTCCAATTCTTTCGCATATTTTCGCAGTAGCCTTATAGATTCAGGCTTGACGACGATTTCGAAGAATTCACTAAGTTCCTCATCCGAAATCGTATCATTGACGTATTCACGCAAAAGTCGTTTCAGCTTTACATCTTCCATCTACATTAGTTTGCTATAATATAGACTCACGATAGAACAGATGTTATTAGCCTTTTTTTGAAAGAATTAAAAAAAAGCGAAAAAAAAGTAAAGAAAGATCAGTTCGTAGTTATACTCATAAAGAAACGTGCGTACCCTTTTAAGCGCTATCGTTAAATGAACGCTGACCGTAGCGGGCGATAAGCCTAATGAAGCGGCGACCGTTTTTCTGTCTAAACCCTCTAGCCTGGATAGCTCGAATATGGTTCTTTGTTGTGGCGTTAAGCGCTTTAAGGCCGATTGCAATAAAAAATGGAGCTCTTTTTGCCTGATGCCGAACTCAGTATCTATCAACGAAGTCCTGTCGGGACGATAGGGCATTATTTGTCGCTGCCGCTGCTCCGTGGCTATTTTCTTTAAAATCGTGAGTGAACGGTTACGGGTGACCGTCATAATCCATGCGGGGAGATTGTTGACATCAGGCAATTTTGTTCTATATCTCCAGATTCTTGAAAAAACATCCTGCACAATTTCTTCCGCATCAGTTTCATTTTTGGTAAAAAGCATAGCAGTGGTATATACCTTATGTTTATAGGTATTAAATAGCTTTTCAAAGGCCTGTTCGTTCCCCTCGGCAATACTGACCAGAAAATCATCCTCAAGTCTTATCAGATCTTCCATATGCTGCATTTAGTTATTCAATGACTGATAGCAGAAAGTGCGAATTATTTTAAAGACAAAAGAAATGTATTATAAAAAACAATATATAATCATGTCCTTTTTTTAGTTCATCAGGTAAATCTTCAATCCTGACGCGAGCCAGAAATGATTGTATGCCAGTTCAGAAGTCAGGTTTATATTTGTGTAACCTCTTAATTCAATCACACCAAAAAAGAGAGACAGATTACGCACCGGATCAAAATAACAGTTGTAAGCTCATCAGTCCATGCTATATGTACCTTATCCTGTCAGTACCCGCCATTGATCTGGCTTTTATTTTTATTTCTATAAAAGACCAAGCGCCAACCCTATCAGAGAATAAGGTTGGCGCTCGTGCAGAACACCTACGGGTGAAGTCTTACAACTCTAGGGGCCAGGTTTATATGGCTCCTTTTTGTTGTAACCAGGCAAGCCTGGCCAGAATCTCCAGCATACCTCCCTGACCTACGAGATTAACAGCCTTGTCTTTACCCATTAATCCACTCGTATTTTTATCATTGGCAAGTGCCTGGTCCGTACATTTTGCGAAGGCTCTAAGATGCTGGTTATTACCCGTATGTTTATATAAATGTTCAAGCCCTCTCAGTAAAACAGCATTAAACCAATAATCATCTCTAAATTTGCCATCACCCAAAAAATAGCTGTCAGCGCTGGCAGCCACTTTTTCAGCTTCTCTTAAATAACTGCTGTCTTTGGTGGCTTCGAACAGGTAAACATTAGCCTGCAACATCGTGCCGGTATTATAAGAAAACTGATGTTTACCTATTTTTCCTGTCTTGACATTCAGGTTATCATAATAAAGGTGTTCAGGTGATCTTAAATGCCGGTTAGTCCAGTTATAAATATCCAGCGCTTGTTTAAGATAAGATTTCTTATGCGTGGCTTGATATAACTGCATAAGTACGATAATACCGGGGCCATTACTGCAAGTATTCTTTGTATTCATATCACCTTCTCTCCAGTAGATTCCACCACCCGCGACGCTATCATACCCTGTCATCATAAAAGCATAGATCTTCTTACCCATTTTCAGGTCTCGCTTTTTTCCATTTCTAAAATAGGCGTCCATTGCAGCGATCCCAATCCATTGATTATCGTCGTAGTAGCGATCTTCTCTTTTAAAACTGCCCGGATAGGAATCATATCCCGGGCTGGGTGGTGCGGGGTCATCGTACTTTTCAATTACTTTATATACCTGATCCATATAATTACTGTCCGGCCAGACTCTTTCCATTTCATTTGCAGCCTGAATGAGCGCGCAGAGCGGCCATAAATAAGATACAGGGTGATCCTCCTTTTCCTTAACAGCATGTTCTCTGTAAAAACCGCTATCAGCGATATAAAAGTAATGGTTTACCGTAGCATATAAATTGCTGACCTGCTTCTTATAATCGGGTCGCTGACTGAAGCTGGAGGAATGCATGCTTAACCCCACCGCCAAAAAAAACAAAAGCAAATATTTTTCTTTTAAATGTGCAACAACTGTCATAACTCAATTTATTTATAAAAATTACCTGATAAATGGGTGCCTATAAGTCTCCCAAGATAGCACAACCCACTATTTATCAAAAAAATAAACCCACAAATAGCGGATTGGTATCTTTTAAGTGACAAATATAAGCAGGCTGGCCCTGCTGCCCTCATTGGCAATCAAAATATTGTACATTATTAAAAAAAGTATTTATTTTGCAATACCCAGGATTCATAAAAGGTCCGAATAATGAAACGCTGCTCCGCTTACCCACAGTGGCAAGATTAAAAGGACATAAACATTATTGATTATCATCACGGCGAACAAATGTCGTAGTCTGTAAGCTGCGCATCCTGTAACGTGCTAAATTCAGGCAAGAACCGCCCATAACATGAAGAAAAAAATATCTATTCGAGACATCGCAGCCGAACTGGGTGTAGCTATCAGCACTGTATCCGCTGTACTAAACGGCAAAACCGAAGAAAGGCGTATCAGTAATGCTATGCGGGACCGGGTTTTGGCACATGCAAAAAAAAGCGGGTATCAACCAAATCTCATTGCACAAAGCCTTAGGACCGGCAAAAGTAAAATCATCGCTATGTTGGTGGAAGATATAGCAGATCCTTTTTTTGCCACTATTGCTCGCCTGGTCGAGACCAATCCCGCACTCCATGATTACAAACTATTTTATTCCAGTACGGCAAATGACCCGCAGAAAGCCAAATCCCTTATCAGGGCTTTCCGGGACCGATTGGTGGATGGTTTTATTATCGCACCGACACCTGGAACGGAAAATGAGATTCAGATGCTATTAGCAGATCAAATGCCAATGGTCCTTTTTGATCGCTATTTGCCGGGTATTACCGGTAACCTGGTCTGTGTTGATAATTTTGAAGGTACTCATGGCGCCGCGGAGCTGCTCATCAACAGAGGGTATAAAAACATTGCCTTTGTTACGCTGTCCTCTCAGCAAAGCCAAATGGCCGACCGCCTGGAAGGCTATAAAAGTGCTATTGAAAGCCACGGCTATGCTCCCTGCCTGTTAGAGATCGCTTACACGCTTTCCGAAGAAGTGCTCGTCAGCCAGATCAAATACTATTTTGAGACTCAGCCACAGATCGATGCCGTCATATTTGCGACCAACTATTTAGCCGTTAATGGCCTACGTGCATTGCAGGAACTCGATAAAAAGATCCCTGAACAGGTGGCCGTTATCGGATTTGACGACAATTCACATTTTAGCTTATTCTCCCCTTCCATAACCGCCATCGCACAGCCGATAGAGGAGATTGCGGGCAACATTGTCAAGTTGCTCAAAAAGGAATTAAGGGGAGCTGGATCCTTACAGAATGGCCACGCTGAAGACAAGGAGCAGGTCGTATTATCCACGAAGCTTATCATACGTAATTCCTCTCCAGCGGCTAAAACGGCTAAAAAGAAATAGAAACGACATCCTTTCAAACGGGTCAATGCCAAAGGTAGATATACGTAAAAATTTATTGTAATTTTCTTCACTTAAGGCCCGGACACCCTGGCACATGAACCCCTTATACGATGCAAACAAATATTTTATTCGCATTGACTTTGCTACTCAATTCAATACTGGTAAATGCGCAGGCGCCCTTGTCAAATCTATTGAAACAGGCCGCCAATTTCCCATCGCGCTACCAGGGAATCGAATATAAAGTGGCCGGGAAGCAAACAAATCCATTTCGGCAAACAGATACCATTTATGTGAATTGGTCGGAATCCGTCCAATACAATAGGAAAGGAAAAATAATCGCGCAAAATTCTATAGAGAAAGCTGATGCATTCAACCATCAAAGTTATACGCAGCGTTTCAGAAATAAAGACTGTTTTTACATCATTAATCTTACAAATAATTCCTATACCGTTAAGTATGAACAACAAGAAGAGTTCAGTGCGCTTTACTTTTTTAGAGAGGATATAAACGCAGCGCTATCTTCTGATAAAAAGAAAATATTCATGCAGGCAGATAGCCTGATAAACAATACACTCTGTTATGCCATTTGTATAGAGTTATATACCCCGAACAAAAAAAAGGCAACGCCATTTAAACGCCTTCGTCTCTATTTAGACAAAAAAACATTGCTGCCGGTGTTCACCCAAAAATACCTATCGGGATTCGTCCGAAAAAGTAGAAAGGAAAAAGTTCAGGTTCATTATTACAATGAGGGGAGGTTTTATGACTATAAAACAGACAATACCCTTGAACTAAATCCTCCGGATATTAGCCAATACAAATTAGATAAGGCTGAGACCCTTAAATCTGACATTTCACGGTAAAAGCGCCTCAGCCTGACGGGCATGCCTTAAGGTTCCACCTCCAGTTTACCTGTCAACACAATATCCTGTGAGCTGTGGCCGATCATAATTTTAAATTCACCCGGTTCGACTACATGTTCCATCTTTCTGTTCCAGAGCATCAGGTCATCAGGTACAATTTTAAACTGGACAGTCCTGGTCTCTCCCGGCTTTAGATGTATCCTTTCAAAACCACGGAGGTTCTTCTCAAAGGTCGTTACAGAACTTACCACATCTCGTGTATAAAGCTGTACCACATCATCTCCTTCCCTGTCGCCCGTATTGGTAACGTCCACATATACCGTCAGGCTCCCATCCGGTTGAATGTGGTCGGGTGTAATCCTTAGATTTTTATAGTCAAAAGTAGTATAGCTTAATCCATGGCCAAAGGGATATAACAGCCCCTTTATTTTGGCCCCTTCACCTGCATCACTTTGGGCATTTGGTTTAGCCGGGAAATGCAGCGGCAATTGTCCCACTGATTTTGGAAAGGTTAGTGTCAGCTTCCCTCCCGGATTATAGTCTCCAAAAAGCACCTCGGCGATTGCCTTGCCGCCCCAGACACCCGGGTAACCTGCATATATAATTCCCTTTACGTACTTATGAATCCAGTTAATGGTCATGGGTTGAGTGCCGATAAGTATGACTACCACCGGCGTTCCCGTCGCATAAATCTCCTGAATCAATTGTCTTTGAAACCCCGGCAAATCCAGGTCAGTCCTGCTCTTATTCTCACCGGCAGTTTTCGTATTGCCGCCCAGTGCCACAATTGCAACGTCCGCCTGGCGGGCGGCCGCCACGGCACTGTCTATCATTTTCCTGGCGGCCTCATCCGGCGCCTGAGGCAATATCTCACTTTCCGGCCAGTTTTTATCCACCAGATCACAACCTTTGGCATACAGCACTTTAGAAGCGCCCAGCTTCTTTTTAACGCCCTCCAGGATATTTACGCTGGGGGCCATCAGCGGGCCGTAATGCGTATGCGCATAATCATTGTCCAGTACATTTGGTCCGATCAGCGCCACTTTACCAACGCTCTTATTCAGCGGGAGTATGTGATCCTGATTTTTTAACAGCACAATGCTTTCCCTGGAAGCTTCCAATGCTACTTTCTGGTGAGCCTCACTGCCGACGATCTGTTTACTATGCTGTGGATCTTTCACGTAGGGCGTATCAAATAGCCCCAGTTTAAATTTCACACGCAGTACATCAGAGACCCGGCTATCCACCACTTTCTCTGATAACCGCCCTTCTTTCACCAGCTCCCTTACTGCTTCAATCATATTATCTGGCGGGACAAAAGTCGTTCTTACATTCATCCCTGCCATCAGCGCCTGATAGACCGCATCTTTAAAGTCACTGGCTACATGATGTTTAGAATATAAATACTCCAATGCATCACTGTCGCTGACAACATAACCTTTAAATTTAAACTTATCTCTTAGTACATCGGTCAGCCAATACCTGCTTCCTGAGATTGGAACGCCGTCATAGTCGTTATATGAACTCATAACACCCAACACCTCAACGCTGTCCAATACATGTCGAAACGGATACAGTAACAGATCTCGCATTTCTCTTTCCGGGATTTGCGGATCGGTCCTGGCCATCCCCTCTCTGGCGCCGTTATTGTCACTGTAGACGGCAAAATGTTTGAGTGTAGAAGCGATTCCTTGCTGCTGCATGGCTCTGGCCATTTGAATGCCCATCTGGGCGACCAGATAGGGGGATTCTCCATAAGATTCTTCCAGCCTGCCCCATCTCTGGTCCCTGGCGACATCCATGATAGGGGCATAAACATTGGAATAGCCCAGCGCCTTTGCTTCTTTACCTTCAATAATGCCCATCTGCCGCACGAGGGCTTTATTCCAGGTCATGCCCATATTAAGTGCCGTAGGAAAACCCGTCGCATAGTAAGCTTCCACACCCCGTATACCTTCATCTGTAAAATCAACTGGGATACCGAGTCTGGTCTGTTCTATAAAAAATCGCTGCACCTCGTTCATGCCCCATATGTGATGAAGGATATCACTGGCCAATGGTCCTTTATCAATATGTCCCCACTGGATAAATCCATTAAATTCTTCGTCAATATTTGCAATACCGTCTTTCCAGATCTGTCGCTTCCAGTCCTTCGTCGGTAAAGAATCTTTTAAGACTCTTTGGTAACCATAAAGCGTCGCCAACTGACAGGATTTCTCATTTAAGTTCATTTGTGAAAGCAGATCCTGCACCCTCTGCTCAACAGGTTTGGAAGGGTCTTCATAAATATCTTTTTTACCGTTTTTATTCAGGTCATTCCAGCCCTTGTGATAGATCTCTTTTTTAGGAGCAAAGGCCTGTCCCTGGCTGGCCGTAACCACTGAGGAAAAAAACAACAGTCCCGCCGCTTTTTTGAGACATAAAGACCAGGCGCGGGGATAAGATGTTAAACAAGTCATGGATAGATATAAAATTTATAAATTGAATCCGTCAGCGTGTGCACCTCGCCATTATTTTTTAGGTTCCGGTGTGGCGGTCGGATCAAATGGGTTAAAGTAATAAATACCGTCTTTCTTGTAAAAGGCAAGCTCCCTTTTTAAGACATTTTCAAAATGATCAAATTGCCGGACGGAGGCTTTTGACCAGGCAGCGGACGCCAGCGCAGCCATGCGGGGAAAAAGCATAAAATCCATCCGCTGGTCAGTGTGAACTGTTTCTGTCCATAAATTGGCCTGCATTCCCAGCACATGACCTTTTTTTTCCATATGCCTCGTATAGGCAGGAGGATAGAAATCGAATACTTGTTTCAGGGAAGCAAATTTTCCGCCCCATCTTCTGCCAACACTATGGGTACTGTCCTGCACAAAATCAAAATAAAGCGGAATGCGCGGACACAAGACAATATCATAACCGTCTGCCATCGCTTTGCCAAAAGACTTCATTTTATCATGACGCCACCAGAAGATAATTGTAGAAGCAGGATCCAGACCGGCGTCTACGCCTTCATCCCAGGTCATGATCTTATGATTGAACTGCAAGGCAGAATCCGCCATTCTTCTTAGAAAATATGCTTCCACTGCTTTATTGTCATTGAGGCTTTCCTTAGCCATTAATGTCTTTACCGCAGGCAACTTACCCCAGCCACCGCTGCCAAAAGACACTTCGTCTCCGCCCAGATGCACCATATCTACATCAAACAACGAGCGTGTCTCTTTAAGAATTCGGGTCAGGAAACTATAAGTACTGTCTCTACCAGGATTAAATGTAAAATCAGCAAACTTACCTTCGCCGCCGCCGCTGTTTTCGGGATAAGCCCGGTTAGCGGCCGTGGCATGCCCTGGCATATCTATTTCCGGGATAACGGTAATGCCTCTGGCCTTAGCATAGCTGACCACCTCCCTTATCTCGGCCTGTGTATAATACTTTGCGGGTGCTGCAGAATCTGTTTTATTACCAATCGCGCCAATAGTCGTCAGCTCAGGATAAGCTTTTATCTGTAAACGCCAACCCGGTTCATCAGTCAGATGCCAGTGAAAATAATTAAGTTTATAATAGGCCATCCAATCCAATAATTTTTTAACATGAGCTTTCCCAAAAAAATGGCGTGATTCATCCAGCATAACACCTCTCCATCCATACACGGGTTGATCTTTAATTTGCCAACAGGGAATCTTCACCCCGTTAGAAGAACGGCTGGCAGCATCCTGATGTCCGGCCAATTGCAACAAGCTGATCAAGCCATACAAAAAACCTTGTTTGTCCTGAGCGGTGATCGTGACTTGTTCGGGGGATACCCCTAATGTATAGCCGCCCTTAATCTGGTGTAATGTCGCTGAATCAGTATTTTTGTCAGGATTGCTTTTATCCAGGATAAGAATAATGGCGGGACGCTTATATTTGCCTACTTTTTGTCTGCTTACTACAAATGGAAATTTAAATTTCTGTCCACATAACAGTAACCCCCGGGATCGCAAATAGCCTTGCCATTCACTTCTCAAGTCTTTATCAATCAGACGATTGACTTCTCCCACTAACAGAATCTGTGTTGCAGAAGTCAACTTAAAGTACCTGCCGGGCACGGGTGAATACGCATCAGGAACCGGAATAATAGCAGGCGCGTTATTGTTCTTGGGAATAGAATCAGACGCATTTTCTAATACTGAAACCGACGGATTGGCCTTGGCTGTCGTTATAATCACCAGAATTGAAAACAGCAGTAGTATGTTTCGTATAACTCTTTTTTCAACAGTCGACCTCTTTGTATGCTGAGACCGAAATACGCCAGCCATAATTTGCATGAATTAGAATTTAATTTTGATGTTTATAATGTATGTCCATTCTTTACCTGATGTTCAACACTGATCGCATGCCTTCCAAGGAGATCAATCCTAGACCCGTCGCCTCAACCACGACCCTGCCCATTTCTCAACTGAGAAAAACGCTGCCTCCGGCATGCCCAATCATCCAAGTTTAACCGCATTTGCAACTTTACGGGTACAATAATTATACTACGGCGTTTACTTCGGCACATGGAGGGATCGTCAAAATTCATCTTTTCGTTTTCAGGTTTTGCGTTTTCTTTTTTAGCCTGGAACTATCCGTTACAAGCCGCATCGATGACTCACGGATAATAATTTCCGGCATGAGAACTTCGGTCTGGAACCGGGCCGGTTTTCTTTTAGATTGCAAGAGTGCGATGAGTTGTCCGGCTGCCACCTCGCCTAATTTTTCAGACTGCTGCTGCACGACAGACAGTGACGGGCTCACAAAATCAGTCAACGGGAAATTAGAAAAACCAATAAGCGCCAGTTCTTCCGGCATTGAAATTTCATGGCGTCTAAGATATCTGTATGCATCTGCCGTCACTTTATCCCAGCAGGTCAGCAGTCCATCGGGTCGTTTGGATTTTGGCAGGCGCATAAGCCGGTCCATCGCCACTTCCGTCTCAACATAATGTACACCGCCTTTAGGCAAATAATGTATCCACCGCTCATCAATTGTCGCACCTGCATCCTGCAGTGCACTCAGGTACCCTGCTTTTCTTTCCTGCACAATGGGCTGTGTAGCTGCACCACCTACAAATCCGATCCTCGTGCAACCCTGATCGAGCAGATGTCGGGTTGCCTCATAGGCACCCCGGTAATTATCTGATAGGGTCATGTGTGTCTGAATATCTCTACATACCCGATCATAAAAAACGATGGGCATGCCCTTTTCGTACAAATCTTTTAAATGATCAGTATTTTTTGTCTCAGAGGAAATGGATACGAGCAATCCGTCTACTCTGGAGGAGAGGTACTGAATCGCTTTCATTTCTTTTTCCGCCGACTCGCTGGTTTGCACAATGGAGACCTGATACCCCTCTCTATAAAAGGCGGACTCCATCCCATGCACCACTTGCGAACAAAAAGGATTATTGAACTGGGAAATCACAATCCCGATGGATCTGTTACGCTTCGCCCTCAGGCTTAGCGCAATGGGATTGGGTATATAATTCAATTTTCTGGCATAGGCCACTACCCGCTTTTTGGTTTCTTCACTGATCTCATGACTATCATGTAAGGCCCTGGACACAGTAGAAATACCCAGGTTCAGATCCCGGGCCATTTGCTTGATCGTAACAGGTTCAAATTTCATGGTAATAGCGTTAGGCCAAAAACAAATATAATCAAATATATGGTTCCCGGCTGGTTTTACGGTAACGGTTGCGTAAATAAATTCAGGAGTGTCGGGCAGTCGTACTCGTATGTTTTGTAAATTGCTGACCATAAAATAACAAATAGTCTTTAGTTATTGTATATCATTTAATTTCTTACACTTGTCCTGCTGCCTACTGCAGTACTATAATAAAAGTGATACTGCGACAAGACAAAGGACTTCAAAAGTAAAAATAGACAGATGAAACCTTTTTTAGACAAGGACTTTCTACTGGAAAGCGAGACCGCCCGCAAACTCTACCATGAGTCTGCCGCCGACATGCCCATCATCGATTATCATTGCCATCTTTCTCCCCAGCAGATTGCCGAAGATTATCAGTTTAGTGACATCACCGAGGCATGGCTGGGTGGCGACCATTATAAGTGGAGAGCCATGCGCGCCAATGGCGTTGACGAGTCTTATATGACCGGAGATAAGCCCGCCAAAGAAAAATTTCTCGCCTGGGCCAAAACCGTACCCTATACGATGCGTAACCCGCTATACCACTGGACACACCTGGAGCTCCAGCGCTATTTTGGGATTACTGAACTGCTCAGTGAAAAGACAGCCGATGCTATTTATGAAAAAGCCACCGCGTTGTTACAAACACCGCAGTACAGTGTCAAGAACCTGCTGCGCAAAATGGGCGTAAAAACAGTTTGTACCACCGATGATCCTACTGACGACCTTCGCTATCATAAACAATTAAAAGAGGACGATTTTGAAATTGCCGTTTTACCTGCTTTCCGCCCGGATAAAGCAATGGCAACAGAAAATCCGGCTGCTTTCGTGCAATTTGTAACCCTATTGGAAAAAGTTACAGACAGCAAGATCAACACCTATCAGGAATATACTACCCAGCTGAAAAACAGACATGACTTTTTTGCGTCCATGGGTTGCAGCGTTTCTGATCACGGCCTGGAAGAAATCTATGCAGAAGACTTTTCAGCGGGGGAGATTGAAATCGTTTTCAACCAGTTACGTGCAGGAAAGGCGGTTTCTATTGAAGAAAGCAGGAAATTTAAATCCGCCATGTTGCTCACATTTGCTCGATGGGATCATGAAAAAGGATGGGTACAACAATATCACTTAGGCGCCCTGCGCAACAACAATACCCGCCTTTTACAGGAAATGGGTGCCGACGTAGGCTGCGACTCTATCGGAGATTTCAGACAGGCGGTCCCCTTATCCAAGTTCCTGAGAACCCTGGATGATGCCGGCCAGCTGACCAAAACCATTTTATACAACCTCAATCCGGCTGATAATGAGATATTTGCTACCATGGCCGGCAACTTTAATGATGGTGCTACCGTGGGAAAGATCCAGTTTGGCTCTGCCTGGTGGTTCCTGGATCAGAAAACCGGCATGATCAGTCAGATGAATGCCCTGTCCAATATGGGATTACTGAGTCGCTTTGTCGGCATGCTGACGGACTCCAGAAGTTTCCTTTCTTACCCCAGGCATGAGTATTTTAGAAGAATTCTTTGTAATTTGTTCGGTCATGAGGT
Source organism: Arachidicoccus terrestris (assembly GCF_020042345.1). Taxonomy (NCBI): domain Bacteria; kingdom Pseudomonadati; phylum Bacteroidota; class Chitinophagia; order Chitinophagales; family Chitinophagaceae; genus Arachidicoccus; species Arachidicoccus terrestris. Next base: position 503,939 of record NZ_CP083387.1, read on the forward strand.
GGAAAACGGGGAACTGCCCGCCGAGGAGCTGGATTGGATCAGTCAGGTCATTAAGGATATCTGTTTTAATAATGCAGCCCGTTATTTTGGCTGGTCGCATTTACTGGAAAACAAATAACCTATGCAACTTTCATTCTTACTAAATTATAAATAACCGGATGCAGCAAATCCTTTGTTTTGGAGAATTATTACTCAGGCTTTCCCCTGAGGCTGGCTGGCCTGCCCGGGGAAGTTTATCCTCATATGTAGGCGGCGCTGAGCTAAACGTAGCGATGGCCCTGGGCAACTGGAAGCAGGCGGTTGCCCTGGGAACTGCCCTGCCTGACAACCCTGTCAGCTCGCTGCTGAAAGATTATTTGACACAGTCTCACATAGCAACAGATACGATCCTGGCAAAAGACGGCCGGATCGGGACTTACTATCTGACACCCGGGCAGGACTTAAAAAGTGCCGGCGTTGTCTATGACCGGGCGTTTTCTTCTTTTTCTTTATTAGCACCAGGAGATATTGATTATGACGCCTATCTGCAAGGTGTAAGACATTTGCATTTAACGGCGATCTCACCGGCAGTATCTGCATCCGCTGCGGCTACTTGTCAGGCGCTGGTAGATGCCGCATTTGTGCGTCAAATACCGATATCACTGGATCTGAATTACCGGTCCAAACTCTGGAAATACGGTAAGACGCCGATCGATATCATGCCGGCCATAGCCGGCAAAGCCAGTTTTATTATGGGTAATATCTGGGCCGCAGGCCAGATGCTCGGTGTAGCGCCAGAGCCAGGCGCGGACCAGACCATGGATCCTGAAAAACTAGCGGCATTGGCACAGATCAGCGCTGAAAAACTAATCCACACCTATCCGAACTGTCACCATGTAGGGTATACTTTTCGTTTCAATACGCCAGACAGCCAGGAAGGTGTCCGTTATTTTGGGACGCTGTATCAGCAAGGGCGACTTTACAGCTCTACCCAAAAGGACTATACCGGCATTACAGATCGTGCAGGTTCAGGAGACTGTTTTATGGCAGGCCTGTTATACGGACTATATAATGAGCTCACCGGCCAGCAAACGGTGGACTTTGCCACAGCCGCTGCAACAGGCAAATTCTATGAGAAAGGCGATCATACCCGGCAATCACTGGCAGATGTCCAGCATAGGCTACAATCATTAAATACAATTTCAACGCACTAAATACGGTAATACATTATGGCAAATAAAAAGCATTCATCTAAGGAGATATTTGAGCGCATTACGCATCAGGGGATCTTACCCCTGTTCTTTCACAAGCGCCGAGAAGTATCCTTATCTACTCTACAGGCGCTGTATAGTGCCGGTATCCGGGTGGTGGAGTATACCAACAGAGGTCAGGAGGCCCTGGAGAATTTTAAAGCCATGCTCGAACTCAGAGATGCCTCCATGCCGGATATGTTGCTAGGTATCGGAACGATTAAAAATGAAACTGAGGCCAGCGCCTATCACGAAGCGGGAGCGGACTTTCTGATCTCCCCCTGCTACTATCAACCTATCAGCGATTACGTACAGCAACACAATCTGACCTGGATTCCCGGCTGTATGAGTGCATCAGAAATCAACCTCGCCGAGCAAAACGGCGTGGGGTTTGTAAAATTATTCCCTGGCAATCTGCTCGGTCCCTCTTTTATGTCGGCCATCAAACCTTTATTCCCTGATTTACTTTTTATGCCGACCGGTGGCGTAGAACTGGAGGAAGAGAATATCCGAAGCTGGTTCAAAGCCGGCGTGTCCGCCGTAGGCATGGGCAGCAAATTGATCTCCAATACTATTTTGGAAAATGAAGACTATCAAACGCTCACCAATACAACTAAAAAAATCCTGGCACTCACCCAAACTATTAAAAATTAAATAATGACAAGTCAAGTACAGAAGAAAGTGGGAGGTTACCGGTGGACCATATGTGCACTGCTCTTTGCCGCTACAACCATTAACTACCTGGATAGGCAGGTACTCAGTTTATTACAGCCCGCCCTTTCCAAAGAATATCATTGGACCAATACGGATTATGCTAATATTACAGCCATTTTCCAGTTCGTCTATGCCCTGGGATTATTATTTGCAGGCCGTATCATTGATAAAATAGGCACCAAAAAAGGCTATACCTGGGCACTCATCATCTGGTCCGTAGGTGCAATGATTCATGCCCTGGCCATTCCAATGGGACAGCAATTGGTGGCTTTCTTTGGTTTTTTCGGCCTGACCATCTTTCCGGTCTCTGTATTTGGATTTCTGGTTTCCCGCTCTATACTGGCCATCGGAGAAGCCGGTAACTTCCCGGCTGCAATCAAAGCCACCGCGGAATACTTCCCCAAAAAGGACCGTGCCTATGCAACAGGAATTTTTAATTCCGGCGCCAACATCGGTGCCGTTCTGGCACCGCTGACGGTACCCTGGATCGAAACCCACTGGGGGTGGCAGGCAGCCTTTATCTCTATCGGTGCCATGGGCTTCCTGTGGCTGATCTTCTGGTTCATTTACTATGAAAAACCGGAAAAGCAAAAGCGGCTATCAGCCGAAGAACTGGCCTACATCAATAGCGATGACATACATGAAGGTGTCAACACGTCTGAAGTTAAAGGAGAGAAAAAAGTCAAATGGCTTACCCTGCTGGGATATAAACAGACTTGGGCCTTTGCCATTGGTAAATTTATGACGGATGGAGTCTGGTGGTTTTTCTTGTTCTGGCTGCCCGCTTATCTGAATGACCAGTACGGCATTAACGGGACTGCTATTATGATCCCGCTGGCTGTTCTCTATTCCATGACCATGTTTGGCAGTATCGGTGGCGGATATTTCCCTAAATATTTCATCAACAAAGGGCTAACTCCTTATGATGGCCGGATGCGGGCGATGTTGATCATCGCACTGTTTCCGTTGCTGGTATTGCTGGCTCAGCCGCTGGGTCATATCAGTTATTGGGTACCGGTATTCTTTATCGGTATTGGCGCCTCAGCTCATCAGGCCTGGTCTGCCAATATCTTTACCACTGTCTCAGATATGTTCCCTAAAAAAGCTGTCGGCACTGTGACAGGTATCGGTGGACTGGCAGGTGGTATAGGTGGTGTCGTGATCAGTAAAATCGGTGGCTGGATCTTTGATGCCTATGATAAGGTGGGACATATAGAAACCGGCTATACGATTATGTTTGCAATCTGCTCTGTAGCCTATCTGATCGCCTGGGTATTCATGAAAGCGCTCGTGCCCCGCTATAAACTCATTACGGATCTGTAATATATTCATTAAGTGGAACCTGCATCCGTATTGGAGGATGCAGGTTCCTTTAAAATAGCACCGCATGAAAAAGTCTTTTTTACTTCTGGTGAGTGAACTTAGTATAGGCTGTCTGTTACTCGGCCCGTTATTATCCGCTCATTCATTAAAGGCACAGCAAGTGATTTCACTATACGACCAAAAGATTCCGGGCAGCATTCCGGCTGCGGATTACAAAGAAGTCTCTACGCCGGGAAGTGACGGCGTGATCCGCATCAGTCAAGTCAGCACCCCCACCCTTACGGTTTTTAAACCGACCGGTACGGTGAACGCTCATACGGCCGTTATTATCTGTCCGGGTGGCGGTTATAAAATCCTGGCCTTTAATCTGGAAGGCACTGAGATTGCCAAGCGGCTGGCCAGCTGGGGGATTACTGCCTTCGTTCTCAAATACAGACTACCATCGGACCAGATCATGGAAGACAAATCCGTTGGTCCGCTAATGGACGGCGAACGTGCAATTGCCCTGGTCAGAAGCCAGGCAAAAACCTGGGGAGTGGACCCGGCAAGGATCGGCATAATGGGCTTTTCTGCCGGTGGGCACCTGGCAGCCAGTCTGTCAACTTTATATACAAGAGATGTCCTGGGCAGCGCACATCCGGATATGGTTTCGCTACGGCCTGATTTTTCCATACTGGGCTACCCTGTTATCTCCATGCAGGAAGGCATTACACATAAAGGCAGCAGGACTGCCTTGCTGGGTGCACACCCGGACGAGGCGCTGATACGCCGGTTTTCCTGTGAGCTACAGGTATCAGACAGCACACCGCCTGCCTTTATTGTGTTGGCAGATGATGATCCCGGTGTTCCTCCGGCCAATAGCCTCCGTTATGTAGAAGCCTTACAAAAACATAAAGTGCCGGCGGAATTGCATATGTATCAAAATGGCGGGCATGGGTTCGGGGGGCATAACAAACACTCGCCCGATGACTGGCTGAAGCGATTGAAGAACTGGTTACAACATAATCAATGGATTCCAAAGAGTTGACCCAACTGCTTCAACCTAATTTTTCAAACACTAATCAAACAAATAAACAGTTTTTATTATGGATTCGTTTTCCCTAAAAGACAAAGTCGTCGTGGTCACCGGCGGCACAGGCATACTGGGTGGCGCTTTTGTGCTGGCCATTGCAGAGGCGGGTGCCAGCGTAGTCATCATTGGCCGCAATAAAGAGCGCCTGGATCAGAAAAAAAGCGAAGTAGAGGCCATGGGCGGAAAGGCACTGGCCATTCAGGCGGATGTTATGGATGAGACGCAGCTGACAGCTGCAAGAGATCAGATCCTGGCAGCATATGGGCGGATTGACGGACTAGTCAACGCTGCCGGCGGAAATGTACCAGAAGCATTATTACTACCAGAACAGGATATCTTTGACCTGAATATAGAAGGCACTAAAAAAGCATTGGAGCTCAACCTTTGGGGCAGCATCGTACCCACGCATATTCTGGGCGCAACCATGCGGGAAACGGGCGGCAGTATCGTCAATATCTCTTCTGTCAGCTCCAAAAAAGTATTAACCCGCGTATTGGGATACAGCATGGGCAAAGCAGCCATCGACCAGTACACGGAGTGGCTGGGCGTAGAGGCTGCCACCAGACATGCAGGCAAGATCCGGGTCAATTCTATCACACCTGGCTTCTTCCTGACAGAACAAAACCGCAGAATGCTGACAAATGAAGACGGCTCTCTGACCGATCGCGGTGAAAAGATCATCAACGCCACGCCTTACGGAAGGTTCGGGAAACCGGAGGAGCTCAACGGTGCGCTGATCTACCTGCTCAGTGATGCTTCCAAATTCGTAACAGGCATCACCGTCACCGTGGATGGCGGCTATACGGTGTACGGCGGCATCTAAATAAGCCAAATTAATATTTTATAAAGTAGCTGCAGGTCCTTCGCATCACCGCAGCTACTTTTTCAGTTCAAATATAATTTTAAAAAGACGATTATGTTACAGAAAACCATGCGTTGGTACGGCCCTCAGGACGGCGTTACCTTACAAGACATTGCACAGGCGGGTTGCACAGGCGTCGTAACAGCGCTCCATCATATTCCTGTAGGGGAGATCTGGACAGATGAAGAAATCAAAAGGCGTAAACACGAAGTAGAAGCAGCAGGGCTTGTATGGCAAGTCGTAGAGTCATTACCGGTTCATGAAGATATCAAAAAAAGAAGCGGCAACTATGTAGAGTGGATTGAAAATTATAAAATCAGCCTGCATAATCTCGGGGCCAATGGCATTCAGGTGGTAACCTATAATTTTATGCCGGTTTTGGACTGGTTACGTACCGACCTGCATTATCCGACTAAAACAGGTTCTGCCCTGCGCTTTGAATGGGAAGCCTTCCGGGCTTTTGATCTGTTTATTTTAAAAAGGCCGGGGGCGGATCAGGATTATTCCCCAAAAGAAACCCAGGCTGCCCGCACCTATTTTGACAACCTTTCTGAGACCGGCAAGTCTACTCTGGCCTCCAGTTGTATGCAAGGACTTCCCGGCAGTAAGGAAGCTTTTTCCAGAGAAGCGATCCTTAGTCTGCTGGCCGAATTTAAAGGCATTGATGAAAAAACCCTGCAGGCGCATCTGTTTCTGTTTCTAAACGAGATCACACCTGCGCTGGAAGCCTCGGGCGTTAAGATGGCCATACACCCCGATGACCCGCCTTTTCCGGTTCTGGGACTGCCGCGTATTATGAGTCATGCTGATCATGTCAGGGCGATGCTGGAAAATACAGATTCCTCCCATATCGGACTATGCTTCTGTACGGGTTCCTATGGCGCCCGCCTGGAAAATGACCTTCCAAAAATGTTGCGCGAATTCGGGTCCCGCGTCTATTTTCTGCATCTCAGAAGCACGCAAAGGGATGCCGAAGGTAATTTCTTTGAAGCAGATCATCTGGCAGGAGACGCCGGTTTGTATACGATTATTAAACTGGCGGCTGAAATACAGCACCGTGAAAACCGCTCGATACCCATGCGCCCCGATCATGGTCATCAGCTCAGTATCGACAGGCAGGTGGATAGTTTTCCGGGTTATTCCTTTGTCGGACGATTGAAAGGTCTGGCAGAGATCAGCGGTATGGAACACGCCATCTACCAGATGCGGGCCGAAGAAGGTCTATAGGCAGCATATCGGTTGAGTTTTATCTGGAACTGACCGTCGTACATGCAACCAGCCCGGGTGCCCTGTCGGAGAAAGACTGAAAATAGACCAGCACGGTATAGGTATTTTCCGTCTCCCAATAATTTCCTTCTGTGATATCGGTTACCGTTGGTTGGCTGTCGCTGGCAGCCGTTCCATAAAGATAACTGTAATAACCCTGCTTTAACAGCAGGGTTTTCTCATATACGCCGTCTGCCGTATTATAGGTCATCCGGCTTTCATCATCCTTTATATATTGGTTAAATTGCCCCAATACATAGACCTGCTGGTCCCCGTAAGGCTGCCCTGTTGCAGTCTTATACCGGAAGCGGACCAAGCCGTAATCCCCCTGATAGGCCGGTTGAATGTTTTCGGATGCCGCGATTTTATAAAACCCGTCATAATCTACATAAGGCATATATTGTATGCCGCGCCTTTGCAGATCTGTTTTCAGTGTCACTTCATAACCGGCCGGATGGCCCTCTGCGGCCTTTACTCCTTCTACCCTTTCGCTCTGAAACCGGAAACTCTGTAAATCCACCCAACGGTATTCTTTTCCAGCAGGAAACAGCAGATCTCTTTCACTATTGTATTCATAAGTGGATCCCCGCATAAAGGCGGGCTGCAGATGGTGGACGGCATTGTCCCATCTGTAGTTCTGCAAGACAACGATTTTCACTTGTTGCATGGGATTTTGTACCTGAAGCCGGCTAACATTAATGGATACATTCAGTTTTTGCCGGTCCCCGTCCGGCGCACTACCATTGGGTCGCACCACAGCAGCTGCTACAGCGACTTTCGGATCCACCACCAGAAAACGTCTCTCAAAGGCTAACTTAGCGGTGTCTCCATCCAAAAAAACTTTCAACAGATAATTACCGCTCTGTTTGATCATGGATTGACTGCCCGGCAATGTTGCGCTGTAATGCACATAATGAGTACGGCTGACAGCGCTGAATTTAGCGTCACGGATACTCACTTCCCTAAATCCCTGGATATAGTCAAAAGGTGACTGCAGTACAGGCTGCCAGTTTTCATCACAGCGCAGATAAGTGTAGCTATAATTCTTTATATGTGCGTCAAAGTCATCAAAATGCAGTTCTAAACCACCCGAACTGCCGAGTGTCATCACAGGATAGCTCATCTGAGCGCCCGATTTGGTAAATACGACGCCATGAATGTTATCATTATCAGGGCGTAATGAAACAAAACCAACAAGCGGCTGCGCCCGGAGCAGCTGGCCACTCCATAATAAAACGCTTGTAAACAGGCTTACCAGGGCTTTTAGCCCTCCTGTATACTCCTTCCTCCCTAAAAAACGCCGTTTCCGGTATTTTCTAAGGTTCTTTTTCAACCCTGCGACTTTTGTTCTTTCTACTGCTGGCATTCGTCTTAAATTGAAGTGTCTGACAGGCGCTCCCTGTTTTGAAGAGGAATCGATACTGGTAACGCGAATATACAACAAAAATTGCCCGGTCTATTTTGGCGAATTATCCCCGAATCTAATGGCAAATGATGCCATATTTATTACCTTCGCAGCGATCGAACGAATATATATTTTCTGAATACAACAACTATTTAAAGAATTATATTAAAAGCCCTACATGAATGTTGCCTCTTTCATAGCCAGGCGTATTGCCTTTAACCGTCAGAAATCCTTTTCTAGGTTTATTATCCGTCTGGCCACCATAGCGACTGCGATCAGCGTAGCGGCAATGATTCTTTCCTCAGCTTTTGTCAATGGATTTCAGCATGCGATCAGTGACAAGATCTATAATTTCTGGGGACACATCCGTGTGCAGCAGTTTGAGCCGCTCAAAGCCCTGGTGGCCGAGGAAACACCGCTGGAGCAAAATAAAATGGTGGATACGATCCTCAGCCATACCCCCAATATCAGACAGTTCCAGCCTTTTGCCACCAAGTCAGCCGTCATTGAACATAAAAAAGATATCGAAGGTATCCTGATTAAAGGTGTCGGTTCAGACTATGACTTTTCCAACCTGCAGCGGTTTCTCGCCGCCGGTCGGTGGCTGTCTTTTTCTGATAGCCTTTATGCCAAGGAAATCGTTATCTCTAAACCTATCGCAACCGAGCTTAAAATCAAACTGGGCGACACCGTCGCCGTTTACTTTATTGCGGGTGTGAATGAGGCTCCCAAAGTACGGCACTTAACAGTAGTGGGCTTTTACAAAACCGGCATTGAGGAGTATGATAAGCTATTCGCTCTGGCCGATCTCAGATTGATCCGGCGTATTAATGGCTGGCACAATAATGAAATCGGCGGCTATGAAGTTTTTCTGAAAGACCCGGGTCAGATGCAGGCAACAGCAGACGATTTATTCCGTGCGTTACCTGACACCTGGATTGCCAAAACGATTCAGGAAGTCTACCCAAATATCTTCGACTGGTTAAATATACAGGATGTCAACAAACAGGTTATCTACATTATTATGACCATCGTAGCGATCATCAATCTCATTACCTGCCTGCTGATCCTGGTACTGGAGCGCACACCTATGACCGGCATCCTTAAATCTCTGGGAAGCAGCAACTGGGTTATCCAAAAAGTATTTTTATATCACTCTTCTCTGATCGCCATCCGGGGCGTACTCCTGGGGCTGATATTCGGCCTCGGTGCCTGTTGGCTGCAACAATATACAGGCCTGTTGAAACTCGATGAGTCTGCCTATTATATCTCAGTAGCACCGGTTCGCATTAACTGGTATCAGGTAGCACTCATCGCATCAGGTACTTTTGTTGTCTGTTATCTGGCGCTTTTGATACCCACTTTCTTTGTCAAGAAGATCAAACCGGTCAGAGCCATAAAATTTAATTAGAACGATGCGGCAAAAACCGATACATCCGGCCATGCAGCCTTTTTTGGACGGGCAGGTCATTTTACTGAATAAACCCTTACACTGGACTTCATTTGACGCGGTAAAAAAAGTAAGGATATTAACAGGGGTCTCCAAAGTAGGGCATGCAGGCACATTAGACCCCCTGGCAACCGGCTTGCTGATCATCTGTACAGGTAGCTTTACCAAGCGTATCAATACCTTTATGGCGCAAGTCAAAGAATACACCGGGAGTTTTACCCTGGGCGCCACGACGCCTACGTATGATCTGGAAAGCACTCCTGAAAATTTCAGGGAATACCAGCAGCTTACAGAAGCGCAGATCCGGGAAGCGACAAAGACCTTTACAGGAGAGATCTTTCAGACACCGCCCATCCACTCCGCCATTAAAAAAGATGGGAAACCTGCCTATCTGGCCGCCAGAAAAGGAGAAGACATTCAACTGGATCCCCGTAAAATTACGATTGAGCAATTTGATATCCCTCGTATTGAGCTTCCGATTGTCGATTTCAGGGTAATCTGTTCGACTGGCACATATATCAGAACCCTGGCTAGTGATTTCGGCGCACATTTGGGAACAGGTGCGTACCTCAGTAAACTCTGCCGGACCCGCATAGGAGATTTTTCCCTCGAACAAAGTATGGAGATTGATGCGTTCGCAGCTAAGGTCCAGGACATGAAAGCAGCCTATCAATAACCGGTTGTTGATTATAACGAACAACCGGCGCAGTTAGCAGAAATAGATTCAGCTATCAGCCCGTTGCCCTTGTACCAATTTTTCGCTTATAGACTATAGACTATAGACTACCCCCGGGCGGCTTCTTAACCGCACGCTAAAAAAGGCTAGTCTTCTTTCATTGACTGTGTTAAGTCTGGATCTGCCTGTCTGCCTTTTCTGCGTCTTCTTTTCTGGCAGGGAGGGTAAAGCCTACGGTCGTTCCCACATTGGGTTTACTACGCACATGAATCGTCTGTCCGTGTGCTTCAACAATATGTTTACAGATAGCCAGTCCCAGGCCCGTTCCCCCGCTGTTGCGGCTGCGGCCGCTGTCTGTCCGGTAGAACCGTTCAAAAATACGGGGCAAGTGCTCCTCAGCAATGCCGATGCCGTTATCGCTGATTTCTATCAGCACACGGCTCTCATCCATTTTATAGACACTGGCGGTCACTTCGCCGATTGAGCTGGCATACTTGGCTGCATTGGTCACCAGATTAATAATTACCTGGCGGATTTTTTCTTTGTCTGCATAAACATGTACAGGAGATTCACAGCCCCTTTTGATACTGAATTGCAATTGCTTGCCTTCGATCTGGAGATTAAGATTATCCAGCACCTCTTTTATGACATCCTGGATAATAAAATCGGATTTTTCCAGTTTCTGCTGACCGGATTCCAGTTTAGAGATTTCGTCAATGTCACTGATCAGATGCACCATCCGGTCTACATTATGTTCCGCTTTAGCCAGATATTCCTTTATTTTCTCCGGTTCTTCAATATCTCCGGAAGAAAGAATCGTCAGGTAGCCCTGAACCGCAAAAATCGGCGTTTTAATCTCATGGGAAAAGTTCTGCAGGAATTCCTTACGATACTGCTCCATAAAACGGAGCGACTCCAGTTCCTCGCTACGTTTATTGGCCCAGGCGGTAACATCATCTTCCACTTCCTGGATGGATTTCTGAGGCAGGATATGTTTATAATACATCTCCTCTCGTTTACTGGCTTTAGTCTGATAGATCAGTTTATAGATCAGTTTAATTTTTCTAAAGACAAACCTGCGCAACACTTCCCGGAATATAAAGTAATTGCAGAGAAAAACGCAGGCCGTTGCAATGGCCGCATGCCACCACAGAATCCTGAAAAGTAGAAAACAAATGCCAACTGCTACGCTAATCAATAGCGCTGCAAACAGTGCCAGCTGCGCCGGCGTAAAATTTTTCGTACGCACCATAACCAGACTCCTGAGAGTATATTTAATATTATAATTGAGATTACGGGAGTTCAAACTTATAGCCGACTCCCTTAACTGTCGTTATACAATCCAGGTCCAGCTTCTGACGGATTTTGCGTATATGTACATCAATCGTCCGGTCCCCAACAATAACGTCTGTTCCCCATACTTTATGGAGAATCTCCGTTCTCAGAAAGACCCGACCCGGTTTGGAAGCCAGCAGATATAATAACGCAAATTCCTTCTTAGCCAGTAATTTGGATTGCCCCTCAATATAAACAATAAATTGGACAGGATCTATTTTTATATGGTTAATTTCCAGAACTTTATCATCTTCCACTTTCGGGCTACGTCTTAGCAATGCGTTTATCCTGCTAATCAGCAACTTAGGTTTAATCGGTTTTGTCACGTAATCATCCGCTCCCCCTTCCAACCCTTCGATTTCATGCTGATCACCGCCTACAGCGGTCAGGAAAATGACCAGGGTGTCTTCAAAAGCAGGCTGGGCGCGCAGAATTTCCAGGACCTCAAGGCCGTCCTTACCCGGCATCATCCGGTCCAATACAATCAAATCCGGCTTTACCTGCCGGGCTAGTTCTAGCGCACGGTTGCCATCCGGCGCCTCATACACATCGAATTTCTCCTTTTTTAAATGATAACCAATGATTTCCAGGATATCCGGCTCGTCGTCTACAATTAAAATCTTACGTCCAGTTGTTTCCATAATTGATAATTTAATAGCACAAAAATAATTTCAAATTCATAAACAGATCCGATTTAAAGATTATGTAATTGTTGCCAATAAGGAGCAATATACGGTAGGTTGCCCAGGGCTTCGCTCCGCTTTACAGTTTAATCACTTTGGCAGCCGTCTGCGAATTTTAATATAGCTGCTGAATGGATGCGCATTTGGTCGTATTTTTGCTGTTATCCGGAAAAATGTCTATAATTTGCAGGCATGTGCCACTGATTTGAACAACTGGGTCCATGCTACCGGCACAAAATGGCTTTAAATACCTGAAAGCTAAACCTTTTTTAGGAATATGGGTCTGAAATAAGGAGATTTGAGGGTCTTAACTGAGACAGTACAGCCCTTAACCGGCATTATGGCATTCGCTCCGGACTCGTTGTTTTATTATACGTTAAACCGATTATAGATTATATATTAGATGAAGCGATTATTTACATTCTCTACGTTATCCACCTTTGCAGCTGTTCTTATGGGGCTGGGTGGCATCCAAACAGTTCAGGCACAGGAGATTCCGTTTTCTAGACAGGGCTTCCATGCCCAGGTGGACAAAGCACAGCTTTCTGTCTGTGCAGCTGATGGTACAAAAGATGATACATTCACGCCTTACACCGATAATGATGAACTCAATGAAGTATCTACCAAGGCCATCACCAAACAAGTCGATAAGGTTCAGATGGCCATCGAAAAGGCTGATCTGGATAATAATGGAAAGATCCGTTTCTTAAGAGGCCTCTATGAATTGCTCTATGCCTACAAAAACTCCTTTTTATCCAAGGATATTACCGGCGCACTGCTGGCCAATACCATTAAGGGCTATCAGGATGCCATGGAACTGGAAATCCAGCATAAAGATATCAGCCCGATCTTAAAAGAAAATAAGGCGGAAGTAGCTTCTCTCCTAATGGCCAACTTCTCTTTTAAAGACAATCCGGGCAAACCCAATTTTCAATATATCTTACTGGATAAAGAAATTGGGGCACACCCGGACAAAGCCTTGTATATCCTGAGCAAGAATAACGATTTCCCGGCTATCGACAGTGTGGTAAGCGTGGTAGCCAGAAAAAATGCGGATGCGGTCTATACCTATGCTGCTTCTTATACTGACCTGGGCGAACATATCCGCAAAAGCCAGGATCCTTTGGTGAATCTGATTGCCCGGATTGCCTCAGCAAGAGATCAGTCAGGCCGTTTTATCGGCCGCCAGCTAATGCCCTTTTTAGATGAGATCAGTGCTGGCAATATAGATATCGATGCGATCCAGGCTAAAATGGATGATCCGGTAGATTATTTTAAATTACTGGTGCAGACCGAGATCCATTATGCCGCCAGGGTAATGAAAAAAGATACACCGCTGGCCATGAAGCAGATCCAGGATAAGATCCACTCAGTCGGTGTTGAATATTTTATCAACAAAATCAACGGGCTGCATGAAAAACCCAATGCGGTTCGCTACGCCTGCCTGAAGCCTTTATCGGCACTGGACCTGTACTATCTGACCATTACAAGCGAGGACATCATTTACACATCAAGTTATGTCAATGGGAAAGACTACGGGGTTTATAACCTGCTATGGCAAAAAGCCGGCAAAGGTTTTACCAGTGACAGCCTTTTGATGAAGGTTTACTTTGATAAGTATAAGAAATGGATCAAGATGGCCGCCAACTATAATACACTGGACAATTTTTTATCCCGGATGGAACCAGCCAATGCCCAGCAGCTGATGCTGGCCTTTGTACGCGGCCTGGATAAAGGCGTGGGTAAAGACTCCTTGGAAGACGCTGTGGATGTGGCAGGAAGCTATGCCTCTATTGACGACCCCAAAATGAGTGAGCTGGTTTTACACGAAGTGCAAAATCAACTCAAGGAAGCCAAAAGAGAGGGCAATACCAAGAAATTCAATATCTACGATATTCTCAACACTCTTTTCCTGTCGATGAACCCCGACAACAAAATAGATCTGTCTGCCAGCCTGGGTATCGGACCGGTTTATTTCATGCCGATCAAAGCTTTAATGGACAGCAGCGGCAGAATTATTATACAGCAGTTTACCTATGGTGACGAGGATGGCAGGGCGAATTACGGCAACTTTATGAATGCGGTCAGTGGTGCTGGCTGGAAAACATCATCCAATAAATATTGGTCCAAAGTTGAGTCTACTTCTGGCACGCCTATTACCATTTATACCAATAAGCCCCTGGATGAACTGCAGGCATTGGACGATAAGGCACAACAAGCGCTTAACGATCATCTGGCCGAAAATGACATTCATCCGACCATGGTACTGCACAGAGGGCATAGCTATTATCTGGAAAGCACGATTGATCAACTGGTTCCCTCTGCCAGAGTTGTCCTGCTAGGTAGCTGCGGTAGTTTTCAGTCCCTGAGCAAAGTTCTTGACAAGGCACCGGAAGCTCAGATCATCTCCTCTAAACAAACCGGTGTAGGTAACCTGAATCTGACACTGATCATGGGAATGCTGAATACCCTCAAAAAAGGACAGGACCTGAACTGGGTCAAAATGTGGCATACCTTCACCGACAAATTAAGTGGTGACAGCCGTTTTGTCGACTACGTACCTCCATATGAAAACCTGGGAGCGGTCTTCTATATGGCTTACCGCAAATTGCAGGACAAAGAAAAAGAAAAGCAAGACAGCATTGAAGCAGACAAAGCTGCGATTTCAATGAATCAGCAGCCATAATACGGCTTTCAAACGTAAAAAAAGTCCTCTGAAGATATGGTTCAGAGGACTTTTTTTGGGTTTCCCCATCATTCGATGTGCCATTTCAAAAAGCCTTACTATCTTTAGAAGGGTCTTATTAAGACCGGTAGCTTTCCGGACACAACAATTGACTAAACACGATAGCACTAAAAGGATGAAAGCAATAGCCCAATTATATACCAACGCATCCATTGCTGCCATCGCTCTTATACTTGCATGCAGGACAACAGCGATGGGGCAGAAAAACAGTTTTTCGCGAGAAAGGTTCCATATACAAGTAGACAGAGCCCAGGCATCTATATGTGCCGCCGATGGAACGAGTGATGGTAAGTTCACGCCCTATCCGAATAATGACAAACTCAACAAAGTATCTAACAAAGCGATCGGTAAACAAGTGGATAGAGTCCAAAAAGCGATCGAAAGAACAGACCTCAATAATAATGAGAAGATCGGATTTTTAAGAGGTCTTTATGAGCTGCTTTACGCTTATAAAAATGCCTATCTGTCCAAAGATATTACGGGCGCACTCCTGGCCAACACCATTAAGGGTTACCAGGACGCCATGGACCTGGAAATCCAACATAAAGATATCAGCCCTGTACTGATAGGCAACAAAGCAGAAGTGGCGGCCCTGTTAGCCGTCAACTTTGCATTCAGGAATAATCCGGGCAAACCCGGCTTTCAGTATATTCTGGTCAAAAAGGAAATTACTGCCCATCCGGAAAAAGCCCTTTATATCCTGAGTAAGAATAGTGATTTTCCGGCAACGGACAGTGTTGTAAGCATTGTGGCCCGTAAAGATGCAGGGGTGGTCTATGACTACGCATCCTCCACAACTATGCTGGGAGAGCATATCCGCAAAAGCAAGGACCCGCTGGTAGCTCTGATTGCCCGTATTGCCACGACGAGAAGCCGTAGCGGTAAACATGTCGGGACGCTGATCATGCCTTTTTTAGATGATATTATGGCAGGCAACGTGGATATTGATGCCGTCAAAGCATCGCTAAATGATCCAGTCAAGAATTTTAAATTACTGGTACAAACCGAGATCCATTACGCGGCCATGATGATGAAAAAAGATACCCCACTGGCGCTCGGGCAAATGCAAAACAGACTTCATGCCGTTGGTGTTGAAAACTTCATCAATAAAATAAACGGATTACATGAAAAACCTAATTCCGTCCGCTATGCCTGTCTTAAACCCTTATCTGCCATTGATCTGTATTATCTGATCGTCAATGGCGAGATCGAATTATATACATCCAGCTATGTCAATGGAAAAGACTACGGTATTTACAATCTGCTATGGCAAAAAGCCGGCAAAAAATTTACGAGCGATAGCCTCCTGATGAAGGTCTACTTTGATAAATATAAGAAATGGATCAAAATGGCGGCCAACTACAACACGTTGGATAATTTTCTATCCAGGATGGAACCTGTCAATGCACGGCAGTTAATGCGAGCCTTCGTCCGTGGTCTGGACAAAGGAACAGGCAAGGACTCTCTGGAGGACGCCGTCGACGTCGCAGGAAGTTACGCTTCGATCAAAGACCCTCAAATAAGCGAGCTGGTACTCCATGAAGTGCAAAGCCAGCTAAAAGCTGCCAGGAAAGAAGGCGACGTCAAAAAATTCAACATCTACGATATTCTCAATACACTCTTTCTTTCTATGGATCCCGGCAATAAAATAAATTTATCGGAGCGGCTGGGCATCGGCCCTGTTTATTCTATGCCACTCCAGATGTTGCAAGATAGTGGCGGCCGAATCATTATACAGCAGTTTACATATGGAGACGAAGACGGCAGGGCCAACTATGCCAATTTTATGCATGCGGTCAGTGGCGCCGGCTGGAAATCTTCGGCGAATAAATACTGGTCTAAAGTGCAGTCCACTTCCGGCACACCCATTGTCATATACACCAATAAGCCATTAGATGGAAAAGAAGAACTGGATGATAAAGCGCAAAAAGCCCTGGACGCTTATCTCTCTGACAATCATATACACCCGACGATGGTGCTGCACAGGGGGCACAGCTACTACCTCCCCTCAACAATCAAACAACTGGCGCCTACTGCCCGGGTTGTCTTACTGGGTAGCTGCGGCAGCTTTCAGTCACTGAGTGATGTGCTTAACATAGCTCCGCAGACGCAGATCATTTCCTCCAAACAAACCGGCGTAGGCGATCTTAATCTTACGCTGATCATGGGTATGCTGAACACGCTGAAAAAAGGGGATAACCTGAACTGGGTGAAGCTATGGCAAAAATTCACGAAAGCGCTAAGCAAAGACAGCCGCTTCATTGATTATGTACCTCCTTATGAAAATCTTGGCGCGGTTTTCTATATGGCCTACCGCAAATTGCAGGATAAAGAAAAAGAAAAGGAAGACGCTGTTGAAGCTGACAAGGCGGCGATTTCAATGAATTAGCGGCAATAATAATGTAAGCCTTCTCTCCGGGTAACAGTTACGCATCAAGCTTTCTAAAGCTGCAAAATAAAAATGCTTGTCTGGTATCAAAAGGAGTGACATGCATTTCCGTTATACACTTAATCTTTTTGAATCCGCTTTTTAATTCTTCAGTAAGGGTGGATTCGCTATACTGCTTTATCGGCAGACCGCTGCATTTATCCGGACCATCCATAGAGAATGTACCGAGAACCATAAAGCCCTTTACACTTTGTCTGGCCGTTTTCAGATATTTAGACATGCCGGTTCTTGTTGTCAGAAAATGGAAGGTCGCCCGGTCATGCCAGAGATCAAACCGGCTTTCAGGATGAAAAGAATTAATATCACTGACAACCCATTTAACCCGGGTAGCCTTATCTCCCAGGCGGTCTTTTGCCCTTTTAAGCGCGTGTTCAGAAATGTCGAGAACCGTTATGTTTTCAAAGCCCTCATCCAACAGATAGTCGACCAACCGGCTGTCTCCTCCGCCCACATCCAGAATACGGGCAGTCCTGGAAAGGTTAAACGAGTGTATAAAATCCAGGGACGTCTGCGGCACCGCTTGCGTCCAACTCAGCTGGTCCGGGCTTTTATGGGCATAAATACCTTCCCAGTGATTTTTGTCTGACCTATGCGGCGGTTGTTCAAAATTTTCTGACATTGCAGGATGGTCTTTCCAGTAAAGGTAAATATTTTTTTCTCTTTTATAATCTGATTACTTTTGCGTTTATGGCAAGGACAAAGACAATACTCATTATCGGTGGCGGCCTTAGTGGTCTGACGCTTGCTTATTTAGCAAAACAAAAAAACATTAAGGTAACCGTACTGGAAGCAGCAGGGCGTCCGGGCGGAAGAATTCACACCATTCTGGGCGAAAACAAGACACCTCTCGAACTTGGCGCCACCTGGTTCTCGGATCAACACCGTTCACTGTTAAACTTGATAGATGAATTAGATCTCCGTAAATTTCCGCAGTACGACCAGGGTATTACACTTTTCCAAACTAAATCATTTGAACCGGCTCAGCGGTTTCATATCCCTGAATCAACACAGCCCTCCTACCGGCTGGCCGGCGGTACCGGCGCCTTGATCCAGACGCTGGCAGCGAAACTTCCGCCAGGCAGCCTGCATCTCAATGCGGTTGTCAATCAGGTACAGGAAACAGATAATGGCATCCGGGCCATACTTAAGGACGGAAGGTACTTTGAAGGTGATCAGGCTTTTATATGCCTGCCTCCGCAGGTAGCTGCAGCGCATCTCCGTTTTTCGCCTTCGCTCCCTGGGACCCTGCAACAGATATTACCGGAAGTACAGACCTGGATGGCCGGAGCCGTCAAATTCACGGTAGAATATGACCGTCCGTTCTGGCGAACGAACGGGTATTCCGGGATGCTCTACAGTCACGCAGGCGTGATTACCGAAATGTATGACCATACTAATTTTGAGGAAGATAAATTTGGGTTCACCGGTTTTTTAAACGCCGGTGTGCAGCATTATGAGGCCGCTACGAGAAGAGAATACGTACTCAGCCAATTGAGTCTGTTATTCGGAGAACCAGCAGCGCATCCAACCGGTTATTATGACAAAATATGGAATGAACCGACACTGATGGCAGGGCAGCAAGTATTCAGGCGCGCACATTTTAACAATGGCCACCCTACTCTTCAGGAAGCTTACATGAATGGAAAATTATTATTTGCCGGATCAGAGACCGCAAGTCTGCATCCCGGATATATGGAAGGGGCTGTTGCCGCCGCAATCCAGGCTGCCAGCCAACTTTAATCAGCGCCTTGTGTGAACTGACCGACAATAGTCATCAGCATCGGGCTCTAGCTGAGTGGTAACCGGGTTGCCAGCCAGCTGTCTTTAATGGGTATCAGCCATTTATTCGCCCAGTCTTTTTTACTGGAGACCAGGTTGTTAAAATAGAGCGTATCGCTGGTGAGAAAACCCTGTTGAACGGCATATGCCAGCTGACTCATCGGCAATACCTGGATCTCATCTTTAATGACAAAGGCGAGTAACTGACGATCAAAGAACTGCACGCCAAATTTCTTTTCCAGCCCCTTGACAAAACGAATGGAACTGTCCGTGCTACATCCGCTGACCGGTCCCTGATTTTCATCAGCCATGATCACCAGAAACTGACCAAAGAATAAATTAATATAAGAAGTATTCGCCCGGCCATGGGTATTCCAGTCAGCAGAAAAAGCTTCAATATCACTCTCCAGTTCCAGCGCTTCAGACAGCGTCAGCCTTCGGCTGCTTTGATAAATCCAGACCCTTGACGCTTCACCAAACGAGGCGGGTATATGTTCTAAATAATCTAAATCCATTATCATCAGTTTAATGATTCAGCAATCAGCTCTGCAATGTCTTTAACAATCACTTTATCTTCCTGCTGTTTGCTTTTAATACCGTCCACCATCATGGTGTTACAGAATGGGCAGGCGGAAGCCACGATGCCGGCCTCTGTTTCCAGGGCCTGTTCAGCACGCAAGGTATTAATGCGTTTGTCGCCTTTTTCTTCTTCCTTGAACATCTGGGCGCCGCCGGCACCGCAACACATGCCTTTGCTACGGCAGCTCTTCATTTCTACGAGTTCTGCATCCAGCGCCTCCAGCACTTTTCTCGGTGCCTCATAAATATCATTGGCCCGCCCCAGATAACAGCTGTCATGATACGTAATCTTTTTCCCTTTGAAAGTACCACCCTCTTTTAAAACAATGCGTCCTTCATCAAGTAACTGCTGCAAGAAAGTACTATGGTGTACGACCTCATAATTGCCGCCTAAGGCCGGATATTCATTTTTCAGGATATTAAAACAATGCGGACAGGTCGTCACAATTTTTTTCACCTGATAATTATTCAGGATCTGAATATTGCCATAGGCCATCATCTGGAATAAAAATTCATTGCCCGCTCTTCTTGCCGGATCGCCGGTACAGCTTTCCTCTTTGCCCAGAACCGCATATTTTATACCGGTTTTATTTAAAATAGTCGCGAATGCCCTGGTAATACCTTGTGCCCGCTGATCGAAGCTGCCTGCACAGCCGACCCAGAAAAGAACCTCCGGTATCTCGCTGTTCATCAGCATTTCTGCCATTGTAGGAACCTGCATGCAGTAGATGTATTAATTTTTTTGTCAATGAGTGTTCTAACGCAAATGTACGTGTATTTTGTCAAAATTGTGGTGTCCTGGAGGGAAGCATCCTAAAAGAATTTTCCAATTTATTATCTAATTACTAAAGAAATACAGCGCCTAATTTGATATAGGTCGACAAAATCATAACGGTTTCGTTCAGGAACCGCATCAGGATCCAACTTTATTAGGACTACGTAAACTTAAAATAAAATATAAATTAATTATCGTTTTATTTTATTTAATTTCTTATATTTGCTCCGTTACCCAAATAAAGTGCTATGCAAAGAGCAAAGGCGGTTTCGAAAATATTGTATTATATCACCTTCATTTTAGCGGTCATTTACGTTGGCCTTACAGTCTATTCGGCGGTTTGCATCCTCACAGGATGGCATATTGACTATTATGAGGACGGAAAGTTCATACATATTTTGTATCCGTTTACCGCAAAAACGTTGATGAATATTGTTAACAATACATCTTATATCCTATTTGAATTCTTCATGCCACTGAGCCTTTACGGTCTATTCTTTTTTCTGGCAAGCAATGTTTTCAAGGTATTTCACCAGCCCAAACTTTTTACCAGATACGGCATCAAACAACTCCAGTATTTCTATCTGGCAAACTGGATACTTCCCCTTGGAGCAATCCTACTCGCCGGTATTTTTGCAAGTGTGGAAAGCTTTGCATTCGCCCTTGCCATTACTCATTTTATTCTTGGAATATTTGTTTATTTTCTCTCTGCAATTTTTAAACAGGGACTTAACTTACAAAACGAACAAGACTTATTCATATAACTATGCCAATTGTTGTAAACCTTGATGTGATGCTGGCCCGGCGGAAGATGCAAAGTAAAGAATTGGCCGAAAAACTTGGGATTACCACTGTGAATCTATCCATCTTGAAAACGGGGAAAGCCAAAGGAGTACGGTTTGAAACGCTTGCTGCAATCTGCAAGATATTGCAATGTCAGCCGGGAGACATCTTAGAATATGTAGAAGAATAAACAACTGACATTTAATAAAAAAAACAGCCTTATAGGCTGACTGACATTCTATTGCCAAAACTCGATGAAAAATGAACACATTATCAATCCAAAATCTTTCACTGATTTACAACGACAAAACCAAAGCCATTGATGACATTTCTCTTGAACTAAAAAACGGCATGTTTGGCTTGCTGGGCCCAAACGGCGCCGGTAAATCATCACTTATGAAAACCATTGTAGGCCTCCAAAGGCCCACATCGGGACATATCCTGTTTAACGGCATCTCTACTATCGAAAATCCTGATATCATGAAAAGACAACTGGGTTTTCTTCCGCAGGATTTCAACGTCTACCCTACAGCAACCACCTGTCAGTTATTGGAACATTTGGCAATTTTAAAAGGAATGAACAATGCAAAAAAACGTAAGGAGCAAATCGACATGCTCTTGCATAATGTCAATTTATACGACGCAAGAAATAAGGAAGTCCGTACGTTTTCAGGTGGGATGAAGCAGCGTTTCGGGGTCGCTCAGGCACTACTAGGCAGTCCAAGACTGATTATTGTGGATGAACCCACAGCTGGTCTGGATCCGGTGGAACGCAACCGCTTCAATGGTCTTTTGACGGAAATCAGCAGGGAAATAATTGTTATTCTTTCCACACATCTGGTAGAAGATGTAAGGAACCTCTGTTCAAATATGGCAGTCATGCAAAGCGGAAAGCTACTTTGTTTTGGAAAGCCCTCAAAATTGACGATGAGTCTCAAAGAAAAAATATGGATTAAAGCCATCCCGAAATCAGAATTGTCAGCCTACGAAATGAGATACCGGGTCATTAGCTATCAATTTATTGAAAGTGAGATGTTGATCACCGTTTTCTCAAAAGAGCAACCACCGGGTTTCCAAAGTAGTAACCCCACTTTGGAGCATTTTTACTTTTTCACACTCAATCAAAATAACTGATGAAGACCATATTTTTGTTTGATTTAAACAGCTACCGGCATGGCATTTTGAACTATGCAACAATGGTGATTCTTGCAGGTATCGGGCTCTACTGCGGTAACAAATTCAATATGTCAGTCGGCAAAGGAATTTTTCTCAACGGCTCCTATACTGTCGGATTTATGATCGGTTTCTTGAGTTTGTCGATTGTATTCCTTGCTACCGTTATCGGAAGCCGTCTGTTGTTCAGGGAATGGGACGCGGGATTTGATCAAATCCTGTTTTCAACACCTGTTTCAAAAACAGATTTTTTATTGGGAAGGGTTGCCTCTTTTTACGGAATAGTTTTTATTGGATTTACCTTGATTCTTCTTGGCTTTGTGATTGGGCAAAACCTACGGACTGGTCCGGAAATGGGTGCCCATTTCAGCCTTGTTTATTACCTATATCCATTGCTGGTATTTGGTTTGGAAAACACTATAGTAGTTTGCAGTCTTTTGTTTTATGTGGCTTATAAAACTAAAAACAGGATACTTGTAGTAATAGGCGGATTGCTGGTTTACGTCCTTTATATGGTCTTGCTGATGTATTCCGGTTCCCCGTTTATGTCTGACGCTATTCCGCAATCTAAGTTTGCACAACAGATTTCTGCCATACTTGACCCTTTCGGCCTGTCGTCCTATTTTTATATTAGTGAAAGTTTCAGCGCCGCGCAACGAAATAATTTATTGGTACCGTTGAATGGCTTTTTTTTGCTCAATCGCGTTTTTGTGCTTAGTTTATCTTCAATTTTTGTCTTTTTGGGCTACAAGTCATTCTCATTTAGACGGCCTGCCAAACATTCATCCAAGAAAAATGTAAATGAAGCAATATCCAATCAAAATACTTTCAATCAGCATAAAGATTTTATTGCAGTTATACCGGCCTTTAACATCTCATCCTGGGTCCGATCCATCAAGTCCTATGTAAAATTAGATCTGCTGTATGTTTTTAAAAACATAGCCTTGCCGGCTACCTCCGTGCTGCTGTTATTTTATGTAGGGATGGAGATATATGCGGAAATTAACCAAGGTATCCGGCTACCGCAAAAATACGTGTCTTCCGGATTGGTGGCTTCCACCATTAATGAGAGTTTTTATTTATTGGGGGTCTTACTTGCGGCTTATTTTGCAAACGATATTTGTTGGAGAAGCCATATCTCCGGATTCTCATTGATTGAAAATGCCACTTTTTATTTTAAATCATCATTGCTTGCGCATTGGCTGAGCAACAGTTTATTGATTTTATTTTTTACATTCCTATTAATAACGGAAGGGGTTCTGTTCCAAATTTTATATGGATATTCTCATTTTGACATTCAGGCCTACTGGGGTGTTTTCGTTTTCAATACATTTCCACTGATCTTGTTTGCCGCATTTTTAGTTTTGCTCAACAGTGTTTTAAAAAACAAATTTATGGCCTTGGGCTGCACGGTCGTTGCAGCTTTAATTTTCGCTACCTCCGTTTCCAATAAACTGTTCAGCTTGCCATTGTTGCGCTTCTTCTCGGGATATAAAGGTCCTTACAGCGATTTTAACGGCTACGGAGCTTACCTCGGGTCATTCGCAGAACGGCTGATTTTTGGCTATTGTGTTATTGGAATCCTGTGGATTATTTATGTTTTAACCGAAAGAAAAATATCGAAATGGTTAGCAATCTCGGTAATAAGTGTTTTATCCATATTGTCATTTAATATCGGTTCGGCATTCCTGAAAGGCTATCAGCCTGAAAATGAAAAGGAAGAACTGGCATGGGCGGCAAACTATGAAAAGCAATATCGAAAATTTCAAGATCTGCCCCAGCCAACTATCATCGATGTAAAAACTAGAATAGCGCTTTACAACTCAAAAAATATCTATTCTGTCAATGGAAACTATATTATGAAAAATTTGAGTAATCAGCCCATTGATAATATATTGATTAATTTCAGCAAGGATTTGGAGATAGAAGAGGCAGACTTCGCCTTTCAAAACCAAACCGTCCAAATCAATAAAAAGAATGAAAAAATAAAACTAATACAGCCGATGAAACCCGGTGAGGTAGCCAATCTCTCATTTAGAATCGCATATAAATGGAAGGCAGTCAACCGGCACCATTCTTTTAATTCCATTATCAGAAACGGGTCCTTTATGCGCATCAGCCGTTACTTTCCTTCAATTGGCTATCAATCCTCATATGAAATAGAAGACAAATTTAAAAGAAAAGAATATGGTTTGGGCGATCATACTCAAATTAGAAAATTGGAAACCCCAAAAACCAATCCGCAAGATTTTATTAACTTAGATATGCTCATTTCAACCGAAATTGACCAAACGGCCATTGGAACCGGGGAGCTCATTGAAAAATGGAAAACAGGAAGCCGGCAATATTTTCATTATCGGTCCCGGTGCCCCATTCCCTTTCGATTCGCGGTTGCCTCTGCAAAATATGCCGTAAAAAGTTCGAATTATAAAGGCATTAAAATTGACGTATTTTACCTTCCGCAACATTTTCAGAACGTTCAGCACCTGATTGACAACACAAAATCGGCTTTGGAATACTGTACGAGAAATTTCGGACCCTATCCTTTCGAGTCAATCAATTTTGCCGAAATTTCTTCTTTTACAAAGGGTTTTAATGCAACGGCTTATCCTGCCGTAATATTTATGGCGGAAGATATTGCGTTCCACGCCAACCTCAAGGCCGACAAACAGCAGGATGTTATCAACGAACTTGCAGGGCACGAACTTTCTCATCTGTGGTGGGGCAACAGCCAAATATCCCCTGACAACAGGGAAGGTCAAGCAATGCTTACAGAAACCCTAGCAATGTACACCGAAATGAT
This sequence comes from Arachidicoccus terrestris, assembly GCF_020042345.1. NCBI lineage: Bacteria > Pseudomonadati > Bacteroidota > Chitinophagia > Chitinophagales > Chitinophagaceae > Arachidicoccus > Arachidicoccus terrestris. The sequence continues at coordinate 529,041 of NZ_CP083387.1, forward strand.
GATTTGCAAAAAAGTGTACGGAAAGGAAAAGATGCTCGAAAGATTGAAGGTACAGTGCCAAATATATGATGCATCAAAAGGTTTTGCACAAAGTCAGCCTTTGTATAAAGTAACTGATGAAAATCCAGATATTTACTATTCTAAAGGGGCCATCATTATGGTCAGGCTAAGCCAGATTATCGGCGAAGAAACCGTCAATAAAGCTTTGCGGAATTTTCTCGAAAAATATAAGTATCCCAATCGCCCCATCACCAAAGACGTTCTGAATGAATTATATAAGGTTGCCGATAAAAAATATCATCGTAGAATCAAAAAAATGTTTACTGAATTATAGATATCAGGAGTGAAAAAGACATTCGCAATATTACCGCATCTAAGTGCGAAAATGAAAATCAGGAGAAACAGGCGAATTGCAACATATTATCAACGTAACGAAGTTTGTAATATTGCCTTAACCCCGGGGAAATATGAGGGGTAAATGCAATATTGACAGGAATACAGGCGAATCACACACTTTCACAAACGAATTACCTACTTTTGGATCATGAATGTACAGATCGCTCCTAGCTGGAAAAAAGTATTGGAATCAGAATTCGAGAAGCCTTATTTTAAAGGGATCGTCGATTTTTTGAAAGCAGAAAAGGCACTCAAGAAAACCATCTATCCGCCTGGTCCGCTCATATTCAATGCCTTTGAGCAAACGCCTTTTGAAAACGTCAAGGTTGTTATACTAGGCCAGGACCCTTATCACGGCCCTGGTCAGGCACATGGGCTGGCGTTTTCTGTAAACAAGGGCATCCCACTGCCCCCCTCTCTTAAAAATATCTTTAAAGAACTGCAGACAGATATCGGCATGCCGATGCCGCCTCACGGAGATCTTACCCATTGGGCACGACAGGGAGTACTTTTGCTGAATGCCACATTGACGGTCCGTGCTTCAGAAGCCAACAGCCACGCGAAAATCGGCTGGATGGAATTTACCGATGCGGTGATCTCTAAGATCGGAGCTGTTCATAGTGGCGTCGTGTTTTTACTCTGGGGGCGGTTTGCCCAGCAAAAAGAAGCCCTGATTCACCCATCCAGGCATCACGTATTAAAAGCCGCACACCCCTCTCCGCTGAGCGCCTTTAATGGCTTCTTTGGCTGCCGGCACTTTAGTAAAGCCAACGAGCTGCTGGTCAAGCAGAAAAAGGATCCAATTGACTGGAGCCTCAGCAACTGATATGAATCATTAAACTCAATATTCGCAATTTGAAAGGGATTAAAAATATCTTTGGACGAATATGGGCTGCCTGGGCGCTGGTGGTGTTTTTCCTCACTATGCTACCCGCCCTTGTAATCATGCTCAGATGCACCTGGCTCAGAGATCCCGCGAAAGCCGGCTGGCAGCAATCCGTATCTCGTGTATGGATGCGGATATTTTTCGCGCTAACAGGATGCAGACGCAAAATGATCCACGAAGCGCTGTACAAAAAAGGCCAGAATTATATAGTCGTATGTAATCATAACAGCTTTTTGGATGTCATGGTCACCAATCCGTTTTTGCCGGGAATTTCCAAAACCATCGCTAAAAAAAGTATGGCCTCCATTCCACTATTTGGCTGGATCTATAGGTGGGGCTCTGTACTGGTAGACCGCGCCAGTGAACTCAGCCGCCGGCAGAGCTACCAGTCGATGAAAGATGTGCTTGCCTTAGGCATGGATATGCTGCTCTTCCCCGAGGGGACCAGAAACAAATCCGGCCAGCCACTGGGAAAATTTCAGAGCGGCGCCTTCCGTTTGGCTATCGAAACCCAGACCCCCATCATTCCCGTTGTTATTATAGGTACAAAAAAAATGATGCCGGCAGATAAGTCTTTTTACTTGCTGCCCGGCACCATAGAATTACATTTTTTACCGCCAGTTACGCCTGATGGCCTGACCCATATTCAGCTTAGCCGTCAGATTTTTGAATCCATGTGGAATTACTATGAGGCGAATTATTAATTAATTTTATGCAGGCGTTCCTTCGCTCCCTTTGTTCTCACCGCCTCTATCCTTACCAGCGTCTCTTCCCGGCCTGGGTCTACGACCTTCCTGCCTGTCATCCTGTTTATTTTCAGTTCTCGGCTGTTGCCCGGCCTGGCCGCCATTATTCCTGGGGGGCCTAGGACCATTTCCTTTGCTATTAGAGTTCCCCTGGTTATTTCTTCTGGCGTTACCGTTGGTATTACCGCGCTTTTGCTGCCCAGTATTACTATTACGACCCTGGCCCTGTGATTCCTGATCACTGTTGTCGCCTTGGGACCGGTTATTACGAGGCGGTTTGTTACTGCGGTCTTTATCCGGTCTGCCTTTGGTTTTGGCGCCCTCCACGCCGGCCTGATTATTCGGGCCCTGACCACCGCGACGCTCCCTATCATTACCCCGATTACGGTCACGCTCACTGCGGCTCTTGTTTTTCCGCTTCTTATCACTGCGTTCAAGAGACCTTAAGCTGATTTGCCCGACAACATCTACAAAACTTGGTTCCACTTCATGTTGCTTGCCGACAAGTTCAATAGCTTCCAGGTTTTCCGGCCTTTCACCTTCAGCATTTAATCGAAGTATCTCATGCACCCGCTTGAGAGTCAATGGATACTGCTTATTACTGTCAGGTAATGTATACCACATTAAGTCCTTAAATATATCTTTTTTAACAAGTGTAGCCCGGCCACGCTGGATCTCCAGCTTATCGGCATTATTGGGAAAATGCTGCAGGGCATCTAAATAAGTATCGAGCTCATAGTTCAGGCAGCACTTTAAACGGCCACACTGCCCACTTAATTTGGTTTGATTGATACTCAGATTTTGGTATCTGGCAGCTGTTGTATTCACGCTTTTAAAGTCTGTCAGCCAGGTACTGCAGCATAGTTCTCTGCCACAACTACCAATTCCGCCTACCTTACCGGCTTCCTGACGAATACCGATCTGACGCATCTCCACTTTTACCTTGAACTCAGAAGCATAGGCTTTAATCATTTCTCTAAAGTCCACTCTTTCGTCTGCTGTATAAAAGAAAGTGGCCTTTTTTCCATCTGCCTGGATTTCCACTTCTGAAAGCTTCATGGCCAGCTTGAGATCGCGGGCGATTTCCCGGCAACGCATCAAGACTTTTTGTTCTCTGGATTTGCTTTGTTTGAAGAGCTCTATATCGCGGTCACTACTGCGCCGCAGGATCTTTTTGATATCCGGACTAAACTCCTTAACGCCTTTTTTCTTCATCTGTACCCGCACAAGTTCGCCTGTAAGGCTAACTTCGCCTACATCAAAGCCACTAACGCCTTCGATGGTTACATATTCACCTTTCTCAAAATGCTGGAGCGAATTATTCCTAAAAAAGTCTTTACGACTACCGTTCTTAAAGCTTAATTCAATGATCTTGCAGCTGCTTTCCTCATCACTCATTGGCAGATTCATTAACCAGTCATGTACATTCAACCGGTTACAACTACCTGTGCTACAGCCACCATTGCTTTTGCAGCCATTTGGCTTGGTGCCACAACTTCCACAACCCATGTTCGTTTATGTTTGACATTACCTGCTTCATTGTCTGGTCAGATAACGGATGATTAAAATAGTTAATATATATAGAATTAGCAGAACAAAACAGAAAACATTTGTTAGCTAACCAGCCAAAATTAATGTTTTCTGTTGAATAATATGTCTTAGTTTGATACTAAGTGCATGAAACAGCATTTTGGGGTTGGCGTTCCGCTCAATATAATAGGCGGCCTTATCCAGTTCTTCCACAATTACTTCCTGTTGACTCACTGAGGTGATCTTGTTGAGTCTGAGGGCAAAATCACGGTCTTTGTCAGAAATCGGGAACCCTTCAGGGCCCAAAATTCTGAGGCGGATACTTTGGCCTAACAGATGGTTAAAATAATACAGAAATTGCTTTTGGTTCTCTCTTCCAAGCTTTGACACCTCCTCGATCCATTTGACAAGCATAATGTTACCTCCTTTAAGCAAGGCATTAAGCCAGTCTCTGAGGTAAGACTGCCAGTCTTCCGCATTATGGCCGGCCAGATGAATGGCTTCCCGGTAATTGCCGTCCGCCAGGGCTGCCAACTCCAATGCTGTATCAGCTGTCAGGCCGGCCCGCTGCTCAAGGGCCTGCGCCACTTGCTGATTGTCCAAAGCCGGTATCTTCACTAACTGGGTACGGCTTAAAATGGTGCCAAGTACTTTTTCTTCATTCTCGGCCACCAGAATAAACAGTGTCTTCTCGGGGGGTTCCTCAATGAGTTTCAGGAGCTTATTACCTGCCACGCCCAGATATTCAGGCATCCAGAGAATCAGTATTTTATATTCTGCTTCAAAACTCTTTAGTGCTAGCTTGCGAAAAATATCATTACACTCCTCTGTCGTGATATTCCCCTGTTTGTTTTCCGCCTGGATGGATTGCAACCAATCATAGACATTCCCGTAAGGTAATCCGCTGAGAAATTCCCGCCACTCCGGAAGATAATCTGAGCTGATGGGCTTATCTCCCGATTTTTTAGGAATAACCGGAAAAGAATAATGGATATCCGGATGCATAAAAGCGGCTGATTTTTTACAGGCAGGGCAAACGCCACAGGATTCTCCTTCTGATTTGTTTTCACAGAGAATATATTGAGCAAAAGCGATGGCCAGTGGCAGGGCCCCTGTCCCTTCCTTGCCTAAAAAAAACAAGGCATGGCTCAACCGGTTTCTGCTGACCATTTCGACCAACTGTTTTTTGGTAGCGCCCTGACCTATAATATCGCTGAATCTCATGGCAGCGAAGATAGGGTAAATTCATAATTTAGACAGTAGGAGTTATCCACGGGAAAGAATAATCAGCAAAGCATCAATAATGTCCTAAACGGCTCTTCACTCATCGTTGATAGTCGCATAATAATACGACGGTAATCAGGTCCCACACCAAACGGCCACGCCCTTCTCTGGCTTTACTTTTTCCACCGGTTAGATCGGCTTTCTGAATTTTAAGCGTCGAATCCGGAAAACCTTTATATTTGCGCAGACGATTAGATCATGGACTAAAAGCGGAAATAGCTCAGTTGGTAGAGCGGCGGCTTCCCAAGCCTCAGGTCGCGAGTTCGAGTCTCGTTTTCCGCTCCAATTACTCAACAGGAGTGCTTGCTTTGGACGTGTCACTTTATCTGGCTCGTGGCAACTACTGCCTTAATTTTATAGCTTCCTCCTGCCGGATACTCTCCTGATGAATATCATCATATAAGTCCCGGATAAACTTTTCCGAGAGCTGATTGTCTCTTCCTCTTTTTATCGCACTCTCTAAAACTTTCTCGAAACGTTTGTCCTGTACCACATTAATATTATGGTGCATTTTATAGATGCCGATGGTGCGCGCAGCCTTCGTGCGCTGTCCAAGGAGATCAATAATTTGTTGATCCAAGGTATCGATCTGTGCTCGGTTGTACCGCATCGTATCAGAAATTTTCAACTGAGCTTTTGCAGCCCAAAAACAGCCTGCTGCAAACAATGTGCATAGGATCTTCTTCATAGGTTAAATTTTACACTAAAGTACGCTTCTTTTCAATACAGTATGTGAATAATAGCTGATTATCAGATAACTTATAACAATCCAGGTGTAAATTTGGTGTAAAAACATTTTCAAAATATTTAGCAATACTATACTAACATTTACAGCTATTAAAACTAATCAAAATCCATTTGCATCTTTTTATTTCCGGAGGCCACCGATCTGCTGAAATTATGATCAAATCATTGATAATTTCCCCTCACCCGTGCTGTAATATTTGGTTTAATTTACACCCTATCCACAATAGCCCAATATCCATTTCTAGCCCCTCCCAAACGCCTTATAATATTGCTTTCTCTCAGCGCCCTTATGTGTTTATCAACTGCCGTTGTGCTAATACCAATATTTATAGCCATTTCTTTTTTAGATATTTCCGGATTAGATATTATCAATTCTACTATTTTCCTTTGACTATCTACCAACCCATCTACCAACCCCACTTTTCTAGCGGCTGGAAAAGAGATTCTTATAAAACTATCCATAAATTGAAAGCAATCTTTTCCATAGCTCCTTAAAATCCTTGGCACCCCTGACCCTAACTGTTCAACAATCTCTAAATCACGAAACACTCGCATCAATTCACGGTTTCTGGGTATAGAAATCCCTTCAAAAAATTCTTCTTTTGTTAAGTCATCTGGCAACGTACCTGAGGTGTACCTAAAAAATCAAACACATAACTACCTCTAAATGAGCTAAATAATTTATCTATTAAAACTCTCAGCAGTGTTGAGAGTTTTTGCGCATCTTTATATGCTCCATTTTCCACAGATTTTTATCAGAAAAAAACCTTATTTTGGGTTAACATTCTTGTAGATGTTTTAACAATTACTTTACCACAGAGACACTATTATTTTACTCCAATAGATTTTTATTACTTATCCTTTCTCTGGCTTCCATCAATATATTATGGATCTTTTTCTCTAGTTCTATTTTTGAAGGTAATTCTGTCCAATATTCAGCAACCATTATTCCATCTTTATGCATTTCTAATAATTCAATTTGTTCCCGACTACTCTCTGCACATAAAATTAAACCAATTGGCGGCAACTCACCTTCCTTTTTTTCATATTTATCAAGCCATTTTAGATACAATTCCATTTGACCTTTATATTTAGCTTCAAATTTACCTAGCTTCAATTCTACCGCCACCAAACGTCTTAAAGTTCTATGAAAAAACAATAGATCCAGATGAAAATCCTGACCATCAATTATCATTCGCTTTTGGCGTTCAACAAATGCAAACCCTTGTCCGAGTTCTAAGATGAAAGACTCTAACTCTCTAAGAATTGCGGCTTCTAAATCCTTTTCCAAATAAGTATCCTTCAGGTCAAGAAAGTCTAGAAAATAAGGATCTTTAAAATTATTATGAATGGCGGGATGGTTACTTACATTTTGCAGATTAGCGATTGTTCTTCTCTCAAATTCCTTATTTAAGATACTTTTTCTCAAACTTCTTACTCCAATTTTATCTTTGTCAACCACCCCTGCATAATATAGTTTGGCCTCCATAGTTTTTAAAGGTAATAAAACAAGAATATGTGACCAGCTTAATTGTCGTGACAGTGTCACGACAATTCCTTTATCTACAAATTGATCAGAAAATTGCATCATTCGACGAAGATTCTTTTCTTCAAAACTCCTTCCATAGTTCTTCACCAATTGTCGTGACAGCGTCACGACAATTTCTCTTCCATAATCGGCACGTTGGTTCTGCAAAATATCGGCATTAATTCTCCTCCCAATTAGCCAATACAACATAACAATTCCACTATTTAATTGCGTCGTTACCTGAGATTTGCTTTGTTCAATAAGCTGCGATAATTCATCATACAATTTATCACTATGTGCTAACTTATCATTATTCTTCTTCATTTTAATATTTATTCAAAATTAAACAAACAATCATGTCCACCCTAATTTCTTGAACGCATAAAAACATTAGTTAGTGCAAATGTTCAACGAGAAATCCTAATTTCCACCTTACTTTACTGATATTTCCATTTCGCCCTCACTTCCCAATACAGTATGTGAATAATAGCTGATTATCAAACAACTTATAACAATCCAGGTGTAAATTTGGTGTAAAAGTATTATTAAATAATTTAGTAACTATAAATATTACACCAACATTTATAGTTACTATAGCGAAACAGTATTTATAAGCATTTTGTTATTTCCAGATGCAACCGTCCAGCCGAATATTAATCAAACCATTCACTAATAATTTGTTCCTGGTCGCTTTATAAACTCTATTTTGAATCCAATATCTCGCAAAAGAGCATGTCTTACCTAAAATATACATTTACACAGATCATGAGGCAATTGGGCCAACTATGAACCAATTAATTCATAAAAACTTCCTGGTCCTTTCCCTTTATTTCGAAACAACTTGTAGCCTTCAACCAATTGCAACAAGTCTCGCGTTGCAGTCCGTTTCGCAATAAGATTTAAATTTGGGTATTCTTTATTGGTAATACGACCGTTTTCTTTTGCCGTTAAAGATCTATTATCAGTGGCATAGGGTTAACGATGTTATAGCTGTTATCAACACAGGCTGCATTACTGAACAGCACACTTCTTGTGTTGGTCACCTTTACCATTCTGACACCATAGTTATCAGAACCCGAGCGGCTGGGCATCTCTGCATTGTGGATATGGCCAAAGGCAAACAACTTCAGTTTCTTGAGCCTTTTATGGATAACTTCAAGTGTCTTTTTGCAGCCCTTGTGTAAATCTTCTCCTGGCTGCGCATACTCCTGTGGGATAAGATCCATATATCCGTAGGCGGGGCCATGTGTCAAAAGAATATGTACATCAGATGGCACTTTGGCCAGGTGCACAACAGAAGTCCTTCCTGCACCATAGTCACCAACACAGCAAAGCAAATCACATTCGGGAACTTTAATTTTACGGTGTTGACCATGTAAGTCTCCAAGCGTTATAACTCTCATATTATATCAATTTTATTCCATCTTTATTTATCCCTGAGGGCACTCCTCCCTCCGTCATGTCCCGTGTGCCGTGACACTTAATTTCCCATTTCCGCCTGCCACCAAATTCACCATTATATAGGTAAATGGTCTGCCAGACCACCCGAGGCTTCATACCCGGGCCGCCCATTATCCAGATCTTCAGATCTGGCACACAGAACGCAGGCTATATGTACAATACAAGCGTACACATGCGTGCGTTAAAAATTTAAAGAATCTATTTATTAAACCTGGCTTTAATAATAAGATAATCTGGCAATAATCGGTAGGTTGTAGGTTAGCAGTAAAGAATTATATTGATGGCATACAATAAGAATATCCACTGCTTTCACAAAGGTAGGATAATAAATACAAAACGACCAAACAATCAAATGTAAAAAATAATAAAAGACAGCTAACTGCTGTGATGCTTCATCATGCTTTATTCCGTTACGTGCCCTTCAACAACGACCATTTTTTATTAACATCCGCGTAAAAAAAATGGGATATTTTATACCACCTTCTGAAACACCCACCACCACTGCATTACAGAGGACAGAAAATGTCTAAAAATCCGGTTAACTATTTTGGCTATTCCTATTTCTTTGCTCAATTTTGCACAGTGATAAAAAACAGCCATAAAGGAAATTGTCCGTAACCTGCAGGAGTGAAAAACAATCAGCCCTATTGAAATTGCGGTTTCGTCAACTAAAAAGCAACCTAACAGTGCGATGCATGGCAACGAAGGACCTATCCATATATCATATGCAGATGCACTTCAGGAATGTTCTAGCACATCAATGAGGCATAACAATTAAAAACAAAAGCAACAGCCACGCGAACAGTAAACGGCTGAACATGATTATATACTTAAAACAAAAATTGGAACCATATGAAACTATCCGTTAAAAAAGGATCTGAGAATTATGCGGCACAGGTGATTGCCTTACCCCCGATGTCGCCCGTAACAGGTTTAGATAATCTGATGCAAGTCACCCACCTTGGCCATGACTGTCTGGTACAAAAGGCCTCAGATCCGGCAGCCCAGTACTTGTTTTTCCCGGCCGGCACGGTACTTGATCCGCGGTACCTCGCCAACAATAATCTATACAGACACCCACAAAATAATCTGGGTGGCACGAAGTCCGGGTTCTTTGAAGACTCCGGCCGTGTCAAAGCCATTAAATTCAAAGGGGTCATCTCAACCGGGTTTATTATACCGGTGGCCAGTCTGGGCTATCTGATTGACCCGATACAACTGAAAATCGGCGACAATTTCACCGATATCAATGGCAAGCCGGTTTGCTGGAAATATGCCCGCCCGCAAAGAGGCTTTTGTTCTGGGGAAAAGAAAGACAGATTCAATATTGACACGCTGGTAGATCCAAAATTTGCCCCTGAACATACAGACACGAGCCAATTGCTGAAGCATAGCAACCGGTTCGCACCGGACTCCCATATCACGATTACCCACAAACTCCATGGTACTTCCATTAGAATCTTCCATGCCCGGACCAAAAGAAAACTGACGATGGTGGAAAAATGCCTGAGTGCACTGGGCCTCAAAATACAGAAAGAGCAGTACAGTTATCTGGTTGGGTCAAGAAGAGTGATCAAGTCCAACAACTTCAGATCTTTACAGGACCAGAAGCTGTTAAGAGATGATCTCTGGAGTCAGGTCGCCCGAAGCAATCTGGATGGTAAGCTCTATAAAGGAGAAGCGGTCTACGGTGAAGTCGTCGGTACAGATTATGGAGGCGGCGCCATTCAACCGGGTTACACCTATGGCTTGCCCTCTCCTAAACTTTTCCTGTACCGGATTACACAAATTAATCCGGAGGGCATTGAAGTCGACCTTTCCTGGGAACAGGTAAAACAAAGATCCAGACAATTAGGTGTAGATACTGTGCCTGAACTATTCTCAGGCAAGCTGTCCGTTATTCTGCATAAGTATCAGATCGATGTTAAACAGGCAGAGGAAGGGCCCGATATGGCACCCGCCCTGGAAGAATTGTTTCACGGCAAGCTATTAGACCGGCCTTCGATCCTGGATCATCTGGTCACCGAAGAGGGTTTTGTGGTGCGCCGGGAAACGTATCCAAAAGTAACGGCCTATAAAATCAAATCCCGAAATTTCTTGTTACATGAATCTGATTTACAGGACAAGAATATGGCAGATATAGAAGAAGACAATTAAACTCGGTTAACACGAAAACAATCAATTATGTTTCAACTCAAAATAAATCAGTCCGGGGGTTCCAGCAAAGTCTGGGTTACCTCGGACCTTTAACTACACTTACTTCATCAAAATATAAGCGGGCCCGAAAAAAGCAGGTGGAAGACTGGATTCAGAAACTTCAAAGATGAATACCAGATGACCAGCCACCTGCTTGACAATATCAATACGTATGTGGGCCATGATGATATCCTGATCAATCTGGGAGATTTCGTATTCAAAAACCACGCGTATATCCCGAAAATGAGGGATCGTATTGCCTGCCGGCAGGTACATCATATTATTGGCAATCATGATGGGCAGATCGACAGATACGCAGCCGTATTCAGCTCCCTGTCGGACATCATGCAGCTGAACTATCATGGCCACATGTTCATCCTTTGTCATTACGCCATGCGTGTCTGGCATCAGATGCATAACAAAGGCTATTATCATTTATACGGCCACAGTCACGACAGTATTGACAGACACCCCAATCAACCCTGGGGTAAAAGCATGGACGTCGGCGTAGACAGCGCCTATAGAATTCTTGGAGAATACCGCCCCTTTAACATAGAAGAGGTGATGGACATATTGTCTAAAAGAGAGGTAAAAGACGCGCATCACAACCGACCGTAACAGACGCGTTCAAAACAAGCATGCCTTTATTTCTAACAAAGCCCCGCAAGGCATCAATGCAATATCCGGCAAAGTAAAAGAGGGAACAGGCATCTAAAATCATGGCTTTTGATGCTGTCCCTCTTTTTTCTTCTATTGTTGCCATCTATTCATCCCGTAAACTAAGAACCGGATTGGCGCTGGCTGACCTGAAAGTCCGCATCCAGAGCACTAGCAACGCGATCAGCAGCATACCGGCCGCACATAACACAAATATCAACCATCCTATCGACGTTTTAAAGGCAAAATCATCCAGCCACTTATGCGAAAAGTACCAGGCAAACGGAAAGGCGATAACGGAAGCCAGCAACACCAGTTTAATCAGACTCCTGGACAACAGGCTGATAATACTGGCAATGGAAGCGCCCAGTACCTTACGAATCCCGATTTCCTTTGTCCTTTGATTGGCCATAAAGCTGACAAGCCCGAGCAGCCCCAGACAACTGATAAAGATAGCCAGCCCGGTAGCCCATTTGAGCAAGGTAGACAGTCGCCGGTCCGCATCGTACAGCTTATTCAACGTCTCATCATAAAAGGTATAATTAAAATCCGTATTGGGGTAAAGCGTGCTGAATTTTTCTCCAATGCCGCCAATCGTCCCCGGCCAGCTGGCGGCCTGCCCCGGGTACAAAAGTATTGACATGACGTAGCCCCAGGACCTGGTATCTGAAAACACCACCGTTGGCAGGATCGGGTTATGCAAATTCATCGTTGAAAAATCTTTCATAACAGCTACAATCAGCGAGGAGTCCGTTTCACCGGCTACAAAATAGCTTCCAATAACTTTTCCAGGGTCGGTGACACCCATATTATGCATAAAAGTTTCATTAATCATTGCCTCTTTTACTTTGCGCGTAGTGTCCACCTGTATATTTCGCCCAGCAAGAAGCTTTATATTAAATAACGGCAGATAATTCTCATCTGCGGTTCGGACATGTATATTGTCAAATCCGGCTTTCTTCCCTTCATGCCGCCACGAAAGGGATGTTGTATTAAAGCCGTTCAAAGTAGGTGTCCCTGAGGAAATACTCACCCTTTGAATACCGGGCATCCTTTTCAGTTCATTATATAATACAGCTTTACTGCTCTTCCCGTTGGGTGAAGTCCCGCCAGGTATAAAAAAAGACACAATAGCATCCTTTCGAAAACCCAGGTCCTTGTTCATTATATAACGGATTTGCTTGCCAATGACCACAACGACGATTAGAAAAACCTGGGCAATAACAAACTGAGCCACCGTCAACACCTGCCGCAGTCCGGCACTTCCTGATTTCCTACTTGAAACCGGACTGTTTCTCATCACAGCAATCGGCTTAAACCGGGTCAGTACAAATGCCGGATACAACCCTGAAAGAAAGGTGACGACTATTACAGTCACCACCAGAAATAATACGACAACCGGACTGAAAGCCTCGGTAATACTCAGCCCCTCAGGTACAAACCCACTGAAAATATGGAGCAGAAAAGGAGTCAGCATGATAGCCAGAACCGTGGCCATTACCGTTAATACAAACGTCTCTGTCAGAAATTGATAGACAATATACCGATTAGCGCTTCCAAAAGTTTTCCTGACACCAATTTCCTTTGCCCGGAGCGTAGATTGAGCGGTGGAGAGATTGATAAAATTAATAGCGGCCAGCAGCAACAAAAGAAACGCCAATACAGATAGGTTGATTAAAGAAGACCGGCTGACCTTCCCATCGATGTCCATATTGAAATGAACATCTGCGAGTGGCTGCAAAAGCCCCATCTGCCTATACTTCTCCTCCACTTTTCCTGTGTTCGCTACATATAGGTCCTTAATCTGTCTACTTACGCTTGCTGGCGTAATGACCCCGCCCAGACGGATAAAACACTGAGAAGCCCCATTCACAGATGACCAGGATGGCGGGCCCTGCCGCTTCTCAAGAGGCGTCTCCATGAATGTACTTAAAGAAATAAAGTTCTTATAGGCAAAGTCAGAATGTTCCTGCAAATCATCCACCACTCCCCTGACGGTCAGCGGTATACTGTCTTCAAAAGTAATGACCCGTCCCGTAACATTATTGTAGGACTCTCCCGGAAAAAAAATCTTCACTTCAGACTTAGCCAGCACAATTGTATTTCTATTAGACAACACATCCGGCCCTCCGACGAGCCAGGTATAGGGAAAGAGTGCAAAATAATTCCGGTCAGCAAATATGGTGCTGCCCCAGGATTTTATTAATTTATCCGCAGGTCCATCCGCTACTTTGGCATAGTTCAACATACCCGCATCATAAATATGGGCCACTGTTTTAACACCGCTTACTTTATCGGCGATGGCACGGGGAGCCAGCAGGCTGATACCATTATTGGTACCCATCTCCCCGTATTTTGTATAGACCCTGTAAATTTCATCCCGGTGGGGTTCCCATTTATCAAAACTGAAATCGTAACGAACAATTAAAAAGATCACCAGCGAGGCGCTGATACCCACAGCCAAGCCCAATATATTGATAACAGAAGTCGATTTATTCTTTTTAAGACTCCTAAGTGCAATGCGGAGATATTTTTTAATCATAACTTAAGTTTAGGTTACAGGCCAACAATCCATTAACGCAAAACATGCCAATTCGTAACTCTACTGTTGATATGTTTTTACAATTTATAATTTATTATATTTGTCTCAAATTCGGACACATGGTGTACGGTTTTGAAACAAATGACCTATTCCGCTTATTATTCGTTCGCCTCAAGCCGGCCTTCTATAAAAGCCTATTTTGTATTCGTTTTCGCAAAACATAACGGACCTTTGAGGTCAATAAAATTAAAAGAACATGCAGTATCTGGTAAGAACAAAGACCAGGCTCCTATTAGCCATTTGCCTATTATGGGTAGGTAGCCTGCTTTATGGACAATCTACTACAAAGAAAAAGATTTTGTTTGTGGTTACCAGTCATGACCAGAAAGGGAACACCGGACAGAAAACAGGTTATTTTCTGTCAGAGGCGGCGCACCCATGGGCGGTATTGCATGACGCCGGATACGATATAGATTTCGTAAGCCCAAAAGGCGGTAATCCTCCCGTAGATGCTTTCGATCTAAAAGATTCCATCAATAAAAGATTTTGGCATAATCCGGCTGCCCACCAAAAACTCGCGCATTCACTGACGCCTGACCAAGTGCGGCCAGGCGATTATAGTGCCATCTTTTATGCCGGCGGGCATGGAGCCATGTGGGACTTCCCGGACAACAGCAAGTTAGCCCGGATCGCGGCAGAGATCTACGAAAATGGCGGCATTATAGCTGCTGTTTGCCACGGCCCTGCAGCCCTGATCAACATCAAATTATCCAATGGCCGGTACCTTATAGATGGAAAAAAGATCAGCGGATTTACCAATGCAGAAGAAAAGGCAAGGCATTTGGAAGCCGTAGTGCCTTTTTTGCTGGAAGACAAGCTCAAACAAAGAGGAGGTCTTTTTGAACTGTCTGGCCCGTTTAAACCGCATGTTGCTATTGACAACCGCTTAATCACGGGCCAGAACCCTGCATCTGCCACAGGCGTGGGGAAGGCACTCTTAAAAGCATTAAAACAACAATAGCCATAATTAAAGAAGGGAATAACCAGCTCACTTGTCTTCAACGTCAAAAAGCCGAAAATAAATTCTATGGAATCATATACCGTACCTCCCAGAACGAGAATAGGGCATGTCCATTTAAAAGTGTCCGACCTGGAAAAGGCTTTGTTTTTCTATCAAGAGTTACTGGGATTTGAGCTCACCCAGCGATATGGCACCCAGGCAGCGTTCCTTTCTGCAGGGGGCTATCATCATCACATTGGTCTTAATACCTGGGAGAGCTTGGGCGCTCCACCTGCACCACAATACGGGGTAGGTTTGTTTCATACAGCCATTGTGTACCCCGAACGTCGGGACCTCGCAAGCATTTATAGCCGCCTTATGGAGGCGAATTACCCGCTTACCGGTGCTGCTGACCATGGCGTTTCTGAAGCCTTATATTTGAATGATCCTGATGGAAACGGTGTAGAGCTATACTGGGATAAACCCAGGGAAGTATGGCCCGTAAAAGATGATGGGCGTATTAACATGTATACAAGACATCTGGATCTGGCAGATCTCTTAAATGAATTGAATGAATAAATTGATTTAAAATTCCTGAATGTCCACTGCCCTTGAACGGTCCTCAATATGGAAAACAACAGGAGGAACCGTATCATTTGTAATGGTCATCTTTACAGCATCCTCCTTTACCGAAAAGGCACTGTTTTGCCCCGGAATCGTACAAATATATTCCCCCTTCGGCAATTGAAACATGAAGCTTCCGGAAATATTGGAAAAGGTGGTATACATCCTTCCTGTATGTACTTCTTTAGCCATAACCTGAATCCCTTCTATATTGGCCCGTCTGCCAGTCAAAGCAGTTGTATCGGCCAGCAGCCTTCCTGTAACAATAATACCACGAATTAAGCCGATATACGTCCTCGCATTGCGTGTAAGGGCAATGCTCACTTCCTTATTCAAAGACCATCCCCTGCCATCTACAAGTTGAAGCTGGTATGTATCCTCAGGCAAATCAGTCAATACTGCCTTGCCGTTTACGGCACTTTTCACCTGAACATTTTTTATCTGAGCGATGACACCACTAATAGCTGACTCCTTTTTATCCCACCGGCCATTGGCATTAAGATCCTCAAAAAAATAAAGCTTCCAACTATGGCGACCCGGGCCATTCGTTCTCTGAAAAGTCTTCTGTACCCCGAAACTAAACTGAACAAAATCTTTATAGAGTTTATCTGAATAGGCATTTACATGAACATCTGCCCGGACCTGTATATCTCTTGTAATCTGATAGACTCCTGCCGCACTCAGATTATGGCTCCAT
The DNA here is from genome assembly GCF_020042345.1 of Arachidicoccus terrestris. Taxonomy (NCBI): domain Bacteria; kingdom Pseudomonadati; phylum Bacteroidota; class Chitinophagia; order Chitinophagales; family Chitinophagaceae; genus Arachidicoccus; species Arachidicoccus terrestris. The sequence continues at coordinate 545,335 of NZ_CP083387.1, forward strand.
TGCCTTTGAAATCCATTATAATTTAAATACTCTGATGCTTGCAATTTCATCTTATTACCTGCCGCCACCCAATTAACTGAGGGTCCAAAGGAATAATTCTGATAACCACTGTATTGCCAGGGAGCCGCTTCTTCCATAATGTATAAAGGACCGTTTTGCAGTACACCATTAAAAGAGAGTATACCGTAATTATAGCTACCCATCAGCCGCCATGATCCATAATGTTGACCATCCATATAGGGATTGTCAGTAGAGACCCAGCCCACATCCGAAGTAAGCGTCATTTGACTTTCAGTGCCTCGCTTTATCACTGTCAGCTCACCCCTGATCCCTCTGGAATTAAACCCAACCGGCTTTCCCATAAACTGCTGGTAAAGGCTCTGCTCCAGATAATAAGGCTTAAAATGCACGCTCCAGGATGAGCTATTTTTTGCGACAGCCCAACCATATTGTCTCCTGTCTGTCTCCGGACTGATATAGGCATAGTAGTTCCCCAAATAGGAAGGGGCACTCTTTTGCCGGTTATATTGCCAGCTTGTTAACCAGCCATTGCTTAAACTGAGGCTAAGAATTTCATTGAGTAGAACCGACCCGCGGCGAAGACCTCCATAATATGGCGTACTGGCATAATTATCCAGGGAAAGGTTCAGGCGATCCCAATTGCCATTATAATGTATTCCTGCAGACCAGCCATCTTTATGGTGGCTACTGCCTTTGGGTTGAAAGTACTCCCGGCTGGCACCTGCCTCAAGAGACAGATACTGATGTCTACCCGGTTTAAGATCCACCTGCCCACTGATAATATGTCGGGCAGTCATCGTTATGGGATCTTCTCCATGTATGTAATGCAATTCAAAGGGGCCCAAAAAGCCCTGCTTTTCCGGGACAGCCGACGCTGTTTTCGAGGAGTCAGAACGCCGTCTGGCAGGATCCCATTTATACTGAATGGCCATATCTTTCTCCTGAGGTAACTGCGAATAGAGGTCTGAATATATCAAATAGCTGCGTTTCACATAAAGTGCGGTCAGACTGCCAGGTCCACTCCAATCTACCGAGCCGCTGACACCCTGTCCATAGAGACCATAATCCATGTTCTCATTAATACTGCCGACTTTAAGATCAAATCCGGGCCTGGACCAATGCAGATAGCTGTCATATATCTCATTACCGGCTACCGGCTTTACATATCCATTATAGTTAAATCGGTAGGCTAAGTTATTATCGCTGAGAACGGGTGTGTTGCCCTCTGCCTGCAAGTGATTATAGGTATAGTTATTGCCAGACTGCGTATACGTATATGCCAGCTTATGCTCCATTAATCGGCTGTCCATATAGCCCGGATTGTCCCACCTTTTATTACTACCCAATTGAACAACTTTGATTCGCTGTAATCCCAGGGACCTTTTCTTCGGATCATTTTGATCAATGGCCTGGATATCCAGATAATAATCCGTAGCGGCCATATACTGCTGGCTGTTTTGAACTGTTAATTCAATGAGTTGCTGGCCACCCGGCGCTAATTGATGTATCTGTTGCTGATTCACCGGCAGTAAGCCTTGTGGAAAAGATATCACCTGAAAGGAGAATTGGGTGGATTGCATACCCGTATTTTTACAAAGTAGCTGTATCCTAAGTGTCTTATCGTTGGGGTCCATAAAATAGGTATGGCTATAGGCTGTCAGTTGAACTGCAGAAACTTCAGGAGAATGTAAGTAAAAACCCGCACTGAGACGTCCGGCCGAACTTTGATAAGTAATCCGGTAATGGTCTCCGATACTTCTATATAAACCCGGCTCTGCCAGAAGCTGAACGTAAAACGACATTTTTTGGCGGCTTTTTATCCTAACAACATCTGGTAAAGCAATCAATGCCAACGTATCCTTTTTCACCAAGGACAGTAGGATATCCCGATTCGTTTCATTTTCTATAACTAAGTGATTATCAAAAAGTTTACCACTACTAACCTCCACAGTGTCTTGCACAAAATAAGCCTTAACCCCGCTAATGGACTGCCCCAAAAGCGGTGTTTGTAAATAAAGTGATAACAAAACAAGCAGATACCACTTCTTTTTACCTAAAAAACTATATACAAAACGGGCGGTGCTGATGTTAAGTTATGGGTGTTTGATAGTAAATACAAACCCAAAGATAACGGGGGATTTTAATATCGCATGTATTTTCAAAGGATAATTTTTTAAAAGGCTCCTCGGCGCAATCCCCCACCAGGCTGAACTTTGAGCAAAATTGACCCAATTTGTCCATCAAGTAAATCAAATAAAAAATATTTTTTATTTTAATAGGATCATTCAATAAAAAAACGCCTTAATTATTTCATAATATAGATATGTGAATATGACTCACATATAACTCAAGGAAATACTATATAGATTTTAATCTACATATGACATTTTTACCAAAGTTCAAAATATTTTTTTGTAGTATTAATACTACATCTACCTTTACAGTTAAATTCAAAACCATTAAAACATGACATTAAAAAGCTTCTGCTTCAGATCAATGGCCATTTTAGGTCTGGCCGTGATGGTAAGCACCCAAACCCAGGCACAAACCACTGCCACAGCCAATGTAAATGTTACACTATCGCCACTTTTATCCATTAATGTAAATGATGCAAATGTTCCATTGGCATTGAATACATTAACTGATTATCAAAATGGTGTTTCCGTAGAAATGCCGGGGCAACTGACGGTTTCCAGCCTGCTACCTTATTCCATAACGGTAAAAGCTAACGGCGCAAGCTTTTCTGACGGTACTGCTACACCCAATACAATGGATGTTGATATTGTAACCGTAGGCATTACCAGTACTAATCTAGGGGTCACACCGGCCGCCGCGGCCCCCTTGTCCGCTACTACGGCTTATACATTGGCAACAGGGGCATTACCTGCTCTGGCCAAATCGCTGGATGTCACTTATAGCATTCCGGAAACCGTGTCCAATAGCGATAAAGTACTGGGCCATCCTTCAGGCACTTATACGCAGGTCATAACCTACACAATCGCCAATTAATGGTCCGGGCACTTGAATATTGAGTAATTAATCGTATATTCCATTTAAGACCGAAGCAGCTACGGCACTTCGGTCTTATTTTGATTAGAATAGCAATTGATTTTCACTATGAAAAACCCTATAAGAATTCTGCTTTTCTCTTGTTGTCTAATTTGCCTGCAGATGCTGTCCATACAGTATTTAAATGCACAAGGCATTTCAGTCTACCCTTCCAGATTATTTTTCCATGCTGCTCCCGGAAATTCAGAGATACAAACCATTCATGTTACTAATGAAGGGAAATCTGATTTATTATTGGAAGTATATCTAAAAGACTGGATCCGTGATTCGTTGGGTGAAAAAGTGTATTCACCCCCATCTACGTTGCCAAAGTCAAACGCTTCCTGGATCCGATATACGCCCAATCAGCTTTCTATTCCAGCCGGAACAACCAAAGAACTTTCCGTACGCCTTACGGTACCGGAACAGGGAGTCCCTTTTACCAACTCTATGTTATTTATGAGCCAGATCAATAAACAGGATACGGTTTTTAAACAAGATAGCCGGGGAAGAAACATCGGCTTTGTTTTTAGGGTTGAAATAGGTGTCCATATTTACAATTCAACGGCCGCAGCTAATTCTGTCAAAAAATTGAAGTTTATCAAGCTTGCGGAATTGCCGAAACCGGATAGCCTGCGCCGCTTTGAAGTGGAAATAAAGAATGAGGGCGAAGAGGCGACTGATGCAACACTGCGGTTTCAATTAACAGAAACAACCTCTGGACAAGCCCATCCACTGCCAGACAAACTGATTTCTATGTTGCCGGGAGCCAGCCAAATCATCAGATTCAATCTTCCTGACAAGCTTCCAAAAGGAAATTATCAGTTAATGGTATTGGCTGATGGCGGGGACAACAGCACTTTGCAAATCGCTAAAAAGCAGATTGTCTATGAGTAATTCGTATTATCATATCAAGTTTGGTTGGTGTAGACCCTTTTATTCTGTTCTTTTATTTTTTACTTGCATCGTCACATCTCAAACTGTAAAAGCACAAACAACGATCAACCTTAACGTAACACCTTCAAATATATCAGCTGTTCCATCCGTCACGGCCATTTCATTTAACGCGCCCAATTGTATCGCAGTATTAGCAGGTGCTATCAAAGCCAGGGCTACAGGTAATTTTACCACAACAACAATGCCCGCACCCAGTCCAGTACCACCACTTAACTCCATCCATATGGTAATCACAAAAGTGGGCGCCTCCGTTCTTTCTCTTAGTTCGGTAACCCCCATTGATCTGACAACTGCCCAGCAAACGATGTTCAGTAATTTATTATCCTTATTAAGCACCGGTGGGGCAGTCGAAATAGCGTACTCGATCATCAACAGACCTCCGACCTATTATGCCGGGACCTACACAACGCAATTAGAATTTCAGGCGACAGGACTCGTGCTATGTGTCCAGACAGTCAATGCAACCCTCAATCTAAACGTCCAGCCCTTCATTAATACAGTTCAATCTCAACCCATTACCCTGCAAATTAACAGCTTTCAGCAATTTCGATCCTCGGGTGCAACTGCCAGCCAATCCATCACCAATACCCGAACCGTCCCTGTGTCCATTGGACTAAGGGGGCAAGCTCAATTTGATTATACAGGCCCCGCTGGCATAAACAATCCCAATACATCTATCCAACAGGTACAGGCCAGACTAAATATGCCGGTCACCGGATCATATCAGACACTTTCCTCCAGTTATCAAAATCTTCCCGGCGCTACCAGTCTGGACGTTCCAGCCGGCAATCAGGGAACTATAAAAATTGACTATGCATTATCCCCTGCGGCATTAGTATCAGGATTTATGCAAGCAGGCACCTATAGCAATTCTATATATGGACAGTTCAGTGATTCCAGAGCCACGCCAAGCAATCCGGCGACTGCACTCAATACCCTGACCCCACTTACCGTAGAGGTAGCTGACCTCCAGGAAATGCATATCAACCAACCTGAAGTCAGTTTAAGTTTTAACCAGCTCTCAGACTACCAAAATGGGATATCAATAGATATTCCAGGCCACCTTACCATTAGCAAGACAAATCCATTCGACGTTTACGTAAAAGCGCAGAGCAGCAGTATGGCCAATGGCACATATTCCATTCCGGTAGACTGCCTGCAAATCGGACCGGGGGCAGGACAAGCATCGGTGCAAACAGTGACACTCTCCACGACCGGACAAAAACTTATTTCCGGCGAAGCACCTTGTCTGGATAAGAACTACAACATCCGTTACAGTATCCCCGCCGATAAAATACCCAGTCTGTTGGGCAAGCCGCCCGGCACTTACACAACTACGATTACCTACAGTTTCACCGCTCCCTGAGGCTCTCTGTCGAAATACCAAAAAAAAGCAGTAGAAATCTTCAGTCTGCTGGCTGAACACTTCTACCGCTTTTTTTTATGCTCTTTCCACCTAACCGCTCCGGCTTATCTTCTGGAATAGTTAGGGGCTTCTTTTGTAATATATACGTCGTGCGCATGGCTTTCACTCATACCCGCATTTGTAATCTGCACAAATGTCGCTTTTTGCAAAGCTGACAGATCCTTAGATCCGGTAAGTCCCATACCGGCTCTCAGTCCTCCGACATACTGAGCAACGATCTCATTCAGGTTGCCCTTAAACGCAACGCGGCCCTCAATGCCTTCCGGTACTAATTTCTTGGCATCTGCACCGCCGTCCTGGAAGTAACGGTCGGCACTACCTTGTTGCATGGCGCCAATGCTACCCATACCGCGATATTGCTTAAACTTGCGACCTTCATAGATAATCGTTTCTCCGGGGCTTTCTTCCACACCGGCAAAAACGCTGCCCATCATAACGGCCTGTGCACCTGCAGAAAGTGCTTTTACCATATCACCCGTATAACGGATGCCACCATCCGCAATAACAGGAATACCGCGCCGTTTCAAGGCTGCTGCGGCATCCATAATAGCAGAGAGCTGCGGTACACCTGCACCGGCTACGATGCGTGTTGTACAAATAGAGCCAGGTCCGATACCCACTTTCACAGCGTCAGCCCCGGCATCAGCCAGATCTTTGGCCCCTTCATAAGTAGCAATATTGCCGGCAATCACCTGCAAATTCTTAAAGTTCTTTTTAAGGCCTTTTAAAGCATTGATCACACCGGCACTGTGTCCGTGTGAGCTATCCAATGCAACAATATCGACACCGACCTGCTGCAAAGCATCAGCCCGGTCATGTAAGTCCTTGGTGATACCCAGCGCACCACCCACTAATAAACGGCCAAAACTATCCTTAACCGCATTGGGGAAGTTCTTTAACTGTAAAATGTCGCGATAGGTAATCAGACCCGTTAACTTACCCGATTTATTGACAACAGGCAATTTCTCGATCATATGTTGACGGAAAATCTTTTCTGCTTTTTTCAGGTCCGTGCCTTCAGGAGCTGTTACCAGGTTGTCCTTGGTCATGACATCCGCTACCCTCTGGCGCATATTGGTTTCAAAACGTAAATCACGGTTGGTCAGAATGCCTACCAGCTTTCCGACTTTATCGATAATGGGGATACCGCCGATTTTGTTCTCACGCATCAGCTGAAGTGCATCTCCGACAGTTGCATCGACCTGTAGGGTAATGGGATCAAAGATCAGCCCGCTTTCACTTCTTTTTACTTTTCTCACCTGCTCTGCCTGTTTTTCAATAGACATATTTTTATGCAAAATGCCTAATCCTCCTTCTCTTGCAAGCGCTATGGCCAGAGAAGCTTCGGTAACAGTATCCATCGCCGCAGAAAGCATCGGGATATTCAGTTGTATACTTTTTGTCAATTTTGTCTGGATATTCACCTGACCTGGCAATACTTCACTGAATGCCGGCTGCAAGAGCACGTCATCAAATGTAAGCCCGGTTCCGTAAAATCTTGACTTGGGGGAGGTTGATTTTGTAGAGGTATTCTTTGTTTCCATATGCAAAGATAGATTGGCCATTAATTATGGACAAATTTTTTTTGAATACTAACAATTCATAAAGATTCTTTTTCAGAATCGGCATAAAATTAGCAGGGAGATTGGCCAACCTATTTATCATCAGTAAACAAGACCCATATGTATCGTAAGATCAAACAGGCCTTAAAAGAACAAGAACACCTTCCACCTAAAGACATAAAAGGAGATTTGTATTGTAACCCGGGCGACGAAGTATTGCTATATTCTAAAAAAGGAACCTATTTAGTAACAGAAGTTACAGAATCTACATTTAGCGTCACCTGCCAACGCTGGCTCAATTCCAAAAACCAGAAAGACCGCAAAGAAGAACACCTTTGGTCCGACCTAAAGGAGGTAATTAATTAACACTTATTAACAAAAACAAGCTAAATAGGCATTCGTGCAATTCCGCTTATCATAATTTTAAATTTATATATTTCGCAATTAATATAATAAGGAGGCAAATTTTGTCTCCTTATTATATTTGAGCAGACGGCCATTTTTCTGTCTGCGGAGTAGTTTGTTTTTCTGCAAAAATGTTTTCAGTCCTTTTGCAGTGAGCGGCCGGCAGATCAATTTTTAGGGTTTACAAAATAGGCATGTTTTAACTGCACCATATTCAAAGCATTCGGCTTAAAGCCATGCAATTCAGGTTGCGTCAGCCAGATCACTTCATCATAATAAACAGGAATCACAGGTGTTTCATCCATGACCAGCTGATCCATCTTCCGGTATAAGCTGTAACGGATACTATCATTATTTTCAAGCAGAGACGCATTATAGAGTTTGTCAAAAGTTTTATCATTAAAACGCGTATAGTTAGGCGGGGCCGGATTCTTCGAGTTAAAGACAGCCATATAGTTTTCAGGGTCAGGATAGTCGGCTATCCATGTGCCGATAAAAAAAACAGCTTCTGATTTTGCGGTCTGTTGCAATATCATACTCTTTTGAGAAACTTCCACCTGGATCCGGATGCCGACACTCTCTGCCTGGCGGGCGATGAAGCTGGCGATATCCGCATTCTCAGGAGCCGTAGACAAAATCACCGTCGGCAGTCCCTTCCCGCCGGGATATCCGGCCTCTTTGAGCAGTGTCAGAGATTTTTCAGGATCATACCGAAAGCCTTTCACACGCTGCGCGTTCTTTGAGGGCATCCCCGCCGGCACAAATCCACCCGTGGCCGGCAGGCCGATAGAATTGCGCAGATACATCATCAATTGTTTTTTAGGAATGCTATAGGCAATGGCCTGACGGATCCTTTTATCTTTCAAAGGGCTGTTTTTCACCAGTGGGTTCTCCGGATCCATGAGTATACCTAAATATTCCACATTGAGGTAAGGATGTTTCTGCATATGAATAACACCTTGCCATTTAGCACGCAGCGCCCCGCTTTTACTGATCACTTCATCTTTAAAGGAAGGATCAATATCATTAATAAAGCTGAGCTTATGTTGCCGGAACTTCAGAAACTCTGTTGCTTTGTTACTATTAAATCCGATACTGACTGCATCCAGATAAGGTAGTTTTTTTCCTGCGCTATCTTTTTCCCAATAAGCAGGATTCTTGCGAAGGACCAAATTTTGCCCCTCATCCCAGTACTGCAACTGAAAAGGGCCAGTCCCGCAAGGATGCCGGCCAAAGTCCTTACCGTATTTTTCTACTGCTTCGGGAGCGACAATGGACGTATAGTCCATGCTCAGAATATTTAAAATCGGATGAAATGGCCGGATCAGTTTCAATTCAAATGTACTGTCATTAATGGCCTTAAACCCTCCGGCTGCGATACGGCCATTAAATATCCAGGCACCGGTACTGGCAGTTTTGCTGTCCGTGATCCGGTTCAGGCTATATGCCACATCAGAGGCTGTCATTTTTCTGCCCTTACCTCCGGCGAAAGCGGGATCATCCTGAAAATAAACATCCTGCCTTAAATGAAATGTGTAGGTCAGATTATCCTGACTGATATCCCAGGACAAAGCCAAAGAAGGCTGCACATTCAAATTACTATCTAAAACCACCAATGTATTAAATATCTGGTGAATAGGCCACATCACCGACTGAGACTTGGCAAAAGCAGGGTCCAGGGTCGCTATACCTCTGGCCTCGTTGTAGTAAAAAACCTGCAGATCGCCGGACTTTCTATGACCACAAGCCATGAAAACAGCCATACAGCCAGATAATAGCCAATATTTTAGATAAAATTGCATAGTCAAATATCCAAAACATTGTAGATTTACCACATGAAAAAGCTATTTATTTTGCTAATGGCTGCCGGCGCGCTGGCTGGTCAGGCGCAGGCACAACTTATGGATGGGGAACCCGGGACCTTTACCCATCAGGATACCCTAAGAGGCAGTGACGGACCAGCCCGCAGCTGGTGGGACGTTACACGTTACGACATTACCTTTCAACCTAACTATATTGCAAAAACGATCCAGGGATATACCAAGATCAGTTTTAAGGTTAAGGATACCACCCATCCGGATACCATGCAGATAGACCTGATGGCACCTTTGCAGATAGATAGCATTGTTCTGTCCGACGGCAGTCGGGTAAGCGGTATCAGAAATGACGGTAACGCCCATATGGTTCCGGTTCCAAAATGGAACGCGGGCGATAATAACAGCCTGACGGTATACTATCATGGTCAGCCAAGGGAAGCCGTAAAACCACCCTGGGACGGAGGGTTTATCTGGGCCAAGGATTCGCTGGGCAGACCCTGGATGACAGTGGCCTGTCAGGGACTCGGCGCCTCTGTCTGGTATCCTTGTAAAGATTATCAGGGTGACGAGCCGGATAACGGTGCAAGCCTTACCTCTATTGTACCGGATACGTTACTGGCCATTGGCAATGGTCATTTAATTGCAAAAACCAGATACCCCAACCACCTGACCGGCTATACCTGGCAGGTTAAAAACCCGATTAATAATTACAACATCATTCCCTACATCGGTAAGTATACTTTCTTTGACTCGACCTTTCAGGGAGAGAAAGGGAAATTACCCGTGAGCTTCTGGGCATTGGATTATGATATTGAAAAAATGCGCAGCCACTGTGAGCCCGATGTCTTTAAAATGCTGAAAGCTTTCGAATATTGGTTTGGCCCCTACCCCTTTTATGAAGATGGCTACAAACTCGTGCAGGCCCCTCATCTGGGCATGGAACACCAAAGTGCCATCGCTTATGGGAATCACTTTTTAATGGGCTATAAAGGCAGGGATCTTTCCGGTACAGGCATCGGATTAAAGTTCGACTTTATAGTGGTCCATGAGAGCGGCCATGAATGGTTTGGTAATAATATCACCTCAAAAGACATTGCCGATATGTGGGTCCATGAGAGCTTCACCAATTACAGCGAGTCCTTATTCACTGAATATTACTGGGGGAAGGCCGAAGGCCAGCAGTACGAATATGGCATCCGGGAAAATATCACCAACGACAAGCCTATCCAGGGTAAATATGGCGTCAACCAGGAAGGCAGCGGTGACATGTACTACAAGGGATCCAATATGATTAATAACATAAGGGGTGCCATTAATAACGACACCTTATTCAGGGAGATCCTGCGTGGTCTGAATAAGACCTTTTATCATCAGACTGTTACAGGTAAACAGATAGAACAGTACATCAATGAAAAATCTGGAATTAATTTTGACAAAGTATATGAACAATATCTGACAACCACACAGATCCCGATCCTGGAACTAAAATTTGCCAAGGATAACAAAAGCGTAGAATATCGCTATACCAATTGTGTAAAAGGTTTTGATATGCCAATGGTGCTAAAAGGAGGAGGAGCTCAGCTTAGTCTTCATCCAACAACTGAGTGGCAGCGGAGGCAACTGCCCGACGCTAATTCAGCCAACTTATTTAACCCTATCGCGATAGAATACCAATATTACCTGAACTGTAAGGAAATTCACTAGAGACAGTTAGCCCATCTCATGTAAGAGATCCTGTCTAACATCAATAATAAGCCGCCCATGGTCTTGAGTGCCATGGGCGGCTTATTATTGGAAAAAACACCTGAGATCAACTATCTTCAGGTCATTTCATTTTATCCTTAAACACTTTCTCAAATTTTTCCAGCTTAGGTTTGATCACATACTGACAATACATTTGTCTTGGGTTGTTATTGTAGTAGTTCTGATGATAGTTTTCTGCAGAATAAAAATTCTTATAGGGTTCAACAGAAGTAACGACCGGATTAGGCCAGGCACCGCTGGCATTGAGTTCTTTTTTATATGCCTCCGCTTTTTGTTTTTGCTCTGCATTATGATAGAAGATAACGCTTCTGTACTGCGGTCCTACATCATTGCCCTGCCTATTAAGTGTGGTGGGATCATGTGTCTCCCAGAATACCTTCAACAGTTCATCAAAGGAAAGCACTGTAGGATCATATAAGACCTGACAGACCTCCGCATACCCCGTGGTCCCGTTACAAACTTCTTCATAGGTCGGGTTCGGCTTCTCTCCGCCGCTGTATCCGCTGATGACTTTCGCAACACCTTTCAGTCGCTGAAATATTGCCTCTGTACACCAAAAACAACCTGTTCCAAGTGTAGCTGTATCTACATTCTCCATTTCAAAATCTTTGTCCGCAAATTGGTCGTCCATATTTCTTTGATGATTTTTTTGTTCTACACAAGAAGCTAGTAGCGCAAAACAAAATACTGACCCCAATAATAGTTTCTTACCACTCATTATCCACCTTTTTTTAAATGCCAGGCCATGCAAACTACTAAAGAAAAATATTCTATCAAAGAATTTTAACTATTTAAACACAGCCTTAACCATCCTTTCTTTACCTTGCAAATCCTTTCTAACTTCAATTTCACTAAACCGAAGCGCCTTTAACATTTGAAGGATCTCAGTGACAAATAACGGATTGATCTCAAAAAAAAGGCATCCGCCGGGCCGCAGTTTAGTACTGGCCAACGCACTGATCTGTCTGTAAAAAACTGTCGCCTCATCAGTTTGATTGGGAAAAAGAGCTAAATGCGGTTCATAGTCCAGCACATGAGCGTCCATTTCTTCCTTTTCCCTTCGGTCAATATAAGGAGGATTGCTGACGATATAGTCCACTTCCGGCAACAGCTCTTTAGCGACCTCGCTTAGAATATCTATTTTGTTAAAGCGAACATCCAGCCCCAGAAGCCGCGCATTATGCCTGGCCACCCCTAGCGCACCGTCAGAGATATCACACCCCATCACATGGAAGGAAGGCATGTTATTTTTAAGCGCCAGTGGTATGCAGCCGCTCCCCGTACCGATATCGATTAAATATTTTCCTGCCAAAGCCTGTTGTTGCCCTGTATTTATGGTTTCGCTGACCCAGCTGACCAGCTCTTCTGTTTCGGGGCGGGGAATCAGCACCTGATTATTGACCTTTAATTTCAGGCCGGCAAAATAGGCATAACCCAGCACGTAGTGCAACGGCATTTTTTGCAGGAGATATTTATTGGAACACTGAAGCCGGGTCAGCTGCCTGTCCGTCAGAAGGTCCTGGTCATGCAAAATCCGGTCCACCCGGCTAAACCCCGTTAGATCCTCTATAAGCAAATCCGTTATAGCACTCGCTTCCCGGTTATCATAGTAGCTTAATAATGAGGATTTTGTCTTTAACTCTGCTTCCCTGATGGTCATGAATTAATACGTCTGTTTTACACTGAATACACTTTGTACATCCAAAGCCCGAAATTAGTGATTTTAAACTGATATTCTGCTCCATTATCAACATGCCGTCCGCAATCTCCAACATAAAAAAGCTGCACACCGAGCGTCGATGTGCAGCTGAAATTCATAAAACGCCTCAGTGATTTGCCGGGAGATAATAATTTGTTGTCATAGGACAATAGATGCCCCACGTAATAACACTCAATAGTCCGTTCACAAAGGTCTGTTGCTTTTCAACGACGTAACTGTCCTGGTTTTGCACATAGTCCTTATCTACGACCTCTGTGTGTCCACCTGGCGCCAGTCCCCATAAAAAGAAGTTGTTTGTCACGTGATTCACTTTGGAGATAGGGTCAGTCGGCTTAACACTTCCCACATAAGTCCGGGTGGTATAGCAGGATGTGAAAATTAAAGAAGCGCCGATTACACAAGCCAGTTGCTGTAAGTTTTTTCTCATTTGTTTTGTTTTTAATTTTGAATAGCAGTTACGACTTTTAAAACCATTGCTGTGTAAAACCAGTTTGCATAGCACGAGGTATTGGAGATGGGCAGCCACATTTTCACTCGCAATAGTCAGTTTATGTTTTGGTTCCGCAGTTAAATGGTTCTCAAGTGTATAATTGCGAATCAAAAGTAGGGTATCAAAAAGAAACTTTCAAGAAAATCTTTAGAAGCAAGATTTCCTAACAGCTCTCAATGTCACATCCGGAAAAACCTGCCCGATCATACAAAAACAACCCCCGATAATCGGGGTTGTTTTTGCCTTTAAAGAGGTCTCGAGCGGATTCGAACCGCTGTAGGAGCTTTTGCAGAGCTCTGCCTAGCCACTCGGCCACAAGACCTTATCTCTTACAGAGGGTTGCAAAAATAATCAATTCCTCCATAATACAAAATTCTTCTTCGGAATTATTTCTGCACTCCCGGATTCCCTGCAAAAGTACTAACTTCCCACCTGAATCCGGAAAAAACGAATGAATATCCACTTTCTGCAGAAAAGTGGTGAAAATAAAGCCCTCTGGTGCCGCCTTTTATATATTCATCGTCCTTACACCTATTAAATAACGATTAATTTTGCATTATGGCGAATACTATTGCTGAGAGCGAACTCATCATTAATGATCGTGGTGCGATCTATCACCTGAACCTGCGCCCTGAGGAACTGGCTCCTACGATCATTACAGTTGGCGATCCCGACAGAGTCCAGGAGGTCAGTAAATATTTTGACCAGGTTGAGTTCAAAACCAGACACCGGGAATTCGTAACCCATACCGGTTTTCTGGGCAGTAAAAGAATATCCGTCGTTTCTACCGGTATCGGGCCGGATAATATTGATATCGTATTCAATGAGCTGGATGCACTGGTAAATATCGATTTTAATACACGTACCATCAAGCCCGGTCTTACGTCGCTCAATATCGTCCGCATCGGTACCTGCGGCGCCCTCCAGGAAGAGTTCGTTGTAGATTCCATGGTGGTTTCCTCACATGGCGTGGGCATCGATAATCTGATGAACTATTATCAGCATGACAATACGGAACAGGAGAACGAACTGCTACAGCAATTTATCCAGCACACCAGGATAGATCAGCACTTTTCCAGGCCCTATTTGCATAGTGCCGGCAGTTCACTCAGAATGCATTTTGTGGACGGTTTTCATCACGGAATGACCGTTACTTGTCCGGGATTTTATGGTCCTCAGGGCAGGGTACTTCGTTTGGGTTTACATTATCCTAATTTTATCGATTTATTGACTTCGTTTTCCTATGGTTCACATAAAATTGCTAATTTTGAGATGGAAACAAGTGCCATTTACGGTTTAGGGAGTGCATTAGGACATCAATGTCTGAGTATCAGTGCAGTCGTTGCCAATCGGATCAGCCGGACCTTTTCTCCTGACGGGAAAAAGGCGGTTGAAGGAACCATTTGCAAAGCACTGAATGTACTGAGCGGAATTTAACAGATTAAACTTAACAAGGCACATTAATAATTAATACGAGGCATGCAGGAAATACAATTTTATAAGTATCAGGGGACAGGTAACGATTTTGTGATGATTGATGGCATAGAAAAGCCGGTTGATCTTACCCTGGATGAAGTTAGAAGATTATGCAGTAAAGGATTTGGCGTAGCGACAGATGGGTTGATTATCTTAAGAAAAGCCGAAGGACTGGATTTTGAGATGGATTATTATAACGCTGATGGCACTCAGAGTATGTGTGGCAATGGCGGCCGTTGCGCGGTAAAATTCGCAAAACAACTGGGTATATTGGTTCCGACTTATCATTTTAAAGCCATTGACGGACTACACGAAGCGACTATTGAGGAAAACGGATGGGTGAACCTTAAAATGAAAGACGTCAGTCAGATAAAAAACTACGGTTCTGATTCTATTTTAAATACAGGGAGCCCCCATTATATTGTGATGACCGATCATGTCAAGGACTTAAATGTTGTTGAGGAAGGTCGCAAAATCCGCTATAGTGATGGCTTCAAAGAAGAGGGGATCAATGTCAATTTTGTAGAAACGATCAACGACACCAGTATATTTGTACGTACCTATGAAAGGGGTGTAGAGAACGAAACACTAAGCTGTGGTACCGGTGTCACCGCGGCCAGTATTGTAGCTGCCCATAATGACAGAGGATTTAACCGCATTGAGGTCGAAACGCTAGGTGGTAAACTGGCAGTGGAATTTGACCGTACCAGCGAGGAGCATTTTGAAAACATTTTACTCTGCGGTCCGGCTGAGCGCGTATTTTCAGGTCAAATAGAACTGCCATCCTAAGTAAGCAGTACGAACACCTTTGTTTATTACCGATTAACCGATATTACACTATACAATTAAAACGATTCAATTACATGAAAAAACCATTGATGGTTTTAACCCTGGCATTTGCCTGCACGGCGATGTCCTGCGGCAACTTAAATCAAATCGCATCTTCCCTTCCGGGCGTCGGCACAACAACCGGCAATACCCAAAACACCGCAATCAAAGATCTGCTGACCAACAGCGTTTTGGCAGGCATCGGCAATCTGGGAAGCAATGGCGGATTTTTGAACAATTCACTTTATAAAATCCTGTTGCCGCCGGAAGCGCAAAAAGTAGCCGGTACCTTGACCACGCTCGGGCTTGGAAGTATAGTCAATAAAGCCGTAACCCAGATCAATCACTCGGCAGAAGGGGCAGTAACCTTGGCTAAGCCCATTTTTATCAATGCCATTAAATCGATGTCTATCAGTGATGCTGCAGGGCTGATCACCGGCGGTGACGGCTCCATTACCAATTATTTTAAGACAAAGACAACCAGTCAGTTGATGACGGCTTTCACACCGGTGATCGAAAAATCACTGAAAGAAAATGACGCCACCAAATATTACGGCCAGATCGCCGACACCTATAATAAGGTTCCGCTGGTTAAAAACAAACTGAATCCGGATTTAAGCAATTACGTAGCCGGTAAAGCCATTGATGCCATGTTCTCTCAAATGCTGACCGCTGAAAAAGACATCCGTCATAACCCGGCCAAGCAAACGACAGCCGCGTTGAAGGCAATTTTTGGCAGCAAATAAATATTATTCCCCATATACGACCCGTAAAGATTGCGGGTCGTATATGGATCTGCCGGATTCTTTTGATTTGATTGAATCACAGGTTCGGGATAGCTAAATCGACAAACAATTTATGTATAGGAAATATTATTTATTATACCTCGTTACCGTCATTTCTTTGATTGTCGTGCTCCTCAACGTCAAAAAAGGCGGTACGGCCCTTGCATTATCTGTTACCGGCTTTAGCGGCCTTTTGTGTCTTTTAGTAGCCTTTGTAAGGCGATCCGGTAAATAACTACAACCAGCCTGGGGCGATCCTTTTATGGGGATCAATATGCGGTGATGGCAGATCACCTGCCATGCGCCACCCCCCGTTTCGATCAATCTGCAGCCCGCATCTGTCATATTATTAACAATTGGTATATTATATAAGAATAACAAAACGATTGCGGCTTCTATCTGTTCAATTTAACGGCGGGCCCTTTAAAATTCCCTTAAAAATTACGTTATACAAAGTTAATTGCTTGTAAAGCTGTGTAGAACGACACGGAATCTAAACTTATTACCTTCCAAATACTATATTTGCAAAATGGAATTGAGCAAAAATTTTAATGCCGCTGAATCAGCCAGCAAATGGACTTCCCTCTGGAAGGAAAGGAAATATTTTAACAGCCAACCGGACGCAAGGACTCCTTTTACGGTGGTGATCCCTCCCCCAAATGTTACGGGTGTTCTCCATATGGGTCATACACTGAATGAAACCGTCCAGGACATCCTGGTGCGCCGTGCCCGCATGCAGGGTAAAAACGCCTGTTGGGTGCCGGGCAGTGACCATGCCTCTATTGCCACTGAATCTAAAGTAGTGGCTATGCTCAAAGAAAAGGGGATTGACAAGAACGCCCTCACCAGAGCGGAGTTCCTGGAATATGCCTTCCAATGGAAGGAAAAATATGGTGGGATCATTTACCAGCAAATTGAAAAACTGGGGTGCAGCGTTGACTGGGAGCGGGTCTCCTTTACGATGGACGATCATTATTATGAAGCCGTCATCAAGGTATTTGTGGATCTGCATAAAAAAGGCCTCATCTACCGGGGGGCCCGAATGATCAACTGGGATCCTGCCGCCCAGACGGCGCTCAGCGATGAAGAGGTTGAATATAAAGACATACAGGGTAAACTCTATTATGTCCGCTACCAAGCCGAAGATAACCCGGCTGATTACATTACAGTAGCCACTTCCCGTCCCGAAACGATCATGGGTGACGTGGCGATCTGTGTTCATCCCGAGGACAGCAGGTATCAGCATCTAAAAGGCAAAAAGGTCATTGTTCCTTTAGTCAACAGGGCGGTACCGGTTATTTTTGATACATATATCGATAGAAGTTTTGGTACCGGAGCGCTAAAAGTCACACCGGCACATGATATCAATGACTACAATATCGGCATGAAGCATAACCTGGAGGTCATTGATACGCTCAATCCCGACGGTACGCTCAGTGAAGCTGCGCAGATCTTTGTCGGACTGGACCGCTTTGTCGCCCGCGAAAAGGTCGTACAACAACTGGCAGAAAACGGTCTACTGATCAAAGAAGAAGTCTATGAAACCCGCCTGGGTTATTCACAGCGTTCCGGCGCCGTTGTTGAGCCAAGAATTTCCACACAGTGGTTCGTGAAAATGGAAGCCCTGGCAGCACCCGCTTTAAAAGCGGTGACCGATGGTGATATCAAAATACATCCCGGCAACCGCTTTATGGCCACCTATCGTCACTGGCTGGAAAACGTCAAGGACTGGTGTATCAGCCGTCAGTTATGGTGGGGACAGCAGATACCCGCCTGGTATGGTCCTGAGGGTTCTCTTGAAGTAGCCGCTACCGCTGAACAGGCACTGGCGCAATTTAAAGCTAAGTTTCCTGATATTCAGCGGGAAGATATTCGCCGTGACGAGGACGTCCTGGATACCTGGTTTTCTTCCTGGCTATGGCCGATGGAGGTATTCAAGGGTATTACCCAGCCGGAGAATGCTGAATTCAAGTACTATTATCCGACATCTGTGCTGGTGACCGGTCAGGATATCATTTTCTTCTGGGTGGCCCGCATGATCATGGCCGGCCTGGAATATGAAAAGGAAATTCCTTTTAAAGACGTTTATTTTACCGGCATGGTAAGAGATAAGCTCGGGCGCAAAATGTCAAAGTCATTGGGCAATTCACCTGATCTAATCGGCCTCATCGACCAGTACGGCGCCGATGCGGTTCGCTTCGGTATTATGATCTCCTCTCCTGCCGGCAACGACCTGCTTTTTGATGAAAGCTCTTTGGAACAAGGCAGCCATTTCAATAATAAGCTCTGGAATGCCCTGAAGCTGGTTAAGATGTGGGAACATACGGAAGCCACCGAAGTAGATGAGGCGCCAACTGATTTTGCCTGCAAGTGGTTCGAGTCCCGTCTGCAGCAGGTCAAATCAGAAATTGAACAGTTGCATGAACAGTTCAGGCTCAGTGAAGGCCTGAAAACACTCTATTCCCTGATCTGGGATGATTTCTGCTCCTGGTATCTGGAATGGGTGAAACCCGCCTATGGCAAAGCTATCCAGCCCGCTACATTACAACAAACCATAGCGTTCTTTGAGCAGCTCCTGCAACTCCTTCACCCATATATGCCGTTTATAACAGAAGAGATCTATCATATATTGGGCGACCGGAAAGAGGCTTTATGTGTAAGCGAACTGACCGCAGCCGGCAACTTCGATGACGGTCTGCTGACACAGGGAGATCTCTTAAAAAATGTCATCACGCAAATCCGTGACGCCAGAGGCAAAAACAACCTGAAGCCCAAGGAAACAATCCGACTGTTTATTGAGACAGCTGATACCGGTAAATATGCCCCTCTGCAGGCGATCCTGCAAAAACAAGTTAATGCCGAACAGGTGCAATTTACTGGCCAGCCCATTTCCGGTACAGTAGTCATTACTTTGCAACAGGATAAGTATTATCTGGAACTCAATCAGCAAATTGATGTCGAGGCACAGAAAAAGGAATTGCAGACACAGCTTAAATATCAGCATGATTTCCTGGAATCGGTTCGCAAGAAGCTGAGCAATGAAAGATTCGTACAGAACGCCAAGCCGGAAATTGTCGATAAGGAACGTAAGAAAGAAGCCGATACACTGGCCCGCATTCAGACGCTGGAAGAAAGTCTGACGGTGTTAGGCTAACAGTAAGACACTGATATCTTCAGTAGTAAAAATATCAAACAGACAACTGATACAATTGCTATATCAGTTGTCTGTTTGCATTCACAACAATGGGTTTATGACAAGAATAAACATACAGGCTGCAACAAACAAAGACATTCCCAGTATCCAGCATATTGTGGCGATTTCCTGGCCCGCTACTTATGGCAAGATATTGTCCGCCGCGCAACTGACCTATATGATCGACCTGTTTTATAGTGACAAGGCTTTGACCGAGCAAATGGACAATGGGCACAAATTTTTCATTCTGTGGGAAGATCAGACGGCCATGGGGTTTATAGATATTGAAAAATACAGTGACATCGCCTGCAAGCTCCATAAAATATATTTACTGCCCGCATGCCAAGGCAGGGGCTACGGCAAGGAACTGATGGATTTTGCGACCGGTCAAGGACGAAAAATGGGTGGCAGGCTTTTAAAACTCAATGTCAACCGTCATAATAAAGCCCTGGGCTTTTATAAGCGCATGGGCTTTACAATTGACGAAACAGTAGATAACCCCATCGGGCAAGGTTACTATATGAATGATTATGTAATGATCAAATCCCTGGAGGATTAGGCCATTACGGGTTTATGCCCAATAGTTCTACATCGAAAATTAAGGTGCTGTTAGGTCCGATGACAGCGGAAACGGCTCTTTCTCCGTAAGCGAGATCCGCTGGAATAAAGAAGCGAAATTTACTTCCTACTGGCATCAGTTGTAATCCTTCTGTCCAGCCTTTAATGACCCTGTTTAGCGGAAAGGTTGCCGGCTGCCCTCTTTCAACGGAGCTGTCAAAGACAGTTCCGTCAATAACTGTTCCGTGATAATGACAAGTCACCTGATCAGCAGCAGAAGGCTTTTCTCCTTCTCCCATTGTCAACACCTGATATTGCAAGCCGCTTTCCAGGCTAATCACCCCTTCTTTTTTTGCGTTTTCTGCCAGGAACTCCTGCCCCGCCTGTAGATTTTCGGCTGCTTTTTTTTGATTGCGCTGAAATAACATATCTGCGATACCCATAGAAATAAAAATGATTTTTAGTTTGAGAAATTAGGCTACAAAAATAGACGATTCTACGTGAAATAGGCGAAAAAATGAGCCTTGGCCCGGATATCCACAGGCGCTAAAGTTCCGTGGGTATAAAAAAGCGCCGAACGGACAACATAATTTTAGCAAAATTGCCTACATTCGATACTTAATTTTTTGCTATGCGCAGGTACAACTCTACATTTTCTACGCCTCTTTATTTATTAGCTGCAGGAATGCTGGTTTTTGGGCCCCTGAAAGCCCAGAAATATGATGCTCACGCGGCATTCGCTCCAAATTTGTATACACAATCGGGTAATGAATTCAGAAGCGGTAACGGTGACCCCGGTCCCAAATACTGGCAGAACAGAGCCGATTATCAGATTAAGGCATCTTTTGACAGCAGTTCCCATGTATTAAAAGGTGTAGCTGAAATAGACTACACGAATAATAGCGGTGACAATCTTCCTTATATATGGCTGGAACTGGATCAGAATACCGAGAAACCAGATGCGCTGTCCAATATCCTGAACCCTTCCAAGAAAGAACTGGCACCTGATCTGGGCTTCCACTTTACCAAAGTACAGATTGGAGCCCGCGGTAACTGGCAGGATGTAAAATATCATGTGGAAGGTACGCGCATGCAACTTATTTTGCCTCAGGTCCTGAAAGGTGCCGGCGCCAAGTTGCAGATCAGGCTGGATTACTCCTTCGAATTGCAATCATCTTCCGCCGGAGACCGGGCTGGCTATATGGCTACTCCAGAAGGAACCATTTTTGAATTCGGCTATTGGTTTCCCCGCGTCTGTGT
Organism: Arachidicoccus terrestris; assembly: GCF_020042345.1. Classification (NCBI taxonomy): domain Bacteria; kingdom Pseudomonadati; phylum Bacteroidota; class Chitinophagia; order Chitinophagales; family Chitinophagaceae; genus Arachidicoccus; species Arachidicoccus terrestris. The sequence goes on from NZ_CP083387.1 coordinate 566,645, forward strand.
CTATGATGATCAAAGAGGATGGAATACGCTGCCTTTTATCGGCGGTGGAGAGTTCTATTTTGAATATGGCGATATGGATTATACCATCACGGCCCCTTCAGGGATGTTAGCCGTAGGTGCCGGTGCATTAATGAATGCAGGTGAAGCGCTGGACACTAAACTGTATGACAGGCTTCAAAAAGCAAAGACCTCTGATAAGACAGTTATCATCAGAACAAAAGAAGATGTCAAAAACGGTGTAGCCACCAAACAAAAAAATGGCACCACCACCTGGCATTTTCAGATGAAAAACACACGTGACGTAGCGTTTGCCTTATCTACAGCATTTATTTGGGATGGCGCAAAGATTAATCTGCCCAGTGGCAAAACCAGTTTTGCCCAGTCCGTATACCCGATCAGCAGTGCCCGGTCTGACAGTAGCTGGGTCCGCGCCACCGAATTTCTTAAAGCATCTGTAGAAGATTTTTCAACCCGCTGGTTTGAATATCCATACCCCGAGGCGACCAATGTCGCCGGCCCGATTGGCGGAATGGAATATCCGGGGCTTACCTTCGACCATCACAGTGTCAGTGGAAAGGTGCTGTTTATGTTAGTCTCCCATGAAATCGGTCACACCTGGTTCCCCATGATCGTGGGTTCAGATGAAAGGCGGGTACCCTTTATGGATGAAGGCTTCAATACCTTTATCGATATCTATGCGCAGCAGTATTTTAATAAGGGAGAATTTGCACCGAAAAGAGATGGAGAATATGCACCCGGCGGAGGGAATCCTGCAGATGAGATCGTTCCTGTCATCAAAGAAGTGCAAAACGGGCCGACACTCATGACACCTCCGGACTGGCAAGATTATAAATTTGTGCATCCCATGAGCTATTTCAAAACAGCTTTCGGTCTGGTGCTCTTAAGAGAAGTTATACTCGGGCCTGAGCGTTTTGATTACGCGTTCAGACATTATACAGCTAAATGGGCTTATAAACATCCAATGCCCACGGACTTTTTCAGAAGTATGGAAAATGGTGCCGGAGAAGATCTGGGCTGGTTCTGGAGAGGCTGGTTCTATAATAACTGGCAATTAGACCAGGCCGTCACCAAAGTGGATTACGTAGATGATGACCCTACCAAAGGTGCACTTATCACCATTAAAAATAAAGAACAATTACCCATGCCGGTAACGGTGACCATCCAGCAAAGCAAAGGCGCCGCAATTGATGTGCAACTGCCTGTAGAGATATGGCAAAGGGGTGACAGTTGGACCTTCAAGGTGAATTCAACTTCCAAACTGAAGCGCGTGCAGTTAGATCCAAAAGCCGTTCTACCTGACCTAGATCGCAGCAACAACCGTTGGGAACCATAAAATCTCTAATTTGGGCACTTTTTAACCAATTTATTCGTGTATATTTGAAAGTCGGCAGATTTTTTGCTGATGAAAAAGTCAAATTGACGGGGGTTACTATCATTTATTGGAGCAGTAGGAAATATTATCAGAATAATTCATACTCCGCAAGTAACCTGCAAGTCACGTTCATTAATAAAGTGCAATGAAATAAGTCAGGCCTGGTTTCTTATTTTGGTTTTTAGCCGGCTAATTTCCGTATAGACGATACAATCAAGTTTATTTGAAAGGATGAAAACCAGACATTCACGCTCCTTTTCACTACCGGTTTACCTGTTACTGGCAATAGGTAGTGTTTCTATCTTCTCCTGCAGCAGTGTACGTAAAACAAGTACCTCTGCTGCCAAAACCACCCAAAGCGGGCCGCGGTTTCTGGATGACATCCGTGTCAATCCTGGCGACCGGATATCTTCCAGGAACAAGAGTTACGGATATACAGAAAAGGTACCTGAAGACAAGGAACCTGCGGAGGAACCCGGCGCGAACCTAACCCTTAATGAAGCGACCCTTGTCCGTAAATATGCTGACATATTAGGCGTTGACGATAAAAAGGTAAATAATATTGATCTTATTGAAGAGATCGACGATTGGTACGGCACACCCTATAGATATGGCGGCAGCTCAAAAAACGGAATAGATTGCTCTGCGTTTTCCAGGACCCTCTTTAATGATGTATTCAATGCGGCTATTCCCCGTACCGCACAGGAACAGTATGATTATTGTGACCATATTAAAAAAAGCCAGTTAAAGCAAGGTGATTTAGTCTTTTTTCATACCACCGGAGGCGGTAGAATTACCCATGTAGGCGTTTATCTGCAAAATGGCAAGTTTGTACACGCATCTACCAGTTCCGGTGTGATGATCAGCGACCTTGATGACTACTATTGGCGCCGCGTCTACAGGGCAGCAGGCAGACTACCGAAAGCCGAGCTGACTAAAAATTAATTCAATTAGAGCTGCCGACAGCACACTTCAAAGAACTTTCAAGGCTATACTCCCAATTTGTTGTAACTTTAGTAGTACAATAGTACTCTAATTAGAAAACAACTATAGCCATGGCAGAAGAAGTGCAACAACAGGAACAGGAACATCAGGTATCCATATTAAATATCGAACCGGTTACGCACAATGTTCTCAGAATCTCAGTAGAAAGACCCAAAAACTATAATTTTATTCCGGGGCAGGCAACAGAAGTAGCCATCAATAAAGAAGGATTTACAACCGAGCGACGGCCTTTCACTTTTACCGGTCTGCAGGACTGGGACCATCTGGAGTTTACCATTAAAACCTATACGGATCATCCGGGCGTGACCAATGAACTCAGAAGCCTGAAACCAGGTGATTCGCTGCTGCTTCATGATGTATGGGGAGCCATCCATTACAGCGGAGAAGGCATTTTTATCGCTGGCGGCGCCGGCATTACGCCCTTTATCGCTATTTTCAGGGATTTGCAGCAAAAGGGCAAAGTGGGAAATAACCGGCTCTTCTTTTCTAATAAGACCGAAAAGGATATCATCCTGAAGTCTGAGTTCGAAAAAATCCTTGGTGACAGATTCGTCAATATACTGACCGAACAAACTGACAGTAAATATATTCATGACAGAATCGATAAGGAATTCTTACGCAGACATGTTTCTGACATGAACCAGCATTTTTACATCTGTGGCCCGGATCCTATGGTCGCTGCCATACAACAAGACCTGGTTGATTTGGGAGCAGGGGATCATTTAATTACCGTGGAAGTTTAATTTCTGCCTCATGTCAGCTCAATATTTGCTTCATCATGATATCGGTCTGAACATCATCCCCTAAAATAAAAGTATGTTTATCAAAGGGCTCAAATCCGTTTTTTTCATAAAAACGAAGCGCCCTTTGATTTTTTTCCCACACACCCAGCCATATGTAGGGCGCTTTCTTTTCCAGGGCGACCTCTCTTGCTTTTTCGAGTAACAACTGCCCCAGTTTCTTTCCATGAAAATCCGCCAATACATAGATACGTTCGATTTCCAGGGCTTGAGATGTCTCAGCTTCTGTTTGTGCAGCTCCCCAGTTTAGTTTAAGATATCCGGCTACAGAAGTCCCTATTTTAATGAAAAAAAATAAGGATTCAGGGTTTTCAAGCTCCGCTTTCATCTTATCCAAAGCAAAAGAGGTGGCCACATATCGGTCCATCTGCGCTTTGGCATTATGAGGCCCGAAGGTTTCTGTAAAAGTCGCAATGCCGATTTCTCTCAACAGCGCTAATTCTGTTATGGACACTGGTTGAATTTGTACATTTTCCATACTTTATGGTTCTGTCATCTATATGTTGGATAGCGTGCAAAATAAAATAAGTTCGCGACTATTCCTGAAAAACCAATCAAGACGTAAATATTATTTTTTTTATTAATACATTATTGCCACATCTATTTAATCACGCTCGACATTGTCCAATCTTGTTTTAATCGCATCATCCAGGAAATACCCACCTGTTTTACTGGCTCCTTTATAGAATACCAAATGAGACAGCAGCTTTATATCTCGGATAATCGTAATTCTGCTGACGCTAATTAAAAAAACTAATTTTCCAGTCTTGATGCAAGGACTCAAGTACACTGACAGGATTATATGACTAAACTTCCGTTTTACAGTATCATTTACCATATCGTTTACAGTATCATTTATCTTGTCATTTATCCTGTCATTTATCTTGTCATCAAAAGTTCCACCTCGTTCATCATTGAAAAATCTGGCACCGACACTATCGTGTTGAAAACAGCTCCTTCTACAAAAGATACAGATTTGTTCGGCGCATAATATCGTATATATTTCGTGGTATTTCTGACGTCAGACCCTAATTCATCTAACCCAGCCTATATGAAGAAAAAACTTGTCAATTAAAGGGTTTTTAGGGTGAGGTATAAACTTCCGGGAATCTAAGGAACCGCCCCATTTGGAATGCTGGCGTTTTTAATCTCAACTCCGCCAAACATAACAAGCCCCGAAAAATCAGTTTTGATTCCCCGGGGCCTATGATGTATGTGACTTTACTTCGCAGCGTATAACCACTCCAAGCTAATCACTATTCATTATTCTCGCTAGAGATCAAAGATCGGTCTGCTCTCCATAAGCTACCGCTGTAGCTTCTTTAAAGCCTTCGCTCATGGTTGGGTGAGGATGGATTGCATTTAAGATCTCATGGGCCGTGGTTTCCAGTTTACGGGCTACCACTGCCTCGGCAATCATATCGGTAACATTCATACCGATCATGTGTGCGCCGAGCAGTTCACCATATTTGGCATCGTAAATGACTTTTACAAAACCTTCAGTCGCGCCGGCAGCCGCAGCTTTACCAGAAGCGATGAACGGGAACTTACCTACCTTCAGTTCATAACCCGCTTCCTTTGCCTGTGCTTCAGTCATCCCGACAGAAGAAATTTCCGGCTGGCAGTAAGTACATCCCGGCACATTACCGTAATCAATACCCTCCGGCTGGTGTTCCAGTTTCTTATTGACAAAACCGATATGCTCCGCAGCATTGATACCTTCTTTGCCGGCTTTATGAGCGAGCGCCTGATGAGGCGTGCAGTCGCCGATGGCATATACACCCGGTACATTTGTCTGTTGATATTTATCAACAACAATCTTACCTTTTTCAACGGTAACACCCAAGGTTTCCAGCCCTATATTTTCAACATTGGCAACGACACCTGCCGCGCTGAGTACGATGTCCGCCTCAATTGTAAAAGTGGATCCGTCTTTTTTCTTAACCGTAGAAACAGTTCCGGCACCTGAGGTATCTACGCTTTCAACACTCGCGCTGGTATAGATCTCGATACCTTGTTTCTTAAATTGTTTTTCCAGCTCCTTAGACACATCGGCATCTTCAACAGGAACCACTCTGTCGGCAAATTCAACGATCGTCACTTTTGTGCCGATGCTGTTGTAGAAATAGGCAAATTCAGTTCCGATCGCGCCGCTACCAACGATCACCATAGATTTTGGCTGCTCTGAAAGGACCAGGGCTTCCCTGTAACCAATGATCTTTTTGCCGTCCTGGGGAATACTGGGCAGGACTCTGCTCCTTCCCCCGGTTGCGATAATAATATTACCGGCATCCAGCGTCTGCTTGCTGCCATCGGCAGCAACCACTTCAATCTGAGATTTGGATTTCAGGGTAGCCGTACCCATCACCACGTCAATCTTATATTTTTTCATCAAAAACTGGACACCTTTGGACATTTTGTCCGCCACGCCACGGCTGCGCTTAATGATAGCTGCAAAGTCCGCTTCAATTTTCTCCGCTTTAAGTCCATAAGCATCAGCATGTTGAAAATAATTATTCACTTGGGCACTTTTTAAAAGTGCTTTTGTCGGGATACAACCCCAATTCAGGCAGATGCCACCCAGCAGTTCTTTTTCGATAATTGCCACTTTTAATCCCAGCTGAGAAGCGCGGATAGCTGCCGGATAACCGCCAGGACCGCTTCCGATCACTATTACGTCGTATGCCATAGAATTTGATTATGTTTAATTTATTAAAATACAACCGCGAAAATAAGGCATTTTGCCCATTCTGTAGGCTAAAAACCAGCCAATTTAATGCCGGTATAGCGACTACCCTTTCCGGTCCTTCCCGAGCAATTCGGCCAGCGCATCCTCCAGATTAGAATAAAGGAAGGTAAAACCATTTTTTAACAGGTGTTCCGGGTACACCCACCTGCTTTTCAGCAATAGCTCGCTGGAGGTACCGATAATACCTGCCCCTAACCGGAGCAAGGGTGCCGGAATTGGTAATCCGATAGGCATTTTAACCTGTTGACGCAATAATCGCATCAATGTTTTATTGTCAACCGCATGGGGAGCAGCCGTGTTAAACACACCCGACAACTGGCGCTGTTCCAGAAAGCGGACAATACGCACCACATCATCGATATGTATCCAGCTGAACATTTCCCGGCCATTACCCTGCGGCCCGCCAACACCAAATCTGGCCATTCTTACATAAGGCGCCAGTGCGCCGCCGTCCGTTCCCAGCACAATAGCAATCCTGAGTGCTGCCTGTCGGGTAGCCGGCAGCTGAAAGCTAAAAAAAGCCTTTTCCCAGGCCTTACCCACTTCTACCGAAAACCCTGTGCCGATTTCTCCATCCTTCTCGGTCATTTTCCGGTCTTCAGCATGACGGTAGATAGTCGCCGTACTGCTATTGATCCAGAGCTTAGGTGGGTTTTGGCAGGCCAAAATCGCCTCCCCTAATGTCCGGGTGGTCTCAAGACGGGAGGAAAAAACCCGCGCTTTATTTTTCTCCGTGTACCGGCAGTCGACCGATTTACCAGCCAGATTCACAACCAGTTCCGCATTTTCCAGCGCAGAAACGATTCCGGCAGTATCACTCCAGCGAAGATCTCCATTATTTCTCGAAATTACCAGAATCTGATAGCCTAGTCGTTGGTAGAATTCCTGCAGATGCCGTCCGATAAAGCCTGTACCGCCGGCAAGGATAATTTTCTTTTGAGCACTCATTATTGTGTATTTTTTGGATGAGCCACACCTTATTTATCTCTGAAGAAAAAATAAATTATTTTTTCACCAAAAGAACAATGCCCGTAGACCAGATCATTTTAGTCATGGACACCTTGTCCATTTGCCCCGTATGGTCAAGGAGAGCCCTTGCCTTCTCTGCATGTCCTTCCGGCCAGTTAGGTTGTTCACACATATCAAAAGTAGGCCAAACCGCAACAATTTTCAACTGTCAAAACGCGGAGATAATGATATTGCATAAACCCGCCTGCAACGACTGACGCCTGACTTAGTAAAAATCAGGCGTCAATATTATTATCATCCATAAGAGCAGCTATTTCAAAATATCATGCCCCATCTTATCTCTTTTGGTCTGCAGGTATTTTTCATTGTGCTGATTGGGAGCCGCTTCAATAGGAACGACTTCCACAATCTCAATACCATATCCCAATAAACCTGCTCTTTTGGTGGGATTATTACTCATCAATCTCAGACGAGTGGCGCCTAAATGGCGCAGGATCTGCGCGCCTACCCCATAGTCTCGTTGATCCGCCTCAAACCCCAGCTTCAGATTTGCCTCAACGGTATCCAGTCCTTCTTCCTGAAGCTTATAAGCCCTTAACTTATTGATCAGCCCGATACCTCTGCCTTCCTGATTCATATACAGCACCATGCCGGTACCCTCTTTTTCGACCATACGCATTGCCGCATGTAGCTGATCACCGCAATCACAGCGGAGGCTGCCCAGGATATCACCGGTTACACAACTGGAGTGCACCCTTGTTAATACAGCATCACCCGGTTTCCAGGAACCTTTGATCAACGCCAAATGCTCTGCCGCATTATTTTTTTCCTTAAAAGCCACCAACTGAAAATCACCATATTTAGTCGGCATATGCACGCGGACAACTTCCTCGATCAGGGAATCAGATTTTAGCCGGTATTCGATCAGATCTTTTATCGTTACGATTTTCAGGTCGTATTGTTCGGCCATAACCTCCAGCTGTGGCAACCTGGCCATAGAGCCATCTTCATTCATTATCTCCACTAACACGCCTGCTGGTTTTAATCCGGCCAAACGCGCCAGATCTACAGCCGCTTCCGTATGTCCTGTTCTTCTGAGAACGCCACCATCCTTTGCTCTGAGTGGGAAAATATGACCGGGGCGGCCAAAATCTTCGGGTTTAGCATCGTCGTCCACCATCATCCGGATGGTCTGCGCACGGTCATGGGCACTGATACCTGTGGTACAGCCATGGCCTAACAAGTCGATACTAACGGTAAAAGGTGTTTCATGAAGGGCAGTATTTTTGGGCACCATCAGTGTCAAATCCAGTTTATCAGCTAACGCTTCTGTTACCGGCGCACAGATCAGCCCCCTGCCGACCTTACTCATAAAGTTAATAATCTCCGGTGTGACACTCTCGGCCGCTGTAATAAAGTCGCCTTCATTCTCACGATCCTCATCATCTACCACGATTACCAGTTTTCCCGCTTTTATATCTTTAATCGCTGCTTCTATCGTACTTAGCATAAAATATTTGCCTTAACATATTCAACCAGGTAAGCAAGCCCGCCTCCCGGATTAGAAATGCAAAATTACAACTAAATCACCAAAGGGATCGCCCTGAACCGCTTAAACTCTATTTTAGGAAAGCCACTTCCATGCTACAATAATAAGGTAAAATAAATAAGTATATGATTATCAATAAACAAGAGCGCCCATTAATTTATAATAATTAATAAGACGCTCTTACTTGATATAAAACACCGGTCAAAAAAGCGACCTATCTCTTGCCGCTTAACAGATGTCATTCAGCACTATTTAGCAGGTTTCACCGCTTGTCTGGCCAGTAACTTCCAATTGCCATGGGTTTTCACCCAGACCAGCAAGATTTCCAGGCGAACTGTACCGGGCACTTTGTTATCGAAAGTTTTAGCTGAGAGCATATGGCGGACAGTAGCCGTATTGCCAATGATCTCAATAGATTGATCAGTAAGATCTATGGAAACAAAATCCGATCTGCCAGAGGTGATTCCTTCTACAAATTCCTTTTGGTTTTGTATAACACCGGAAGAATGGCCATAGCTCAGGTTCGGATAAGTCATTTTATACAGTGTAGTACCGTCTGCATCAACCATGGCCTTATTCAGTTTGCTGACCGCCTGTTTAATGGACTCAGCTGCTTTTTTTTGACCATAACTTGTTGCTACGCCTACCATAAAAAGCAAAAACGTACTCAGAAATAAATGTTTCATTTTCGTATTTTTTAAGTTGAACGATGATCATATAAATCGCGCCGGCTACTTGGCAGCGGCTATTCCACCTCAATGGGATGTGCTAACAGGTCAGCCTCTTGTTGCAACATGGCTTTAAATCCTGCAGCACTGTTAAAGGCACTGTCTGTTAACGCCCATCCGGCAAAGAACCGAAATGTCACAGGCACCCCTGCTTTTACAGGTACTTCCATCAGATAACTGCTGGTAATATCTGAAACGGGTGTCAGCTTTTCTCCTAAAGACCAGATTCTGGCACCAGCCGGCTGCGTGCTTAGAATCGCCATACCCAGATTATCATGATTTTCAGACTGTTTACCAAAACTATAAACAACTTTAGCCTGGTCTGTAACAATAGAATCCAGCTGAGCCTTGTAAAAATCAGCAAACCCCATATCTGCCTTCAGATCTTCAGGAAGCGCTTCGCCCTTCACCTCGATCTCACTGGTATAATCATACTTACCTGCAGTAATGCTTATTTTCTCCGTTACCGTTACCGGCTTTCCGGCCAGTTGCCAGGGATAGGTCATGAGAAAACTGGCCCTTAACGGTCCGTCGGATAATAACTGATACGTCTCACCTTTTATATCCTTTCCTCCCAGTCTGACCAGTGTATCCCTACCGTCTGCTTTCTGATAGTGAAAAGCAAGTGCACCGGCGCCCAGCGAACTACCCACTTTCAGGATATCCATACCCCAGTCTGCCAGATGGTGGTAACTGTTTCCGGGATTAGCCCCCACAGAATCCATAACCATTCCGGCAACCCTTTTACCATAGATATCTTTATTGTTCCGGGTATCAAAATATAACCGGAAGGCTACTTTATCATTTTCCCAGCCGGGACCTTCCGTCAGGTAAGGTGGAAGCGCTTTCTTTGAAAAATCCGTCGGCGGATTCTGATCCGGCATCTGTACGGAAGGTCGGCTTTCTCCAAATGTCTGATCTTCATTTTTAAGCTTCATGCGGGCATGTGCAATTGACGGTCCCTGAAACACCGGTAGTGTATCTGTTTTTTGTAGTTCTATTTTTACGGAAGCGGAAGCTTTCATCGGACAAAGCAATACCACTTCATCCCATTTACCGTCCCTGTCCAAATCATCGTACTGCGCGGTTAAAGGACTTCCGCCCGCAGCAAACCGCAGATAAAAATTATCTAAAGACCCGGCCTTAGCTTCCAACTGTTTTCTGGTCAGCACCACAGTCGCTTCAGGCCTGTCCACCCCCATCGTATTTTTCAGCCTCAATTCACTGTTTTTTTGCGCGTCAGAATTCCCGGCGCAGCTAAAAAGCACCAGTAAGGCCGCAGCGGCCATTAAAGTCTTATGCATGTTCCATTGATTTTAATACGCTTAAAAATAAATAGTTCAGCCCTATTTTAAATCACTGATATCTACCATATCCATATCGGAATAGGTATAATTCTCGCCGGCCATACCCCATACAAATCCATAATTGGAAGTACCGCAACCCGCGTGAATAGACCACGGAGCCGACAGGATCGCTTCGTTATTATTCACCACCAGATGACGGCTTTCTGAAGGTTCTCCCATTAAGTGGATCACCCGCTGATCCTTCGGTACGTCAAAATAAAAATAGGCTTCCATTCTGCGTGTATGCGTATGTGCGGGCATCGTATTCCAAACGCTGCCGGTATCTAGTATGGTTAGCCCCATCACCAGCTGACAGCTTTTGATGCCGTCTGCATGAATATAACGGTAAATGGTCCTTTTATTAGACGTTTCCAGACTACCCATCTCTGAAGGGAAAGCATCTTTCTTGGCATAATGTGTCGTAGGATACTCAGTATGCGCAGGCGCAGACAACATATAGAAAATAGCCGGGTTAGATGTATCTTTAGAAGCGAAGCTGACCGCTTCTGTATGCAGTCCGACATACAGACAATCCAGCTTTTCCAGATCATAAGTCTTATCGCCCGCCTGAATGGTCCCGGGACCGCCCAGATTGACTACGCCCAATTCTCTTCTTTGCAAAAAATAGTCTGCTTTTAATTCCGGTTCATTTTCGAGTTTCACGGTCGCATCTACAGGAGAAACGCCCCCAACAATAACACGGTCATAATGACTGTAAACCAATTTTAATTTATCTTTTTGAATCAGCTCTTCAATGAGAAAATTCTCTCTGAGTGCCTGGGTATCCATTGCTTTAGTCTCTTTGGGACTATTTTGAAATCTAACTTCCATCATGTGTCTTTAAATTTATTTTTGTTTAATAAAGAGTCTTATACTGTGGCAGACCGGGAAACTTATCTGCCCATCCAGCCACCGTCTACATTGAGTATCGTACCGCTGACATAGTCGGCAGCCTTACTGGCCAGATAAACAACGGCGCCTTTAAGATCTTCCGGACTCCCCCAGCGGCCCGCGGGGATTCTTTCCAAGATCGATTTGCTCCTGACAGGATCTGCCATCAGGTTCTTGGTATTATCTGTCGCAATATACCCCGGTGCAATGCCGTTGACCTGAACACCTTTAGCGGCCCATTCATTGGCGAGTGCCTTTACCAGTCCGGCTATACCGGACTTGCTGGCCGTATACCCCGGCACATTAATACCCCCCTGATACGAAAGCATCGAGCAGGTAAAAATAATTTTGCCATTTCCACGAGCGATCATGTCTTTACCGAATTCCCTGGCCAGCACAAAAGGCGCATCCAGATTAATCGACAATACTTTGTCCCAATAATCGTCGGAATGTGTCGCGGCAGGCTCCCGCATAATGGTCCCCGCATTGTTGACCAGAATGTCAATGGCCGGCTGCTCATTTTTAACCGTTTTAATAAATGTATATATGCTTTCCCGGGAAGAGAAATCAGCATTGTATTTGGTAAATTTCCTTCCTAATGCCAGTACTGCCTCCTCTGTATCAGAATGATCAGGGAAGCTGGAGCTGACACCGATGATATCGGCGCCCGCTTCTGCCAGCCCGATAGCCATTGCCTGGCCAATTCCTTTATTGGATCCTGTAACGATCGCTGTTTTTCCTTCCAGGTTAAATGCACTTATAATTGCCATTTTTACGCTTATTTTAAAGTTTACAATTTCCTAAACATGTTTATTCTCGCCTTCGGCAGCTTTCCCGCCCTGGCCTGTTTCCAGTTCAATCACAAATGGCTGATTATGGACCGGGCTCTCTACATGAATAAAGACTTCACCTCCGTCCAGCGGTTCTATCTGCAGGTTCTTATTATCCCGCAAAAGGTAAGCCTTTTTGATCTGTTGGTTTTTGGCGGGTTTTACTTTTAACGCCCTGTTAATAGGCACATTAAAAACAATCATATAAACCTTCCCGTCTTTTCTGCTTTTGGTATAATAGCCCCAGTCTTGTTTTTCCCAGCCGGCATAACCTGCATTGTAAATGGCCGCATGATTGACCTTCATCCAGTCACCGATGGCTGCAGCGGTCTCCACTTCTTTCTTTCTAAATGTGCCGTCGCCCCTGGGGCCAAAGTTAACGACAAAATTACCATCCAGTGAAACGCATTTAGCGAGCATCTCTATCAGCTCATAAGGCGTTTTCCAATGCCCCATCCAGGTTTTTGCATACCCCCAGCCATTTTGCGGTATGGTCATAACACAATCCCAGTCATTGCCTCTGGTAGCCGCATAATCTTCCGGGATCTTTCTTTCCCAGCCTTGCTCATAATCTCCCATTAAGTGCCCATTCGCATCAAAATGGCGATTACCATAATCATCTGCTCTAAGCCGGCTGCCAATAATGAGTCCCGGACGGATCTTTTTCAGGTATTGATCCAGGCTATCGGAAAAAGCACCGCTTTTCTTCCAGCTATTGTCCCAGGTCCCATCAAACCAAAGGCCTTTTGTCTCTGGATACAAAGTTAATAACTCAGTCAACTGGTTTTTTGTAAAGGCCTTGAAGCGGTTAAAGGCCACCGTATCAGCGGCCGATTTAAGGTCATAACGCCAGTTGGGCTGATGCCAGTCCATGACGGAAAAATACAGATAAACGTCAATACCCGCCTTATCAAAGGCTTTGACCATGGGTCCGATCATATCCTTTTTATAAGGTGTCTTGGTTATGTTGAAATCAGAATATTTACTAGGCCAGAGACAGAACCCGTCATGATGTTTTGTGGTAATGGTCACGTATTTGACACCCATATCTTTCGCCATCTTCGCCCAGGCTTCAGGATCAAAATTTTTTGGGTTGAACTTTTTATACAGATTATCGTATACCTCATGTGGTAATTTATCCCAGGAACGGATCCACTCAGCGGCACCGCTATAATGCATACCGTTATAATCTCCGCCTAAAACGGAATAAAGCCCGAAATGAATAAATTCCCCCAACCCATAATCCCGCCACCGGTTCATGGCCGGATCGGTTCTGCGTCCTTCTCTATGCGCGCCATATTTAAGCGGCACTTCTTTTTTCTCTTTTTCTACGATTTTCTTGCTCTTCTTGCCCCACTGAGCCTGCAAATAATGAGGTGTGGTCATCACCACCATCAATATGGCAGATGTGGCCACAATAACTGTTTTAACCAGGCCTGCGGGCCTGACTATTCCACCGGCCGGCATTGTCTTTCGCAGGCTGATAAAGATCTGTTTCGAAAACTTTGATAACGTTTTCAAAGTAAGTGTTGTAAAAAGCATGGCAGTGCTATTTTATTGATTTACGTTAATTAATAATCTACATGATAATCCTTGTGGAATGGCTTTCCACTCCAGGCAGCCTTAGCGGTCCAGTCAGCAGGAGCGTTTGTCCAGAAAGGATTGTTGGCCGGTAATCCCAGGGGCAAAAAGCTAAGCGTTGCCATGTAAAGACTTCCGGTCGAAGTATAATAATCGGCCACTTCGGGCTGCGGTCCGCAAAATCCCAGCTCCAGCCAACCCTGATTATCAAAGCTATTGATTTTTGTGAACATATTGTAACATACTTTGGTCAGGGCGCCGCGTACCTGTGCGGGATCAATATGCTTAGGTAATTTTTCCTGCCAGCTCACCATGGCGAGTGCCTGGAAGGCCCCCGTTCTATAAGGAATAGAGCGGCCAATCGGTGGATAGGTTCCTTCGGGAGAGATCATCTTTTCCTGTTGCTCTGCATAACGGACCATTCTCTTATGTGCCTGCAGATACTCTTTTTCTTCCACTAGCTGATGGTCACTCAGTATTTTCAGGGTGTCCACCATAAAAGGATGCATCACGTAGGCGTTATAATAATCAAAAGCGAATCTCGGACCGTCACTATACCACCCGTCCCCTACGTACCAGCTCTTGAGCCTGTCCACGCCATGCATCAGGCGTTCTTTATCATATTGCTCTCCAATAGAAAGTAAGAATGCTTCAGCCATCGACCCGAATATCACCCAATTACTTTCGAAAGGTTTTCTGTCACGCAGTGATTTAACCTCCTTGACAACTCTTTTTTTGGTCAGTTCATCCAGGGGCTCCCATAAGGCTTTAGGGGCCCGGATAAATGCCTGCACATAATAGGCGGTATCGACGATCGGCTGCATTTCCCTATGAAAATTCAGGTAATCTTTCGAGGCCGGGTTAACCGTATGTGGCAGCCCTTTGAGTGCGGCTTCTCTGAGTGTTTTACGTAATTTACCTTCTTTCGTATCATCATCGGGTAATGCAAGCCAGGGAGCGACCCCTGCCAGCGTGCGGCCAACCGCTTCCAAATAGGTCACATCAATTGTCCGGCTATCAAAAGTGGGTGATTTTTTCACCACCATATTTTTCCTCAGCTCATCTTTTGAGAGATTCAGTAAAACAGGAGCTGCCATTTTATACAGCAGGTCCACCCAATACTGACGGTCCGCCGCTCCATCTTTTAATAATCCCGCAGGTGCCGTCATACCCGGATCACCGGAAGTATCGCTCCTTTTGGTGGTATTGCCTGCCAGGAGTTTTACAGGGAGACCACCCAGCGTAATAGCGCCGCCCAACATAAATCCTTTCAGCAATTGTCGTCTGTTTGCCATACTATTCAGTGTTGTTTTTTGGTTCTGTAATCGATTTTAGAAGGAGAAAAAAATTATAAATACCAGTCCTTGTAACGACTGAGCGCTTCCAGATAATAATAATCTGCATAGGATAGCGGGCTGTCAACTTCAGAACCAAAAGGTTTGGCACCGGTGGAGTGCATCAGAATAAAATCACCGTTTTTCCCCAGCTGGGCGCGGTACTTATCGGAGCTGAGCGAAACCAATATCTTTTTCGCGGCCGCAACGTAGGTCTTCGCGTCTTTTCGTGACGCATACTGTGCCAATTCTAATAAAGCAGATGCGGTAATGGCGGCTGCAGAAGCGTCACGGGGTGCATCCGGAATGCCAGGTGCGTCATAGTCCCAGTAAGGAATCATATCTGCCGGCATAGACGGACTTGTCAGGATATAATGGGCGATATGCAGTGCCTGGTTCAGATAAGCCTTGGTTTTGGTAAAACGATACATCATGGTGTATCCATATAAGCCCCATGCCTGGCCTCTGGCCCAGGAAGAACTGTCGTTAGCACCCTGCCACGTTCTCTTTGCGATGACGGCACCGGTATTAGGGTCATAATCAATCACATGATAAGAACTATAATCGGGTCTAAAATGATTTTTAATAGTGGTATTGGCATGTTCTCTGGCAATATGCAGATAACTGGTATCTCCCGTATGAGCGCTGACCCAGCAAAGCAATTCCAGATTCATCATATTATCAATAATAACAGGACAGGTAAAGTTCTTACTTTTATTCCAGGACTGAATGGCATGCACTTTCGGCCGGTAGCGCAATGCCAGCGTTGCGGCTGCCGTATCCAGCGTTTTGGCGTAACCGGGATCGCGGGTAATTTTAAACGCATTGCCAAAGCTGCAATTAATCATAAATCCCAGATCATGATTGCCTTTGTAATGCTTCATAGGAGCCAGTACTTCCAGCCGTTTTTCTGCCTCTGCTTTGATGGCTTTATCTCCTGTCTGTTCATAAATTAACCAAAGCGTGCCGGGATAAAATCCACTACACCACCACTGCATATTGCTAAACACACTTTTTCCGGTCTTGGGATCAAAAGTCTGTGGCATTTTATCGGCCGGTGTCTGCTTGGCCATCAGCTTATATTGCCTGGCGGCAAAATCAAACTGCGTTTTGATCATGGCTTTCATAGCCGATTTACTTTGCGCCTGAAGGCTTCCCATTGTAACCAGTACGCAAAAGGCTGCTAATAACAATTGTCGAATGCGAAGTCGTTCTCGTAACATGTTTTAATTCCGATTTAGCGTTTAAAGAATTGTTTGGTGAATAATTGGGTCTTTCCAAGCAGCGGAAATAAACCATATTGATTAAGTGGACAGCCGCCTGATTAATTGGACGGGCATAACGGTAGGCGCCAGTAATTCCGCCGGATTCAGGTTTTTATGCTGTAGCCTTGCCATCAACACCTCGACGATCTTCTCTCCCATTTTTTCAGGATACTGTTCAATGGTGGTAATGGAAGGGGTGATAATTTCACTGCGAGGATCATTGGAATAACCGACGATCTTCAGATCCTGTGGCACTTTAAGTCCCATTTCCTTGGCAAACTTTAATGCAGCGATGGCCGTTGTATCATTGTCGGCAACCAGGCCATCGGGCATATCCGGCCCTTCAAATATCTTCTTCAGAGCAATGCGTGCATTTTCTTTATTCAGTTCCTGATAGAACAGCCACTCTTTCCGTACCGGAAGCTCAGCAATCTTCATCGCGTTATAAAAACCCTTTAGCCGGTCCTGATACAAATTACAGTCCAGGGGACCGGAAATATGCGCAATCTTCTTACACCCGATTTCGATTAAATGTGAGGTAGCCAGATAGCCCCCCTGTATATCATCCCCCTTAATGACCATCGCATTTGTTTTACCTACCGGCACACGGTCATAAAAGATCAGCGGTGTTCCGCTCGCCATCAGCTGTTCAAAAGGTGTAAAATCAGTGGTATGTAACGTACAGGCAGCAATGACCGCATCTACCCGGACAGACTGCAGTGCCCTGATTAAATCCTTTTCCATATCTACGGAATCGCCCGATTGGCATATGGTCAGGTTATAGCCGTGTTTATACAGGATGTTCTGAATAGTAGTTATTACTTCCGCGTGAAAAAACATGGAAATCCGGGGAACGATCAGGCCGATGGTACGCGTCTTATTGCTTCTCAGACCGGAGGCAATATTGTTGCGTTGGTAGCCTAATTTCTCAATCATTTCCAGTACCTTCTTTTTGGTCGCTTCTTTCACGTACGGATGGTTATTCAGTACACGCGAGATTGTGGCCGGAGAGAGACCCGTAGCTTCAGCCACCTGGATAATAGTGTTACTCTTGGGCTTTTTTTTGATTTCTGCCATAAAATGAGTTTAAAATCTTGGGCATTGAATATGCTGTTATGTAACCTCTATCAATTCAAAATCAGGCGCCTATTAATGAAAACGATTACATAAAAACAAACATTAATTTGGTAAATTTAAATGCTTCCTGTCAAAATGCCAAATTAAAGATATTTTCCGTAAAAACCAGCTCTTTTTTATGGAACATTCGCTACATAGGCTGATCTGGCAAAGGGCCAGGTCTCACACCTAAACCAGGTGCGCCGCTAACCGATACCTTGCCCGCTTCTATTGTCAGGCCGGTACCGCCCGGGGCAGCCAACAAAAGCGGCCCATCCATGTCTACATAATCGAGTTGCGGTAAAAACTGTGCAATAGCCGCCGACCCAATGACGGTTTCATTCATTGAGCCCATCATCACTTTCATTTCCCGCTCTCTCGCTTCACGGATCAGCACTCTTGCCGGCGTAATGCCACTACATTTGGTAAGTTTGATATTAATACCGTGGAAACATTTTTCTATACCTTTCATATCGGAGAGCCGGACACAGCTTTCATCTGCTATCAGCGGCAGTGGTGAAGCGTTGTAAAGTGCCTGCATTTGTTCCAGATCCCAGTCAGTCTTAGCTCTGGCCATAGGCTGTTCTACCAGTTCTACGCCGAGTTCAGCGAGCCGGGGCAGCATCTCCAGCGCCTTTTCATATGTCCAGCCTCCATTCACATCCACCCTAAAAGGGCTATCCGTCACCTGGCGGAGCGCCCTGAGCATTGCAAGATCGTCAGCCGCTCCTAATTTAATCTTATAGACGGGCCAGGGCATGGCTTTAATTTTGGCTGCCATCTTATCAATTGCATCCAGCCCAATGGTATAGTCTGTAAGCGGCGTATTTTGCCAGGTACTCCCCATTAACTGATAGACAGGCGTCCTGTTCATTTGACCATATAGATCCCAACAGGCCATGTCTAAGGCACATACTAAAAAAGGATGTTCGGGCAGTAAGTGATGCAGGTAGTGCCAGTAACGCTCCGGATCGGTGAGTGCAAACTTCTCAATAAAGAGTTTCTTGGCTTTAATTTCACGCACCATTTTCTCCACTGTCACATCATAATAACTGATCGCGGGTGCTTCTCCCCAACCGGTAAGTGGCCCGAGGGACAATGAAACGATCAGGGCCGGTTGACTGGATTTGGAGCGCCCCCCGGAAATAGTAAATGTGTCTTTAAAGGGCGTGTCTATTACATGATACTGAAGCTTCATCTGCACTTACTTTATGACAAAGGTAAGGCATAAACTATAGATACGGATTATAGGCAATCTCCCAGTAATTATCTTCCGGGTCTTTAAAGTAGCCGCTATACCCGCCCCAAAAAACCGTTTCAGGTTCTTTTTGAATCGAGACGCCCCTTTCTTTTAAAAAGGCGAAAAACGCATCTACTTTTGTAATGGAATCAAAATTAATGGCCAGACTCATGCGTTTAAAACTACCCGGAGGAGCGGGCTGATAGCCATCCAGGCCAATATCTGCGGCCAGATCCACCTCTCCAAACAAGGCAAAAATGAGCCCGGCGTTCATCTTAAAAAAGCGGACGCCCTCCTGCTCTTTTTCCATTTGCCAACCCAAGGTGTCCCTGTAGAACCGGGTCAGTAAATCAAGATCTTTAACACCAAGGGTAATAAAACTGATCTGAGGATTCATAGGTCGTATTTTTTTCGACAATAATTAAAACAGCCCGTATAACAGACGGTCGATTTTATTGATGATCTCGCCCAGATGCTCCTCGTTTTCCGCGAAGTTGACATGATCGACATCAATCACGAGTAAAGGCCCTTCTTTATAGCCTTCAATCCATTTATCATAGAGCTGGTTGAGCTTTTTGAGATAATCCAGCCGGATATTGTCTTCATATTCACGGCCACGCTTCTGAATCTGCGCCACCAGGGCCGGTACAGAAGCCTTCAGGTAAATCAACAGATCCGGAGGCTTGATCATTTTTTTGAGCGTTTCAAAAAAATGATAATAATTATTAAAATCCCGGGTACTCATCAGACTCATGTCATGTAAGTTGGGCGCAAAAATATTGGCATCTTCATAGATCGTACGGTCCTGTATCACCGTCTCCGTGCCGTGGTCGATCTCTATGAGCTGCTTGAGGCGGCTGTTGAGAAAATAAATTTGCAGCTCAAAACTCCACCGGGCCATATCTTCGTAAAAATCTGTCAGATAGGGATTATGATCCACATCCTCAAACTGTGGGATCCATTTATAGTGTTTGCTCAGCAATTCCGTAAGGGTTGTTTTGCCTGCACCGATATTGCCGGCAATGGCGATATGTTTAGGCTTCTGTTTTGCTGCTTTTGCCATCAGGTTGATTTAGGTTATAATACAGTAAAGAACGCCCAGGTGTCTGTTAGACCTGGGTGAAACTTGTGCTAATTTAATAATTTATTCCCATAGCCTCACGGACTATTTTTATCGTGCGGGAAGCGCTTTCCCGGGCCTTTTCAGCGCCCTGGCGCATAATTTTATCTAAATAAGCCTTATCCTGCTGGATAGACAGCGCCTTCTCACGGATAGGCGCTACAAAACGTACCATATCTTCACCCAGTTGCTTTTTAAAATCACCGTAACGGATCTGGCAATTATTATAATCGGTTTCAAATTTATCAATCGTCGCCGGATCACTGACCAGTGAAGCCAGCGTAAAGAGGTTCTGGATATAATCCGGCTTTTCCTGCCTCGGTCCTGTCGGCCCCTGATCCGTCTGGGCCTTTTTTAATTTTTTCAGGATCAGCTCATCCTCATCTCTGAGATAAATGGTGGCCATCTGATTCTCACTCTTACTCATCTTTCCCTTTCCATCCAGACTCATGATCTTAACCAGTTCACTGTTGAAATTAAAGGCCCTCGGCATGGGAAAAACTTCGCCATACCGGTGATTGAATCTTTCAGCGAAATTGCGGGCCATTTCCAGATGCTGCTCCTGGTCTTTTCCAACCGGCACCTTGACGGCGCGGTGAATCAGGATATCGGCAGCCATCAGTACCGGATAGGTCAACAGGCCGGCATTCACATTCTCTGGACTCAGGCGAACCTTGTCTTTAAAGGTCGGCACCTTTTCCAGCTCCCCTTTATAAGCTAACATGTTCAGATAAAGGTATAATTCCGCGATCTCAGGTACGTCGCTTTGCACGTAAATAGCCGCTTTGTCAGGATCCAGGCCACAGGCGATGTTTTCAGCAATCACCCTACGAACGCTGTCTCTGAGTTCTTTGGTATCGGGATGCGTGGTCAGGCTATGCCAGTCCGCCACAAAAAAATAACAATTATAGTCTTCCTGCATGCGGACATAGTTACGCATGGCCCCAAAATAATTACCTAAATGCAGGTAGCCGGTGGGCCGGATACCGCTCAAAACAATTTCTTTTTGCATAGTGTGCGAAGGTAAGAATTTTGCCTAACTGGTAGCGCGCACTTAGCTAAAAAAATTGCCGAAAGGCACAGCACTACCCTTCCATTAAAAGGATAACGTCCTCCATTGCCAGTTCAGGGTATTGAATAACACCAGCTGGTTATGCAGTACCGGCAAATCCATGAGCAATTTCAGGGATTCCTGCGCCATGAGTAGCCCGATAATACCGGGTAAAGTGGCCAGTACACCATTTTCAGCACAATTAGGGGCGGAACCTGGTTTTGGCGGCTCAGGAAACAGATCACGCAGTGTTTTTCCTCCCTTATGCCCGAAAACAGCCAGCTGCCCCTCAAATCCGAGGATACTGCCATACACCACCGGGATTTTCAGTGTACGACAGCTGTCACTGACCGCATAGCGGGTAGGAAAGTTGTCAGTCCCGTCTATCACCAGGTCATAACCGCTCAGTAATCTCCCGGCATTTTCGCGGGTCAATTTTTCATTTTTCCATTCAAATCTACCCGGCCCGCGCCGCGCCGCCAGCACATCAGCCGCCACCTGCACTTTTAACTGTCCGGTCTGGTCCGGCCTATACAGTATCTGCCGATGCAGGTTGTGTATTTCGATATGGTCAAAATCGATACAGGCCAGATGCCCGACCCCGGCACCGCTCAGATACTGGAGAATAGGACAGCCCAGTCCACCGGCACCGATCACCATGACTTTTGACCTGGCGAGTTTCAGCTGGCCTTCGGCGCCGATCTCGGGAACCAGCATTTGGCGGCCATATAACATAAAGTCTTCTTTGGTCAGTTGAGCATGATCAGTGGCTTCCGGTTTGTCAGTGATAGTCCCTGATGGATCCTGATACATTTTCACAAGTAAATTTTATAATTTTAAAAATATGCATCACTATTACCCGCCGCGAGCGCCAGATCCCAGTCCTTAAAAACAGGATCATATCCTGCCTGTTGAATGACTTGACAGATAGTGGCCAGGGATCGCTCATCGCTGATTTCAAACTGCTCCAGAGAGTCACTGTCAGTAGCGTAACCGCCGGGATTGGTTTTGGAGCCTGCACTCATTGTGGTTATCCCCAACCCGATAAGATGATCTCTAAAGGTTTCAGTCTCTCTGGTGGACAGAGAAATATCCAGATCCGGATCACAGATACGATAAGCCAGGATCAGCTGCAAGAGTTCTTTATCAGAAACCGGGAAAGCCGGTGACAACGCCCCTGCGGCCGGCCGGAGACGGGGAAACGACAGACTGTATCCGGTCTGCCAGTAACGGTGGCGCATAAACCGAAGATGCAGCATTGTCATAAAACTGTCTACCCGCCAGTCCTGCAGGCCGAGTAAGACGCCCATCCCTATTTTACGGATACCTGCCCGGCAGGCTCTTTCAGCCGTTTCAAGCCGGAAATCAAAATTGGCTTTGCGGCCTCTGAGGTGGTACTGTTTATAAGCGGCTCTGTGATAGGTCTCCTGATAAACGGTAATTCCATAAGCGCCGGCCTCATTTAACGCTTTGTATTCGTGCTCATAGAGCGGCTGCACTTCTAAAGAGATCTGGGCAAACTGTTTTTTCAGCTGCCTCACAGTGCGCACAAAATAATCAGTGTTGACTTCCCTGGCCGCTTCTCCCGTTACCAAGAGTATCTGGTCAAACCCATATTGTTTTAATATCGCGGCTTCCGCTTCAACCTCCAGCGCTGTCAGTGTTTTCCTGGGGATCTTATTGTCCAGGCTGAAGCCGCAGTAGGTGCATATATTCTGGCATTTATTGCTCAGATAAAGGGGTGCGAATAAGCGAATGGTCTTGCCGAACCGCTGCACGGTCAGCTGCCTGGCCTTGCGGGCCATCGGCTCAAGATAACCCGCCGCGGCAACTGACAGTAATGCCATAAATTCTTCCAATCCCGGACGGGAATGCTGCAATGCGTTTAACACATCCTGCGCTGTTTTAAGACGGATCTTTTTTTGAACCTCTTCCCAGCTGTAACGATTAAAAACGGTCAAAAAATCGGTTCCTGCGGCGGCCTGTGGCGTGTCAGCGGCTGCCTTTGATGTCATATCTGCCATTTTAGAATATTTTTCGTGATAAGAATATAGCCCGGCTGATCAGGATAAAAAGTCGGTCAGCGGACTGCTGGCCTCTCCCAGCCTTCCGCGCCCGGCCAGTCCCGCACGATAGGCCAGCCTGCCTGCTTCGACAGCCAGTTTAAAGGCAGTGGCCATTGTGACAGGATCGGCAGCCGTCGCAACGGCCGTGCTGATGAGTACGGCGTCTGCGCCCATTTCCATTGCCAGGGCCGCATCGGAGGGGCTGCCAATGCCCGCATCAATAATGACGGGTATAGTAGCCTCTGCAATAATTATCTCCAAAAAATCCCGGCTTTTGAGGCCCAGATTGCTTCCAATGGGCGATCCAAGCGGCATTACGGCTGCTACACCTGCCTGCTCGAGCCGCTTGCAAAGAACGGGATCGGCATGTACATAAGGCAGTACGATAAAACCTTTTTGAACAAGGACGGCCGCTGCCTGTAGGGTCTCCACCGGATCCGGCATCAAGTGTGACGGATCAGGATGAATTTCCAGTTTAATAAAATTAGTATGCAGCAGTTCCCGTGCCAGCTGCGCCGCTAATACAGCTTCGGCAGCATTTCTGGCACCAGAGGTATTGGGCAGCAAACGCATGGGCTGACTATGCGGTGCGTTTTTCCCTGGTTGTTTGGGAATATAGTCCAGCAACGAGCCGCCTTCACTTAGCCCTGCCGTACCGCTCTGCCTTGACTGCAAACGCCGAAGTGCCAGTGTGACCATTTCTGTGCCCGAAGTTTCAATGGCGGTACGCATGACCGCAAGGTCTCCGTATTTTCCTGTCCCCAGTAACAGTCTGGAAGAAAATGTTTCTCCTGCGATGACAAGGGCATCTTCCACCACGCCCATTTTCGTTCTTTCTAATGTTTCTGTAGTGTCCATTTTTTATTTTTTATTATTCCACGCTTATAACCCTACCAGCCACTCAACACCCAGCAGTTGAAATCAGACTGAATTTTCATGTAATAGAGCGTCCAGTATTTTTACCTGCCCCGATACGTGAGGCACAGCATCCGGATACCGGATTTTCCATTGATGGTATTGGTCAATGACATTATCTAAAGTAAGGGACCTTCTAGAGACCTGCAGGGCTGTCAGATCCACCAGCCGGGTCAACCATCCCGAAATAGCGACGCCATTTATTGCCGTTCCCATTAACAGGGGCAGATCCTCCGGGATAATCCCGCCGATCGCATAGACCGGGCAGGGGACTACTCTTCGCTCTTTATCTTCCCCCAGTATCCGCCTGTAGCCTTCCAGCCCGAGCACAGGGCTCAGCTTCTTTTTTGTACGGGTGAACCTGTAAGGGCCAAGACCAATATAGTCTACTTCTTCCGCTACCCTTGCCAACACATCGCCGCCGGTATTCGCCGTTCCGCCAATAAGATAGTCACGCCCCAGGAGCTGCCTGGCTGCTGCAACCGGCTGATCTTCCAGACCGAGATGCACGCCCTGGGCATGCACCATTTTTACCAGATGAGGATAATCATTTAATATAAATCTGGCATTATAGGCCCGGCAAAGCTGCGCCACTGCATTGCCGGTTCGAATAATATCCGGCTCATCTACTTCTTTGAGTCGCAGCTGTATCCAGCGGCATCCGGCTTCCAGCGCCAGATGAATATAAAACAGATGCTCTGCCGGCATTGCGCCTTGAGAAACAAATTGCCATCTGGCCCAGCTCTTTTTTACATCAGGTATGGCAATACGGGGTAAATGATTCATCTTTCCCTGTTTTTAATATAATTATCGGGCTCCCTGTCAGCTATGATGCATGGCATGTACACCCAGGTTTCCCCGGCCCGTACATAAAAATTGTTCCATATAATCTTTGGCGAGCACCACGGCTTCTGGCAACGGAAGGCCCTTTGCCAGCGCCGCAGCCAGGAAGCTGCTATGTACACAACCTGAGCCATGCTTTCCGGCAAGGGCGTTGTCTGCTTCCTTTTGCTCTCGCTTCCACTTCCTTCCAGCTACATGAACTTCCAATGTCTGAGTAGCAGATACAAAATGATATAAGGTATCAACAGGGGGGCTATCAGTCAGATGGCCCCCTTTAAGTACCACTGCCGTGTCGGCACACCGGCTTATTTGCCGCATAAGCGGATCCAGGGTCGCCGCAGAAGTGTCAAGTCCTGAGCTGCGTTCCAGACCCAATAGCCGACACAGTATAATAGCCTCTTCCGCATTGGGCGTCACCACATGACAGCGCTGCAAAATAGATGTCCAGCAGACGGCATTCTTGCCTGTCAGGTCATCCTGCGTGAGATGGAAAAACCGGACGCCGGAGGAGGCTTTTAATACAGGATCCCATACAATCAAAGCTTCCGGCAGATCTTCATGAATCTGCGTCAATATTTTCTGCAGCATTGTCCGGTCTGCCATAACACCTATTTTTACTGTCCGGATAGCAAAGCGCGCACATAATGTTTTAAGAGAGTAGCAGATCGTTTCTACGTTTTGCCAATCGACATGATAGAGCTTTTCATCTGTCTGAACTGTCGTGCAACTGGCAAGGCCAAGCCCATAGACACCCTGGCTCTGCAACGTTTTTATATCCGACAACAGCCCTGCGCCCGCGCTTGGGTCAACCCCTGCAATGCTCAGCACAAAGGGTCTATCGGTCTCTGCCTGTAAAATACGCTTCACCGTATCCCCATATTTTTCCATATACCTGAACAGATTTTAAAGTAGCCCGTTATCTTCTTTTCCCACGCCGACGGCTTATCGACATCTAAAGAACGCCAGACAGCACCCAGTAAAGCGGCACCGTCAAAACCAGCGTTTCTTATAGCCGGCAGGCTTTTCGCCTGAATGCCACCCATGGCTATTCGTCTGCAACCATGAGGGTTTTTATTTTCCCGTACCACTCGCCAGAGGGCTGGATTTGCTTTATACCCGCGTTTGGACAGACTGTCAAACAGTGGACTGACCAATACATAATCATACCGCAGAGAAGATTTCCTGTTTTGGGACAAAGCATCAAGCTCAGCAGGTGTATGAATACCGGTGGAGAAGGCCATTCTATGCTCCACAGATCTCAGGCTTGATAAGAGTGCCTCTGCAGCCTGTACACGCAACCACCCCGGAATATGCAACCTGTATAAACCCATTTGTTCCATCCATTGCAACAGTTGCCCCAACCGGCCTTCCGTATCTGGATCGCCCAACAAATCTTTAGGCGGATGCAGAACGATCTTTGGCCGATCTTCCATTTTAAACTGATCTATCAAAGATGTCAACGCAGCAAAATCCGCCGCGGGCTTGCGAACATGCAGCAGTTCGAGCCCCTGGTCCAGCAGCGCTGTCATCAAAGCGACCTCGCCGTATGATAAACGGACATCGGCAAGTTCCGGTCTGGAGATTACAATTATCATTAAAGATAGATTTCCTTTCCGGTTTCTTTAAACTTGTCCGCCATATCCTGCATGCCGGATAATGCACTTTTCCTGATCTCTTCCGTTATTTTCATGGAACAAAACTTGGGACCACACATGGAACAAAAATGCGCCAGCTTAGCGCCCGGTGCAGGAAGTGTCGCATCATGGAACGCTCTTGCCGTATCGGGATCAAGAGATAAATTAAACTGATCCTCCCATCTGAATTCAAAACGGGCCTTACTAAGCGCATTATCTCTATATTGAGCCCCCGGATGCCCCTTGGCCAGATCCGCCGCGTGCGCTGCCAGCTTATAGGTAATGACGCCGGTTTTCACATCCTCTCTGTCTGGCAGGCCCAGATGCTCTTTAGGTGTCACGTAACAAAGCATAGCGGTGCCGAACCAACCGATCATGGCAGCACCGATTGCTGAAGTAATATGATCGTATCCCGGTGCGATATCTGTGGTGAGGGGCCCTAAGGTATAAAAGGGCGCCTGGTCACACTCCGCCAGTTGCTTATCCATATTCTCTTTAATCATATGCATGGGAACATGCCCCGGCCCTTCTACCATCACTTGCACATCATGCCGCCAGGCCATGCGCGTCAGTTCGCCCAAGGTTTCCAGCTCAGCGAATTGTGCCGCATCGTTCGCATCTGCGATACTGCCGGGCCTCAGGCCGTCACCCAGTGAAAAAGCGACATCATAACTTTTCATGATCGTACAGATCTCATCAAAATGCGTGTATAAGAAGTTTTCTTTATGATGAAACAGACACCATTTGGCCATGATCGATCCACCTCTGGAAACAATGCCGGTCACCCTTTTTGCCGTAAGATGAATATAACGCAGCAATACGCCGGCATGTATGGTAAAATAAGAAACACCTTGCTCTGCCTGCTCAATCAAGGTATCCCTGAAGATTTCCCAGGTAAGGTTTTCGGCAATACCGTCTACTTTTTCCAGTGCCTGGTAGATAGGCACTGTACCAATGGGTACCGGCGCATTACGGATAATCCATTCCCTGGTCTCGTGAATATCGTTACCGGTAGAAAGATCCATAATCGTGTCCGCCCCCCAACGGCAAGCCCAGACCGCTTTTTCAACTTCATTATGCATATCGGAGATAACCGCACTGTTACCGATATTGGCATTGATCTTCACGAGAAAATTACGGCCAATGATCATGGGCTCCATTTCCGGATGATTGATATTAGCGGGTATAATCGCCCGGCCGGCCGCAATTTCAGCGCGGACATACTCAGGCGTGATGATTTCCGGTATTCTTCCGGCATGAAAAGCCTCTCCCGGATGCTGAGCGTTCAATACCGGATCAAGATCTCCCATCAAGGCCAGATGCTGGTTTTCCCGAATCGCGACATACTCCATTTCAGGGGTAATAATCCCTTTACGGGCATAATGCAACTGGGTAACATTCGCATTGGCTTTTGCTCTTTTGGGCCTGGATTTCCCGGGAAATACGGGTATCGAAGAAGCCGGAGCGCCATCCAGCAAGGCTTTTGTAAACTGTGCACTTGGGCCGGAGAGCTCTTCTATATCCTTATTCAAGCTAAGCCAGCAATCCCTGGAACGCTGAAGCCCCTGATGAATATCAATAGGGATCTTTGGATCCGTGTAGGCACCGGAGCTGTCATAAACGACAACCGGCCGGTTGGGAACCGCCCTGCCGTCAGCGCCTTTCGTGTCTGCCTGCATGATTTCGCGCATCGGAACTTGTATGGCGTTTATTGAACCGGATACATATATTTTACGAGATCCGGAAATCGGCCCCTGAGAAATTTTTTGTTGGGGTGACCGGGCATCTAAGGAGTTTTCCATAAATAATAACCTGTTGAATTAAATAATATAATCGGTAAGAAATTTGTTATGAGCGCATTAACCACCCTGTGTGGCGGTTAGAATCAATAACTTGTCATGCTCTTTCAAAAAGGTCGATGGCCAGTTAGCTCTGGCAATGACCTGATCATGTAATGCAACGGCAATACCACCGGGGCGATCGGGGTAAAGCTGCTCCATCACATTTTCCAGCGACAAGGGATTTGAAAGTCCGTCAGCGCCTGCTGGCTCTAAGGAGAAATTCTGTTTTTTCTGATTAATTTCCAGTTCCATTCCTAAAGTTTTTTAATTGAATACTTTAGGAATGACCACTATATGCCGGACGGCAGAAGAAAGCATTTCACTTTTCCCTACGCTAGTATGAACTAGATCAGGTTCAGAGGGTAAAATCTCAGCCTACAATTGTAGACACCCCTAAAGCGATTCAAAGGTAAGGATCTTTAACTATCCACCAAAAACAATATCTGATACTTTGAGCTAAAATTAATAAAATAAACTTACACCCATATGCTGAAGCAGCTAATCAGGAATTATTATCCCGCGTTTTCTTATTGCTTAGGTTCAATAATTTCAACCTTCCCTTTATTACCTGTTATAGAAGCCAGCGGCGCCAGAGATGGCCCTTCCAGCACCTCACCGGTTACGGCAAACCGGCTTCCGTGGCAGGGACAATCCCAGGATTGTTCAGCGCTGTTGAACCCAACGATACATCCCATATGCGGGCAAACAGCAGATTTAACAATGAGTTTTTTATCCGGTGCCCTGTATACAGCTAATTTATGACCTCCATGATTAATCACTTCGCCCGTTTCCACCTGTACTTTCGAAAAATCTTTGTCATGATAAGTTCCGATGTCAAGCACCCGCTTGACCAACTTAGCCGCAACGTCGATATTTTCCCGGACAAAGTTTTTTGCCGACTTAAGCGGATTAAACCTGGAGGGAGAAAATAATGCCGCAAATTCACTTTTCCCTTCCAAAATAAGATCCCTGAGAATGGAGGCGGCAAGCGTGCCATACACAAGACCATCCGTAGCATATCCGGTGGCTATATATTCACCGGGGCCAGTCTTACCTATATAAGGAAGCAGGTCAGCTGGCCTGTAATGCTGGCCACCCCAGCAATACACCACTGACTGTACAGGAAAATACTGATAAGCGAATTCCTTCAGTTCTTTAATCAATCTTTCATTATCCATCACATCGCCCGTCTTGTGCTTTTTACCAATCACCAGCACATACGGCACCTCTTCTATTTCATAAAACCGGACAGAAAATTTCTCATTTTTTAACTGCCCCCAATATATACCGTTAAAGGCAAGTGCATGGCTTAGCCGGCAAGCAATCCCATATTCCCTGTAAGGGCCTAAAAGCGCCTGCTCAAACATCAAGCCTTTCGGCGTGTGGGTGGCATGAACGACAGTTTTTGCATGAATGATCCCGTCGCGGGTACGCACGGTAAAATGATCTTTTTCGCGCTGCATCTCTATAACCGGCGAAGCTTCAAATATCTTGACAAGTTCAGGGCTTATTTTCTGACTGAGCTCCGTAACATAGCGCAACGGATTAATTTGCATCTGCCCTTCCAGCTTAAAACCTTCAAATGATGGCAATGGAATTTCATCTCCAGTTGCCTCCCTGACCGGCAAATTTAATTTTCTCGCAGCACGGAATTCCTGCCGGTTAAAATCAATACCATCTGCATCCATACTAAATAAATACATATCACAGCGGCGCTGTTTCGCCTCAATAGCATATCTGTTGGTCAAGTCCGCGATGAGTTCAAGTCCCTTCTTCCTGGCCTGAGTAACACTTCGCATCTTCTCTTCATTATATTTATCGCAGAACTCAGTAAGAGAAGTATCCATTAATTCATATAAGTTACCGGTGCTATGTCCCGTCGTGCCCTTTCCAACCCGGCAAGCCTCTACCACAGTTGACGGCTGACCTTGTTCCGCAAGCAGGGCCGCCAGTGATATACCTGTGATACCTCCGCCGATAATCAAGACATCTGTTATATGTTCTGCTGCCAGGCCCGGAAAATCCACTTCCAAACTGTCCGCCTCCCATATTGATCCTGTTGGCCTCATCATCATCAGGAATTTTCGTCTTTGTCAATAAACTTATTGAAGTTACTCACCGCTCCTTCCGCTGTTTTCTCCTGATAGAGAAACTGTAACTCTTCCCGGTCAAAGATATCAAAAAACCGGTCCCATGATATCGCTTCAAGTGAGTCATCTCCGCTATATCCCGGAAAATCGATTCGGAGAATACCGCTATTTTTCTTTTCAGATGTCTTAATGATACTGGGCTTTCCTTCACGTGCCTCTACCCATTGTTTTATGGTACTGTGATTTGTGGTTGTTGCAGATTTCATAATGTACACATTTAATGATTACATTTCAAGAGAGATCACCGCTCATAGCGCTCCCCTTATCCCTCACATTTCAGAATGCATGCCAGAAAAATAAGCCATCAGATAGCCTTAAAACTGCATACCCCGCCATCGTTCTGCCAGCATAGCGGTGGCAATTTATACCCCATATTATTCCAGGGGCGCCCCTCCTCCCTTTGCGTTTATGGAACAACTGATAAAGTGTTTAAAAAAAACGGTCAAAGCAGACCATTAACAGGGCAAAACGGCAAGATCGGCTATTCATATTAAACTCATATAAAATGATGCGCACTTAACCGGAAAAAGACATACATCAGAGATGACTGTTCCCGGCCATGCCCACCTGAGGATCACCAGAAAACCCATACACGCACTGCCTGAAAAAACTGCGACACTAAGGGAGGGGGTCTCGCTTCCGCATTCTGTGCCAATATTGCTACAATCTGCCGGGTAAAAAAAGTAGGCTGACGATTAAAACCCGGCCTTTAAATTAATTAACTTTTAAAAAACTCGAGAACGAATGCTTCAATGTAGCAGATTTCAGTGACAGACCGCCTAACCAGCGCTCTTCCAACTGTAAAACGCTATTTCACGCCCAAAAAATGGACTAAAATTAGTTGGGATTAAGTAGCGAAGCAAAGAGAGCTGCTTGTTAGATAATTAATAAAATTTAAAACATCCTTTTTATGAAAATTGCACAAATTGCACCTTTAATTGAAGCGGTTCCACCCAGATTTTATGGCGGTACAGAAAGAGTTGTACACTATCTGACGGAGGAGTTGGTGGCCATGGGGCATGATGTAACGCTGTTTGCCAGCGGCGACTCCCGTACCAGTGCATCTCTCGTTCCTGTAGTGGGCAAGTGCCTTAGAATGGATAACCAATGCAGCAATCCGATTTCTTATCAGGTCATTCAATTAAAGGAAGTGATGGCACGGGCGCATGAATTTGACTTACTGCATTTTCATACAGACTTCCTGCATTTTCCCTGGTTGGAGCATAGTAACATACCGCATATAACGACACTTCACGGCCGGCAGGATCTGGCAGAAAATATGGCTATATATAGGAATTTTCCCAATGAAAGAATTGTCTCAATTTCAAATAATCAACGTATACCGTTGCCTGGTGCCGGATGGCTTTCAACCGTCTACCATGGCATTCCTCAAGATCTGCATCATACCGGAAAGGGACGAGGCGGCTACCTGGCTTTTCTGGGAAGGATTTCACCGGAAAAGGGAATTGAACAAGCGATTGAAATAGCGATTGGCGCGAATATTCCATTGAGAATAGCGGCCAAAATCGACCCCTCTGAAGTGGATTACTTTGACCGCAACATAAAACATTTACTACATCACCCGCTCGTCGAATTCATCGGTGAAATAGGCGAAGCAGAAAAAACTGATTTTCTGGGTGAGGCAAAAGCGTTGCTGTTCCCTATTTGCTGGGAAGAGCCCTTCGGAATGGTACTTATAGAAGCAATGAGTTGCGGCACACCGGTGATCGCCTATCCACGCGGTTCAGTTCCTGAAATACTGCGTGACGGCACCGATGGATTTCTGGTGAAGACACCTCAGCAGGCCATCAGAGCCATTAAATGGGTGGATCAGTTAAACAGAGACACCATACGAAGAAACTTCGAAAACCGGTTTACCGCCAATAAAATGGCCACCGCTTATATACGTACCTATCATCAGGTCATTGAGTCCATTCAAGAAAAAAACAGGCATCTGCCCTTAAGAAAAAATAATTGGAATAATGCGCTCAGTCAACAACTGGTCACAAAGATCATATAAAGTGCGCGAAGAAAAAATCAATAACAGGTATGGATTTATTATCAAATAATACGACCGACACCCAATTAAAATCGCAGCAGGAACATAAACTCGACCGCGACAGATATCATATCCAGCCAGATAGCAGACATCGCGGTGATCATATCAGCGTATTGAACCATGCCAACAGTTTTGCATTAATGGATAGCTGGGGCGATATCTATCCGGATAAATCAGGGTCAGACGGCATCTACCACAGAGGCACGAGGTTTATCAATGAGTGGGTGCTGCGTGTCGATACAAAAAAGCCACTGCTTTTAGGCAGCACCATTAAACAGCATAATAATATTCATTCAGTCGATCTGACCAATCCGGTACTGGCCAGCGGCAAAATCCCTGAAAATACGATTCATATATTCAGGCACCAACTAATGCGGGATGAGGGATTTTATGAAAGAATCACCTGTGTAAACTACAATGAAAGCGATGTATCATTTTCACTATCTCTGTATTACAACGGAGACTTTAAAGACATTTTTGAGATCCGGGGTACGAAAAGGCAATTGTCACCGGGGCCGGTCAGTAAAATCTGCCAGGAGCATACAGGTACTGTTCTCATTGAATATACCGGACGTGACAATATACAAAGAACTGCTGTAATTGATTATGAAGGAAGCATACATGCCAATTGCAAAGCACAGAAAATGCTCATTCCGGTACACCTCCAACCCCACGAACAGCGACATTTTCAAATAGCCATTCACTTCGGCATCGATCAGCAAACCGCCCCGCCATTATGCTTTGAAACTGCGAAGCAACAGATCCTGCAAGACAGATACCATCATGACCTTCAATGGGCGCAGGTGGTTTCAAAAGACATAGAACTGAATAACTGGATCAATAGAGCTTACACAGATTTGTTTTCCCTGTATGCGAAAGTGGGTAAAAACCATTATATATATGCAGGTGTCCCCTGGTTTAATACGCCATTCGGCAGAGACGGCATTATCACAGCTATAGAGGTGCTGTGGATACAGCCTGACCTTGCCAAAAATGTATTAAAGTTCCTGGCGGACTGGCAAGCTCAGAACAAATCAGAGGACAATGACGCCGAACCGGGCAAGATCCTGCACGAAGCGAGAGAAGGCGAAATGGCCAATACCGGTGAAATCCCCTTTAAACGCTACTACGGCACTGTCGATGCAACGCCACTTTTTATTATACTGGCCGGCAAATATTATAAAAGGTCCGGTGACCTGGGCTTTATCAAGCGTATCTGGGAATCGGTATTAGATGCGCTGAAATGGATGGATCAATATGGCGATCAAGACGAGGATCTATTTGTTGAGTATCAGTTTAAGAACCCGGATGCACTCACCAATCAGGGCTGGAAGGATTCTGTTGATTCAATTATGCATGAAGACGGCACGCTGGCCCAAAGCCCTATTGCCTTATGTGAAGTTCAGGGATACGTCTACCAGGCAAAACTATTGGCCTCAGAGATGGCTACAGCACTGAACGACGACCTCTTTGCAGAAAAACTATCCAACGAAGCAGAGGCTATTAAAAGGAAGTTCAATGAGATATTCTGGGATAGCCAGATGAACTGTTATGTACTGGCACTTGACGGCCAAAAAACACCTTGCCGCGTTTGCGCTTCCAACGCCGGCCACGCGCTATTCACAGGCATCGCCGATGACGATAAGGCCCGTCAAACCATGCAAACGCTCCTATCAGAGAAAATGTTCAGCCACTGGGGCATAAGGACCCTGGCCACCGACGCCGTAAAATATAATCCGATGTCCTATCATAATGGCTCTATCTGGCCACACGACAATGCCCTTATTGCGATGGGCTTTGCCAGATACGGCTTTAAATCGGCGGTAATACAGGTTTTTAACGGGCTTTTTGAGGCGACCACCTTTATTGATCTGCACCGTTTACCGGAACTGTTTTGCGGACTCAAAAAAAGAAACGGAGAGGGCCCCACCGCTTATCCTGTTGCCTGCTCACCCCAGGCCTGGGCTGTCGGCAGTATATTTTTACTGCTGGAATCCTTACTGGGCATGGAGATAAACGCACAAAGAAAACAGATTATTTTCCATGATCCATTACTGCCGCAAAAAGTGCAGCAACTGCACATCCAACACCTTTCACTGGGTTCGTTCACATGTGATGTCATCATCAGCGCCAACGCCTTAACTACGCCGGAAATAACGATCGATCATCTTTCTAAGGGTTGGACATTTCGGACATTAGACACCGGCAAGTTTTGGTAAGCAGGCAAATTTGAATCAAATAAAAAATAAAAGCTACATTATGCCAGAAGGTCCTACACTTGTTATTCTGAAAGAAGCTTTGCAACCTTTTAAAAACAAAAAAGTACTGAAAGTGGAAGGCAATAGCAAAGAACCGATTGCAACAATGAGCGGCAAAATCCTAAAAGATATCCGCACTTGGGGTAAGCAGCTTTTATTATGTTTTAGCGGCTTTACACTTCGTGTCCATTTTTTACTTTTTGGATCATATACGATTAACGAACCCAAAGAGAACAGAACACCAAGAGTAAGCCTCCAATTCAAAAACGGAACGGTTTATTTCTATGCAGCCTCCATCCGCTTCCTGGAAGGCGATCTGGACGATCTGTATCCCTGGGAAGCCGACATAATGGCCGACACCTGGAATCCGAAGAGGACAAAAAAATTGCTTTCAGCCCAGCCAGATCTGTTGGTTTGCGATGCGCTTTTAACCCAGGAACTGTTTGCCGGCTCAGGCAATATCATAAAAAATGAAGTGCTTTTCAGAAAACGGATCCACCCTTTGAATACCATTGGTGATTTACCGCCCGCCCAATTGAGCGCGGTCATTAAGGACGTACGTCAATATGGTTTTTTATTCTTAAAATGGAAACAACAATTTGTGTTGAGAAAGCATTGGTGTGTCCATAACAAATCGATCTGTCCGAGATGCCAGATCCCTTTAAAACGGGCTTATCTTGGCAAATTTAAAAGAAGGACTTTTTATTGTGAGAATTGTCAAGTATTATATAACAAGGATCAATAGACCATACTCCTCGAAATCCTTCGACAGGTCGCATTATTCTATCTGGCTCAGAATCTTTTTAAGATTGATGCCCTTTCCCAGAACCGGCTTGAACAAGTCTCCCATTTCCCGTACTCTTGCCAGTGCGTTGTTTATAGTAAAATCTTCCCTTTTAAGTCCTGCTTTCACTTCCGACCAATCCAAGGGCATAGATACCGTTGCACCTGGCTTCGGTCGGACCGAATAAGGCGCAGCAATAGTTGCCTGCGGACGGTTTTGCAAAAAATCCAGGTACATTTTTCCTTGCCTGTCGGCTACCGCTCTTTCCAATGTGGTAAACCCCGGAAGCCGTTCGTGGACCATAGAAACGATCAATTTCGCGAATATCTTGGATTGTTCGTAGCTATACTTATTGCCAAGGGGAATATACACATGCATGCCGCTGGCGCCACTGGTTTTTGGATATCCCTCCACGCCCAGGCCCTCTAATACATCACGTGTCGCGAGAGCAGCCGTTATGACTTCTTCAAATGCCTTCTGCCCCTTTTTGTTTTTGTCCGGGTCCAGATCTATGATACACCAGGTCGGGTTATCAGGTTTCTTCACCGTACTACTCCAGGGGTTCATTTCAATACAGCCCAGTGAGGCCATATATAACAAAGAAGCCAGACCGTCTGCCACTAAAAAATGTTTGTCTGTTTTATCTCCCTCACTATGGTACAAGTAAAGGCTTACCCAGTCAGGAACTTTTCCGGTGACATCCTTTTGATAGAAATTCTGCCCTGTGATTCCATCCGGAAAACGGTTGAGTGACTGAGGCCTACCTTTAAGATAGGGCAGAATAAAGGAAGCGATCTGATAATAGTAGTTGATGAGCGCCCGCTTTTCAATTTTTTCCTTTTTCCAATATAATTTATTCAGGTTCGTAAACTGCAGTTGTTGCCCGCCCACGGTCTTGACCTGGGTTTTTTCTGTAGGGTTGAGCAAGGTTTTTTCTCCCGGGTCTGCTGCCGGTACAGACAGCATGTCCTTCATGTTCTTGTTGGTCGTTTTTGTTGACAGCTCCTTGCCCGAAGGTTTGCGTGCGGTTTTCTTTGCGGCTTCTTTTTTAGGATTCATTTTACGATCAGTTTGTTTGAGTAATTGCTTTGTGTTGCTTTCTTTTTCCAAAACAACGTCCTTTGGACGCTTATCCGCACGAAGTCCTTTAAAAGAAGGATGCCGGAATAACCCATCCGTTGTCCGTTCACGATAGCTCACCTCCCCTATAAGCCTGGGATGTAACCAGGTAACATCGCTGCCGGGCGGACTGGGACGAAACCGGGAAGGTTTGTCAATATCCGGAACAGTGGATAATGGACTGGTTTTTCTGATATGTGGCTTAAATGCCCTCAATAGGGTTTCCTGTTCTTTATCGCTAAATCCGGTACCCACTTTACCGGCATACTGAAGCGTTCCGTCCTTATAGACACCCAGCAGCAAAGAACTAAACTTTTTTGAAGAGCCTTTATTGAGCGTGTAACCAATGATAATCGCTTCCTGCCTTTGTTCTACTTTAACTTTCAACCAGAATTTAGACCGGTGGCCCGTTTCGTAAATACTGTCACGTTTTTTCGCCACCATGCCTTCCAGTCCGAGGCTGGCTGCGCTGGCGAGAAATTTTTTACCCTCGCCCTGGACGCTATATCCCAGGCGGATGTTAGAATGATCGCCGGTTTTCATTACCGCCTTTAAAACGATCTGCCGAATAAAAACGGGGAGCGCCCGCAAATCCTTCCCTTGGTACCATAAAAGGTCAAAAACATAATAAAGCAAAGCGCCGTCCGCTTCACTGCGCCAGTTCTGCAACGCGCCGAACTGCGGCATGCCAGCCTTGTCTACGACGACAAGCTCTCCGTCCAGCACCATCGCCTCCTTAACGCTTTCCAGCGACCCCTTAATGGGATAATACTTCTCTTCAAAATCTTTCTGATTACGACTTTTAATGTGGACGGTCGTTTTGCGTTTGCTTTTGCCCGTAACTTCCACATAAGCGATCGCCCGGTATCCATCCCACTTGATCTCAAAATTCCAGTCTGGATCGTCAAATGGGGCATTGACCAGTGTAGCCAACATCGGATCTATATTAGAAGGCATGGGGGTATCCGGCAGCCGCCCGAGCATTTGTCTCCAGTCCGCCTCTTCCGCGTCAGATAAGCTGTCACTGGTCGCTGTATCATTTGTAGCAGCCTGCCGTTTACTTCCTTTACTTTTCTTCCGGTCTGCTGCTGTGGCTTTTCCAGTCGCCTGCTTTGTCTTCTTTTGGGAACCCGCCACTGTTCTAGCCGTGCTTTTTCCATAAGTCCTGTCTGGCGCCTTTTCCATTTGAGCGATCGTCTTGCCGCTTACAACCGATTTATCCATCCGGGTAAGATCCTTTTTGCTGACGGTCTCATCTTTATGTTTAATGAGCAGCCAGGCATTCTCAGCCATATTTCCGCCATGGGTCTTAACCAGCGCAAATTCTCCGGAAAGCTTCTGGCCATGCAGTCTAAATTTAAGATCACCTGACTTAAGTCCGGCAAGCAAAGATTTCTCCATTGTCTTTTTACCTTTTCCGGCAGCTCCGTCAATAGGCTCATAGGTACCTTCGTCCCATACGATGACGGTACCGGCGCCGTAGTTTCCTTTAGGGATAATTCCCTCAAAATTTCTATAGTCATAAGGATGATCCTCTACCTGCATTGCCAGACGTTTTATGGCCGGGTCAAGCGAAGGCCCCTTCGGTACGGCCCAACTTTTCAAAACGCCATCCATCTCCAGGCGAAAGTCATAATGCAGCCTGGAGGCAACATGTTTTTGGATCACAAAATGCAATTTGCCACCTTCGGACCTGCCTCCTTTGGGTTCAGGCGTCTGATCGAAATGGCGCTTTTCCGCATACTTTTTAAGACTTTTATTTGGCATAGTCAAGTATTTTTGATTTAGGAGCAGATAGAAAGGAATACAGTTTAGAAAGTACATAATCCATGCCGATTATATATCTACTTTGTAGCACGCCCTGGCGCCCTCAGGCAAGCGGGGAAGAATTTCTACAATCCAGTGATCATCTAACATACCTTTGTTCGGATTCCAAATATTTTCAATTAGTTTAAGACGCGATCTATAGAGCATGTCAGAAATTATCGGTAAATTGCCTGAAGAAAATACATTCAAATGATATGCCTTGAATGGCCATATTAAGGCAGAAAAACAGACGCCATGAAAGTAGTTATAATAGGTGGAGGGTTTGCCGGCATGCACCTGGCCAAAGCATTAGTAAAACAAAAAAATATGGATGTTCATCTGGTGGACGTCAATAATTACAACTTCTTTCCGCCTCTACTTTATCAGGTATCAACTGCCTTTATTGAATCCTATAATATCAGCTATCCATTTCGCAGGATGTTTCAGGATCATAAAAACTTCACCTTTCATATGGGGTCATTATTAAATGTTGATCCCGATGAGCATTATATTATTACCACAAATGAAAAAATAGATTATGACCAGCTCGTACTTTCAATGGGCTGTGAAACCAATTACTTCGGTAATGATGCGTTGGCAAAAGAAGCGCTACCCATGAAGTCCATACACGATGCTATCAATTTACGAAACCATCTATTACTCATGCTGGAGAAAGCTTCCAGACTACCGGAAGCTGACATCTATCCCTACACCACAATTGTTATTGCGGGAGGCGGGCCAACCGGCGTTGAAATCGCCGGTATGCTGGCAGAAATGCAAAGAGAAATCATTCCTAAGGATTATTCTAAAAAGGTCTGCAAACATATACAAATCTACCTGGTGGATATGGACAGCGCGCTGCTGCGGACGATGAGTGAAAAGGCGGGCAAGGAAGCGCTGGCGGTGTTAGATAAAATGGGCATCAACATAAAGCTCAATGTAGCTGTTAAAAACTATGTAGATCATAAAGTTTATTTTTCCGACGGAGAGATCATCAAGTCCCATACACTGATCTGGGCAAGTGGCGTAAAGGCCAATCATGTACCCGGGATACCGGCCTCTTCCCTGGCTAAAAACGGGAGGATTTATGTAAACGAGTACAACAAGGTAGACGGCATAGAAGATGTATTTTGCCTGGGAGACCAGTGCCTGATGCAAGCGGACCCTGCTTATCAGAAAGGCCATCCGCAACTCGCACAGGTAGCTATCCAACAAGGTAATTTACTGGCCCAAAACCTCAGGCATCTTGCCAAGCAGCAACCACTTGAACCTTTCCGCTATGTCAACAAAGGTTCCATGGCCATTATCGCCAAATACAAGGCAGTGGTGGATCTGCCTAAAGGATTTTTTAAAGGATTTTTTGCCTGGTTGGCTTGGTTGTTCATACACCTCATCCCGATTGCAGGATTCAGAAACAAAGTAAAACTATTCTTTTCCTGGAGCTGGTCGTTTTTAACGAATGACCCCACCCTCCGGCTTATTATCCGGCCCCGTAAAAAATATTTCACGGAAGAGAATACCAGGCCCAAATAATGCTCCTGTAAAAAATGAAGTTTCAAAGCCGCTGCGGCACTACTGATCTACATCAGACGCCTTCTGATTTCTCTTCTTCGCCTTGTTCTCTGCAGGCTCATTTACCTCGATTTCCTCTTCAATCTGAGAGGTCTCCATTTCCTCAATGGAGTGAGATCGCTGTAATTCCTTTTCCCTTTTGGAAATAGAAGACAACTTGATATAATAATCCTTGATCAACACTAACTCTTCTTCTGTCAGGTCTTCAACGTCAATCAGGCGGTTACTGGCTCGCTTATTGGAAGCGATCAATTCGTTGAGCTTCATCTGCAAGGCCATCGTATCTTTATTCTGAGACTGCTGAATGACAAAAACCATCAAAAATGTCACAATAGTCGTTCCTGTATTAATAACGAGCTGCCAGGTATCTGAATAATCAAAGATAGGGCCACTGACACCCCAGACGACAATAACCAGAAACGCAACGATAAAAGACCAGGGAGACCCTGTTATAATCGTTACCTTACCTGAAAACCGGTCAAATATACGGCCCAGGCGGCTCGTTCTCCGCCTTTTCGTATCCGGACCTTGCAGTTTAGCCGAATTCGCCGTATTAGCTTGGGAAGCAAGTGCCTGGTTGGCCTTCCCAGATGTCACATTCTTACTATTTTTTCCCATATAAGTTGATTTAAATAAAAGTGACCATCCTAAACTTCAGTTATTCTGTTTAGGAATAAAACTAATCCTACCACTGCTCTCCAGCATAGCCGACTCTATCGTCTGAAGATTTTCTGTATTCATCTCCAAACGAAGGCTTTGCATAAATTCCTGATAGCTAATGCTGGATGCCCTTAGGTTTTTCCAATAGATCTGACCATCACCATATAAAGGGATCGGCTTACCTTCCAGCAAATGGCTTAACCAGTTAAATCTTGCACAAAGTCTGGAAATCAACCTGTGAAAAAGCACCATCGTCAGGCACGCGGCTGTTGCCGGAAAAAATGCGGCATCGCCGATAATTATTTTGGAAAGGACTGAACCAATAACAATTATAATCACATAATCCAAGGCGGATTTTTTGCCGAAGATCTTCCATCCCCCGATGCGTAACAATAAATAGCCTACCCAGAAAATAACAGCACCACGGATAGCCATCTGACTAACACTAAGAGATTCGGCCTGCCCCCAAAAATCCGCATCCAACATATCCGGTGTTTAATTGAAAAATAAAGGTGTGTGGTAAATGGATATCTAAATTCATACCAATCTGCAGACCGGCTTTAAGGCAGGCCGTGAATACCAGCTGCACGGGTATAGAATGGAACGATTTATGTATTAAAATAAACAGTGGTAACATCCTTCAAACCCTATTAGCTCATCAAAACACGAAAACATGCGTTCTATCTGGACAGGTTCTATCGCTTTTGGACTGGTGAATATCCCGGTAAAGCTCTTTTCGGCCATAGACGAAAAAGGTTTAGATCTCGATATGCTGGATAAAAAAGACCTTGGACATATCAAATATAAGCGCGTAAATGAAAACACAGGTAAGGAAGTGCTTTGGGAGAATATCGTCAAGGGATTCGAAGTCGACGGGAAATATATCGTTTTGACAGATCAGGACTTCGAGAAAGCCAGCCCGGAAAAAACCAAATTAATAAACCTTGAACTATTTACAAAAACGGAGCAAATAGATGTCATATTATTCGACCGGGCCTATTATGTTGCGCCGGCCAAGGGCGGTGAAAGAGCATTTGAATTATTAGAAGAAGCGCTGAAAAAAACAGCAATGGCGGGTGTCGGCACCTTTGTACTCAGAAATAAAGAAAAACCCGTTATCCTGCGCTCAGCGCACAATGTATTACTGCTGCATACCCTAAGGTTCATTCACGAAATCAGAGACCCTTCAGAATTTGTGACAAAAAAGGCAACGACAAACAAAAAAGAGCTGGAAATGGCCACCGGTCTGATAAAGACACTCGAGGGGGACTTTAATATCAACCAATTTAAGGATACCTATACGGAACAACTACTTAAATTAATTAAAGCGAAGGCAAGTGGTAAAAAATTACCGGCCGCCCCGAAAGTATTGGAAAAACCTTCTACCGATCTCGTTGCGCAGCTTCAAAAAAGCCTTGCGCTTCATAATGACGGTAACAGCGGGAAGAAATCAGCTAAAACAAAAACCGCGGCCCGGAAACCCGCCACAAAAAAAGCAAAGCAAGTCAGTAAAACGAAGAAAAAATAAGCCATTTACCTTAACGCCTATTATCAAAAATATATGGGAACCCACCAAAAAGACCAAATTCAAAAAATTGTTGATGACTGTAGCCAGTTGCTGGTCAAACGTCGCAAAAGGATCGCTTTTGCTGAAAGTGCCACCGCCGGATACCTGATGGCCGCATTTGCCTGCGCCGAGCATTCTGACGTCCTTAGCGGTGGCGTTGTCTGCTATGACGCAGCCATCAAGACAAATTTATTGTCTGTCAGCCCATCCATGATTGACCAATTTACAGCCGAGTCTATACCTGTCACAGAAGCGATTGCTGCCGGACTGGCCAACTTAATATCTGCGGACTATCATATCGGCGTAACCGGGCTACTCAAGCCAGGCGGCAGTGAGACGGATGAAAAACCGGTAGGAACCATCTACACGAGCATACTTGAAAAGGGAGAGAAACTCACGAATAAAACTGTCTTTTCAGGTACGCCTGAACAGATCCGGGACCAGTGTCTGGAAAATATCTGTATGTTACTGATAGAAAAAATGACACTTTCCAACCTCTGATATCATATCGCCCCGGACAGTTTAAAACACAAACAGGTCTCTGAAAAGAGACCCGTTTGCATTGCTGAACTAGTCGATGGAAAAGATTTCAAAAATTTATTCAGGATGCTGACGGTTCGTTTGACAGGTGATTTACCACAGAAAATGTTTTGCCGTCGATACCCCTGCTCGTATCCCTTCTGTAGCGTATTAATAAGGATTCCAGATCCTCCCTTGTTTTGGTTAAACTAAAATGCTGTTTCAGAAAAGTAAATTTTAATAAGGGAAAATAATATTGCAGATATTTATTAGAACAAAGAAGTTCGTAACTTAAACCCATCATTCTTTCTGCTGCCACACTGCAACAAAGCGCCGCACGGTCTTTCCTTGCACAAACGGCTACCCGGACCATCATCCACCCCCTGTACACCGCTCCGGCCCATGAAGGCTTGGCATGAGTTTCCATGCCCTGCAGCGCCATCGCCGCCTGAAGCTTATCTGCAAAGTGATAACTTTGTTGCATACATTGCTCAAATAAGGCCCTTAAGGCATCATCTGCCACCAGAGACCGCGCTTTTTGATAACCCAGTCCGCGATCCAGATGCATTTGTATAATTTTATT
This sequence comes from Arachidicoccus terrestris, assembly GCF_020042345.1. Taxonomy (NCBI): domain Bacteria; kingdom Pseudomonadati; phylum Bacteroidota; class Chitinophagia; order Chitinophagales; family Chitinophagaceae; genus Arachidicoccus; species Arachidicoccus terrestris. The sequence goes on from NZ_CP083387.1 coordinate 609,988, forward strand.
TACCTGACAGACTAATTTTGCACTTTGTTCCATGGTATATATTGTGGGAGGTGATAAATGATACAGATTTTCGTATTAGGCACTGTCCCTAAGTGCTTTAATTTGATCATGTGCTTTTTCGATATCACGGGATTGCATCGTAATAACGCCAATTAAATTATTATCCAGATCCTGGCTATCCTTCAATACGTCATTATATGTACCAACAGCCGCGTCTTCACCCCTTTCACAGCTGGCGAGTACTGTTTTACGTTGATTGGTCGTCAGGGCGTCTTTAATGTCCATCCATGCCCGGTAAGCATCCCCGCTTATACTTGTCCGCTCAGCCGGAATTCCGCCATAGCTCTCAACAGCCATCCCCAGATCAACAATATTACGCGCACTCTGTTTTGAAAATTGATCAAAAAGTGTCTTTAAGCTCAGATCCTCACTTTGCTCCCATGCTTTCTGGTACCCTTCTTTTCTATCTTCATTGATCTGAATAAGTGAATTCAATTTATCTACTACTTTTTCATTGGTTGTCATAAAATTATATTTAAAGAGTTCAACATTGACAGGTGGAACCCGCAGCAGTGGAAAGAAAACTCCTCATCATCACTGCCGCTGGTTAAAACCTTATTATTTAAGAGATGCCTGGATCTTTTTGGCCATTTGCTGGTGAGACTGTAAAATAGGTAACGCATTTGTCACAAAATCGTGTATTTCAGGATTGGAAGCGTTCGCTGCGGTTTTCTGAAAAAAATCCACATCCTTATTGTGATCCTCTACCATCATATCCATATAAGTCTTATTAAAATCCACCGACTTGGCATTATTAAGTTTGTCAATCATGGATTGACTATTACCATTGATAGCAGAAGGAATTGTTACATTCAGTTTACTGGCCAGGGATTTAAGCTGGTCATTCAATTTCGTATGGTCTTCTACCATTTTCGCCGCAAATTTCTTTACATCGTCATTTGTAGCCTTCTCCTGGGCAATCTGGCCTGCCTGTACTTCTGTCATGCCGCCGTTGGCCGCCTCGACCAAAAAATTAGCCTCATTGGTTGCAACGGCGGTCGTGCTGTCATCGATTTTCTGGTCATTAATATCCATGGCGCTATCGACACCATTTCTGTCGGCATTTCCCCCGCCTTTGCAGCCGATGAACATCATCACGGCAAACAGCATACTTGCCATTAGGACGGCACCCGTTTTAAAGCGGGCCTGCATCAGGCACCGATATTTTTTTAAACTATTATTATTTTTCATGATCTTCAATTTTACCTTAAAAAATAGGGGAAGCCCAGGCATAAACCCTACAACCAAATCACCTGGACTTCCATATATGGAAAAAATATGCGTTCTATTTTTAACCATTCTTACGTATGCAAACTACTCTTCCATCCCTTCCTCATTAATATCATTTTCGGCAACATCCGTCAGCTTCTGGTCGGCCGCTTTTTCTTCCTCCAGAGTAGCATATAAAAGTTTCGCAGCTTCTCTATGCCCCATTTGTTTTGCCCATTCCGTCAGGCAGCCATAGGTGGCAATCTCATAGTGTTCCACTTTTTGCGCTGCCATGATTATCCCGCAATCACGTACCATTGTATCACTTTCAGTTTCCTCCATGATTTCTGCGGCTTCTTTGGTTAAACCCGCCATCGCCTCGCATTTTTTTGCCTGTGGCTTCAACCCCAGATTTTCAAACACGGATTCGAGCCGCTCCACATGACCTTTGGTTTCTTCCAGGTGTCCGTCAATGGCTGACTTTAACTCCTCAGATGTCGCGTTCTTGCTCATTTTTGGGAGTTCCTTAACCAAGTGCTTCTCCGCCCAATAAATATCCTTTAACCCATCTACAAATAGTTTATGAAAAGGAGACTTGGCCATTGAAGCAGATACGCCTGTTTTTTTAGTGTTTTTTGATAATACGTTGGTGTCATTTGTGTTTTTCATTTTCTTAGGTTTAAGGGTTAAAATTCATTTTAAATTAAAATACAAGCCTGCTCTATTGAAATAGAACATTTCAATGGTTATCCATGAAAAATACGCCAACTACTACATTTTTTCAATAGAATAAAACGAGCAGGCTTGCTTTGTTCACTTCATGAATCATTGTAGCCAAAGCCATTCCGAAAAACGATGCCTCCAAAAATAAGTTCACTATCAACGACTTACTTTTAAAAATAATTTTACTATTTCTGATCGCCTATTTTTTTTGCGACCATTCCCCAACATTTCGTGCAAGCAACACCACACTTCCCCTCCGGATTGTAAGCTTTTACCTTACACCGGCTTTGCTGCTGGCGCAGGCAGAGATTATGGCATAATATTTTAAGTTATACCGTATCGCTTTACCTGAAATATCACCTCTAAACATGAATTATTATGGCAGAAAATATCGTTAAACTCCTAGAAGACAGATTAAGAGACCGCCCGATGAAAACAGTGGACCCTAACACACAGGCTGCGGGAGACGAACAGACACAATCTCCGAAAGCCCTGTATCACCGGGCGGTTATGTCTGCAGCGTTGGCCGGCTTGTTGGAATTCAGCAGAAAGGATCAGAATATGCGGGAACTGCTGTCCAATCATTCAGATCGGGATTATTCACAGCGCGTGTTCCACCATCATTTTTCAGAACTGGAAGATAGAATACGGACATACAGCGGATATTCAGGAGGCCATCCAAAAGAGGATTTTAACTTTGTACTACAGGAATTGGTGGATATAGTAGGCGCTCATGCCGCCGGTGATGCGCGTGCAGCAAA